>JARGGH010000004.1 GCA_029210945.1 Anaerolineales bacterium
GACCCGTGCATCATTTTTCTCGAGAGGGAGCGTCAGGTGGTCAGGGAATAAATAGGAACTGAAGCGCATGCACTTCTGACAGGGAGGCGGGCTCAGCGGATCATCCAGTGCCGCACCAAGAATGCACTGCTCCATACCTGCGTGACAGACAAGGTATCGAACGGGGATGCCGGCGGCGCGCAATCCCCAGGAAGCCAGCAGGCTGTACGCGCCGTTGAGGCTCAGGCGGTGGATGCGCGTGGAGGCGTTGAAGAACAAGACCGGTGCGGCGTCGTCCGCCGGTGCGTCGGAAAGGAAGCGCTCCAACTCCCGGATCTGGCTTTGAAGCGACCGATCCGCCCAATAATGCCTTGCACGGTTGATGACCGAGTTTAATTTCAAGACGAACGTTATCTCGTCGAGGGGTAGCGGCGAAGCTTGGCGCGCGAGGCCAGTTCGCTGTCGTAAACATGCTTTACGCCGTCACCCAACGAATCTTCTGTGACACGTATATACTTCACCAGTCGGCGGAAGCCTCCCGGTTCAACCGAAGCGGATTGATCGCTGCCCCACATCGCCCGGTCCAATGTGATGTGTCGTTCGACCAGGCATGCCCCCAGCCCGACGGCCACCACGGAGGGGATCAGCCCCACCTCATGACCCGAATAGCCAATGGGGGTGCCGAAATTCTGGCGGAGGGTCTCGATCATCTTCAGATTGAGCTCGGAGGGTTCGCAGGGATATGCGCTCGTGGCGTGCGTGATGAGCAGGTTCTCTTCTCCGATCAACGCCACCGACTCCTCGATCTCTTCCATCGTCGACATCCCCGTGGAGAGAATGACCGGCGGGCCGGTTGCGCGGGCGTGCTCCAGCAGTTCGTGATCTGTCAATGACGCTGAGGGGATCTTGATCGCGATCGGATCGTACTGCTCAAGGAAATCCACAGAAGGCTTGTCCCAGACGGAGGCGAACCAATCGATGCCTTTTGCCTTGGTGTAGCGGTCGATCTCCGCGTATTGCTCTTCATCGAACTCGACCCTGTACCTGTAGTCAAGATAGGAGATGTATCCCCACGGCGTCTCGCGCATCTTATCCTTCTGATCGTCCGGGACACAGAGCTCGGGCGTGCGCTTCTGGAATTTAACCGCGTCTACGCCTGCATCCACCGCCGCGTCGATCAGCCCCTTTGCGGTCTCGAGATCGCCGTTGTGGTTGATGCCGATTTCGGCGACGATATACGTCGACTTCCCTTCCCCCACTTCGCGTTGTCCGATCTGTATGGTTTTAGCCATCCGGAAATTAAAACCTCCGTGTTCCCAAAATCATGTCACACAACTCTCTCACTGCGCCGTGTCCTCCGCGCTGGCTCAAACGGATGTCGGCCTGCCGTCTGGCCTCAGGGTGCGCGTCGCTAGGGACCAGCCCACATGCTACCAGAGGGAAGCAAGGGGTGTCGTTCACGTCGTTTCCCAGAAATACCGTGTGCTCCGGAGCCGCACTTTTATCAGCCATCAGCTTTTCGAGCGCACCGGTCTTGTCCTCGAGGCCCTGGACCGATTCGATCCCCAGCTTTTCGCAGCGCGCCGCCACAACGGGATCGGTTTCTGTCGAGAGCACGATAACCTCGACCCCCGCTTCTTTAAGCCTTGCGATCCCCCATCCATCGCCGCGGTTGGCGGCGACCCACTCATGGCCGTCTTTGTCAACCCAAACGCGGTTATCCGTGAGCACGCCGTCGAAATCGAGCACCACCAGCTCTACCTGCTCAGGGAGTGAGCGTTTCGGGGCGCCGGGAGATACATACGGAAGATCGAAGGCAGCAAGCATGCGCTCTGCGTTCTCCCAATCGCGTTCGCTATCAATATCAACCGTGTAGCGTGGGTCGATCATCACCGGCAAGATGACCTTTCCACTCATTGATCCGCGAACGATCGTCCCTGGGCGGATCGCGTCGATATGCCCGGTCTGCCAGTATGTCGCCGGCAATTCCTGGCGGGGCATGTTGAATGGTTCGTCATGCTCATCCCCCAGAAGTGGAATGAGTTGTCCGCTGCCGTCAATGCGCCACATCTTATAAGGGTTCTGGCCGGAAGGTACGACGCCCCGCACCGAATGTGCATGCTCGTTTGCCTTCAACAGGTCCACTGCGCGGTCAACAAGGTCAGGCGGGCGGACGGGTGAGGTCGGGCGCAGCTGCACGACGATCTCCGGCTCATAGCCTTCATTTTCTTTCAGCCATTTCAGGGCATGCTGAAAGACGGGCAGGTCCTGCGTGTCATCCGCAGCGAGATGAGACGGTCGCAGAAACGGCACCTGCGCGCCGTGCTCCCGTGCCAGGTCGGCAATTTCAGGATCGTCGGTGGAGACAATCGTCCTAGTCACACTGCCCGACTGGAACCCTGCGGCAATGCTGTAGGCAATCAAAGGAAAGCCCGCCAGGTCACGGATGTTCTTGCGGGGGATGCTCTTCGAGCCGCCCCGAGCGGGGATGATCGCGAGAATATTCTCTATCTCTTGATTTGACTTAGCCATAAAGGTATGAAATCCTCAGCGACCTCAGCAGCCCGCACTCGTCCCTGAATAGCGCAAGGCCCGTCAGCCGATCAGCCTTGGAGCCTCCATTTTATCCGTTTCGCCTGGCTCACAAAGTAACCGGGGTAGCTTGGAGCTGTATCGAGAGAATAACCGAGTTCTTGCATCTCCGGTCTAAGCAGCGATTCCAAAGTCCGTATTTCATCACGATTAAGGTATTCAAGATACCTGCCTGCAGGCTTCGCGCTTATGCTTCGGAACTGGTCCCCAAACATGGAGTTGCCCATCCAAACCCTACCGGCGCGCGTCGGACGTCTCAAAATGGGATCATCATCGATACCAAGGCACAGGATAATCTCATTAATTGCTTTTTCGGGTTCTTCTACCAGATCCTCATAGCGAATCAGCAAATAACGCGCTGATCCGAAGCGCTCGACATTATTCTGTCCATAGCGAAGAGATCTCCACCACGAGTATGAAAAGTGCTCCGGCTGCCAGTCGGTTTGCTTCCTCTTGTAGGAGGCATAATTATCGCGGGGATCGCGCACGATGTGCAGGCATTTTGAATTTGGCCAATATCTGAAGATGTCCTCAGCATACTGTTCGTTATACGGTGTCTTCTCAACCCAGTATTTCGTTTGATCGCTCACCTGTCCGGTTGCGGACCCGTAGCTAAACATCGCCGCAGGGAGAGCTATCTCAGAGCCACCTTCGCGTTGCCGGATCGATTCCCTAAAGAGATCCCGAACCCGGTCGGAATCGATCGAAGAATAATCTCGATCCGCAAATCCTTCCTGGTGCCCTGGAGGGTCATCCCGATTCCATTCGAAGATATGCAGAAGATACTCCCTCACGATTTCCTCGATGTTCTTTTCTGGATGCGCTCCACACGCAGGCCGGAAACGACGAAAGAAATGGCTCTCCTCGGGATACACAATCAATTCAGGATGGGAATCCAGCATCGTCATCAACAGGCTTGTCCCTGATTTTGGATGCCCACAGATGAATACGCCCGAGGTCCAGAAGCGATCATCGAATAAGTCCACATGCCCTTGGTTGATCCGTGAAGCCGTCATGCTGCTATGCTCACCAGGCCGTCCAGCCACCATCCACGACCAGATTCGCTCCGGTCATGTAAGATGACGCATCCGACGCGAGGAAGAGCAGTGCCCCGTTCATCTCGTCTCCCCTCGCCATCCGGCCCATCACCGTCCTGGCCGAGTAGGCCTCCACGAATTGCGGATCGTGATCATGGAAAACGCCGCCAGGTGTCAATGCGTTCACGCGTATGTCCGTGCCCGCGTAATACGTCGCCAGATAACGGGTAAAACCCAGCACGCCAGCCTTGGTTGTCGAGTAATAGACAGGCTTAAATCTGTCGGGCTCTCCGGGGCGTTGGTAAATGCGCTGATCGGGCCCAACCAGACCGTATGTGGAGCAAATGTTGATAATCGAGCCTTTCCTGTTTTGAGCCATCAATCTTGCCACCGCCTGCGTGACCAGAAACATGCCGGTAAGATTCACATCCAGGGCTTGTTTCCAGGCCTCTAACGAGTATTGCTCGAAGCTGTTGCTCTGTTCTTCCGCATGCTCGGGATCAAATTTCGGGTCCATAGCCGCGCTGTTGACGAGGATGTCAATGCCCTCGTATTCGCTCTCCGCAAAATCAACCAGTTGGGAACAAGAAGAAGGGTCGGTCACGTCGAGGCGAAAGAACGAAGCCGTACGGCCATCGTCCTTCAATGCATCGGCCACTTTTTTGCCGGCCTCTATATTGACGTCCGCAATCACTACGCGTGCTCCAGCCGAGGCCAAGGCGTCACAGAACGCCTCCCCAAGCAGGCCTGCGCCGCCCGTGACGATCGCGACTCTACCTTGCAGGCGAAACTGGTCGAGTACATCAATCATCTCAATAATCTCTCATTTGCTGGCGCATCACACCGTCCTCAGCCAATCAATTCAAATGGGGAGTGAGTGTGGTCGGTCTATCACTCTTCATTCCTCGAAAAAAGCAGAACGAGTATATCATTGATGTTCAACCAGCAGTCAATTGCTATCAACTACAAAAGCTTCCCTGGTCCGGTATAATCGCCTTCCGTCAAGAAGTTATTTTGCACATTCTCTGAGTGAGATTGCCTGGAAGGCAATCAGGGATCTATGCGAAAGCCAGGATTAATCAGTTATCTAATTGCAATCATCGCTCTAGGCGCGGGCGTCCTCATACTACTTGCCACCCCCTGGGGTCCAGGACTGCGCGAGGACTCATTCAGCTATATCACCGCCGCGCAGAGTTACGCACAGGGAACAGGCCTGGGGCGTTGGGCGGCAGATGGAACTTTCCGGCCGCTTACGCATTTCCCACCATTATTACCCTTATTGTTCGCGGGGATAAAACAGTTAGGTTTTGACCTCGTTGGCTCATTCCGTGTGCTCAATGGAGTGCTTTTCAGTTCTATCGTCATTCTCACAGCTCTGTCGATTTACGTCACTTCAAGATCGGAATGGGGCGCGCTTGCAGGTGCTCTTTTAACCGCCTCATCTGGAGTCCTGATTGAGAATTTCACCTGGGCTCACAGCGAACCGCTCTATTTGACATTATCCATTGCGGGCTTGATCCTCCTCTCAATCTATATGTCTAGCAAGAAAAACAACTGGTACTTTGCTGGATCAATAGTAGCTGTAGCCCTGGCTTTTCTAACGCGCTTCGCAGGCATCGCATTGATCGTCTCGTCAGGGTTGATCCTCGCAGTTATGCCTTGGACCACCTTGAAAAGGCGCTTGGGCATTACCTCGGTATTTTCGGCTTCGAGCGCCCTTCCAACGGCTGCATTTATGGTTAGAAACAGAATGCTCTACGGCACTGCCTCGGACCGACCAACGCCGCTATGGCACCCCCCCGAACTTGAGAAATGGATGGAGGGCGCGCGCACGATCCTTTCCTGGTTTCTGCCGCACCGTCTATTAAATCTCTTCTCCGATAGCCTGATCTTGATCCTCGGAGCAACCGCCCTCACGGCGATTTTCGCCCTGGCATCCCTTACCTCAATCCGATACTATCGCCGACTTAAACGTGAGGAGCTGTTTCGCACGTCGCTCTGGTATTTGCTCTTTACGAATGCGGTCGGCTACCTTGGGCTTGTGCTCCTCACCGTGCTGTTTCTAGATCGCCTCACGCCGCTAAACGACCGCATTATGGTCCCGTTCTACCTATTTCTGCTACCCTTGCTCACGACATCCGTGATCATCCTTTGCAAAGGTCTGGCACGCTTGCGGTTACCTGTGACCGTTCTCACGGTTGGATTCATTCTGCTCCACGGCTATCGAGGTATCCAGACCATCGAGGATTTGAGAGAAAGAGGACTTGGTTTATCCACGCCAGGATGGCACACCTCCGAAGCGATTGCATATCTGCGTTCGCTACCGCAGGTCCCCATCTACACCAACGATATCCCCGCAGTCTATTTTCACGCCGATCGCATGGCTCATTTCATACCTGTGCGTGTCAATCCGGCTGAGGGGAGCCTTCGCGAGGATTACCAGAATGAACTTGAGGAAATGCGCGAGAGACTGTCGGGGGAGAATGGGATTCTGATCCTGTTTGGAGAGAGCCCACGCGCACGCCTTCATTCTGCGGAGCTCGAAGACGTAACTAGATCCTTGTACCTTGTTTGGGAATTCGAAGACGCGCTTGTTTACAGACCAAAAAAATAAATTTGTGGGGAGGATCGAATCCACTACCTTACCCATGCACGGGTAGGCCACTGACAGGGCGCCTCCTCACAGCAATTACCTCAAGCAAAGCAAGGCTGAACATCCAAGCTGCAAGCCTAAATTGCACCGCGATTTGTGAAGAATGCCGTTCTAATTCAATAGCATCGCCATGAAACACGACGAGCATCAGAGGATAAATCACAAGCACCAAGATCCAGGGCACTAACCACCAATCCAGAAAGACTGAGTTCTTTATCGACCAGCCTGCGAGCAGCATCATCGGGGTCAGCAGGAAGAGAAGAGTTACGACGGCTGATTCGGGGCTCATGACCCGTGAAATGATTGAAAGCCATGCGGGTGTGGGATGTACAATATCCCGGTATTCGGATGAATCGGGACTGACCATGTGCTTGAATTCACTAAAAGGCGCTGCTGCTGTGTTGAGAGGTGCTGCCAGCAAATACGATAGATACACCGACCTTCCTTCGCTTCGCAACCACAGGAACGCAGGCTCCGCCTCCGGCCGCTCCAGATAATCCATAAATTCTTCTCTTCCCAGCTCCCTAATGACCTTAACCTTTTCACTACCCAGAGGCAGCCCAGCTTCCATGAAAAAACCCACGGCATGATCGCTCTCCAGTAACCTGGCATAGAGGACATTTCGAAAAGGTCCGAACCATCGATACCCTCGCGAAGCCGAGAAAGTTTGTGTCGAAAAAATGATCAGCATTAGGAAAGCCATGCAGAGCCGCATGAATTGTGTAATTTTGTCTGGAGATCGCCGGTAGATCGTCCAGACGATCAGGATCAATGCCGCGATGAGTACAAAAAAAACATTCAGGTCGCGGGTAAAGGAGTAAAGCCCTGTCACGAGTAAGAAGCTTGCACTAAGAAGAAACCTCGAAGCCAAGGGCCAATCCTCAAATGCTCCCCATGAGGATAGGTACCAGATCAAGCATGCAAGAAACAGAGCCATGAAAGAATAGGAGAGCGATTCGGACAGAAGCATGCGATCCCATTGGCTGACATCCAGGCTTGCTGCGAAGAAAAGCACAATCAGGTAAGCCAGTGGCCTGATCCACCTTGCTCGCAAAGCTGAAGCCAGCGCAGATCCCAGGGCGACCCAGCTGATCGTCGATAGGAACAATTGGAAATAGGTAAAGCGAACGAAAGCGAACTCAGGGATTGTGTAGACCTCATCAATTAATCCGAACAATTTATAGAAAAGTGGAATTGTGATTGGTCTTGAGCTTGCCCAGAAGGATTTAGAAAGTATGGGATTATCGGCTGCTAAAGTATAAGAAGTCGTATCGAAGAAAATTCGTGGCTGGTCGAGTTGAAAGATTCGCCATTTTATTAACAAGAAAATCGCGCTCACGATCAGATAGAAAGACCACGCGAGGAGGTTAGGGAGTCTTGATTGGCGAATTTGCTTGTGTTTTGGCCGCATTTTGTATGTTAACAGCTAGTCAATGGTCGTGGCTCAGGTCAAGCGCTTATCGGGGTTCCGCGAGTTCATCTGCCTCAGCGTGTCGCGCAAGGAACCAGAGTGATGATCATATGCGTAAATTGTTACCCGAGGCGTCTGGTAAATCGGTTTAACAGGGAGAATTCCAAGGATTTCTTCTTCTTCAGGGGATGGTTCGTCAAAGAAAACAAAGATGCTGCCATTTCTTAAACGTTCCGTAGCCAATTCGATTTGCTCTGGGAAATCCTCCCGTTCCTGACGCTGGTAGACATCAAACTTGATCGGCTTCATATATGCAGGTCGGTCCGCTAAATAGTAGACCATCTCGGGGTTGTTCGATATGATCGGATCATCTGCCTCCTGAGCCTTAATAATATCGATGACGTCACTCCATCTGGAACGGATGCCCGTGAAACCCAACACAAGAGATGATTGGGAAGTGAAGCTGAACATCTGAACAGCCGAGAAAAGAATTACCAATCCCACATACAGCACAGCCAACCGACCTGGCCAATCTGAAAATCCAATCTGGACCAATGTGGAATAATAGGTAGTCACCTCCAGGATAATGGCCATCACTAGCAGAGGCATCAGGTAACGGATAGCTCCATCATAGGTTGTGCCTGCATCGAGCAAAAATGAGTTAGCCGCTAGCACCCCGACATAGAAGAGGATGTAGAAGATCATCAGCCAGGGAACACTTGCGAATGGGCGTTCCTTCACTCTTTGACGCAAATGGCCATGCCTCAACTGTTGGAAGAGAAAGATCCCCGGTCCCAACCCCGCAATCACTGTCGCAATACTCGCGCGCACAATTCTCGGAAAAACGAATCTCTCGGGGATGAACCAGGAAGTCAGCTCAAACAGGTAGATCCGTAAAATCTCTGGACGGATGGGATGAAAGATAATTTCCCTGTTCGCCAGCCCTCCCGCATCCAAAGACTGATTGCGCAGCATCCAAAGCAGAAAGGGCGCAGCGCTTAAGGCTCCAAACAAGACTGCATGCTCGATTCGCTTTCTCAAGCCCTGCTTCCCGAAGAATAGGATCAACAATCCATTCGACGCGATAAGGCTCACACCTATGTATCGGGTAATGCTCGCGGCTCCCGCTGTCAGCGCAGCAATGAGTAAATATCTCTTTGAATTTGAATAGATGTACTCGGCCAAACTATACAGAGAAAGAAGGGTCAGAAAAATAAATAGAGGCTCGCTCATCAGCCATGCATGCCACTCAAAGATCACCTTAGAACTGATAAAAAGCAAGCTCCCGACCAGTAACGCAAGCCCCGAGCGAGTGTGTTTGAAAATGAGAAGGGCGAGCAGAGAGAGATTTGCGCCATAGAAAATGGTATTGAGGATCCGCCCGGCGAGATACATATCGAATTGCAGCAAACCAACACCAGCAAGCATAAAGGACAACAGAGGTGCAAATCCCGTTTCAGGGTAGATTTCGCCACCACCCGAGATGCGCGAATAGCCCAACCCGGCAATGAGATTTCGAGCCCCCATGACGTATCGCACAGAATCGTCCCCCACTCCCGCCCCGTAGCGAGTGAAATAAATTAAGAGTCCCAGAGCAAGCATCCCAAAGAAAATGGCGGGAAGAATATAAATTTTCTGCGAGCGATTGATTTCATTCATATCTGCGTCAAACTCTATTCAGGGATACAAAAACCCACCGTTCTCGTGTTGGCGAGCACGCATTTTACCATTCTGCCCAAGCTTACACACTCGGTCATGTCTCTGTCCCAGCCGGCGGCTGTTTCACGAATAACAATTTACGTCAGATATTGATATAGATGACGAACTCCAGGAAAGGTATCTTCCCAAGATTAGGTTCCTATAGATGTGCTCGATCAAATCCTCAGTAGTCAATAGTCAATCTAATTAATTTACTGCGACTGATCTTGATTCAACAGATTCACTATTTCATCCCCGTGATAGCTGATGCGTGTGTTTGCCAGTTGGTCTGCGATAAGCCCCAACAGCCAGATGAGCATTGCTGCAGAATAGAGAAAGATGGCTGAATTGGGAAATACCAAACGGCCTGCGTTCACTAACCCCGCCCCCCAAGCCATACATCCCAGTAGAAACAACGCTACGCCCGCGGGGATGAAAATCCTAAGCGGATCGTAAAGCATCACCATGCGGATGATGATGAGAATGAAACGACTGCCGTCTTCAAAGATACGGATCTTGCTTTTCCCTGCTTTACGCTGCTGCACGTGAATGGGCAAAAATCCGACGTTATAGCCACCTTTAATAAAAGCCAATGTGGTTGTCGTCGGTGCCGAAAAACCCTGGGGGAATAATGGCAGAAAATGCCGCACCACGTCCCGGCGCATTGCCCGGAATCCGGAAGTCAAATCCTTGATTTCCCTGCGTGAGAGCCAACTGGCAAACCGATTGTAAAACCCGTTGGCAGCGTTCCGGTACCAACCACCCTCATAATCTTCGAGGCGAGCTCCAATGATAAGGTCATACGGTGGTATCTGCGCAAGCAAGTTCGGGATATCGTCCGGTGAATGCTGACCGTCGGCATCCATCGTCACCACAATCTCGCCGCGAGCGATGTTAATGCCGGTACGAAGCGCAGCTCCATTGCCACGGTTTATCAAATGACGTGCGACGACTAACACATCCCCGTATTCTCTCTTTAACTGCTTGAGCACCTCGGTGGTCCCATCCTCCGAACCATCATCCACGACGACGACCTCAAGCTCTGAATACTCATCTTGCAGAACGCCAAAAATGCCTTCAATCAGTCCCTGGATTAAGTCAGCCTCCTCGAAAACCGGCAGTACGATCGAGAGTGACGGATTCTTAGAATTCTTCTTCTCCATTTAGCAAATCCTATCTGTTAATCCCACATGCTCTAATTTGCCCACACGATGCGTACTTCATCCTAGCTCAAGGGAAACGATTGCGCCTATCTCGGAGGATTCCCTGGCAGCCAATGCAGCTTGCAACGATGCAATACCATCTTCAAGATCACAAATGGGCTTACGTCCTTCGCGGATCACCTGCAGGAAATGCTTCATCTCATCAAGAAACAAGTCATTACGTACGAAATCCTCTGGCGGGGAAAATCGCTCCCAGCGGTCCTGCCCAGCCTCATAGAGATGCGCGATCCCATCGACGTTGTCCCAACGTATGGATCCCTGGGTCCCGATAATCTGAATTGTATGTTGCGGTGGACGTTGTATGTAGTCCACGTGTACACTTGACAGCACCCCGGACTCATGGGTTAACAAGATCTCGGCTGTGTCTTCAACGTCGATATCCCAATCCCCCCGCCTTGAAACCTTACTGAGCACCTCTAAAACATCCCCGAAGAACCACCGCATGTAATCCAATGGGTGAGTTAGAGTGAGGACAACGCCCCCACCAAGATTGGCGCGCGCGGCATAGGAACGACGGAAATCCTCCCATGGGTGCCAATCAGGCAAATACTCCCCCCAATGAGCGCGCGCTGAGACAGGATTGCCAATCCTGCCCTCCTGCAGCCATCGGGCGACCGCCTGCAGCCCTGGATGGTACCTGAACTGGAATCCAACGAGGACCTGACCTTCTCCCACTTTGACTGCCTCTCGTAAATCATCTACCCTCACCATCGAATGGGAGATTGGCTTTTCCAGTAATAGATGAGATCCTGCGCGCGCGGCAGGAATGGCCACATCGAGATGCAATGCGGTGGGGTTAGATATGATCACGGCATCGGGATGATGCTCCAGCGCCTCTTCCACGCTATGGACAGTGAGATAGTCGCCAATTTCATCGTCTGGCAGGGTGCTTTTTCCAGATCGTAAGAGAACTATATCGTCCTCGCCGATCGAACGAAGATTTCGGAGATGTCTGCGTCCGATCGAACCGAGTCCGGCTATGAGGAATTTCAAAGCTCACACCTTTCTTCTTCCAAAGGTCAACCTGAAATCAAACCTACAGCGTTTATGTCATCGGCAGAAGCCAAGCCTACCGGTTTTCCTGACAAATTCGATATAGTGTACTAGTATACTTCAAAGAGGACTGCCCATCGGGTTCCGCACTATGCCTACAAGAATAGAAAAAAGACTTGAACCCTTTTTCTGGCGCATCATCCGTCGGGTGACGCGCGAGGATGTTGTTGATCTTCCCCAACTAACCCCCGCCGATCTGCGCGATATTAAGAACTACTTCCCAATGGAAAAATTCTTCCTCTTCGGTCACGAACGTTCAGGGACCGCTCTGCTGGGGCGTTTGATCCGCACTCATCCGGATGTCCATTGCGATTGGACAGGCCATTTTTTCACCCACAGCCCGACATTCCTTGAGCTCTTCAGAGATCCGAAGCTCATGGAAAAATTCTACGACCCAAATTTCCGCTGGAATGAAGGGCGCGACTCAAGGAGTCTGGTACTTCGTGCTTTGATCGATTTCCTAATGGAAAAAAACGCCATCAAGCTGGGGAAGAAGATCGTCGGCGATAAGAGCCCAAATACGTATGCAAATGACCAGGCGATTCGCTACATGAACGCAGTCTACCCAGACGGCAAATTGATTTACATCATTAGAGATGGACGCGATGTGCTCATCTCACAGCGTTTCAGGGAATTCATTGAATTCCCCGAGCGACTCAAGCATGCCGACCGCAAAATACGATCGGACTACATTCGTAACCCCGATCCGTTTTTCGAAAACCGGCGATCGCTCTTCACCAGAGCCGGGATTGAGAGGCGAACAAAGATCTGGGAACGCAATGTCCGCCTGTCCATTATGGCCGGCCGGGAACTGCTCAGCGATAGGTTCCACACGCTCAGATTCGAAGACTTGCTCGCTAGCCCTGATGAGGAAGTGGGCAAAATATGGGAATTCCTGGGAGTTGATCCTTCCGGTATGGCGGACGCGATCCAGGCTGAAATGCGCATCAATCCCGTCGTCTCCTGGCAGGCGAAGAAGAACGTCGAGCAGTTGAAGACCGTTTCGAAGGGAAAGAAAGGTTCGTGGCGAGAGTTATTCACCCCGTACGACCGCAAGGTGTTCAAGAACCTTGCCGCTGATCTGCTGATCCAATTCCGCTACGAATCTGATGATGCCTGGTGAGCGCAGATACAACCATTCAATCAATCTATTTTATTAACAGTTACCCTCACCCATCGCGCCCCGGGCGCATCGATCAATCGCTATTCGCTTCAATGAGGGAAGCCAAAAACTCACCCGTCCGCCTTCCCGCGCTGCCATCCGTGTACGTCACCTCACGCTCGATGAAGGCGCGCCTGGCCTCGCGATCCAAGCCCGGGTCCCTCAAATAATCGTTGACCGCTTTACGCAATTGCTCTTTATCATATACAACTCTTCCCGCCCCCGATCGCCGGAAACGATCGTGGGTGGGCCAATCGCCGATTCTTGAGAGCGGCAACGAATACTTTCGCAGGGGCAGCTTTCGCACGTAGCCCCATCCACGCCGCGCGTCGATGCACACGCTCACAACCGGGCTGTCGTGAATGGCGGCTTCTACCACCATCGTCGAGTACACCGTGAGAAACACATCGGCGTGCGCCATCATGGAAGCCTTCTCGGGCATGTCCTCACCCGAATAATGCCCCAGTTCGCCGCCGATCGGCTCCGGCTCGACGACGTGCACATGCTCGTTTCTTGCCGCTAATTTGTATATCCGCTCACGCTCATCCTGGAAGAGCCAGTTGTCCCAGAAATGATTGGGATGCAATCGCACCAGCAGCTGGCATGGCTCAACAAGCTCATCGGAAGAGACCAGATCCGCAAGTGCTTCGATGTTCTGGTAGTTAGGCGAGAAACTCACAAAACTCGCAGCGTACGAAAGAAGCTTCCGCCCTGGATCCAGCCCGTGGAGTTCGAAGTACTCGTCTCTCGGCAGCAGCCAGCGTTCATCGAAATAGCCATCGTAAATGGGTATGCCCCCGATGTGGATCCTCTCTGGATCCCAGTCTGAACCCAGAACGAGCTCTTCCTTCTGGATTTCGGACCAGCAGGTAATCGAATCCACAGGAGACCCGGGGATGCTGTAACTGCTCGGGTTGTCCCAGCCCAGAATGATCGAGGCTGTCTTAACCCCTCGTTGAATCGCCTCACGCAGAAGATAGCGATCCTCCCGCCATCCGGGAGTGCTGCCGATCACGATATCCGGATCGTATTTCTCAAAGAGATCCGCGTAGATGCCGGGCGTGAATCTTTGCTGGAAACGGACCAGGGCCTGGCGCGCACGTCTCGAGCGCTTCAATATCCAGACCAAGATCAAGGCAATCGGTAGGAATGGAAGCTGCCAGAGATGTGCTTCCACGATGACCTGTTCTATATAGCTGTCCATGGCGTTTGTGTTTATGCGCTTCGAACCCCCTACGCGCCGGAGGAATCCAAGCCACCATTGCATCGCACGGGATTTCTTTGCGTAATCCCGGACACGATTTAACCGCATCCCCTCGACGAATAATGCAGGGTGGGCAAAACGTTCCTGCACTTTGCCAACGAGGTTATCGTCGGTAAAAAGCACGACCTCAACGTCATGCGCATGAAATACCTCATGCACTTCTGTCTGCAAGAAATACACCAGCGATAACCCGTGATCAGCGATGATGAATGCGCGTCTGGTCATGAGCCCCTCTGCCCGCCTAACGATGGAAGTACGAGCGGAAGATGCGGTTATGCAAACCCAAAAGGGCCCGCCGGAGCGGCGGCCAATCTAGCAAACGCCTGCCGAACGGCGCTTCCGCCCCGCCCTCATCGGCGCTTGGCCTGCGCGCGCCGCCCAGATCCGGTGGCAGCGTGTTCCCAAGATGACGCACGAGCGGCTCGGTCGTCATCAAGCGGAGATAGCCGGCCCCGTTGAGCGCGTCGTCCAGCTTGCGGTCGTCGCCAAGCGTGCGCTCAATCCCCAGCGGCAAGAACTGCTCAAGCACGCGTTTGTGCGCCAGGAACTGCCAGTGCGCCGCGCCAGCGTAGGCGCGTGTGCCGCGATACTCGATGCGCAGATCCTGCGTGTTATCATACCTTTCACGAACCTGAGCTTCCCCCTGCCCCAGGTTTACATCATGCTCGCGGATGGTCTCCCAATCCACATAAGTTCCAGCGCTCAACACCGCGTCGGGCTGTTCTTCAGCCCACCTCACCGTGGCGGTGTGCCCCTCGGGGTATGTGCGCATCGGGCGGCATGTCACCATGCCAACGCGCGGGAACGTTTCGAGCAGCTTTACTCCGGCGCTCAACCAGCCAGGCCGGAAATACACGTCGCTATCGAAGTAGGCGACGATCTCTCCCGGCGCGGCGCCGAAGATGAAATCCCAGGCTTGTCCTTTGCCGATGTTCGTTTGCGAAAGGATCAAGTAGTCGATCTGACCGGCTTCATAAAGCGATCCCAGAAAGCTGCGTGTTTCCGGCCCGCTCGCGTTGTCAAAAACAAGCAGATCGTAGCCCCCGTCCGTGTTCTCCCGCAGGCTTGCGAGACATACTTTCAATATTTCCAGCGATTCGGCGTAGTACCCATGCAGGAAAGGAATATGCGTGATGGTTGCGACGGTCACGCGCTGAGCCTGGCCGGGTGGCGCCTCGATAAATTTTGCCGGATTCTGGCCCGCGCGCATATTTACTCCTCGATCTGCTCGGCTTCCAGGTGAACCCACTCGCCGGATTGACCGGAGAGGATCCAGAACAGCCGGTTATATAATCCCTGGAGCAGCCATCGCACCGGACCACGCCGTGCGACCCTTTGCAGGAAGCTCTGGGATTGACTCTTGCCCTTCCAGAGCCGGGTCCCCACGCCAACCCCGAACTGCTGCGCCTCTCTGGCCACCTCAGGACTGACTACGTTTCCGATCAGCTTGGTGGTGCGCTCCATAGTCGTTAAGCGCAGCAAACCGGCGCCATCGATGGCCTCATCGAACTCGTTCATGCCGCCCATCAGCCGTCCGGACCAGCCTCCCTGCAGATGGCTCTGGAGCACGCTCTTCGGGCTGAGGAACTGGTTGTGGCAGGCTGTTGCGTACGCTCGCTCGCCCTGGTACTCTAGAGCGATGTCATCGAGCTGCTCGACGCGCTGCAGGTAGTCGTCAACATCCTTTCCCAATGCAATCGCCCACTCACGCTCCCATTCCATGGGGATGCGCTTCCCGTAACTGATCTCAAACCCGAGTTCCGATTCTGCCCTCTCCAGATTGGTCTGAATGCCGTGGTCGAAAAGCGTGCGCTCGGGGGACCCGCTCACCATCCCCACCCGCGGGAAGTGATCGTAGATCTCAAGATGAGCTTTGAGCCAGCCAGGATAGAAGAAGGTGTCATCATCGGCGTATGCAACCAACTCGCCCGGCGCCGCGCCCGCAATCACGCTCAGTGCGCCGAGCTTGCCGATATTCTCGCTGGAGGCGAGCAAATAGCGAATACGGCCAGCAGCCTGCAAATCCGCAAGATACTGCCTGACCTCATCACACGAGGCGTTATCGAAGACGAGCAAGTCGTAGGGCTCATGCGTGTTTGCGAAGAGCGTTTCAAGAGAGAGGCGCACGACATCCAGGCGATGCTCGAAGTAACCGGTTAGATGCGGAAGGTAAACGATCACCGCCACCGTCACGCGCGCCGGTCGATACTCAGAGATCCGGTTTCTGGCCGGGTTCATGCCGATTCGCGTCATGTCGAAACCCCGCCATCTCCCCGACCTATTGAATGTGATTTCCGGTTACCAAACATCTTCTGGCGCAGATAGGCTAACGCATCGCGTGGGTGAAAAGACATGCGCACAAGCCGCGCCAGGTTTCCCGGTCCAATTGCGGAGATTAGATCTGCCTCGATCTTGCGCGGCCATGACCACTCTGTCAGCCGCTTCTTGCGCAGGTCCGACGCGCCCAGCACCCAATCCGCATCGCACAAGCGGAACATGGTCTCATAACCGCCGGCAAGCTCGATATTGCGCCCGCTCTCGGGATGGCGGTAATGCGGCCTACCCCCGGGCAAATGCCCGTAATCATGGTCTTGATGCACTACGGTGATGCGCTCACTTGCGTCGATCAACGGCCAGCCCTCATGCCTTGCTTTATACATCATCCAATTGTCCCAGCCGGCGCGCCCTAAGGCAAATGGGGGCATATCTGCGAATTGGCCCTTGCGGTATACAAAGTAATCGCTTCCCATTGGCGGGTGCATGCGACCGTGTTCCTGGAATCTCTGGCGCATCGCCTCCTGCCATCCTTCGTGGAATTCCAGCTCCTCGTGCAGAGCGAAATCCCAGCGATTGCCCACGATCAGGAACTCGGAGAACCGACCCTGCACCATGCTCACAGCCGGCAAGAAATCGTCCAGCAGTATTATGTCCGCGTTCAGGTAGGTTAGGACCGAATGCCGTGAAGCCTCACGGGCGATGCCGAAGAGCTCATCGATCAGCGGAGCTCCGCTGGGGGCGCGTGACCGCACCGGGACGAGAGGTACGTTCAGTTCTCTGGCAGCCTGCGCCAGGCCCGGTTCTTCGCCAAGCAGCAGCACCTCGATGCCCGCACCCAAACCAAGCCAGGAACGAATCGCGTTGGTTTGAATGCGGGCGATATGTTCCTCAACAAATGGTTTGGGGGCGCTGAATAAGGTGATCATCGGGTTGGAACTGCCTTCAAACGCTTACCTGTGTTATCCCACGTCGCGATGCGTCTTGTGTTGAACGTCCGCGTTGATCTCCGCCAGGTCCGGGTTCTTCTGCACAAGTTCAAGCACGTCCCTCCAGCGAAACTCATTCCGGTCAGGCAGGAGTTCAGCGATTTTACGGATGAACTCAAGATCCTGCTCCGTGTCCACCGTCCACCGGAATTGCCCATAATCCCCATCAGCTTTCACATGCACGAGGCGGAATCTCTCAGGATTTTCATACAAATACGGCATGACGTGTTCGCGCTCGTGTGCCTGCGCTGCTTCGCTCCAGGCGCTTTTCAGCGCTTCCAGCGTACAAGTCTCCACATCCAGCCCTATCGGATAGGTGCGTTCCCAGGGAAGGCGATTGGCGGCAAAATCGACCGGCGGCTCTGCCTCGAGCAGCGCCAGCACGGTGCGGTCGATCAGCTCGGGATCGATCAGCGGGCAATCCGCGGTGAGGCGCACGATGATATCAGCCTCGTGCTCCTGCGCCGCCTGCCAGTAGCGATCGAGCACATCGAGGGCATCACCGCGCACAACCTCGATGCCGTATTCCCGGCATAACTCCACGATGGCATCATCTTCGATTTCATTTGTGGTGGCCACGATGACATCATCGACGCTCTGCGCCAGCCGCGCCCGCTCTGCGACCCAGATGAGCATGGGCTCATCCTGGATCTCCAACAGCACTTTGCCTGGCAGCCGCTTCGATCCCATGCGCGCCTGCACGATCGCGATCACACGCAGATCAGTCATCCAGTAACACCTTGCTGATGCTCAACGGCGATCTCGTAAGCCTCGATAAGTTTCGGGAAATTTTCGTTCCAATCGGCGCGCTGTTCGACGAGTCGCCGTGCCTTCTTTCCAACATCCTCCAGGCGGGAGCGCTCTTCCAGGGCGTGAAGAACGCCATCAGAGAGCGAGGCCACATCGCCCGTACGAAACCACCAGCCGTTCTCCCCCGGCTGCACCCACTCACGATTGCCGGGGATATCCGAGACGAGCGCAGGGGTTCCGCAGGCCATCGCCTCCAGGAGCGAAACCGAGGATCCGTCGCTGTATGAACCACTGAGATACAGATCCGCCGACCGATAATAATCGGGCAGCATCTCTCTGGAGACCGCCCCCGCAAAATGGGCACGCGACGCCAGCCCAGCCGCGTCCAGCCAATTCTCAAAGACACTCCGCTGAGAACCCTCACCCAGGAGCAGCAGCTTCAATGCCCGCTGCTCAGGCGCTGTCCGAATAAAGCCTTTGACGATCAGATCCACGCCGTAAATCGGCTCGAATGAGCGCGTCGAGAGCAGAATGAAATCATCCTCCCAGCCAAGGTCCGCGCGCACTTTTTCGCCTCCGCCCGGCGTGAAGTGATTCAGATCCGTGCCCCAGGGAAACAACACAATCCGGTCTTCATGCATGCCAAACCTTATCGCAGCCTGTTTCACCGCCTGGCAATCACCGACAAATGCATCGCTTCTACGAAGTACAAATCTTGCCACTAATGCGATCCAGGGTTTGCGCGTCTCCCACAATAAATCGGACCCCCAGGACATGGTCACCAATGGATGGAAGCCGGCCATCGCCGCGATGCTCGCGGAGAGATGGATTGGACCAGCATGCACAAGGTCCGGATTGATCTGGTCCACGCGGGACCGAAATTCGCGCACAGCTTCAGGAAAACGATGCCAGGATAGCCTATTCGCACCCAGGAGCGCAGCGTGCGCAGTCACATTCTCGGGCAGTTCGGCCTGCACGCCCTTCGACAGTCTCCCCAGAAGAGGAAGGTAGTCGATGCTGTGTGGTGTGCCGGCCAGGGCTTCGAGGAACCTCCGGTCGTGTGGGGTAAAGCCACGGGTGAAGTAAAGGACTTTCACTCACTCACCAGCATGGTCCACATGAGCGCTTCGCCCATGGGAATATCGACCACTATCTTGGTCCCTAATACGCGTTCCAGATCGCGCGCCTGGATTGCTCCCGGTGCGGCCGGCCGCAGCACGTCGATCATCTCGCGCGTGAGCACCTCGCCTGTCCGGATGTCCCGGGCGGCTCGCAGACACCGCCGCTGGACGTACACCGTCTCCTTTTCATTCTCGGCGACCTGCTTCAGCGGCGAACCCATGGCGCGCTCGAGCTCCCGCGTGCGGGCGACCATATCCGACCATGTATGTGGATCCATGGCGAATGGATGGTCTGGGCCCTCGCGCGTCGTGTCGTCAGTGAAGTGCTTCTCGATCACACGCGCGCCAATCGCAACCGCACCAAGCACGGTTGCGTGGCCGGCGGTATGATCGGAAAGACCCAGGACGACATCGGGGAAAAGCTGCCGGTAGGTCTTGAGGACTTTCAAATGGATGTGATCGAAATTTTCATCGCTTCCGGTGTAGTTCGTGTTGCACTGAAACAACACGACTTGATCGTTGACCTCCAGAATCGCACGCATGTTGTCCACAACCTCACCCAGTTCACATGCCCCGGTTGACACCAGGATTGGCACTTCTTTCCTGGCCATGTAGATCAACAGCTCAGGCCAGGACATAAGACCAGAGCCTGCCTTGTACGCGGGCACATAGGATTCCAACATGTCAGTGCTTTCATAGTCGTACGGTGAGGAGAAATAATGGATCCCGGCTTTATCGCACTCCTCTTTCAGGATGGGTGTCCAATCGAATGGGATCGAGGCATCCTGATAGACCTCAAAGACTGATTTCTTCCATGCATCCTGGTGGGATTGTTTGCCTTCGAGGTGCTTAAACCCGTAATCTGAGACGATCTTCGGCGCCTGGAAATTCTGGAACTTGGCCGCGTCCGCGCCAGCCTCCGCGGCAAGATGAATGAGATTCCTGGCACGCTCCAACTGCCCGTCATGGTTGGCGCCGATATCGGCGATGAAATAGGCCGGATGCCCTTCGCCAATCTTGCGATCCGCGATAGTGATTTCATCCATTCGATTCATTCCTCCACTGCAATATCTATCCGGTATTCGTGAGCAGTTCAAGTCGTGCCGGGGACAATTTCTCTGGAATGGATTAGCGTGTAAACACGCATGTACCTCAGGACCATGAATCGTCCTGCTCATATCCCATTTCTATCAGGAGATCTCCGGCAACCCGCTTGAATTGATCGATGTTTCTGAGCGTAAAATGTTCTCGCCAAGTGCCTGCCCTACCAGAGCGATAAGTCCTGGAGTGTTCTGGGGACATTTCCTCAGCGAGATGCCCGACAAGATCCCGGTACCTGATGTGCGCCGACAACACCCAGCCATAGAGCGGAGCCAGCATCGTCTCAAGGTTGGCTTCGCGATGTTGAATCAGCTCTTCAAATCGGATTTTCACCACATCGGGCGATGAGAGCCAGCCGCGATGACTGGCATAACCCTCTACGATACTGCCGATCAGTCCCGGTACACCCTCGATCGTAGCCGAGATCCGTGCTTCCATAGAAGGAAGTGACCGGTAGTAATCGCGCATGGCATGCTCCGTGTGGATGTCCATCGCGAAGTAAATGTGCGAGATAATTTTGTCTCTTGGATCTCGATATATGAAGTAAGTCACCCAATTGCTGCCAGTGAGCATCTCAAAGAATGGCTCGCGCGCCGGAATGTATCCCCACCCGACATCCCCGGGTTCTAGCCGCGCTAAATCCTTCATCACACGTTCATCGGACCGCAGGCGACCTTCACGGGTGATTGTCTGGACAGGGTGCTCCGCGGTAAAAACGAGCGGAGAAACCGAACTGATCCCTTCTAAGAACTGTGCCAACAGATGGGAACCGCTCTTGGCCATCGCATTCCCGAACACGATGGGAAGATTATGCGTGTTAACATCTGGATATTGTCGATTCCGATCCTGCCGCCTTCGATTCGCCTTTATATGCCAGCGGAAAGACCGCAGCGGTTCGACGAATGTGCTCCTGCGGATAACATCCATTATGTTCAGCAGCCGACACAAACGATTTGAAGAAATCTCATAGGTTTCACGAAAGCAAGGCTCTCTGCTTCTCTCGAAATCCACCATCCATGCATTCTTTTAACACCTTGATGCCGCCGAGTATTGTTGGAAGGTCTACTCCTATCTCCCGGGAAAATTTTTCTGTGCTAAGACATAAATTTTTCGCCCGTGCCACTCTCAAATTAGCATCATCTACCGAGATGGGTTGGATCAACTCACCCGACAAAGAAAACTCTTCCGCGATGAGCTTTCCAAACGCGTACTTGCTCATGCAATCAGAACTGGAGAGATGATAGAGCCCATGTAGATCGATTCGCAGCAAGCGCATAATCCAGCCTGCCAAATGGTTTGCCGAGATTAATGATACAAAGACATCTCGAAATCCGTGTCGAGATTCTCCAGCTCTTAGTCCTTGATAGAACCATTCGAAGAGTCCTGTTTTTGAGCCGGCGCTCCATCCGAAAAAGTTGGTGCGCAGAACCAGCGCTCCCGGATCTGCTGCCAGGACCGCCCGCTCACCCTCCAGTTTGCTCCGGCCGTATTTGTTTACGGGTGCTGGCGTATTCTCTTCAACATAATTCCCGGACTTGCCATCAAATACAGCGTCAGTCGAGATATGGATTAGTTTCGCTGGTTGAGTCCGCGAGGCTTGTGCCAATCTTGCAGGCACATCCCGGTTGAGCTCCAGAGCAGCCTCGAAATCTTCCTCACAAGCATCCACATCTGTTTGTGCGGCACAATTAACAACCCAATGCGGTTCGAACCGCTCGAACAACGCTTGAATGCTGCCTGGTTGAGTCAGGTCTGTCTGAATGCCGTGTACACCTTCACCAACCACAACTTCTCGGTTAGAGACTGCAATGACTTCCACCTGGTTCATCGCCTCAAGAACTAAGTGTGTGCCCAGCAAACCGCTCGCGCCCGTAACCAGCAAACGCGTCATTCGAGCTTCAGTCTCTCCTGCATGACTCGATCGAATGGACGGACGAGCTTACGAATTTCATCCTGCGTGAGCCACTCATCGTTGCTATCGCTCGCATAGCGAAAGCCCTCAGGGAGGGCCTTGCCCTGGTTCCGCCACGCATGCCCGAACCACAGCGCGCCGGGAGGTTCGACCACGAACATATCCTCCAACTCCAGGGTATGCCGGGCTTCATCTTCCGAAATCAGCACTTCATGCAGTTTTTCGCCCGGCCGGATCCCGATGTATTCGACCTCAGCATCTGGAGCAATCGCTTTTGCCAGATCCGTGATATGTGTGCTCGGGATCTTCGGAACGAATACTTCGCCGCCTTCCATCTGTTCAATACACCGGATTGTAAAATCGACACCCTGCTGGAGCGACAGCCAGAAGCGCGTCATACGCTCATCCGTGATCGTCAAGCGGCCAGTCTCACGCTGCCTGACGAATACGGGCACCACGCTCCCCCGGCTGCCGACCACGTTGCCATAACGGACGCATGAAAAGCGCACGTCCCGTCCACCAGCATAGGCATTCGATTGGATAAACAACTTTTCCGCCGCGAGCTTCGTTGCCCCGTAGAGGTTAATCGGGTTAACTGCCTTATCCGTGCTGAGCGCCATGACCTTCTCCACGCTGGTGTCCAGCGCGGCCTCGATCACGTTGCGCCCCCCCATGATGTTGGTCATGATCGCTTCGATCGGGTTGTATTCGCAGGCCGGCACCTGCTTGAGCGCCGCGGCGTGCACCACGATGTCCACACCTTGCATCGCACGGCGTACGCGGCTGAGATCGCGGACATCACCGATGAAATAGCGCAGATCGGGGTGATCAAATCCTGATGAACGCATCTCGTGCTGTTTGAGCTCATCGCGGCTGAAAACGATCAATTTCGCGGGATGAAAATCATCGAGCATACGCCTGATGAAAGCCCGTCCAAATGAGCCCGTGCCGCCAGTAATCAGGACGACTTTATCAGACCAATTCATATCACTCATCCTCGTTTCGCTTTCTGAGAATTCCCATCAGGCTTCTCAAAGAGCACCATTGGGTATTGCCCCCAGCGCCCGAGGAAACGCGGGAATCTCTCCTCCAGCCTGTAAAGAAGCCGGAGCCAGTAGCGGCCGAAAAATTGACGGTGAACCAGCGCCCGCAGGAACGCCGAGCTAACCGTGCGCCAGGCTCTTACCTCAAACCTGGGCAGGTCCCCGACCCTTTCTTGCAGCCAATTGTAATCATGTTTAAAGCTGTAGAGCCCTGGCCGGGTCAGTAGCTCACGGGTCTCGTTATCGATCTCTTTATCCCCCATCTTCAGCGGCCGGTCTTTTCCAAAACGCAGTTGGCTGTACTGCCTTAACAACCACCCGCCCATCTTGATCGGTAAGCGCGCCAGGCACATAAGCTTCGAATGCTCACCCCAACTGTAAATGACCACCGCCTCCCCGCCCGGGCTCAGCACCCTGAAGAACTCCCGGAAGGCTGATTCTTGATCCTCCATGGGAAGATGGTAGATTACGTGCATCGAGACTGCCGCATCAAACGCCTCTGGTTTAAACGGCAGATTTGCCAGGTCCCCCACGACGAACAGACCATGATCTCCGATGCGCTTACGCGCTTCCATAAGCGCTAATCTCGAGATATCCAGGCAAACACGATGGGCAAACCCGCGCGAGTACTCTTCGTATTCACCGTACTGGATTGGACCTGAACCGCCGTCCAGTATCAGACGGCCTCTCTCAGGGAGATAGCGCTTCACGCGTTCCCGGCAGCGCTGCACATATTCCTCCGAGACCGGGCGAAGATCCTCATAACGCGAATTCTGGTAAAGCCCTTCACCGATCTGTTTCCACCCGTACTGGTCGTAGAATTCCTGGACCTCGCGCTTTATCTCAGATTTATCCTTCAAACGGCACCTCCACCGGATCGACATTCTCGACCCTGGCCCGCCAATCGATGGGCATCCCCGCGAACGCGTTCAATGTCGGGATGTATTCTTCGATATCTTCGAGCACAGATTCAAACGGATTTTGCTCCACATCGTCCCAGAAGGAGATGAGATGCCAGGGGAACTTGAAAGGATAATCAAAGAAGAAACGGTATGCATACCGCCAGGCTGCTTCCACCGATCTATCAGGCAGCCCGCTTCCCTGCGCCTGATTTAATCTTTGATGGAGCATATCCTCGTACTCCTCCCAACTCTGCGGGTCGTCTGTAAAGCCCTTGCCTTTGTAGTGGGTTGCACCCGCAGCGATGACCGGCACCGCGTGCATGCACATTTCAAGGCCGACGGTCGTGGTGTATACCAGGCCCAGATGCGCCATCTCGATCAGGTCGTATGTGTTGATGTCCGATTCGGGCGGCACCACGATGACGTGATCGGGTTTGTGCGGCAGGACATCCTTGACGATCTCCACCGAAGGATGCCCGGCGCCCAGCATCTCGCCTGGATGGACGCGCACAACCAGTTGGTACTCCGGCAATTCAGCAAACAACGCAACCGTCCTGGCCAACCAGTCTGCCATGCCATCGGTGAAAACCTGGCGGTTAAGCGCCAGGCTGTCGCCAACGACGTTCGTGCAGAGCAGGATCACCGGACGATCGGGTTCCAAACCCAGCTTCGCACGCGTTCGCTGGGCGCCTTCGCTTCCGCCCGCCTGCCACTGGCGTTTGAACTGTTCCCAGGTTTGTCCGCCGCGGCGCGCCTGGAAGAGCCTCTCGATCAATGCCCTTTCCTGAGGTTGAAGCGGGATATCCCTGACGGCGGACCAGAGATCCGACGTGTCCTGTCGCATGACCTCACCGTTCTGGGCAAGCCACAAGCGCTCGCGCTGCTCTCCGAATTCGTACGTCGTCGAATCGACACCCAGGTGGCGTACAGTCCGATAAATCGCGCCGAACTCCAGGATGCTCCCGTTGGGGATAACCACGACATCATAATCATGTCGCCGAAGCAGCTCATAGGTGCTCGCCGCGGCCAGCCGGTTGCGCGCCAGCCGCAGCCGGTACAGCGCCGCATCCTCGCGATCGGCCTGGATGTCGATCGCCTCGCGCTGCATCGTGTATTGCACATCCAGGCGCGCCTGCGCCTCCATCTCCATTTCAAGCTCTCTGTCGAGATGATCCGGCGAGCCAGCTATGAGGCTCCTCAGCCCCAATGGAAGCCTCAAGCTGCTCAACCGCCGCTCAAGGTAGTGCGCGCCACGCAACGCATCAAAGCGCGTCACAGGCGAGGTCCAATCGCGATAGGGCAGGTATGCCAGATCGACCCTGTGTCCGCCGGATTCCAACATAAGCCCGAGAAGAATCCCGTACTCCAGCCACCACTTCAGCGATCCCACGAGCAGTATCCGCTTGCGCTGCTCTTCTGGCTGCCATGGCTCGATAAATCGCATCGCCGAAATCCAGCCCGGAAGCCGCTCCTCAAGCTGCGGGACGGCGTACGCGCCCGCTGGCACGACCGCCGGCTGCAGCGACTGGTAAATCCTTGCGCTGGCCGGGAAGATGCCCAGCGCCTCCTTCAGAAGGTTTCGGGGCCGGGAAGAATTCATCGCACCGCCTCGGCCACTTCCCACTCCAGAGCAGGTCGCAGCGGTCCGCTGCGCGGCTCGGCCCAGTGGCTCCCCGGCGCCCCGGTCGGGTCAACGCTGAAGGACAACGCGTGTTCTTCCGTGAAATACGAGCGAATCTGGAACGAACTGGCGTTAACACCCAGCACGAACCTGCCTCCGTTGAGGAGGCTTGCCGGGATGCGGCAGCGGGATACATACCCGCCGGCTTCACGCTGGGTGAGCTTTTCGTAGCGTGCAGGGTCATCGGTGTCAAATGAGGTAAACACCGGTTCGCCCCTGCTGGTGTAAAGGTAGAGTCCAACCCTGAGGCCGGTGATGCACTCAGATAGCCGGTACTCGAACTCAACCGTGATGGGGTCCGTGGCGAAAACCCGATCTGAAATTCTCCCCTGCTGGTCGAGCACCCGCAGGCTCATCGGCGTGAACGGATTACTGTCCCCGGCGATATCCCGCTCCCATTGCCTCTCACCGGAGCGGGCCATCTCGGAGGTCATGTAGTAATCTACCGCTTCCGGAGTGGGGCCGCGCATCGCAACCCGGCCTTTTTCCAGCACGATCGTCTCCTCCGTCAGCCGCAGAATTGCCGACATGTTGTGGCTGACGAAAAGCACGGTCCGGCCTTCATGAGCCACGTCGCTCATCTTACCGAGACACTTTCGCTGGAACTCGGCGTCGCCGACGGCCAGGACCTCATCGACGACGAGTATCTCCGGCTCGAGGTGGGCCGCGACGGCGAATGCCAGGCGCAGGTACATTCCGCTGGAATAGCGCTTTACGGGCGTATCGATGAATTTGCGGACCTCTGCGAAGTCGACGATCTCATCGAACTTGGATTCGATCTCAGCCCGTTTCATGCCGAGGATTGCGCCGTTGAGATAGATGTTTTCCCTGCCGGTCAGTTCAGGGTGAAAACCTGTCCCAACTTCAAGAAGCGAGCCTACCCGGCCATGGATCGCGGCGAAGCCTTCCGTGGGTTCCGTCACCCTGGAGAGCAATTTGAGCAGCGTGCTCTTGCCGGCGCCGTTGCGCCCGATGATCCCGAGCACCTGCCCCTTCTGCAGATCGAACGAAACATCCTTCAACGCCCAGATGGTCTCGTTCTCCCGGCGGAAATCAGCCGAGCCAAGTCGCTTGAAACCGGTCGCGAGCGCGTCGCGCAGCGTCCGGTATCCGCTCGGCATTCCGCCGATGCGGTATTGTTTTCCGAGTCCTTCTACGTGTATCGCGAGGTCGCTCATCGGCTATACCACGTCCGCGAAAGTGCGTTCTGTCCGGCGGAAATACAGGATCCCGGTGATCAGGAAGGTCAACGCCACGCCAACCGAAAGCGCCAGCAACCCGGCAGGAGGGGCCTGACCCCCGAGGATTGCCCAACGAAATCCCTGCACGACGCCAGCCATCGGGTTCAGGCCATACGCGACGCGAGCCCATCCCTCCGGGATGATGCTCGTGGAATACACGACCGGTGAAGCGTACATCCATGCTTGAAGGAGAAAAGGTGTGACATATCCCACATCGCGGTAGGCGACGTTTAACGCCGAGAGCCACAATCCCACGCCCAGGGAGGTAACCAACGCCAGAATCAGAAATAAAGGAAGCGCCCAAACAGCATGGGTAGGCGCGACGCCGTAGTAAAACATCATGCCAACCAGGATCAGGAAAGCCAGACCAAAGTCGACGAGCCCCGCTGTGACTGAAGCCAATGGGATCGCGATGCGGGGGAAATATACCTTCGTAATCAGATTACTGCCTGACACCAGGCTGTTTCCCGCTTTGGCGACCCCGTCCTGAAATAACACCCAGGGCAGCAGCCCCGCATAGTAGAAAACCGGTGGTGGCGCGCCATCGGTCTCAAGCTTGGCGAGACCTGCGAAGATAACCGTGAAAATCACCATACTCAGGAACGGTTTCAGAATTGCCCAGGCGGCACCCAGCAGAGTCTGCTTATATCGGACTTTAACATCGCGCCAGACCAGAAAATAAATCAACTCCCGGTAGCGCCATAACTCACGGAAATCGATAAACGACCACCCTTTTGATGGCTTGATGATCGTCACTGGGTCGGTGCGGTCTTGAACCTTGGTTATGTTCATAGCGATGATCAGTATCCTGTCATCCCTGACCGCCGCGGCGGTGCTCCGAATACCAATTTACCGTCCGGCGCAGCCCTTCTTCGAGGTCAACCTGCGCCTCAAAGCCAAAGCGCTCCTTCGCACGCGAGGTATCCAACGCGCGCCGGGGCTGACCGTTCGGCCGCGAGGTATCCCAGAGCAGTTCACCTTCAAACCCCGTGAGGTCAACGATCCTCTCGGCAAGGTCCTTGATCGAGATCTCCTCGCCGGATCCGAGGTTGACCGGTTCGCTGCTGTTGTAGCGCTCCGCCGCGAGCAATATGGCCTCAGCAGCGTCCTGTGCGTAGAGGAACTCGCGCGTCGGCGAACCATCCCCCCACACGACGAGATGTTCCTCGCCGCGCTCCTGTGCCTCCAGCGCTTTGCGAATAAGCGCCGGGATGACGTGTGAGGTCTCCAGATTGAAATTGTCGCGCGGACCGTAAAGGTTAACCGGGATGAGGAAAAGGGAATTGAAGTCGTACTGCTGCCGGTAAGCCTGAGACTGGACCAGGAGCATTTTCTTCGCCAGACCGTAAGGTGCGTTGGTCTCCTCCGGGTATCCATCCCAGAGATTCTCTTCTTTAAAGGGGATCGGTGTGAATTTCGGATACGCGCAGACCGTGCCGATCGCCACGAACTTTTCAACGCCGCGTTTCCACGACTCATGCATCAACTGAACGCCCATCATGAGGTTGTCGTAAAAGAATTCCGCCGGGCGCGCCAGGTTGGCGCCAATCCCACCTACGTTCGCGGCGAGATGGATGACGATATCGGGGTCAGCGTCCCGCAAAAGCTTCTTCACATCCTCTGGCTCCACCAGGTTGAATTCCTCAATGGTTGGCACAAAGATGTTTTCGGCGCCCCGGGCGTTCAACTTCTCCAGAACATAGGAACCCAGGAAACCGGCCCCGCCGGTCACGCAGATATTACGTGTCTTCCAGAACCCAGGGTCACTCTGCCATTCACTCATTCACACCGCTCCTCAGATCGTCGATACTGGTCGT
Organism: Anaerolineales bacterium; assembly: GCA_029210945.1. Taxonomy (GTDB): domain Bacteria; phylum Chloroflexota; class Anaerolineae; order Anaerolineales; family E44-bin32; genus E44-bin32. The sequence continues at coordinate 28,904 of JARGGH010000004.1, forward strand.
TTCTAAATCACCAAGGTTTCGCAGATGGATATTTGACCCCTCGATGTGCAGGATGGGAAGGCCATCGGAGGCGTTCATCTCAGGCTGGATATCCATCTCGATGCAGGTCAGCCGGCACACGTCGGCTATATCGCCCTGACCTTCAATCGCAACGCGATCGTATCCGTGAGCCTTCGCCTGCTTAATTGCGCTTCTGGCCTGGCTGCGCACAGCGCGGTACAACTGCATCGAACTCTCAACGTAGGCGACCGTCAGTTTCGCCCGTAAGGCGATCCCTTCAGGGGTGATAATATATCGCAGTTTCTTGCGCTCGGCGCGCTTTGCCTTGATATAGCCCTTTGCGATCAGCCGTTTAAGATGCCAGTTGACAGTGCCGACCGCGACGCCCAGGCGCCTCGCAAGCGAGGCCTGGGTGATATCAGGATCATGCTCGATCGCTTCGAGCAGACCACGTGTATATTCGCTGGAAATCGAATCGTCCATTCGGTCCTTATCCAAAATTCAGTCGTTGAATTATAACGGCACTCTGGGAGAACTGCCAGGCATCAACGACATGCCAAAGTCAGGGTTTGCACGCACGAATGTCGTAGATCCTGCGGAAAAACTGACCCTCATTATCGATCGCTTCGGCCGTCAAAACCACACACTCCACTGCATAGCTATCCTTCATCTGATCATCCAGCTTTTCCCATTGTCTTTCGTCCATATAGACAAAATCGTAGCCAGCTGCTGCAATCAGCCTCGGGCTCGGGTCGTCGACAAGTTCCTGCCATTCAGGAAGAATGGTCGTGTTATCTGCGGATGAACGCGTCGCTCGGCCGGTGACCGGGACGGCGCGCCACTCGTGTGAATCGAAAATGACTGCGCCCGCAGGCAGCCGATCCCAAATCAGCCGTGTCATATGCACATCTACCGGCGCAAGATGATAGGAAAAGACCGCTCTCGGCATCGCCGAAAGCAGCGAGGTGGTGACAACCAGCCCGCCAAAAATTAGCGCACCAAACCAACCGCCGAAGCCGATTTTCCACCAATCAGAGCGATATTTCCGCAGCCAGACTGCCAGAGCCGGGAGGGCAAGTATGATCCATCCCATAAGCGCGTAAGCGCTCATCCTTGTGATGTCACGATCGACATCATAACGCAGGAACAGGGGCAGGATAAAACCAACCAACGAGCTCATTCCCAGTATTGACTCGGCCATCCTTCCACGTTGGATCCAACGTGCCAGGCACACAAGCACAAAAATACCGGCAAGCAGAGCTGGACCCAGTTCCAACAACCCGGCGAGCAACTGCAGCGGACTTGTCAGTTGAAGCTCGCCCAAGTGAGCGGAGACGATTGCCGGAGGCAGCCGCAGTTCGAATCCACCGACCCCCGTTCCGCCCCCTAGACCAGTTCCATCACGGAGTCCGAGCAGCCCTTTCGCAGTCTCGGTGACCGTTCCACCCTGAAAGACGCTGATCATGCCACCGCCCAGCAAGGCAATCGTTGTTTGGCGATAATCGTGGTTCTTGATGAAATAGTCGATCCCTGATCGAGCAATTTTTATCAGCACAAGCAAAACGAAACCGAGTCCGAATAAGATCATTTCAGCCTCAGCGGCTAATGCCCACGTCGCAAACAGGATCCCGAGCACAACCGTCCCAGCCACATTTCGACGTTTTTCCAGCAGCAGCAGGACCAGGAACAGTATCAATAGGCTCAGGCTGATCGGCCCTTTATGCAATTTGAGTATGAAAGGCTGGAGAACACCGTTGACATACGAAAACGGGAGCGGCAGCGGAGGTCCACCGTCGATCGTCCAATACGAAATGAGGCCCTCATACAACGATGTCACGGTTGATCCGGCTGCTCCCCACAGGTCGATCTGTGCGCTCATCTTCCGCAGCGTTGACTGGGGCAGAAAATTCAGCAGCCATCGGCCTCCAGAGCCGAATGTCACGCCCGCGGCGACAGCCATTCCCCACAGCCGGGAGTGCGTGACACGCCAACCCCATATCCCGGCCAGCACGATCGCGAGCGAAGCCATGATCCCCTTGGCCAGATCGAATGCGCTCCAGGGGAAGAACCCGCCCACTCGCATCAACAAAGCCCCGAAGAGCTGGAATCCGTAGTGATAATTAAAGAGGTATTCGGGGTTCATGTAGAAGTGCGGCGGGATATCGCCAGCAGCCATCATAGAGATGATCGAGAGATTCTTGCGATCATCGAAGATGGCGATGCCCCGCCCCATGAGCGTGATGATCGAGATTGAGAAAAGCAGCGGCAGAACCAGCGGCCAGATTTTAAGGTCCTGAATATCAAGGGCACGACCGCGATCTACCCACCAGGTTCCGACACTGATCACCACCACCAAAAACCCAGCCACGCCGAAAGTCAAACTCGGTTCCAGGGATCGTGCTAGCAGATTCGAAAAGAAAGTTAATAAGACGAGGCCCAGCGCAACCCCGGTCAGGATTCTCTCTCTGGGATGCAGGCTAAATGCGTGGCTGGCGATCAACCAGCCGCTTATTGAAACGGCTGAGAGAATTACGAGCAGCGGAATGAGATGAAGACTCTGGTCTGACAGCAGCCAATACATAGTGCTATACCTGGTTCTTCTAATAACGGGTAATGCTTAAGATCGATGAAGAAACATTTGGAAAACTCGGAATGGGAATTCCTGTTCAATCAGCGCATGCTCGTAAATCATACAGTCGTCTGAATTCGACGTTCTTGTATGAGATCTCATCGATCAACTTGACACAGTCAGCCTTGTAGGACTCGCGCATTGCGGGCTCAATGTCGGACCACCAATCGCTGTCCATGTAGACGTATTGGAAATCGGCTTCGATTACATCCTGGATGTAAGGCGCTGACACCAGTGACCTCCAAAATGGGAGTGGTGAGTATATCCCGGAAAATGCGTGTGCAGGTCGTCCAAACAAGGTAACGCTTCTATACGGGATGCGATCCAGAACCTGGCTCCCCTCCGGAAGTCGATCCCAATAGCGACTGCTCACCCGGGCATCGATGTGATCCACGAAATAGGTAAACTGCGGTTTGTGGATCACGGTCATCTCCAAACTGAAGATGATGATCCCGCTGATTGCAGCTAATCCAAGACCCAGGACCGAGACCGTTCTTGTCAGTTCGCGCCTCTTTTTCAACCACATTGAGAACAGGGGCAATCCAAGAACCAACCACAACCACATTGAAGTGCCAGCCAAACGCGTCGAAGAACGATCGACCCCGTATTGGACAAACAGCGGAAACACAAATCCCAACAAGGCCGCCGCACTGAGACCAGCTCTTTCGATTTTCCCACCCAGAATCCAACGCTGGGTTTGTGAAAAAACTAAGGGAACAAGGATCAATACAGGACCTAACTCGAAGAGAAGTACAATGAGATGCGATATGTTAGAAACTTGCAGCGCTTCAACATGTGCATTAGGAAGTGCAGGAGGGAATCTCAAAGAAAAACCATGATAGTTTGCTGTCACCGAGCCTGCTGTTCCCGTGATGCCAAGGAGCGCCGTCCTAATAAATTCTGTGATAAAGCCACCCTGGATCACCGCTAAGAATGCGCTGGATAGCAAAACCCACACCCAAAGTTTCCTGCTCCCACGGTGGTTTAGCGGTTCCCCGCCCCGATCAGAGATCACAAACAACAACAGCGATGCGGCAATTCCCAGCCAAAAGAAAACAAAGATGTTTTCGGCACTCAGAGCAAGTGAAGCTGTGATCAAGGTCAAAATGATCCCGGCAGGCACCTTCAACCTGATTTTTGGAACCATAACCAGGATGAGCATGACCGTGAAGAAGGGCATCGCCCCCGTTGATCCCAGTATGAAATGTGCGGGCATGAATATGCCATTGTGAAAGGCAAACGGAAATGCTATCCCCGCAGCACCTTCCAATACCCATGTGCTTCCCAGAGCTTCTATCAGTGTTGAGGCGGTGTTTGCGCCCGTATTGATCATTACTATTTGGGCAGATATCCGCTCCAGCAGGCTGGTCGGAATAAGCAATAGCAGCCAGCGGGTTCCGCCGGCGAAAACAGTTAGTAATGCTGATGAAATGACCGCAAGTTGGCTCCGCATGTAGCGGCTGAACCACGCTACAGAAAGCCAGAACGTGAGCGCCAGAGAGAATGCCCTGCTAAGATCGAAGGAACTCCAGGCTTGCAGGCCCGCAGTGCGCATCAAGATCGCCGCGTACACCTGCAAGCCATAATGATAGGCAAAGTGCTCAGAGGGGTTCAGGTAGAAATGTGGTGGAATATCCCCTGTCGCCATAACCGAAATCATGGGCATATGAAGGAATTCATCAAAGATTGCCAGGCTTCTCAAAATGGCCTGGAAAATGGCTGTTACCAATAATATCCCCAATAAAATTCCGAAATCAACGCGCTTTATCCGTGGAAAAGGTCCTCTGGATCTCAGGTTAATCAACAGTCCCAGTACGAGGAGCAGGCCAGAAGCAGATAAAGAGGCTAATGGCAATTGCACTAGCTGGACAATTAGATTTGTCAAAACGATGTAAGCAATGAACCCACTCGCAAGTGCGCAGACAGCTCTGGCAGATTTAGAGAGGTTGAAGCTGTTGTAGACAATCAACCATCCTCCCAGGATCCATCCCGCGCTTGTAAGCAAGAAGATCAGAAGATTTAAGCTATTGATCTCTCTAAAGTAGTACAAACGAAGTCCAACTCCTTAAAATTATGATCGGGACTGTCTGCGCCCTTCCCAAAATACCTGGAAATTAATTTACGGAGGTCACGGGAGACAATCGGAATCCTTGGGAGCAAGGATATCCACCGGTGGGGTCGCTAACCTCTCGACGACTCCATAGTGGCACAACACAGGGTTTGACACTTCCTCAACCCAGGCGTTGTTCTCCTCCGCAAAATTATGCTCCCTTTCTTGAATCTGCGTCGACAGCCGATCGACGACGATCAGATCGAAACGATGATCATTCAAGTCTTCGTGAAATTGATCCAGGTATTCTCTATTCCTGGACATCGCCATCTCCATCAGGAAAACCGTTTCGTACTCAGGGATCAACTCAACCCCGTCGATGAGGCCGAACGTCTGCAAATGACGTTGTGAGATGAAAAGCACATTGCCGCCTTGCGCCGAGATCGGTGCGACGGTCGAGCGAATTCTGGCCAGCGATTCGTTCGCTTGCTGCATGTCGAAGGATCGAAGGGGTCTTCCCATGCCTATCGTGAAACAAATTGGCATCCAGATCGCAAGCATGCCGAGCACAACCGGGATGGAGCGCTTTTCAACCGGCTTTAGATGGTCAACCTGCCACCGATCCGCCGCCCCGTAACCACCCACAATCAACAATGCAACCAGGAACGCGTCCAGATTATGCAGGTTGCTCCCGCCACCGATCTTCGCACTTACAATGATTCCTCCCACAAGCAGGACAGCCAGGATCGCGGCAATCGCGGCCAGCCGGAGTGGCTCAATCCTCCAACCCTGTTTGTGCAGAAGGTATGCGACCATGATTGCCAATGGAAGCGATGCCAGGATGATGCCTGGCAGGACGCCCAATGGGTAGGTTCCGCTCGGCAGCAGACGATACCAGAGCAAGGGGGATTCGAAACTGGAGCTAAACCGCCCCGGCTCGTTCCCTGAGATCAGAATATAAAGCCGCTGACTGGCAAATCCGGCCGCACTCCCGACAATGAACCATGCGGCGGGCCAGGCGAAGTAGGTCAATAAACCCCGACCTTCTTTTTTCCGTTCAAGAAGATACAGCAATGCCGCCATCATCGCCGGCACCGGGATCCAGTTCACCCTGCTGATCCCCGCCCAGAATGAGGCCAGGATCACCACTCCGAGCGTGATGAGGGGCTTCTGGGTTCGGGTCCCCCACACGACGAAGATCACCATCACCAGCAGGTGATACCATACCGGACCCTGGAAGATGAAAAGGTAGACCCAGAGCACGAGCGACCAGCGCGTCCATCTCGCTTGCAGGTCGAGCCGGCGGGCGAGCACAACCCCCGTCAGTACGGTTAACCCGATCCAGATGACGACCTGCCACAAACGATGAACGAGCAGACCCGCTCCCGGAATCAGGAACGGCACCGCCTGGATGAGGTAGCGGGTTGGGTGAAGCACGCTTGGCGGGACAGATATGCCATAGATCCGTTCTGACAGAAACAGCGAAGCGTAATAATAGCGGCTCGCTTCGGACCAGCCGAGCGAGAATGGGTATGTGCTTATATCTGCGCTGAAAACGGATGCACGGTATATCACCCCGAAGCCCAGCGCAACCGTGGCGAAGACATGCAGTGGCCGCGCCGAGGGGTGAAGGCTGTGCGCCGTCCAGGCGCCAACCGCAGTCAAACCCCAGAAGATCAGCAGCCGTGGGAAAAAAGGCAGCACGAAGCGACCGTACGGACCCAGCAGCACAAGCGGAAAACTCAGCGATAGTCCGATGATAAGCAAAATTCGGAGGAACCCAAGACGCGCAGTAACCGCAAAGCTAAAAGCAATGACCCGGAGCCAGATTTTCCGTGCCTCCGTCCAGGTCGAGATGAACATCAGCCCTATGGAGGAAACCAGCATCCACCCGATGCGTATTGCCCATCGCCAACCGGGCGAGACAGCCCAGACAGCGACCTCGTCTGCGAATTGTCGCTGGTCTGAGACTGCAAGGACGCCCAGCACAAATGTGATCCCGAGAAATAAGCGCAGCAGACGCAACCGTCGCAGGTTCGTATCATCAGGCAGAAACCCGGATAGCTCTATCGAGTGCGTCGAGTTCACAGAGATTCCTCGCTGCGTAAAGTAGAGAGGATGGTGGGCAGGAAAAACGCCCCCGGGATGCTCGCCAGGATGTCCAGTCCCCGCAGAAGCACAGCCAGCGTAAGCGCGCTCTCCACAGAGATCCCGCCGATTTCCTGATAGATGAACGTGATTGAGAGTTCCCGGATCCCCAGACCGCCAATTGAAAATGGCATGAGGGTAATAAAGTATGAAAGGCTCCACAGGCTCGCGATCGACCACCAGCCAAGCGGGTCATTCATTCCGTTCAAGAACAGCCAGACGTTCGTGAACAGACAAAGTTGATGGATCCACGTGAAACCCAATGCGGTCAGTAAAGCACGTGGTCGGCGAGCCCAGGCTGCCAGCGAGTAAAAGCCACGTTTGAGCCGCGCCATGAATCTCTGAACAATTTCCGATCCAAAGAACCCGGCTGCCGACAACGAGTGAACACCTCCTGGGTTCATCGCTCTCTGTGACTGCGCCAGAAACCAATCCCATGTCTCCACCAGACCAAAGGGAACCAGCATGGCCATCCCCAACAATCCCACGAGACGGTCTGCGGCGATCGATGTCACCGCATCCATGCGGTGTTCGGAGCGGCGCAAGACCCCCGCCGCGCGCACGACATCCCCGCCAACCGTAGTCGGCAAGAAGTTTGCCGCAAATAATCCGGCCAATGTAAGGCGCAGGCTTTCAATGTAGGAGAAATCGGGATTGACAGATCGGATAAGCGCGTACCAACGCAGCGAGATCGAGGCGCGCGAAATTACCATTAATCCGATCGCAACAAGCAGAAAGGTGACCGGGATTTCGGAAAAGCTCGCCAGGATCTCGCGCCAGCCCTGCCTGGCAATCAGATAGATAAGCAGCCCGAGCGAAATCAGGCTGCCCAGCGTCCGCAGGATCGTACCGCCGCTAACGCGCTTTGTCTTCGATGCCATCAGTGTGCTTGATGATCAGGGTAGACAGAGCGGATCGAATAGGGCGCCTTCGACTGCGATTCGTAGTAAGTGCGCACCATCAACTCGGCGATCAAGCCAAGCAGGATCGATTGAAACCCCAGAATGAACAGCATCACACTCATCAGCAGCAACGGCGACCGGATCATATGCTCACCGACCGTCAGCCTGCGCATGACGAGCACAAGCAGGTCGATGATACTCAACGCGATTAACACCAAACCGGTGCCGCCGAAGAGATAGATAGGTTTGTTTGAGAAGCTGATCAGGAATTTTACGGTGAACAAATCCAGGATGACTTTGCCGGTGCGTTCCAGGCCGTATTTCGCCTGTCCGTACTTACGTGAATGATGCTGGACAGGAACCTCGACAATCCTGGCGCCTACCCAACCGGCATACGCAGGGATGAAGCGGTGCATCTCGCCGTAGAGATGGAAGCCCTCCAGCACCTCCCTGCGGTACGCTTTCAGGGTGCACCCGTAATCGTGCAAATCCACACCCGTTACTTTAGAGATGATCCAGTTCGCGATTTGCGATGGAAGTCTCCTTACGAAATTGTCTTTCCGGTCGACCCGCCAACCGGAAACAACATCATAACCTTCGTCGATCTTCTCAATCAGCTTCGGGATGTCTTCAGGGTCGTTCTGGAGATCCGCGTCTATCGTTACAATCACATCACCGGTCGAGTGATCGATCCCAGCTGCCATGGCTGCGGTCTGCCCGAAATTCCGACGGAACTCAATGACTCGCATCGTCTCTGGATGAGTATCAATAATCCGTTTCAACGCTTCTAAGCTGCCATCTGTAGAACCATCATCGACAAACAGGATCTCATAGTCAATCCCCTGTAATGCATTATAAAGCGCCTCCCCCAGCAGAGATACAGTTTCAACCTCGTTAAAGACCGGAACGACAATTGATACTTTCAAGTGGCTCTCCTTACCAAAGCTTTGCCTCGTATAGTCCAGGAATTTGGGGGCAGATTAGCGTGCATTCAATCAGTCCTTCTCTCCTCTTATACACAATCAATTCGCGAACATTATTCTAACCCTTGAAGGTTCCGAAATATCAGGATTGATGAATCTGCCCTACACGGATTGGTTGGCCGTGTACGGGTCATCTCATAGTAGCGCTTCTCATCGAATCCAAGAAAGCGAATATCTGAATACACCCTCTCTTCGACCAGGACATAATCCGCCTCGACGAGCCAGGATCGAGCAAGCTGTGCATCCCAATATCCGAACCTTTCAAGGACCTCGGATTCGCCGGATAACATAAAGGTATAGTCACCGTTCAATTGTGATGGATATATTTTTCGATTGGGAAGGTAAAGCATTGGTATTGGCGAACGACCAACCCCCCAATAAACTCTGCTTCCTTCAGGAACCTCACTTTCTAGATACTGTCCAATTTCCTCGTTCGCCTTGATAATATCCGCGCCACAGTCGAAATCACTGTATTCGGTGCTGAAATACACATTAGCTATTAACATCTCCATTACCAATAAAGCCGCCAATCCTGAAAATATACTTTCTGCCAGAGAATTATGATCATGATCGGTTCGTTTTTTGCCAAACAAGCTGATTAATATTGTGATCAACGGAACCAAAAGCAGGATCCCGTAAACAATTAGTTGGCTCACCGTTGTAAGAGCTTCTACCCTCAATCCGGACCCTTTTTTTAGCAGAACGCTCAGCTCGTGCGTACCAGGCTGTACAGAAAACGCAGATATTCTCGTCACGTCGGTTTTCAAGACGGTCTCAACGAGATCTCTCCCCAGTGGAAAGCCAAGCATGAATGGGATAACTGAAACGAGCCCAAGAACAAGCATGGATCTCGTTGGTGCAGCCATCCTGAAAATTTCTCGGCTAAATACACCAATGATGATCAATCCGATCGGTGAAAAGAATGCCATGTAGTTCCGCAGACAATATACGCAATAATTCAATCCTAATGAAGCGGCAGCATGCGCGAGAAAGAGGGACCCAAAGATCGCAATGATAAGCCAGGTCGAAGCGATATCCCGGTTGCCTTCACCCTTGTTGCCCCTAATTAATAGAAACATTGAAGTTCCCAGAAAAATGACGAAAGACAAGAGATGCATCTTCAGGCTTAACTGCAAACTATCGATGCGGTTCACCATTCGGGTTTGTGGATTCCAGAGAGGGATTACATCAGAAGGCAGGCGAAAATGAGCAAGGAGAGGGCCAAACCCCTCAGGTATCCATCTCGCCCACAGTTTCAAAATATCCGGCCAGTACACTGCATGGCCAATAATGACTGCTGCAGACCCCCAGATCAAGGCAATCAAGCCAAGCTTCTTTCCGTACTGCCAGAAAATATAAGCTATCAATATAGGAAGAACCGGAGCCATGTTAATGCGCGTAAATAACAAGATACTGGATAGCAGAACCCCGAGTAAGATCTGCCACTGAGAACGGCTTTGACCCGCTACAAGGACAAGCACCCACACGAGCATACATATGACAATCACCTGGGAGACAGCTTGACTATAAACCTTAATCAGGGCAGAGTTTAAGGTGATTGTCCACACCGCTGCCGACGCCCACCAACGACCACTGATACGCTTGGTGACCAACCACAAACCAAAGAGCATGATCAGCCCAAGCGCTATTGCCATCATTCGGCCTGTCCGAACCCCTGGTCCAAACAAGCTTTGAACATATCCAGGGATCAGGAACGAAAGCGGCATGTGGTTCGTAAGAGGCCCGAAGTCCTGGAATGGCTGGTACTCGCCAGTCGCAAAAAGATAACCTTTGAATAAATAAAGCCCTTCATCAATAACCGAAACCTGTCCGTGAGAATGACCCCAAGCTAGAAATATATAGAATCCAAAACCAACCAGCGTAATCACCCCGGAGATCACTCTGGAAATTTGCGGATTGCTTAAAAACCTTTTCACGGCATTCTTGACATCAGATAGAGGGGATCTTTATAGTTCTACCTAATCAATTGAAAACTTTCTTGAAGATCATCAAACCCAAGTATGCTCTGAGCCCGAGATGGTTTGCCAATCAATTCGAGAGACGGGTAGCAACCTCTCCGACAACTATCCTAATCGATGCCCCTGCCCGCATTCGCCAGCACAGCCGTCACGCCGCTATCCCAGCGATGCCATGCATCGAAATTCGACTCCATGAGCTGTTTCCCCTCACCGATCGGCTCGAGACCGACTGCCTCCAGGTCCGCATCGACCATGATGCGCGCAAGTTCCTTATAGGTGATCTTGGGCTCCCAATCGAGGGCTTTCTTCGCCTTCGATGAATCCGCAAGCAGGTAATCCACCTCCGTCGGGCGGAAGTAGCGCGGATCGATCTCGACGTACTCCTCCCAATCCATATCCGCGTACCCGAAGGCTTCAGCAACAAACTCACGGATCGTAGGTGCGACGCCCGTGCCGACCACATAGTCATCCGGTTTGTCCTGCTGCAGGATTTTCCACATCACTTCAACATACTCGGGCGTGTAGCCGTAATCGCGCCGGGCATCCAGATTTCCCAGGTAAACCTTCGGCTGGAGGCCGGCCTTGATCCGGGCGACAGCACGGGTGACCTTCCTGGAGAGGAATGTCGGACCTCTGCGGGGGCTCTCGTGATTGAACAGGATGCCGTTCGAAGCGAACATTTCATAAGCCTCACGGTAATTCGCAACCATCCAGTAGGCGTAGACCTTGGCAATCGCATACGGGCTGCGGGGTTCGAAGACCGTCTCCTCGCTTTGCGGCGGCGGCGCGTTGCCAAACATCTCGCTCGATGAGGCCTGGTAGAAGCGAGTCTTGATGCCGCTCCGCCGCACGGCTTCCAGGATGCGGGTCGTCCCCAGTCCGGTCACGTTGCCTGTGTACTCAGGCATATCAAAGCTGACCTTCACATGCGACTGCGCGCCCATGTGGTAGATCTCATCCGGGCGCACGTTGTAGACGATGTTGGTGAGCTGTTCACCGTTGGAAAGATTGCCGTAATGCAGCAGAAGCTGCACATCGGCGTTGTGCGGGTCCTGGTAGATGTGATCAATACGATCCGTGTTAAAGGTGCTCGTTTTTCGGATCAGCCCGTGGACTTCGTAGCCTTTATGCAGCAGAAGCTCGGCCAGATAGGATCCATCCTGCCCGGTTATTCCAGTGATCAAAGCCTTTGGCATCATTTCTCTCCATCCGCGATCTAAAATTCAATCGCTGAATTATACACGTCTTCTTGCACTACTTTATAGAGCTCCCGGATTTCGCTCGGATCTGATATCGTGCGTAAACCGCCACGATATAGATAATTGCAAAGCCCGCGATAAGACCAAAATTCGTCAACAGGCCTATTTCAGGCAGGCCAGTATAACGGCCAAGGTACCAGTAGGTAAAGATCAACGTGCTGCCGCCAAAGAGGATCAGCACATGTCTCAGTAAGCGGGTGTTGGAGCGCTTCGCCGCGACCCACCCCCAGGCGATTATCACCGCTTGGATCGATATCAACACCGCCCGGTAGCGCGGGTTGTCCCATTGATAGCCGGGCGCTCTGTAAGAGGCGAACAGCGCCGACATCCAGATAAATAAAACGAGCAGGAAAGTCGTTGATTTCCAAACGTCCCTCCGCAGTGACCAGAACGTGGCGAAGATCAAGAGCGGCAGCATTGCAAACCAACCCAGACTGCGCCAGATAGCCAGCGCTTTCCAGACCGGTGCGCCTGGTGCTGCCAGCGCGGCCGGCAAGAACGGCTGCACCAGTCCAAAGAGTACAAGAAATGGCACCTGAAGCGAGCCGGGGAGAAAATCTGTGATCGTATCCATCCAATCGGATTGGGATGCTACCTGTGTAACGCGCCACTGCGCGGTGAGATTATCGAGCCAAGATGTAATCACTTGTATTGGCGTGCCCCCAATCGCTTCCAGACCGGCCCATGACTGGGCGACGAAGATCCCGGCTGCCAACAGAAGCAAGGCAATAAGAGGGGCCACAATCCAGAATGCCTTGGGCAGCCGCCTGGTTTCCCAGAACCAGAGCCCAAGCAGCATCAATATAAAGGGCACTAAGAAAGGAGGTGAGATCGGCAGGATCAGCATGAGAGCTGATATCGCGAGCCAGAACGACCCGGATTTTTCTCTCTCGGATCTCAACTGAGAGTACCCGAACAATCCCATGGCAAAGCCAGTCATCAGGAAAGGCTCGCGCATCTGCGAGGCTGACAGGAGCACAGCCTCGGGATAGAGAGCTACCACCCAGGCGGCCATGCCCGCGACCCGCTCGTCGAAAACATTACGGGCGAAACCCCAGGTGAATAACACCGAAAGGGCGCCCAGCGCAGAGAATAGGGTCACCGGAAGAGTCGGTCGATGCTGCCCAGTGTCAAGGTAACGGTAGATCCAGGCACTGGTGAAGATCATGCCGCCGTACTGGTCGCTCACCTTTGGGTCGGTGAATGCTGCGATCAGCGGGAGATCTCCGCGTGCCCGGTCGTAGGCATCTGTGTCACGCTTATAAGCGTCCCAATATACATAGCCGGCACGCTCTGCCCGTTCAGCCTTTTCCCCATTCCCGTAATCAGGCAGGGCGCGATTAAGGGCAAACCCGACCCCGAGTCTCAGGAGCCAGGCCGTGAATACGACTGCGACCAGCCAGGTTGGCGCGTTAAGGTTCTTTCTGAGTGCCGACCACACGATGAGGAACACTACGATCGAGGGCGCTGAGAGTGTGAAATACGCGCTCCATGCCCGGAAGGTCAGTCCATGACCATCAGCGAATGGCAGGAGCAAGCCCAATAGGGCCGCACCCAGGAGACCGATCAGGATTTGAAAAGAAAGTCTTGATCGCAGATGTTTCACAGCGTTGCTTTTCTGGGTTCCGGCCCCACCCATGCGCGCACGACAACATATATGACAACCATCTGGAGCGGTACGAGAAATCTCGGGTTATCCCCGTGATCCAGAAAGGTCTGCAGAACCGAAGACAGGAGCACGAAGCCGCCTGTTGCGACCAGCATGGCATCGATTTTAACCCAGGAGCGCACTTTGCGAGATAAGACTGCACCTGCACTCAGGATCAGGAAGACGAAGTTGGCAAGCACGGATATGCCCCGCCCAACGAGGGCAAGCACAGCCATCACCTGACCGATGATCTCGGATGAAAACATATCTGGCCGCCAGTAGACCGGCGCCTTCCAGAACCAGAGCCAGCCTTCAAGCACATTGCGCGCATAGAGAAGCGGGTGGTCCCGGATCAACAACCAGGAGAGTTCCTGCACCTTCCGTGAAAGATCGTAAAAACCAAGTCCGGACGCTTTGGAGATAGCCGGTATCGCCTCCCAGATCGTGTTTATCTGCACGCCGCGCGCCGCGACCTGAATCGCCCTGTACTCCAGATAGGTATCCCGAATCGCAGCGTACTCATCCGGGAGATATTCGAAGAACTCCCCGGTGTGCTGCACCATGCTGTACCCTGCCATCGCGGTCGGCGAGAATACACCCCAGTGGCTCTGCATGTAACCTAACCAGCCTCCCTGCATCAGCAAGGGCAGGAGCGCAAACGCCCCTGTAATCACCAGCCGGTCCCGGATTGTCGCAGCTGATCCAAACCACACAAACGGCAAGAGCCACACGGTCAGTGGAAAGAACAGCGGGCGCGTTAAGCCGACAGCGGTGCTGGTAAAGCCAAGGACAAATGCGAGAGCAATCGACCACCCGGTTGAAGGGCTGCGACGGATGGCAAGAAAAACCGTGAAGCTCGCGACGATAAAGAACGTCGTCAACGTCTCGGTGAGCAGATTGGATTCAAACAGAAATTGCCCCGGGATGAGCGTGTAAAGCGCGCCGACGAGGAAACCCGCCTCCGGCCGACCTGTTGTCTTCCAGGTCATCCAGAAAAGCAGGAGCGAGATCGCGAGGCCGAGCGCCAGTTGCGCGATCCAAACCGGGCGCTCCTGAATTCCCAGTAACGCCACAAAGGCTGGATAACCTGGCACCCGCGTGCCGTCATAACCGCGCTCACCAACCCCCGCGATTGCCTGGGCTAATCTGAAATAGGAATTTGTGTCGCCGTAAGCGACCGGTTGGTAGGTCAAGAGCAATGCGATCCGGACCACCAGCCCGATCCCGAGCAGTGCCGCAAACCAAAACGAGGCCGGCTTGCTCTGCAGACTACGAAACCGGCGTCCGATCTCATACAGCATGGGATGCCCCCAGCGCATTCAACACAGTTTCCTGCCGTGCACGCCAGTCATACATGCTCGCATCTGCGCGGGCCTGCCTTGCGAGCTGTCGCCTGCGTGTTTCGTCCCTCATCAGATCTTTCAATGCGCTGGACCATGCCACAACGTCTTCTGGAGGCAGCAGAATCGAATTCGATTCGTTGAGCACCTCTCGGAATACAGGAAGGTCACTTGAGAGAATCGCTCTGCCGCTGGCTAAATACTCAAACAATTTCATCGGGCTGGCGAAGCGCGCCGTGTCCCCGCCGCTGCTGACGGAGATCCGCCGCTCGTAGGGCATCAACAAGGCCTCACAAGCAGCCTGTACCATTGGCAGGCGCCGGTTTTCCACAAAGCCAAGCAGGATGATATTGCCCAATCCCTGCGCAGCGATGCGGTCTTTCCATTGCGCGACGGTCTCCCGCTCGCCGCCGGCCCAGATAAACTGGATCTCAGGGCATCGTTCAGCGAGCTCCAGGAGCATGTTCATTCCACGGCCTTCATAGAGGTGACCGGTGTAGCCTGCGGTGATTGAATCCCTGAGTCCCAATTCAGCGCGCGCTTCCGCCGGACCCGGCAAATTTTCGTACTGCCACAGGTCCACACCGCTCGGAAGCACAACAGAACCGACTTCATCGAACAGAGCGCCGTATTCCCCGCTCAGACAGGTCTTGAGCGCCCGCGTAATCGGCATCACCTGCTTCAATCCACTTCCCTTGAGCGCCCGCCGCAGCAGTCGCGGGCCAAGCCGTCCTTTCGGCAAATCATGCATCTCAACGACGGTTGGCAGATTTCTCATTGAGGAATATGCCGCCGCCTGAAGCGGCCAGCAGTAATAGAGTTCTGCGCCCCACCGCTGCGCCTGGCGGACCGCATGGAACGAAAAGTCATAGCGCCGCAAGAGCGGGCTGGCAGGCATCCACGTGATCGGAAATTCAACCCTCAATCCGTAATTACTCTTGAGGAGCTGCCTTTCTTCGGCAGGATCTCGTCCGGGCACCCATAATCGAACGGAATGGCCCAGCTCAACGAACGCCTGACAGACTTTCATGACCTCCATCGAATTCGCCGTTCGGGACGGGATCTGCGATGCGGCAATACACGTGATGCGCATCAGGCCTGGCCTCCCGCCGCCTCTACAGCCCCCTCGACCCGCCGGATCTCGCTGTACGTCTTCCACACCAGCACCACCGCGCTGAACAGGAACATCGCCGAAAGCGTGATCGACATACCGATCGCGCCCATCCCTGGAACCAACAGCACAATCCCGATCACCTTCAAAACCGCTGCAACTGCCTGTACCTTGGTGGGGTAATCCGGCCGGCCCAGCGGAAGCAGCACGGAACGATTCCAGTAGAAGATGTTCACCGCGACCACTCCCACCAACATGATCATCAGGCTGATATAGGAGGTCGGCAGAAACTCGGCGCCATACAACCCGATCACCCAGCGCCCGAAGATCACCAGGCCAAGCGCGGCTGGCAGCGTCCAGGCAGCCGAGATCAGGCTGCCGCTGCGCAGCAGGTAGCGCACGTTCACCCACCGCCGATTGGCGACCTCGTTAGCCACCTCACGGTAGGTTGTGCTGATCAACGGGTTCACAGGGATCAAAATAATGTTGACGATCGCCTTGGCGATCTTGTAATAACCAGCCTGTAGCGGTGAAGTGATTGCGCCCAGCCAGAGTTCGTCGCTGTCGCGCGTGACCAGCGTCAATGTTCCGGAGATGTTCGTGCTCACCGCGAAACGCACCAGATCACGCCTGCGATCACGCAGCAGCGCGATCGGCGCCCTCCACCAACCCGCCCCCCACTGCTGCCTCGCGACCCACATGCTCACGCCGGTGATCCCGATCCCCCACACAATTTTCCCAACCATATAGGCGATGATGATTTCCCTCAAACCGCCTTCGCTCAAGAACGCACTGCCGATCAGCACGATCGTCAAGATGCTCTGCCCGACCGTCAGATAGGCGATCCATTTGAACTTGTCAAAGAACTGCAGCAACCCGGTGCTGCTCTCCACGGCGAAATTGGCCAATATGGCGAGTCCGTAGAGCGCGAACAGCGGCGCCAATGAGGCGTCATGCGCGAACAAACGCGCACCCAGGCCGGCAAACGTAACGATCAACCCGTAGGCAACCACCGAAGCGATAATTTCCAGCAGCGCAGATGTTTTGTAGATCGCGGCGGCGTGCCGTGGGCGGCCCTCGGCCGTATATTCTCCGACGTAGCTCACCACGAGCTCGCTCATCCGAAAGGAAAGCAAGCGGTTTACGTTGCTCGAGAACTGGGTGATGATGCCCACCAGACCCGCGCCTTCAACACCAAGCAAGCGCGCCGTCATGATGCCCTGCCCCATGCTCAGCCCAGCCGCGATCGTCTGCGCGCTGAACAGGTAACCGGTGTTGCGGATCACCCGCCGGAGAAGTGGGTGTGAGAGCAGGCGCTGGAGCACGCCCGTGCCCCTGCGGATCAATGATCGCAGCATGGCGCTAGTCGGCGGTGACGACCGTTTGCGCCCAGTCACGCTCTTGCAAATACCAGGCGACGGTCAGATCCAGCCCCTGCTCCAGGTTCATTTGTGGCTGCCAGTCCAGCAGCTCATGCGCCTTGCGGATATCGGCCCACGTGGCGGGCATATCGCCAGGCGCCGGCGCGTGCTGCTCGATAACCGCCTCTTTGCCCAGGCGGGCCTCGATCATCTTAATCAACGTGTTTATCTTCACCGGCCGGTCGCCGCCCAGGTTGATAACCTCGTAACCCATCGGCCGCAGCGCCGCGACCGTCCCGTGGGCGATGTCCTCCACGAACGTAAAATCTCGCTCCTGCTCCCCATCTCCATATAAAATCAGCGGGCGCCCCTCGGCGATCCACTGCACGAAGCGGAAGATGCTCATATCCGGACGGCCGGCCGGGCCGTAAACCGTGAAATATCGCAGCACGCTGATGTCCATGCCGTGCAAATGCGAATAAGAATGGCAGAGCGACTCCACCGCCCCCTTCGAGGCGGCATACGGCGAGAGCGGCTGGCTCGTATCCGCGTCTTCCCTGTAGGGCCGGGGGTTGTTCAAACCGTAGAGGCTCGATGTGGACGCCTGGACGAACTTCGGCACGGAATGTTCTTTGGCAAGCTCGAGCAGGTTCAACGCGCCCAGCAGATTGGTCTCATAGTACACGCCCGGCATGCGCACGCTGGGGCGCACGCCGGCTCGCGCCGCCAGGTTGATCACGCCGTCGTATTTGCGATCACCCCATGCTGTTCGCAGCGGGTCCAGATCGACGATATCCACTTTCTCAAAGACGAAATTTTCCCGCTGGCCCAGACGCCCCAGACGCCAATCCTTGAGGCGCGGGTCATAGGCGTCATTAAGATTGTCGACGCCCACGACCGAATGCCCGTCGGCGAGCAGCCGTTTGACAACATACGCCCCGATAAACCCTGCACAGCCAGTTACAAAGTAGTTTCCCATCACATCGTCTCGATATGCTCGCCCGACAACTCACGCGTGCGGAACGCGTTGCGGGTGTCGAAAATCAATTTCGCCTCTTTCGCGATGCGCCCATATTCGAAATCGGCATGGTCCGTGATCAGCACGACGAGATCCATATCTCCCAGAACATCGAAGGGATCCCCGATCGACTGCATGCGCCAGCCCTCGTGATCGAGGTCCGGGACGTGCGGATCGTAGTACTGCACCTGGGCGCCCTGCTCGCGCAGCATGCCGATCACATCCAGCGCCGGAGATTCGCGCACATCGGATACATCCGGCTTGTACGCCGCGCCGAGCACGAGGATCTTCGACCCCTTGATCGACCGCTCGGCCTCGTTCAACACGCTCTGCACACGCTGGATCACGTAGCGCGGCATGTTTGTATTGATTTCGCTCGCCAGTTCGATGAAGCGCGCGTTGTACTTGACGCTCTTCAATTTCCACGAGAGGTACAGCGGGTCGATCGGAATGCAGTGTCCGCCCAACCCGGGGCCGGGCGTAAACTTCATGTACCCGAAAGGCTTCGAGGCGGCCGCCTCGATCACCTCCCACACATCGATCCCCAGGCGCTCGCACATCAACGCCAGTTCATTCACCAACCCGATGTTCACCGCCCGGAACGTGTTCTCGAGCAATTTGGCCATCTCCGCGACTTCTGTCGACGAGACCTCAACGACGACCTCCATAGCCTGACCATACATCGCGCCGGCGACTTTCGTGCAAATCGACGTGATGCCGCCGATCACTTTCGGGGTGTTCACCGTCGTCCAATCCTCGCGACCGGGGTCCACCCGCTCGGGCGAGAAGGCCAGGAAAATGTCCTCTCCGATGATCAGACCGCCTGACTCAAGCGCCGGCTGGACCATCTCGCGTGTGGTACCCGGATAGGTCGTTGATTCGAGCACCACGACCATTTCAGGGTGCAGGATCGATTTGAGCGACTCGGCGACCGAAACGATAAACGAAAGATCGGGATCGCCGGTTTTACGCAGCGGGGTGGGCACACAGATGCTGATACCCTGTACCTCGCGCAGGTCTTGATAGTCCGTCGTCGCTCTCAACAGGCCGGAGTCGACATGTTTTGCCAACACATCGGTTGGCACATCCTCGATGTAGCTGCGACCCTCATTAACCGCGTTGACTTTTCCGGGATCCGCATCCAGGCCAATTACTTTGTAGCCCGCATCGGCGAGGACAACCGCCAATGGCAATCCAACATAACCGAGCCCGATCACTCCGATCGTGGCATCGCTGCGTGCGAATCGCTCCAGGAGCGACTTTGCTGCAGGCGGCATGGCAATTTTTTGATTAGCTGTCATCGGTAAATTCTCCAGAGAGGGATGAAACGCTAGAACAGACTGAGTTGTTCCGGATTCGATGGCGGGGCGTCTTCGGCTTCCTGCACAGAAGCCTCACCCGCAATCAGCGCAGGGAGTTTGGCGAAATCAGCCTCAACCACTTCGCGCAATGACGGTTGGTGAAGCGCAGCGGCAGGGTGGAACATAGGTACGATCAAGCGGCCGTCGATCTCGGCTGGCTGACCATGGATCCTGGAAATTTTTGCGTCAGGAAAATAGCGGGCCATTGAAAACCGGCCGAGCGTGATGATCACCTTCGGGTCGATCGCATCGATCTGGCGTTCGAGATATTTTGCGCACGCTTCGATCTCCTGCTGTTCAGGATCGCGATTGCCTGGAGGCCGGCACTTAACCACGTTGCCGATGAACACTTCTTCACGGCTCATCCCGATTCCTTCGAGCAGCTCCTCCAGAAAGCGGCCGGCCGCACCCACAAAGGGCTTGCCTTGCTCGTTTTCGTGGAATCCCGGCCCCTCCCCGATGAACATCAATTCCGCCCTGGCGGGCCCTTCGCCAGGGACCGCATTCTTTCTCGAAAGATGCAGTTTGCAATCTTTGCAAACCACCACCTCCGCAGCGACGGCTTCCAATTGATCCTTCGCGCCCACGCTAAACCTCCCGAACCCCCTCGATCCATCCCAACAAATCATACAAGATCATGACCAACGCGTCCTCACCGTTATCCCGATAATATTCGGGTTTTCGAGAGTGCAGCTCGAATCCCAGGCTCTCGTACATCCTGATTGCGTCTGCATTCGACGCCCTCACCTCCAGCGAGACGCGGTCCGCTCCCTGTCTCCCCGCCGAGCGAAATGCTGTTTTAAGCAGCTGTTTTCCGATCCCCCGTCGACGCATTCCGGGAGCTACTGCCAGTGTGCTGATGTGGGCTTCGTCCACGATCAGCCAATAACCCAGATAGCCTACCACCTTCGCCGTGCCCCCGGAAGAGAGCTCAGCGACAAAAAAATGGGCTGAAGGGTTGCCGGTCAGCTCCAGCCGGTACGTCCGTTCTGACCATGGAACCGGGAACGATTGGTGATCGATCTCAAGAACGGTTGGAATATCATCCGCGGTCATCTTGCGGATGCCCAGTCGATTAGGCCCCATCAAACACCGCCATCCGAACCGGTGGATATGTAGATTGGTGAGAGCGTCTTGGGGTCGGAATGCTCGCCCTTGCGCCAGCGCTCCCAGCCCATTTCCGCTAAATATCCCGGACGCCGATGGCAGCTTGCAGGCGAGGCCTGATGGAGGTGCGCCACTTTGCGAAGCAGCTTTCTGATCTCCTTATTGATCTCGCCGCAAATATGGGCTTCTTCCGTGAACACCTCGGGCAGCTCCGTCAGGCTGACCAGTTCCAAATCACCGTCGGGCTGCCAGCCCCCGCGACCCCATCTGTACCACATACCGGCCACACGACCCCGTCCGGCCTCGACCAGGACGTAAAGGCGCGTTTCCACCTTCGGTTGAGCCCGGGCCATGACATCCAGGGTGGGGATGCCGATCAAATCACGGCTGCCGGAAAGCGCCAGGCCTTTCGCCAGCGCCAACCCGATCCGCAGGCCGGTAAATGAACCCGGTCCGGTGGCGACCGCCACCGCGCCCACATCTGCGGTGCTGCGCCCCGCCCTGCGCAGGAGCAAGCCGATCTGAGGGGCGAGCTCGACAGTTTGGTATCCCGGCCCCAGCCAGGTGCACTCTGCCAGCACCCGCTCGCCGTCATAGAGCGCAATCCCGGTCATGCGTGTCGAGGTATCAATCGCCAGCAGCATCGTCACTTCCCAAAGGCCGCCTGGCGGAAATCATCCAGCAGGCGTTCGTAGCGCAGCCCGTTCACCGTTACGCGCAGGCCGCGGCGCAGCTCATCGACCCACCGCAGGTCAATCCACAGCCGCTCTTCAGGCAGGATGGGTAGAATGCGTTCCGGCCATTCAATAACCATCGGGCCGCGACCGTCGAACAGCTCCTCGAGCCCAAGCAGCATCGCTTCGGTGGCGTTCTCAAGCCGGAACGCGTCGACGTGGTAGAACACGCCCCGATCGGCGCGGCGGTACTCATTGATCAGGACGTATGTAGGGCTGGTGACCGGATCAAGCGCCCCCCAGCCCCTGGCGATACCCTGGACCATCGTGGTTTTCCCTGAACCGAGATCCCCGGCGAGACCCACAATATGCCCGGGCTCCAGAAATTCGCCCAGGCGAACACCAAACCGCCGGGTTTGCTCCGGGCTGTGGCTCAGGAAATCGAGGCTCTGTCCTTCTAAAATCGGCATCTTGACCCGCGATTATACGCCAGCGGATAGGGCCCTACAAGCAATGACGCCTGCAGTACTACTTCCATTCCACAGTGGAAAGTGTTAACATGTCCCCATGCGCGTGCTCGTCATCTCTGACATTCATGCAAACCTCACCGCGCTCGAAGCTGTGCTGGATGCGGCGCCAACTCATGACGCCGTCTGGTGCCTGGGCGATCTTGTGGGTTACGGACCCGACCCGAATGAGTGCGTGGAGCGTGTGAGCCGGCTGGAAGAACTGGTCTGCCTGATCGGAAACCACGACCAGGCCGCGATGGGACAGATCCCCCGATCGAGGTTCAACCGCGATGCTGGATCCGTCATCGCATGGACCGAATCCGCACTGACCGATCAAACTCGCGCCTTCCTCGACACCCTCCCGAGCCGGGTCACGATGGATAACTTCACGCTCGCCCACGGCAGCCCCAACCAACCCGTATGGGAATACATCCTCGATCCCGTCACGGCGGATCGCAATTTCGAGGCGATGAAAACAGACTACGCGCTGGTCGGCCACTCACACCTTCCACTGATTTTTCAGCGGCCATTTGACACGTCCTACGCCTCGCTGCGCCCGATTCAATGGGATGAAGCGATGCCGCTCTCCCCGCGCATGATCCTCAACCCGGGTTCGGTTGGCCAGCCGCGCGACGGCGACCCGCGCGCCTCGTTTGCCATGCTCGATACGGAGGATGAAACCTGGGAGATGTGCAGAGCGGAGTACAACGTTAACGAAGTGCAGCTGCGCATTCTTGAGGCTGGTTTACCCGAACGACAGGCGCTGCGGTTGATCGGCGGCTGGTAGCCGGGAACAAATTTTCCCTTTTTCCCGTCTTTATGGGTAGCAGGTCAAACACTAAGATGGGAGTAGCCACACCATGAAAAAAATTCTACCGATCGTCTTGATAATCATCACAATGTTCGTCATCAGCGCCTGTGCAGGCGCATCCTATCCAGCCTCGGCCCCCGAGCTTGAGACCATGCCGGGCGTCGCCGTAAGCGACATGGCCTTTGAAGAATCGGCGGAACCAGGGCGTTCGACATTCAGCGCCGACCGCGCCTCCCAAAACCAGGTTGAGGAACGACTGGTCATCCGCAATGCTAACCTCACACTTGTTGTGGAGAGCCCCGCGGATTCTGTTGCAGAGATCAGCGCACTCGCCGAAACGATGGGCGGCTTCGTCGTCTCCTCAAACGTCTACGAATCAACATTCGATCAGGGTGTGCGCGCCACCCGCGCCAGCATCACGGTGCGCATCCCGGCTGAGCGATTGAACGAAGCGCTGTCTGAGATCAAAGCCGGCGCGGTCGAGGTACGCTCGGAAAACATCAGCGGGGAGGATGTCACCCAGGAGTACACGGACCTGCAGTCCCGCCTGCGAAACCTTGAAGCTGCAGAAGAGGAATTGCGCGAGATCATGGGCTCACTCACCAAAGCCGAAGATGTGCTGCGGGTTTACGAGAGCCTGCGCCAGGTGCGTGAGGAGATCGAAATCATCAAGGGTCGCATGCAGTATTTCGAACAATCGGCGAGGCTTTCAGCCGTCACGATCGAGCTGCTGCCGGATGTCGTCTCGCAACCGCTGCAGATCGGTCGCTGGCAGCCCGAAGGGACGGCAAAAGAAGCCTTCGAGACCGTCATCCGGGCGTTCCAATTTCTTGCCGACGCCGCAATCTGGTTTGTGATCCTTGTGCTCCCGATCCTCTTCCTGCTATCGCTGCCGTTCTGGGTTATCCGCTGGTTTGTCATCAAACGCCGAGCGCGCAAACAATCCCGGGGATCTGAAGAAGAATAGGTCGAGATTTGCACAAACCAAAAGAGCCCGCGAAATCGCGGGCTCTTTGTTTCTAGTTTTACCTGAATCATGTGCTCTGGATCGCGCCGCGCACTTTCGCGGCTAAATCCCCGAACCTCCGCGTGTAGGTCAGCTCCAGAGATCTCGGCCGCGTGAGCCTGACCGAGAGGTCGAGCACGATCGAGGCGGGACGGGCGCTCAGGACCAGAACCCGGTCAGCGAGCAGAACGGCTTCAGATATCGAATGCGTGACCATCACGACGGTGCTCTTCGAAGCCTCCCAGATGCGCAGCAGCTCCGTCCCCATTCTTTCGCGGGTCAGCGCGTCCAGCTGACCGAATGGCTCGTCCATCAGCAGCAGATCCGGCTGGTGGGCGAGGGCGCGTGCGATCGCCACGCGCTGCGCCATCCCGCCCGATAAGTCGCGCGGCAAGCTCTCCTCAAACCCCACCAACCCGACCAGATCGATCAGTTCCTCACAGCGTTTTCGAATAAACTCCGGCGAAGCTCCGGTTATCTCCAGCGGCAGGCAAATGTTGTCGACCGTCGACCGCCAGGGCATCAGGTTTGATTCCTGGAAGACAAAACCGATCCGGCGGCGTGGGCGCGCCAGAGCCTGGCCTTCGAAGATCACTGCGCCTCTGCTTGGCTCCAGCAATCCACCCAGGACCCGCAGCAAGGTCGTCTTTCCACATCCGGAAGGCCCCACGATGCATACAAATTCGTTCGCTTTCACATCGAAGGAAATATCTTCCAGGACGCGCAGACCAAGATCACCATCGGGGAAGGTGACGTACAAGCTCTCAGCATGGAGGATCGCCGCGTTTGACGTCATCACTCAGGGAAGGTATTCATTTGTGAAAGCATCTTCCAACTGCAGCGGTTCGGTCAGCAGCCCCATATCCAGAAGTACAGTCTGCATGTTTTCCCAGGCAGCCGTATCGGAGAACCCGATCGTCTCGTTCTGCCAGAATGGCAAACTGCGCTCGAGGATCGCGCGCTGAACATCGGTATTGGCTTCCGTCAGTCCCTCGACATAGAGACCACAGATCTCGTAAGCACCATCCGGATCGGCAATCGTCGCCTGAACACCCTGCGCGAGCGCGCTCACCATGCGCCGTACCAGGTCTGGCCGCTCACGCAGCGTTTTCTCGTTCGTGATGAGGCCGTTCGAAGCCAGGTGTACATAATCAGCGACCTTGATCACGTTTACAGGGATACCCAGCTCTTCAAGCTGCACCGGCTCGTTATTGGCGTAAATGACGACTGCATCGTCGAGCCCCTGCGACAGCGCTTCCACCTGTGTGTATCCAATCGAATCGAGTCGGACGTCATCCTCGGTGAGATCCGCCGAATCGAGCAAGGCTCGAAACCCGATATAGGAAGCGCCGAAAAGTCCCGGGATGCCCACGCGCTTGCCCTCGAGATCCCCCGGTTCGAGGATTCCGCTCTCCTTGGAAGCCGCGACGGCCACCGGGTAATCCTGCCACCAGGCCATGACATACACGACCGGCAAGCCCTGCGCCCGCGCCAGGAGGACCTGCTCTCCGGAGACGATTGCGAACTGCAGCTCATCAACGCCGACGAGCTGGACCGCCTCCGTCTCCGCCAGGTGATTGAACTCGATCGCCAGACCTTCCTGCGCGGCGTACCCTTTCACGACCGCAACATACATCGGCGCGAATTGCACATCTGGCCGGTATCCCATCGTCAGGGTGACGGTCTCGAGCGGATCGGCTGCATCAACCAGTGGGGATCCGGACCCACAGGCCGCGAGCAGCTGCACGACGAGCAACATGGACAGATAGAAGATACGCCTCATGATGGATTCCTTTCTAGTAACCTGCTGGTGGTTCCCGCCAGCGCAGGAACCACCACTCCAGCGCAGCGACGAACGTGAACAACGTTAGCGCCAGGACGACCAGCGTGATCACTGCGACATAGACCAGGGTCGTGTCGTAGACACCACGACCGACGTTGATCAAAAAACCAAGCCCTTGGTCGGCGCCGACCAATTCGCCCACAACCGCACCGATGACGGATAGCGTGGCACCGATTTTAAGACCACCGAGCAGGACCGGCATCGCAGCGGGTATCTCCAGCTTGGTGAAGATCTGCCAGCGCGTCGCCCGCAGCGATCGCATGAGATCGTACAGGTCCTGCGGAACAGATCGAACGCCGACGATGGTATTAATCAGGATCGGGAAGAAGACGATCAACGCGCTGATCATGACCTTCGATATGCGTCCCGGCCCGAACCAGATCACGAGCAGTGGTGCGATCGCGACGACCGGGATCGACTGTGATGCGACGATGTAGGGTGATAGAATGCGCTCCACCGTTTTTGACTTAGCCAGCAGATAACCCAGCGATGTTGCGAAGATAAAACCCAGCGATAAGCCGCCAAGGATCTCTGCCAGGGTGGTGCTGGTATGGCGCAGCAGGCTGCCGTCCTGGAGGGCAGCCCACAACCTGCGCGCGACCGCCGCAGGCGCTGGCAGGATGAACGCCGGAAGGCCGCTCCACCGGCTGGCGGCTTCCCACAGTAAATAGGCACTCAAAATTGAGAGTGGGATCGTCCAGAGAGCATAACGGATCTGGCGTTTGCCGTTCCGTGCCCCACTGACTGATTTTGAACGATGCTCCCAGATGGCCATAAAAGAACCCCGCAGCATTCACGGGGCAGGATCAGGAGATCATCATCTCCCAAAATAAACAGCTCCGAAGAAGAATATCTCCGGAGCATCACGTGGCGACCCGACGCGTTTATGCGCGGGTCGCTCGCCTTCTATCATCCGGACTATACCGTCGGCCCCGGAGTTTCACCGGATCCTGCGCATTTCGCGCTCGCGGGCTCTCACCGCCGGTCGGGAATAAAGCGATCTGCTCGCACCCTGCCCCGAAGGCTGATCAATTGGATTGTGATCCACATTATACGACACAACTGCAGGTAGGGGATCACAACCGGACACGCCAAACGTCACATCGCCTGACAATCCCGTCAAATTAAAAAGACCCCGCAGGGTCTTCTCATCACAAGCGGATCAGATCAGAATTCAGACGTTCAGTTCTTCCACATCCCCAGTGCTCATGAACACGACCCGCTCGGCGATATTCGTGACCCGGTCGCCGATGCGCTCGAGGTTGTGCGCCGTCCAGAGCAGGTAGGTCGCCCGCTCGACACCCTGCGGATTGCGAGCCATGATCTCCACGAGCTCCTCAAAGATGGCGCGATAGAGAAAATCCATCTCCTCATCACGCGGAGCAATCGCTTGGGCCGCCTCCGGGTCGACGTCGACAAACGCCTTCAGGCTCCCGCGCAGCATTTCGACGGCCAGCTTCGCCATGCGGGGAATGTCAATCAAGGGTTTCAGCAACGGCTGGTCACCCATCCGGATCACCGTTTTGGCGATTCCTGATGCATGGTCTCCCATGCGTTCGAGATCGACGACGATGTTCATCGCGGCGATGACTGCCCGGAGGTCGCCGGCAGCTGGCTGTTGGGTAGCAATTAACGCCAGACAGGCTTCCTCAATTTCGAAGCGGAGCGCGTTCACTTCCGCATCACGCTCCACGACTTCCTGGGCCAGCGCGGTGTCCCGGTTCTGCAGGCTGTTGATCGCATTTTGAACTGCTTCCTCGATCATCGAACCCATCTTCAGGATCGCGTCAACGATCCCGCTGAAGGTTCGATCGTATCGTGCACGTAGGCTGCTTTCCATGCTCGCCCCTTCCTCCAGGGTCATCCAATCCGGCCGGTCACATAAGCTTCGGTGCGTTCTTCTTCCGGTCTGGTGAAGATCTGCTTCGTTTTGTTGAACTCGACCAGTTCACCCAGCCAGAACAGCCCGGTCATATCCGACACCCGCGCCGCTTGCTGCATATTATGGGTAACCACGACGATTGTGTAATCGTCCTTCAATCTGGTCATTAAGTTTTCGATCTCGAGCGTAGCGATCGGATCTAACGCAGAGGTCGGTTCGTCCATCAAGATGATCTCAGGTTCGACGGCGAGCGCCCGTGCAATACATAAACGCTGCTGCTCACCTAGTGAGAGACCCAGAGCGTTATCCTGAAGGTGATCCTTTACATCATCCCATAAGGCCGCCTGCTTCAAAGAAGCCTCCACACGCATCTCCTCATCCACATGTCCACGAACGAGCCCCATGATGCGAGGGCCGAAGGCGACGTTGTCATAGACGCTCTGTGGGAACGGATTTGGCTTTTGAAACACCATCCCCACCTTCTGCCGCAAGTCCACCGGATCAAGCCCCGTGGTGTAGATGTCCATATCATCGATCAAGATCTGACCATCCAATTTTGTGCCCGGGATCGTGTCGTTCATGCGATTCAGACAGCGCAGGAAAGTCGATTTTCCACAGCCGGATGGCCCGATCAGGGCCGTAATCTCATGCTCGTGCATCTCCATGGAGATGGCACTGAGCGCCTTGACCTTGCCATAATAAAAGTCCAGATCCAGGACCTTGATTTTGGGAGTGTGGTTGTCCTCATTCATCACCGCAGATTGTACACTATGAAGCGCAACTTAGATTACTGGCCCGGACAGCGGAGCACCGATGTTGAGCGATTCCCGACAGGCGCGTATAATCATTGCCATGCAACGCAGTCTGCCCTGGAAACTCGCTTTCCTCATTCTGATTCCAACACTGATCCTTTATGGTTGCTCCAATCCTTCGGATGGGGGGGCCGCCTCCGACGTCCCTTCAACGGGCATCGTCAACAAAGGTTCGGATACCATCGTAAACCTGGCGTTGGCCTGGGCGGAAGCCTATCAGGTGCTGCACCCCGACGTGCGCATCTCCGTGACCGGCGGTGGATCCGGCACCGGCATCGCGGCACTTGTCAATGGCACGGTCGACATCGCCAACGCCTCCCGAGCGATGAAGGCTGAAGAAATTGACCAGGCGCTGTCTCAGGGCATCGACCCGGTTGAATTCGTGATCGCGCGTGACGCGATCGCAGTGATCGTAAATCCCAATAACCCCGTCCGGCGTCTCACGCTCCAGCAGATCTCAGATATTTACAGCGGAAAGATTAACAACTGGCAAGAGGTTGGCGGTGAGGATCGCCCCATCGTGCGCTTGTCACGCGAAACCAATTCGGGCACACATGTCTATTTCCTCGAGAATGTCCTCCGCATGGGTGAAAAAGAGAATCGCACGTTATTTTCCAGAGACACCCTGCTGCTCCCATCCTCAGAAGGGATCACCTCCGAGGTCCGCCAGAATCCAAATGCGATTGGCTACGATGGTTTAGGGTATGTCACCGAGGAGGTCAAAGTCATCGCGGTTGCATCCTTCTCCGGTGGCGACTATATTTTCCCTTCGGCGGAATCGGTTAACTCTAAAGAATATCCCATCGCCCGTGATCTCTACATGTACACAGCCGGCGAGCCCGAGGGCGATGTGGCGGTATTTCTGGAGTGGGTGCTCGGCGGTGAAGCTCAGGATATCGTCAAAGAACTCGGTTTCGTCCCAATAAGGCCTTGAGATAATCATGCGACCGATTGGCTGGTCAGAAGTCATCATCACTGCTCTTATCAAGGTGGCCGGTTATTCTGCCATCATCTTCGTGACCTTGATCTTCACATTCCTGCTGCGCGAAGGCGCCCCAACGCTCTTCGAAGTGCCTCTGGAAGCGCTCGCTCAAACCCGCTGGTACCCGATCGAAGATTACTACGGCATCCTGCCCCTGATCGGAGGAAGCCTGATCGTGACGTTCGGGGCGGCCCTCTTCGCAGTCCCGCTGGGCATCGCCACCGCGGTTTACATCGCTGAAATCGCCCCTCGCTGGGCGCGCGAAATTCTCAAACCGCTCGTTGAAATTCTCGGCGGTTTACCTTCCGTGATGCTTGGTTTTATCGGCATTCTCATCATCGTGCCTTTCGTGCGCGAGGCGTTGGATATCCCCACAGGTCTCACCGCATTCACTGGAGCGTTGATCCTGGGCGGGATGGCAATCCCGACCATCGTGAGCGTCTCGGAGGACGCGCTCGACGCGGTCCCGAAAACGTATCGTGACGCATCCCTGGCGATGGGCGCGACGCCGTGGCAAACGATCTGGCGCGTCACCCTGCCTGCCGCTCGATCAGGTGTCTTGACCGGTGTGATGCTGGGTGTCGGCCGGGCGATCGGTGAAACGATGACGGTCATGATGGTCACCGGCAACGCGCCAGTCCTCCCGACCGGTCTGCGATCGCTCTTCTCACCCGTGCGCACGATGACGGCTACCATCGCCGCCGAGATGGGCGAAGTCGCTAACGGCAGCGTCCACTACCATGTGCTCTTCTTTATCGGCATCGTCTTGTTTCTCATCTCGTTGATCGTCAACCTGACTGCTGCGAGCGTCGTATTCAAGCAGAGAAAACGTTCCGAGCGCATCCTGTCTTAGCGCCTGGGGTATCGAAGAATGAATTCAGCATCCACATGGATCAGGCATGGATAAGACCTTAAAGTTGGGGACCTCCTCAACAGCCAAGCGGCGCGTCCAGCGCCTGGGATACGGCCTGATGACGCTGGCCGCCCTCGTCACCGTGCTGCCGATCGTGCTGATCGTGGTTCATATCTATTCGCAGGGGCTTCCGGCGATCTCCTGGGAGTTCCTGACCGCGTTTCCGAGCGATGGTATGCGTGCAGGAGGCATCCTGCCTGCGTTGGTCGGGACGATCTGGCTGACGATCGGCACTGCCATCGTCTCGGTACCGCTTGGGATCGGCGCTGCAGTTTACCTCGCCGAATATGCGGCTGATAATCGCTGGACGCGCGCCATCCGGATCGCGATCATCAACCTGGCCGGCATCCCCTCGGTGGTGTATGGTCTCTTCGGACTGGGCTTGTTTGTGCTCTTCTTGCAGTTCGGGACAAGTATCATCGCTGGATCGCTGACGCTGGCGATCATGACGCTGCCGGTGATCATCAGCACCACCGAGGAGGCACTTCGAGCGGTGCCCAACAGCTTCCGCGTGGTGAGCATCTCGCTCGGGGGCACGCAGTGGCAGACCATCCGCCGCATCGTGCTCCCCCAGGCGCTCCCCGGGATGCTGACCGGCGTGATCCTCGGCCTCGAACGCGCCGCCGGCGAGACGGCCCCGATCCTTTTCACCGTCGCCGCGTTTTTCCTGCCGAGACTGCCCTCTTCGATCTTCGATTCAACGATGGCCCTGCCGTATCATCTCTTCGTGATCTCCACCCAGGTCCCCGGGATGCCGGTTAAGATCCAATACGGCACGGCGGTCGTGCTGCTCAGTTTTGTGCTTGGTATGAACATCATCGCGACGATCATCCGGTCCCGCGCCCGGGCGAGGAGGCAGTGGTGACCACAGCAGCCTCCCCCAACACACCTGCCGCAGGTCCGGGTCAAATGGAAAGCCAGGCTCCCAACGATCAATTTGAAGACACCAAGATCCGCATCCAGGGGTTGAGCGTAGGTTACTCCGACGGCACCGAATCGCTGCAGGATATCAGCCTCGACATCCCCGCCAACCAGATTACCGTCCTGTTCGGGCCCTCCGGGGGTGGCAAGTCCACGCTCTTACGCACGATCAATCGCCTCAACGATCTCGCCGATGTCGTCTCGCTCGAAGGGCGTGTCCTCATCGACGGGGTCGACGTGCTGGACCCCAAACTGGATGTCATTGAACTCCGGCGGCGAGTCGGCATGGTGTTCGCCCGACCGGTCGTGCTCCCGATGTCCATCCGCCAGAATCTGACTTACGGGTTGGAATTGAGCGGCGAGAAGGATCCGGGACAATTTGAGGAAGCAGTTGAACGAAGCCTGAAAGCATCTGCACTCTGGGAGGAAGTCTACGATCGATTGGACGATCCGGCGGTTTCACTCTCCGGTGGCCAACAGCAGCGTCTCTGCCTGGCGAGGGTGCTCGCGCTCGAACCCGATGTCATCTTGCTGGATGAGCCCACTTCGGGGCTCGATCCAATTTCGACCGGGAAAGTGGAGAGCTCCCTGCAGAAGCTGAAGCAGGAATATACAATCGTCCTCGTCCCGCACTCGGTTCAGCAAGCCGCCCGGGTTGCAGATTATGCCGCCTTCTTTCTTAACGGGCAGCTCGTCGAGTTCGGAATGGGCAAAGAACTCTTCGTACACCCGCAAGACTCACGCACCGAGGATTACATCGAAGGGCGCTTTGGCTAACCCGCCTGTCCGTGAACAGCTTCCCCTGGCAAACTGATGAGACGCACATCGGCCTGCATGAAATCGGAACAATGGGGAACACCAACCCGTTCACGATGTCTGAGCCCGCTGCGGGCCTGGCTGCTCATCCCGGTATTGCTGCTGGGATCCTGCGCGCAACCAGCGACCTCCGGCCAGAACCCGGAGGTCCCCACAAGCACCCAATTCGAGCCGACCGCTGAGGCGCCCGCCCCTGTAAACACCCTGACGCCAACCGCCG
The DNA here is from genome assembly GCA_029210945.1 of Anaerolineales bacterium. Taxonomy (GTDB): domain Bacteria; phylum Chloroflexota; class Anaerolineae; order Anaerolineales; family E44-bin32; genus E44-bin32. Next base: position 61,189 of record JARGGH010000004.1, read on the forward strand.
CCCCATCGGCCGCAACGCCCACCTCTCAACAAGATCAAGGATGCAGTGCAGAGGGCGGCACGATCGAAAGTCTGGTCGTTCAAAATTCCGAACTCTTCCGCGCCATGCCGGTGCGTGTGTATCTCCCGCCGTGCTACGCTGAGGGCCAGAGCCACAGCTATCCGACGCTCTACCTGCTGCACGGGCTGCAATCGACGGACGACCAGTGGGATGAGCTCGGCATCGATGAAGCGGCTGATCGATTGATCTCCTCCGGCTCCCTGCCCCCGTTCATCATCGTCATGCCCTGGCACCGCACCGGGATCGATCTCACCACCGCCGTCCCCAAGGTCCTTGTTCCTTACATCGATTCGAACTTCGATACTCGTGCGAATCGCCGGCATCGTGCTGTCGGCGGTTTGTCCAGAGGCGGGGGGCAGGCTCTCGAGATCGGGCTGAACTATCCTGAACTGTTTGGCGCCGTGGGAATGCACAGCCCGGCGGTGCCCCATACCGATGCGACTATTCTCGATTGGACCCTCAGGGTCCCGATTGATCTCCGGCCTCGCTTATGGATCGATATCGGCTACCGCGATTCGCTCCATCCGGCCGCTCGATCGCTGGTTGAGGAACTCCAGGGCAACGCGGTGCCTATCACGATCCAGTTCGATGAAGGCGACCATCTGGCGTCCTACTGGGAGAGCCATCTCGAAGGCTATCTGCGCTGGTACGCACAGCAATGGGTACGAGCTTCATTCGAAGATACAGATTATTGAACTCGCATCATAAGGCAGTTTTTCTTATCAAGAAGAAAGATCGACCGCGCCGGTCTCGTCCCACGGCCGGTTTAAATCCCGAACCCGTGCCTTGTGCTGCCATCACAATGCACGGGTTCGGGGAGGAGAATGCAACTTTAATTATGCATCTCCGCATGAGAGGAACCTGAGCGTTCGCTTAACGTTTGATTAATAAGCCTCAGCTGCGGTCCAGCAGAGAAAAAATATCTTCAGGTGGGATCGGTCCTTCCCTCAACACCCTCGGCGGCTTTCTCGTGCAGTCGAGGACGGTGGATGGGTGCCCGCCGGGCGTCACACCACCATCGATGATCAGGTCAATCGAGCCTCTCAGCAAATGCGCAACCTGCGCCGGATCGTTCGCCTCCCGGGCTCCAGAGGGGTTCGCCGAGGTCACTGCGAGCGGTCCGGCAGCCTGCAGCAGCTCAAGCGCCACCGGATGGTCGGGGATGCGCACGCCGATCGTCCCGGTGCTGCTGACAATCGATGGTACCGAAGCCTGCTTCTCCAGCACAAGCGTGAGTGCCCCGGGCCAGAATGCGTTAAGCAGCGCCTCCACCCAGCCAGGGACATTCTTCGCCACCCGATCGAGATCACCTCTGGATCCAAACAGGATGGGGATCGCCTTCTCGATCGGACGCTCTTTCGCCTGATAAAGTCTTGCGACCGCTCCGGGCTGGAAGGGATCCGATCCAATTCCGTAGACTGTGTCGGTGGGGAAGGCGACCACTCCGCCATCCGCAATCGTATCCACGGCACGTGTCAGCCAATGCTGGTCACCGGCGGATACGATCTCGGTCTTCATAAACTCAAGCCTCCCTTTCAACGACGAGCACGCGGTCCAGACCTGCAAGGTCTTTGTGGACCGCCGCCGGCCAATCGGGATGGAGCCTTTTCATCAACTCGATCACACGATCCCCCTGCGATTCATCGATCTCCAGGATCAGGCACCCGCCGGGCGCCAGGCATCTACCCGCATCCTGCAGCAAGCGCGAGATAAAGATCAGACCTTCCCCGCCTCCATCCAGCGCGATGTGCGGTTCGCGCTTGGCGACCTCCAATGAGCTTAATCGATCGCTTGGGATGTAGGGAAGGTTAGCACAGATCAGATCGAACGCACCCGAGATCGCGTTAAGCAAATCGCCCATCATAAAATTGACGAGATGTTCGACCCCATGTGTCTCAGCGTTCCGGCGGGCGATCCTGACCGCCTGGTGTGACCGGTCGATCGCGACCATCTGCAGATCGGGCGCCTCCGCGCAGAGGGTCACCGCGATGCACCCCGAACCTGTTCCAATATCGACTGCCCGCCTCCGATCCGGATTCGCACGCAGATAGTCGAGGGCTGTCTCAACCAAGAGCTCGGTCTCAGGGCGTGGAATGAGCACAGCTGGCTCAACAGAAAACGAACGCCCATAAAACCAGCGTTCACCGATTAGATACGGCAAGGCCTCTCCTTCCGCGGCGCGGGCGACAAGCCGGTCGAATTCCTGTATCGCGCGTTCGTCAAGCTGAACTTCCGGGTAGGCAAGCAGCCATGATCGTTCGCGATTGAGAACGTGGGAAAGTAAAACCTGGGCATCCAGATAGGGATTCTCGGAGACGGCGCGCAGTTTCTGCGCTGCGGATTGGAGTGCTTGGTCCAGCCGGATCGGTCCAGCCACCTTATTCGCCTATGGCTTGCAGCCTCTCGGCTTCTTCCTGTGTAGCGAGCTCGTCAATGAACTCGTCCAGCTCACCATCGAGAACAACCGGCAGGTTGTGGGAGGTCATGCCAATTCGATGATCGGTAACCCGGGATTGGGGGAAGTTGTAGGTCCGAATTTTCTCAGAGCGCTCGCCGGTACCCACCTGGGCACGGCGGCTGGCATCTTCGAGCTCATTTTGTTCACGGACCGCAATCTCGTAAAGCCGGGCACGCAGGATGCTCATTGCGCGCATGCGGTTCTGGAGCTGTGAGCGTTCGTCCTGGCACTGCACAACCATGCCGGTGGGCAAATGGGTTAGACGCACCGCAGTCGAGTTTTTCTGCACGCTCTGCCCGCCGGCGCCACCGGAGCGGAAAACATCCATTTTGATGTCTCGTTCGGGGATCTTAATTTCAACATCATCCGCTTCAGCAAGCACGGCGACCGTTGCGGTGGAAGTGTGGATGCGTCCCTGCGACTCTGTCTGCGGCACACGCTGGACACGGTGAACGCCAGATTCGTACTTCAGGCGGGAAAACGCGCCGCGCCCTTCAACCCGGAAGGTGATCTCTTTGAACCCGCCAACGCCGGTGTCATTCTGTGAGAGCACCTCGGTCTTCCACCCCTGCTGTTCGGCATACCGGGCGTACATCCGGTATAGATCCGCAGCGAAGATTGTGGCTTCATCCCCCCCTGTGCCGGCGCGGATCTCGACGATAACGTTGCGGCGATCGCGCGGATCGCTGGGCAGCAACATGCGCTTGAGCTCTGCCTCACGTTTGTCAATCGAGGTTTCGAGCCGCTTGATCTCTTCTTGAGCCATCGCCTGCATTTCATCGTCGTCCGCGTCGAGCAGCTGCCTGGTTTGTTCCAGCTCCTCCTGCATCGAACAATATTCACGGAATGTTTCGACGATCGGTTCGAGCTCGGCGCGCTCGCGCCCCAGCTCGGCGGCGCGTTGATAGTCCTCACCTACCTCGGTAAGTTCCTGACTGATCTCTTCGAAGCGCTCTTCGATACCCTTGAGTTTGTCTTCCATCGTTTACTCACACAATAATCTCCCACCAGGATCGGTGGGAGAACCGGGCTGATTATACCATGCAAGCGCCGGTCGGCTCGAATCGGGAACCTTTCTCCGGCCTCGAACGTCATGATGGTAAGAACGCATGCCGCGATCAAAAGGAGGCCATCATGCGCACCTCACGCCTGATATACCCGCTCGTACTGGCAGTTGTACTCACTCTTTCTCCGACGATGAGCGCCTCTGCGGATGGGATCATCATCCCGGAACCGCCCATTTGCCAGCCGGGGCCCTGCCCACATCCTGGGCCGATCACCCAACTGGCCATCGAGTACCACCACGTTGAGATCGAGATCGTCGACCAGGTTGCGACGACACGCGTCGACCAGGTCTTCCGCAATGACAATGATTGGACGGTGGAGGGCACATATATCTTCCCGATTCCGCGCGAGGCGGCAGTCGATGCGTTCACCTTATGGATCGACGGTGAGCCCGTGGAAGGCGAAATCCTCGATCGGGATGAAGCGCGTGGTATCTACGAAGAGATTGTTCGCACGATGCGTGATCCGGCGCTGCTGGAGTACGTCGATCGGCAAGCCGTCCAGGCTTCGATCTTTCCAATTCCGCCCGGTGGCGAACGCCGTATCCAGCTTCAGTACAGTCAGGTGCTGCCGGCCGACAACGGGCTGATCCACTATCGCTACCCGCTCAACACGGAGAAATTCTCAACCGAGCCGCTGGAGAGCGTCATCATCAGCGTTTCAGTCGAATCGAACGCGCCCGTACGGACGGTTTACTCGCCTTCGCATGAGATCGCCGTCGACCGGCAAGGTCAGTTCGCTTTCAAAGCCGGCTACGAAGATTCGTTTGTCAAACCCGATCAAGACTTCGACCTGTTTTATACCCTCTCACCGGAAGAGATCGGTCTAAACCTGATGACCTACCGCGATCCCGAAGGCGACGACCCCGATGGGTTTTTCTTGCTGCTCGCCGCGCCCAGTGTGGAGGTCAGCGCGCAGCAGAGCATCGCCAAGGATGTCCTGGTCGTGCTGGACAAGTCCGGGAGCATGGACGGCGAGAAGTTCCGCCAGGCGCAGGATGCGCTGCGCTACATCCTCGAGAATCTCAACCCGGATGATCGCTTCAACCTGATCTCTTTCAGCACAGACGTCGTCGCATTTTCGCCAGAGATCCAACCCGCTGACGAAGCGGCGGAGGCGATCCGTTGGTCGCAATCGCTCGCCGCGGTCGGTTCAACCGACATCCACCGCGCCTTGATGGAAGCGATCGAAATGGCCAGCTCTACCCGGCCGACTATCCTGATCTTCCTGACCGACGGCCTTCCGACAGAAGGCGTCACGGACACACAGCGTATCCTGCAGGACGTCGACAGCGCTGCCGGTGATCAGATCCGCCTGTTCAATTTCGGCGTGGGTTACGATGTCGATACCTATCTGCTGGACTCACTCGCCCAGAAAAATCGCGGCACGACGACGTACGTCACCCCGGATCAGGCCATCGATGAGGCTGTCTCGGGGTTCTTTGCCAAGGTTAACCTTCCGGTCCTCACCGATATCGAGTTGTCCTACGGCGAGGTGATCACCTTCGATACCTACCCCCAGGAGCTCCCCGACCTCTTCTCAGGCAGTCAGTTGATCGTCGTCGGACGCTACCGGAGTTCGGGCGTTGAAGATGTCGTCCTGCGCGGGGAGGTCGACGGGCAGAGGACGAGCTACCGCTACGAAGACCAGCGCTTCCGCTCTTCCGGAGGACCCGACTTCCTGCCCCGTCTCTGGGCGACCCGCAAGATCGGCGCGCTGCTCAACCAGGTGCGCTTGAACGGACCGGACGAGGAGACGATCGACCAGATCGTGCGTCTGAGCATCAGGTATGGGATCGTGACGCCTTACACATCCTATCTCGTCACCGAACCGGACGCGATCGGTTTCCAGGCCCAGGATGAGATCGGCGATCAGGTCTTCGAGTTCATGAGTGAGGCGCCGATGGCGGTCACCGGTGAAGACGCGGTCGGGCGGGCAGCCGCCGAGTCCGATTTCCGGGAGGCAGAAGTCGCACCTTCGTTGGATAAAGACAGCGCGGAGGTAATCCGCTTCGCCGGGACGCACACCTTCAAGTGGATCGACGGTGTGTGGGTTGACACCGCGTTCGATCCCGAGAGCATGGAGACCTTGAAAGTGCCGTTCCTTTCTGATGATTACTTTGCGTTGGCAGCCAGCCAGAAGGAAATCGGCGCGGCGCTGGCGCTCGGGTCGCGGGTGATCGTGGTAGGAGACGGATTCGTCTATGAAATCGTCGACGAGAGCGAGGACGGTGACCGGCTGGTCCTGCCATCCCCAGAGCAAGAAGGCGAAGCGGAGATCGAGGGGGCTGTGCCGTCCGAACCAGCGGCCTCAGAAAACCTTGAAGATGGACGGGGCCTTAATATTCCCTGCTTCGGAGCCAGTATGCTCAGCTTGCTTCCGGTCGCTATAATTGGCTATCGGAAAATCAATCGAGGTTAGACTGCTTGAAAGCACGTCAGTCGAAGGAGCCAGCTGAATCGCTGGCTTTTCCGATTTTCCCTGGACTTATGCTTAATCCTCGCGTCTCACTCCAGATAGGCAGGTACGTGACTAGTCGCAATTTATTTCCGATGCCAACGTATACGCAAACGGGCCTGTCCAACTGGTTTGATTTCCGGCATTATCCTTTACCCTGAAGAATATATTGAAGGATTCTTTCTCAGAAACATCGCTGACCTCTATTGTTCCGGAGAAAGAACCGACCCAATTTGCACCGGCATCATACGAACCTGTACCAGAAAATGTAAAGTAATTATACGGCCCGGGTGTCCCACTTACGATCGAGTGCTTTGCTTCGACGCTGTCGACTCCATCGGAGTATGCAGGGTCTTTTACATCAACACTGAGAAGAATATCGCATTGATCCAGGTCAGGTCCTGGACTTGGGCTAAGTGATGTGGCTAGGATAACAGGATCTTTCGTGTCCGTTATCGCCGTCGGGGGTTTGGGTGTTTTTGTCGGCGCTGGAGGGCTCGTCTTCGTCGCAGACGGTTGAGGCGTCTTCGTCGCTGTCGGACGTGGGGTGTTTGTCGATGTGGATGTGGGCATCGGCGTACTTGTCGGAGTGGCGGTCTCGGTCGGGGTCGCCGTGAGCGGCGGGTTCCCCTCGTAGTCGAACGCTGTCGCCGTCGGCACGGAGCCTTCCATGACGACCTTCATCACGTTCTCCCGCTGGGACGCTTCTTTATCGCCGATTCCCATATCGCGCAGCACATCCCCGATGATCGAAACCCGGAAGGCGCCCAGCGAGGCGGCTGTCTCCCCATAACGATAATCCGCCGAGAGGTTTGAGCGGATCACCCAGGAAAACGGGAACCCGCCGGCCGAAGCGGGCATCAGCACAAGTGCGGCAGCGGCGACCAGCGCCAAGACGGCGATCAAGATCCCGAACCACGTCAACCAATTCCGGCGGTCTTTCATGATCGTTCTCCTTCAAGGTACAGGTCGGAACAATCGACGAGTTTAAATTCTCTGCCTTCCACCTCGTAAACGCCGATCTCCCGATCTTCGATCTCCGTCGAGATCTGCCCGTAGCGGCCGAATTTAAAATGCGCTCGGGCCTGGTTCAGATACCGATAAGTCCCATCATCGACGAGCACCGCCCCACCCCGCACACTCCGCGTGGCCTGTCCAATCCTGCGGGCGATGTTCACCGTCTTGCCGATGAACGTGTAGTACGAATGATCATCGCCACCGATCTCACCCGCCGCAACCCACCCAGTAGAAATGCCAACACCCAGATCGAGCGGGGGTTTGCCAACCGCCGTGCGGAACTCGTTGTGCTCGTGCACGAATTCCAGCGCCTCGAGCGCGGCGTGGGTCGCCTGCATCGAGCTGACCGGCATCGAGACCAATTTCGGCGAGACTCCAAAATGGATCCTGAATTCATCGCCGGAAACGGCCTCGACCTGCCCGTGGTGCCGGTCGATGATCTCGAGCAGCACACGATGCACGCGGTTGACCGATTCGATGACGGTCGCCGCATCGCCAGCCGCGCCATCCATGACCAGGCCGCCAATGAAGATGTGCGCCACGCTGACCTTGACCATTTGCCCCCGCACGGCTGCCTGGCCGCTGGTGAGCGTGCGCCGCACCGACCGTGCGGGAGCAAACCCGTCACCCTGGGTGTGAATCCCATCCGCCATGCGGTAGAGCGTCTTGGCCAGCGTACCGATCTCATCACGCCGGGTCTCGGGCACCGGTCGCTGGGTAGGCAGCAACAGCGTATCCTGGGCCGCAGCGGTGAGCTCCTCAATCGGACGGGTGACCCAGTTCGATACCAGCAAACCGGTGCCCAGAATCAGCACCAGCGCCAGCCCTCCGAATATCAACACATTGCGCATCTGCTCGTTCGATGATGCTGCAATCGTCTCCTCGAACTCGCCCCCGAGCAGCGAGATGCCGAAAAGCCCCAGATCGACGCTCTGGTTGCGCACCCGGAATGGCGAGAGCACCTCCCCGTAGGTCTGTCCGGCGAGCTGGATCGTTCGATACGGCGCCCCGGAGGAATCCGGTTGGTAGGCAGCCTCGATAAGTTGTGGCGAGAGCGCCAGCGAGTTCGTTTCGGTCCCGCGCAGCTCCAGATCCGTCGCCACAAACTGACCCGTGTCGTGATCGTACACGCTGACATGTGCAGCGCCGATCCGGGCCAATTGTTCGAGCAAATTATCAAGGTACACACCGACGAGAACCGCGCCCAGCACGGTCCCCTGCTCGTCGTAAATTGGCCCTCCGACAAATACGATCCGGTATTCGTCCTCACCGATGAAAATCGTTTCCATCCCAGCCTGCTTCGCACCGATCTCGTCCTCGTCGAGCGGGAGGTCTCCCAATTGCAGCAGCTTCTGAACGGCTTCCCATTCCCGGTAGTAGCCCTCGCCGCGTAATGCGATCAGGTCACCCGGGGCGGGATCGGGGCCAGGTTTCCTCAGCGCAAGCAGGCTTGTCCCTTCCCGGTCCAGAACGACCGCCACGTCGACGTCGCTGTTGATCACGATCTGCAGGATGCGTGACCTCAGCGTCTCCGCATCACTGAGTGCGGCCGCTTCTGGCACGCCCTCCGTATTGGCGATCGCACGTTCGATCTCGAGCAGCCGGCTCTCGACGCGCACAACTTCATCGACCACCTGCTGGCCGCTATCCCGCAGCTGGCGCAGGAAGCGCAGTTCGTCCGCCTCGCCCTGCTGCCGCATGAGCAAGATCGATAAGCCCGCGATCAACAACAGGGCGAGCGTGATGAATGGAAGGATGATCTTCCAGCGCAAGCTGAAAATGAAATGCGGCCCTTGCTCGCCTTCGTATTCGTACGCGCTGTCGTTCTCCATGATTCCCTGCTCAAGTTGCCATCATTGCGATGTTTAAACGTCAGAATACCCCTCGCATCACACCATACAAAGGGATTTTGATTAATACTATAGGCTTTCCAGGCCAGTGAAGACTTTACAGTATCTTAACCGTCGACGAGTTCGCCGAAAACGACGATACGTTCGGTATCGACCAGGTAGGGGTAGCAGGAGATCAACGTCACGGTCGCCTTGGCGGTCGGCGACATCACGTTCACTTCGGTCGGGCTGACGATGCGCATGCCGGTCACGCGGTAGACGTACTCCTGCATGGACGTCTGAACCCGGATTTCATCGCCGGGTTTGAGCTTATCCAGATCCCGGAACAGTTCGCCGAAGATGTCGTTATGAGCCGAGAGCACCATGTTGCCATTGCTGCCCGGATCGGCGGACCCGATATGCTGGCCAACCCCCTTCTTGAGCTGCTCCCACCCATCGCCCTGGACGACCGGCGCGGCGTCATTCCATAGTTTGGGGATGAAGATGCTGCGTGCCTGGGCTGGACCAGGAGTGGGCACGGAGAGCCCCGGCATCGATTGCACGATCGGGCGCAAATGCTCAGGAATTTCGGCCTCGTTCGGGCGGGCTCCACCAGGATCTGTCGGCGGGGTGTGGCCAGAGGGCAGCACGACCGCGGTGATCAGCGGAGTCGGCGACGCCTGACCAACCGAGAGCACTTCGGCGACCTCAGCGTTCAGCTGGCGCAGTGCCCCGGCACCGCTCAGCAGGATGTACGCGAACCCCACGACGGCCAGGACTTCGACCGTGAGCAAAACGCGGTTGAACCACACCTTGCGTTTTCCATTGGTCTCCTCAGCCAGTTCCGTCTTCTGGCTCACACCCAGGGCATCCTCACGACCGAGCTGAATTTCGGCATCCTCGCCGGCCTCAACCTGCAGGACGCGACCACTTCGGCGGAGTTGATCCAATCGACCCCGCCGTGCTTCGCGTTTCTTGCGCGCCAGGAGGATTTCTAACTCCTGGATGCTCAAATCTTTTGCAGGTCTTCGGTCATGCGCCATGTGGCTTTACCAGAACCGGTGAACTCGTGCCGGTTCGACACTCAGATGTTGCAGGATAAATGCCATCTCCCGCACTCCGGCGATTATACACGAAGGGTCAGAAGCGGCAGGGTTAGCCGGATATTAAGGTTGCTGTCCTTCATCGCCTAATGTATAAAACCATCACCGACGGCAAAAACGCCCTGCCCGTCTCCATGATTACGAGGTGACCATGAACTACCGCTATGCCATCATTGGTTCCGGCCGTCAGGGTACGGCGGCCGCCTACGATCTCGGCAAGTTTGGCGAAGCCGAACACCTGCTCATGATCGATTCGGATCCGGAACAAGCCCGAAGCGCCGCCGGGAGAATAAACAGTCTGCTCGGGACAGATCTGGCCGAAGCACAGACCCTCGACGCCGGCGACGTCGATGCCGTCGCCACGTCACTCGAAGAACATCGGATTGACGCCATCCTGAGCGGCACCCCGTATTTTCTGAACCTCGGGCTCACACGCGCCGCGATCCAAGCAGGTGCCGGCATGACCGACCTCGGCGGCAACAGCCAGGTGGTGCAGGACCAGCTGGCACTCGATCCACAAGCGCGTGCCGCAGGCGTCGCCATCGTCCCGGACTGCGGGCTCGGGCCCGGCATGACGACCACGCTCGCACTCTACGCCATGGAACAGCTCGATGACCCCCGGGAAGTGTTTATCTGGGATTGCGGTTTGCCCCAGAACCCCGAACCGCCCTGGAACTACCGCCTCACGTTCAGCATCGAAGGGCTGACCAATGAATACTACGGCGATTGTCTCTTTATCCGTGACGGGAAGACGACAGCCGTTCCGGCACTCGAAGAGCTGGAACTGCTCGACTTCCCCGAACCGATCGGGACACTCGAAGCGTTTACAACATCCGGTGGGTTGACCACGGCAGCAGATTCACTGACCGGGCAGTTGAAGACTCTGCAAAATAAGACCATGCGCTACCCGGGCCATTTTGAAGCTCTGAAAGTTATCCAGAGGCTGGGCTTGCTTGAACCCGACCCGGTGATCATAGAGGGTCAGCAAGTTAGTCCGCGATCGGTGCTGCATGCCCTCTGGGAACCGCAGATCCGCGCCGACGAGGACACTCGGGACCTGGCGATCATCCGCGTTCTCGCCAAAGGCAATAAGGCCGGTGAACCGGCGCATGCCCGGGTTGATCTTTACCTCTACTACGACGAAGAAACCGGCTTCAGCGCGATGGAAATGGGCACGGGTTGGCACGCTGCCATCCTGACACATGCGGTTGCCTCTGGAACTGTGCCGGCAGGCGCGGTCCCATTGGAAAAAGCGATGGGCGGCTCGACCTTCGTCCGCGAGGCCGCGAAGCGTGGATTCGACGTCCAGCTGACGGTGAAATAAACGGACACCCTGGCACACCCGATCGTGCCTGAAACAAACAGTCCCGGGCTCAGATTTTCGCCCGGGACTGTTTGTTTCGGCATGCGGGCCGTTATGGCAGCAGGCCGTCCACATCCCCATTGATGACCATCTGCATCCGCAGCACCAACCGCTCCATCTGCTCGTGTGCGGCTTTCAGCTTCTTCAACGGCCCATCCGTCCCGGTCCCGAGCGTATCGCGGATGCCGCGCATCTGCGGGATCAACACGCCATCGATGTATTTGAGCGCTTCTTCAGCCGAATCAAAATCCTTATCATGTGAGTATCGCAGCAGCGTGACATACTCAACCAGATCCTCCGTCACAGCCTCGATCGCCGCCTCTAGCTCGGCAACAGACTTCAACTGCTCCCGCACACGTTCCAGCGCGTCCAATGTTTCGGGAAAGGTTAACATCGACAACCCCCTCTCAGCGTGGCCAGCCGCATTGAAGTTAAGTGCTCTCCGAATCCCGCACGATGACCAATCATAGCGTTAATCGTGATAACAGGTAAATGCCCAATTTGTTACCCGTTCAGCGATGATGGTAGGGAACATCACGTCCCCTCATAGGCTTCAGGTTTCAATTCTGCGATAAACGGAAGCGTGCGGTGTTTGTCTGCAAAGTCCAGCCCGTACCCGACGACCCATACATCAGGGATGCTGAACCCAAGATAGTCGATCGGCACGTCCAGAGCATCGCGTTCCTTCTGCAACAGCACACAGGTGCGCAGTGTCGCCGGCCGCCGTCCCAGCAAGGTCTTATAGAGATAGGATAGGGTGTGCCCGCTGTCGACGATATCCTCGATAAGCAGGATGTTGCGGTCTTCAATCGGTTCACGCAGGTCCATCAGGATACGGACCGCACCGGTCGTCGTCGTCGTCTGACCGTAGCTCGATAGCGCCATGAAATCGACGATGTGAGGGACCTCCAATTTTCTTGCCAGGTCGGCGAGAAAAATAAAAGCCCCTTTGAGGATGCCGATCATGTAAAGATCATCGCTGTCCGAATAGTCACGTGTAATTTGATCGGCCAGTTCTACTACGCGCTCCTGCAGTTTCTCCTCGGAGATCAGGACGCGTGCAAGATCCGGGTAAATGTCTCCCATAGCTACCTACTCTCTCTGGGGGTCTGCACTTCATAACCTCGTCTGGTTGAATTCTATCGACCTTCTGCCCGGCGCACAAATGTGAACGCCTTCCGGCTGAAGACAGATGCGACCATCAAGCCCCGCCGCCAGTCCCCTGCTCCACCGCAGCATGCGCATCAATCCAGCGTACATACGCTTCGCACACATCCACCGTCGCGGCGAGCACATCTTCACGGATGATGTCGATCGTATCTTCCGGCGTGTGGACATGCTCGATGTCGAATTGGGCCGGATCGGGGACGCGCAGGAGAAATGCCAGCGCGCGAGCCGGCCAGCTCAACTTCTTCGGGTTTTCGCGCAGCAGGGAGACGGCTTTTGAGAACCCCCTCTCGGCCCACTCGGCATGGTCCGAACTCCCACCCGAAATGGGCGATTCCCAGCTGCGCAGGTAAGCCACATCAAGCGCCTCGCAAATATCAATCAGCGCTGTTACGATCTCCGGGTCGGTCTTCCGGCGGAACATGACCCCCTGTCCGGTGTGGATCAACAGCTTCTCGCCGACACCGACGACGTCGGCGTTAACGATGTAGGTGCTGCCCTTATCGAGCCGTCCGCCGTACTGGCGTACAAACTGCCGCGATCCGTACAGACCGAGCTCCTCGGCACCCCAGAACGCGAAAAACGTCTCCAGGTTGGCTGGTGGGGACTTCTTAAGCCGCTCGATCATCTCCAGCACCAGGGCCACTCCCGAGCCGTTATCGTCCGCGCCCGGGCTGTCGCCGTGCTCGCGCAGGAGCAGATCAAGGATGTAGATCGTGATCAGGAGGAGCTGGGGTACGAATACGGCGACCATGATCCAGTAGCCGACCTTTATCCAGAACGTTGAAAGTGCCGTGAGCGCCTGCGATCCCACTCCGAAGAGCATATCCAGAAGGTTGAACACGCTCATCAGGAACAGCACGGCAAACAAGGTCAGCATTGTCATCGAAAGCAGCGGGCCTACAGATCTCATCTTCTTGATCATGCGCACAATCCAGCGCGGTAGGTTCTGGGGCGTATCGTAGTGGGCGCAGATCAGCAGCGTTGGCCTTTGCGGCTCATCGAGGTGCTCTGAAAATGGTTTCTCCAGACTGGCGAGGATGTTCTGGCTCCTGGTGCGGGCCAGCCGCAGCATCAGCCGGGGGTGGAGGCGGCTGGAGTAAAGCTGGTGGAGGACCACACCGCCGAGCACGATGATCGAATCCAGTTGCCGGCTGAAGAGCAAGAAGACGAACAGCGCCATGTTGCGCACCCAGGCGATCGCGTAGCGAACCAGTGGGCTCCCCAGGAAGGCGTACTCGCGCTCCTCCGCCAGAACACCCACCTCGCCCAGCACCCCAAGCAGCCATGCCCTGGCGCGCGCCTCCCCTGGCGTCCCCGCCCGCCTGGGACCGACTTCCGATTGAAGCCGCCGTAGATAACCGATCGCATCCATGCCATCCATCATCCTTTACTAGCATTCAACAACGCGCCTGGCACGACGACATAACGTTAGGCCTTTTTATCTCGACATGCAAGAATGCTGAAAGTTTTTTTGCGAACCTACGCCCACCGTCGCGGTCGGAACTGCAGCGCCTCGGCGAGATGGGTGGTCGCAATCTGGTCTTCACCCGCCAGGTCGGCGATCGTGCGCGCCAGCTTGAGTACGCGGTGGTAGCCGCGCGCCGAAAGGCCGATCTGCTTCATCGCTTGCCGGATGAGGGCTTTTCCGGTTTCGTCGGGGGAGGCGTAGAGGCCGATCTCTCCTGGCCCCATGTCGGCGTTGCACGCCAGCGGAGTGCCGTCGAAGCGGCCGTGCTGGCGCTCGCGGGCGCCTTCGACGCGCTCCCGCACCGCGGCGGAAGGCTCGCCCGCCCGGTCGGAGGACAGCTTCTCGAAATCGACGCGCGGCACCTCGACGTGGATGTCGATGCGATCGAGCAATGGGCCTGAGATGCGTTTCTGGTAGCGCGTGACCGTCGCCGGCGTGCAGGTGCACTCCCGTTTCGTATCGCCGAAGTAGCCGCACGGGCAGGGGTTCATCGAAGCCACAAGCATGAAATTCGCCGGGAACGAGAGCGAGCCGCGCGCCCGGCTGATCGTGACGATCTTGTCCTCCAACGGCTGACGCATGACCTCCAGCACCTGGCGGCCGAATTCGGGCAGCTCGTCAAGGAAGAGCACCCCCCGGTGGGCGAGCGAAATCTCGCCCGGGCGGGGCCAGTTTCCGCCGCCCACCAGGCCGGCGTTCGAGATTGTGTGATGGGGGGCCCGGAACGGGCGCGTTCGAATGAGCGGGGAATCCGGCGGCAGCTGGTCGGCGACGGAGTAGACGCGGGTCACATCGAGCGCTTCATCGAAGCGCATCGAGGGCAGGATCGAGGGCAAGGCACGCGCCAGCAGAGTCTTTCCCGCACCCGGGGGGCCGGTCATCAACGTGACGTGATCGACTGCCTTTCACGCGGCGGATCGAACCATCCCTCTAGCCAGAGCTCCCCTTCTTCCGGAATGAATACTCGGACGTGCAGGAGCTCGAGAATCTTCCGCTTTTCCGGGGGAGAGAGGTCATCAGCTCCCTCGAGCTGCTCCCTGACCTCGCCGGCGAACGCCTCGATCGTCTCAAACTCTGGCGGAGCTGCCACTGACGCAAGCTGAGTGCGGATCTCATCGATCTCAGCGTCAAGCGTTTTCAGTTCATCCTCGATCGCTGTACGCTGCTGCAAATATTCCGTCTTGGTCAACTGGATATCCGGATCGAGATAGGCGGTCATCAGGTTAGCCCCCTTCTTCTCGTGCTTCTGACGAGCTCGCTCGAGGGTCTCCAGCCGAAGCCTCTGCCGCTTGGTCGTAGCCTGCTGCTGCTCGAGCGATTCCTCATAGCCTTTCCGGAGGTTGTCCGGATCGAGCAGGACTTCGACAATCCGGCTCCAGACGACCGGGTCGACCTTGCGAGCCGATATGATCCGGTTCCTGCAATGACCCTCCCTCGACCGGTGCCGATACTGTGGAGCGTCGTTCTTCCGCCTGTGTTTGCCTGCCTTCTGCGTCTGGCAAGCGTAAGGACGGCCGCAATCGGGGCAGTAGACCATTCCACTCAGGAGGTAGAAGCGGCGAGGCTCCTGGCGGCGTACAGCCTTGTTGCGACGGAGCTTTTCCTGCACTTCTCGGAAGATCCGAGGATCAACGATCGGCGTCGTGTCGATCGGGATCCACTTCTCTCTGGCTCGCTGTTCTCGATCCTTCCCATTGCGCTTTGATTTGTTGTAGTAATTAGTACCGATATAGGTCTCGTTTCGGAGAATCTTCGTGATCGTCGACTTCCCCCAGGAGGACCGGCCAGTCGGCGAGGGGATATCATCATCTGTCAGGTGCTCTGCAATCCCCCGGATCGATAAACCTTCTCGAGCGTAGAGCTCGAAGATGTACCGGATGACATCGGCCTCATCCTCGACCACAGCCAGGCCGGCGGGAGCCTCCTCATCGAGTTCGTATCCGTACGGAGCTCGACCGCCGACGAATTTCCCCCGCTCCGCTTTCCCCCGCTTCCCGCGGAGTGATCGCTCTACTCGCTTGAGATTCTCCCATTTTGCAAAGGTTGCATCGAGATCCTTCCGAACCTCCCCCTCCGGAGAAGCAGGTTTCTCTAAACCGATTGTGAGGGCTTCGATCGATCATCGGGAGAGCGGCCTCCTCTGTTGTTGTTCATCCTGGTAGGCTCCTCTCCTCGTCTCGGGGGATGATCTTCCGTGGTCTCTCTTCGTCGATCTCTTAGCTCCAACAGGAGCATATAGACGGACGCCAGGGGGGAAGGAGAACGACTAATTCGCATCGCCGCTCTCCTGAAAAACCGATATCGGCTCGACGGATTCGATGAGTTCGTTTCCCCTTTGATGGATTGCTTCCCTGATGAGAAAATGCAAATGATCCCGAGGGGTGCGATCGGAGGCTTTCGCGTCAAGCGCAAGAAATTCTGCCTCCCTCGGAAGGAGGCTGATCATCACTCGGATGGACCTCTCCTCAACCATGTACTTAAGATCCCACAGATCGGAGGGACAAAAAAGACCCCAAATTTCTTTGGGGTCATGATTTGCTTGAGTATTCAGGTGTCTATTGATCCAAGCGGTTTATCGCCCTTTTCACACCCTTGCGTATCGTCTTCTTAGGATCCTCATAGAATTGCGCCCCAGGTTTGTTCCGAAAGATATCTTCAACAACTGCATTAAGATCCCTATCACCATAAACCACCTGTTTTGCTCCCCACTCATACCATTTATCTCGCGGTCGTCCTGGTCCGGATTGAGGGGGATCCCACTCAGGCCAGAATCGAACTATCCCCGCCTTCTGCTCGGCCTCAAGAAACTCAATTACAGCGTGCTCTTTCGGAGTTGTCTCAAGAGGCTCGTTGGGTCCCTTCTTCCATTCGAGCTTGCCTGAGATCCTTCCATCCGTAATATCCATAACAAAGCCGCCTTGCAGTCGATGCAGGCGGCTGTATAATTACCTTTGCCATGCCGCCATCATCGGCTGGCCATAGCCGGGAGCCCTACGCTCGCCGGCTTTTCTCTGCGTGATTATAGACTACCGAACCGCAAACTCCAAGCTGAGTGTGAATGGCTGTCGTTCAATCCATGAAACGTTGTGCCCGCCCGCAGCCGCCACTTCCAGCGCGCGCTTGGCATGCTCCTGCCCTTTTACATCCTGAAAATCGAGCGGCCATTCAAAGTCAACGTCGGTCAGTGAAACCGAGTCGACCGGTTCAAGCGGGACGACGCCTGTCAGGTGATTGACCAGCGCGGTGAGATTCTCAACCGGGTAAACCGTGAGACCCTCCACGACCGCCGCTTCCGGCGCGTCATCGGCGGGGACGTACATCGCCTCCACGCCGTGGTCCCTGGCCTGGACCGCCATGGGCAGCACGCCGCGAATGTGGCGCACGGTGCCGTCGAGTGACAGCTCCCCGACCGCCATGATATCCCTCAGCCAATCACGCTTGATTTGCCCGCTGGCAGCCAGCACACCCAGCGCGATGGGCAGGTCATAGGCCGGGCCTTCTTTGCGCAGGTCAGCTGGTGCGAGGTTGACGATCACACGCCCGCGCGGGAAGATCAAGCCGGCGTTCTTAATTGCCGCCATGACCCGTTCTTTGCTTTCCTGAACGGCAGCATCCGGCAGCCCTACGATCGGGAAGGAGGGGAGCCCGCGCGCTGTGTCCACTTCCACTTCGACGATCTCCCCCTCCAGCCCAACGACGGCTGCAGCGTGGACCCGTGCGAGCATGTCTGAAGTCTACGCCCGGAAGGGTAAAAGGTCAAACGATGAAAAAACAGCAATTTGCGTAACGGCCCACGGCTTACAGCATCCTGGGGCTCACTTCCCCCCATCTGACTGACGACATGTAATAATTGGAATAATGTGTGTATGATTGCCGCATGACTTATCTCTCATCTTGCCGAATTGACAGATATGTATGATAGTATGTACCATGCAGTAGCTAGGAGGGTAGGGGGTTTTCCCTCGAGTATGGTCAATGATGACGATATCTTCATCTTTACTGCGCAAGACCCAAGAGGAATTAACGTACGATGTACGGAAAATCGTTGGGTCAATCACATCTTAGACAGTCATCCTTTTCTGTATGGATGGGAGGATGATGTCAGAAAAACCATTGAGCACCCCCATTTTATAGGTGAAGATGCAACTTTTCCAGACCGACAGGTGTATTATCGCCGAGATGGTCGCAGGTATATTAAAGTCGTTATAAGAGTGGCAGATGATACAAATGCCGAGGTGTGGCATATCTCACAGACTCGGGAAAATCTGGTGAGACAATAATATGGATGCCATAGAGCGCCTAATGCAAACAGCAGACCTAAAGATGACATTGTTTGAGGAAGCGACCAGCAGGGGCAGACCTGCGTTCTTCAATTACAACGCAGATGTCGATATGCTGATGTTCCTAATCGTGGCACCTACTGAAGAATTTATCGCACACTACTTGGATGAACACGTTGCGCTGCTATATTTAGCCAAGTCCAATGAAGTTGTTGGTTTGCAGGTTGAAGCATTTGAAAAGAGTTTCTTGCCGAGATATTCTTCCTTGCAGAAAGCTTGGAGATTGAGTGACGCGTGTGATGAACTTGAAGATATGGGAGATTTGGCGATCGTTATTCAACAAAAGGAACCTGAGGTTGCCCAAGAGGTCATCCGCATCGCGCAAGGCATTCTGGGGTACTCACCAAACAATTTGCACGCAGTTCCTGCCTAACATATATAATGTCTACACAGCTTGACGAGACAACCGCCTGAGTTCCCACCAGGCGGTTTTGCTTTCTGTGATCAGCCCACTGGCAGAAGCCCAGCTGGAAAAACAGACTTGCCGCGATGATTAACCGCTCACGATGCTCTCCGGCAGCCAGATGCCACGCTCCTCCAGCGCCCATGCCGGGTAACCTGTTTTATCCAGGAAGCGCGCCGCGTAGAGATCGGCGATCTTTGCATAAACTTCACCCGCTCCGTTGGCCAGATCCAGCAGGAGCAGCACCGTCGCGGCGTCGGCGAGCGAACGCAGCAGATCCTTGGCGCCCCACTGAACCTCCGCAGCTGACTTCTTCTCCAGATCCGATAGACCCAGCTTGATGATTTCCAGGGCCCGTTTCCCCGTTGGGCTTCCTCCATGTTCTGAGAACGCGTCCAGGAACATCTCATGGGCACCCTTCTTCTGCATCGCCTCGAGCATGTCCAACGCCTGAATATTGCTGGTACCCTCCCAGATCGAGGTCACCAGCGCCTCACGGTGCAGGCGCGGCAGCGGGCACTCATCCATAAAGCCCAGGCCGCCAAACAGCTCCATCGCCAATTGGGTCACATACGCAGCGTGCTCTGCCGTGCGGTTCTTGATCAGGTGTGAGAAGAAACGGGCATAATGATATTCTGGAGTGTAAGGCGGCTGCGCCTTCCAGGCCCGATCGAACAGCAGGATCCCGTGGAACGCCAGCCCCAGGCTGCCCGTCGTGCGCACGGCGATATCGGTCAGGTCCTGACGCACGAGCGGGTGTTCGTGCAGCCGGACACCGAACGCCTCCCGCTGGTTGGAGCGCAGCACGGCCTCGAACTGCGCTTTGCGCGCCAGGCCGACCGCGCCGATCGCGTTGGCCAATCTCGAAACCGTCAGCGTTTCCAATGTGTAGTAGATGCCCCGCTCGGCCTGGCCGATGAGATAGCCCTCGCTGGCATGAAGCTCGACTTCTGCGGTAGGTACGGCCCGTGTGGCGCTCTTCAATTTAAGTCTGCGGATCAGGAAATTCAGGTTTCCCTGGCGGTCGAGTCGCGGCACCAGGTAGAGGGCCAACCCTTTCGGCCCTTCCGGGGCGCCTCGGGGTCGTGCTGTGACCAGCGCCGCGTCCGCCAACCCGGCGTTGCTGGCGAAATATTTCTCGGTGCCCTGCAACCGCCAGAGATCGCCTTTACGCTCGGCGGTCGTTACGTTCGCCCCCAGATCGCTGCCTCCCTGCGTCTCGGTCATCCAGGTCGCCCCCCAGCGCTCCCCGCTTAAGAGCGGATCGATCCACTCGTGCAGTTCCGGTGCGTATTTGTGGAGGGCGTAGATCGTCTGGTTTGTGACGATCAATGAGCAGTACAATCCGGGATCGGCGAGCAGGTACGCGTAGGCAAAATGTTCTTGCCAGGACCGACCCTCATACGGCGGCCGGTTGATGAAAGCCAGATCTTTCAGCAGCGAGGCATGCTCGGGGCACAGCTCGACGCGATCGACACGCTTCCCGTCCAGGTCATGCATGATCAACCTTGGATGCGTCTCTCGGTCGACATGCGCGGCGACCTGGTAGGCGCGCCCGCCGCCGAGTCTCCCGACGGCGTGCAGGTTCTCATCCCAGTCTGCATTATCCGCCGAACTCCAGGCGAGCACAGCGCTCAGATCCGGATCGATCTGGAAGTGGTCTCTACCGTAGGCGTAAGATTCGTACTGCATGGCTTTCTCCTGCGTCGATTCCCAAGCGGTTGATTAATTGAACGCACAAAATCGCCCCGCATCGGATACGGGGCGACGGGTGTTTTATGCCGAAAAACGCATCTTCAATGTCTTCAGGATCTCCGGGACCTTCTCGCTGAGCGGACCGAAGATCTGGTGTGTTTGAACATGGGGTTTGAAGCCGAGCGAGAGGGTGCGTTCGCTATCCATCGCGACGGCGATCAACTGGCGTTTCGAACCGGCCACCGCCGCAAATCGAAAACTGCCGCCGTCTACCTCCCCCGTCACGCGCTGTGCGGCGGCCGTTGTCGTCACGGTCATCGCCGCGATCTGATCGGTTGAGATCACGGGTGCGTCAGGTACGCAGGCGATCAGGAGGCCATCATTGTCGATGATCGCCGCCCAGATCGGTTCCGGCAAATCCACGGCCAATCCAGAAAGCAGTCTCTCCAGTTCAGATTCTCGCGTGACCATTGAGTGACCTCATTCGCAGCTAGACCAGCATAGATCTAGCGTATCCTTCTTCCTCCGGCATGGCAAGGGCCGCTTCGTCGATCACGGCGGACCGGAGCGATGGGCGGAGGTTTCTGGATGTGCGCGCAGCGATCACGTTTGGCTGTGTTTCTTTCTTGGGATACAATCGCGGGCGATGGAACGAGTCCCATATTCACGACGAACTGGATTCATCGCTCTCGCCGGCCTCACAATCTGCGCCGGCCTGTACGCGTTTCTTTTTTCCAGAACCGGACAATCCACCCTGCAAGGGCCGTTCTTCACATTGGTCTGGGTCCTCTCTGTAGCCGCCCTGTTAGGGTTGCTGGCGCTCAGCCTGGAAATCCTGCGTTTCGGCGCCCCGTCAACGGGTCAATGGCTGGGTATGATCAGCCGGTTCGTAGTGCTCGCCGCATGGCTCTCGTCTCACCTGGTCTTCCTCAGCAGCCCTGAAGAAAACTGGCTCTACCGCAATATCCTCACCGATCTGGATCTAGGCTTGTTGATGACGCTCACGATGATCGGGATCACCGCACAATTTGTGCTCCCGGTCGAGACGATCGGGGACCGTCTGGCGGCCATCCGGCGTCTGCTCGGGCACGCCCTCGGGGAGCGCGGGCCGGTCATGTACATTCATGAAGGCCGTGCAATCGAAGCGCATGGGGAGAGTGAGCGCGCCGGACCGGGGGTATTCCTCGTGGACCAAGCCAGCGCCGTCGTTTTCCGCACTGACACAGCCTTTACACGGGCGGCGGGCCCCGGGGTCATCTTCACGAAACCAGGGGAGCGACTGGCGGAAGCGCTCGACCTTCGCCGGCAGGAGAGACGGATCTCCCCGGGTGCGCTGCTTCCGGACGATGAAAATGGCAGCGAGGGCCGGCTCAACCGCTCCCGGGCGATCACCCGCGATGGCATCCCGGTCAGCGCGGAGATCACCGTGGAATTCATGCTGGATCCCGGTCATGAAGCCGAGCCGCGCGAAGGCCGCAACCCGGAAAAGCCGCCTTTCGAGTTCCACCGCGAATCCGTTGAAAGGGCAGTATACGGGCACGTCTTCAGCGAATTCGAGGATGTCCCCTGGGCTGAACTCCCCCTTCGAATGGTCGTCGATCTGTGGCGCGAAGAGGTGAAACGCTGGAACCTCGACGACTTGCTTGAGCATGACGGCCGCCGGAGCGCGTTGGAACAGATCCAGGCGACCATCCTCGGGAAAATCCTGACAGGCAGTGAGCCGGCCGGATCTGGCGAAGGAGAACAAACCACGGGCCGGGAGGCGGCCATCCTGCAATCACGCGGCATCCGGGTCCTGGATGTCCATCTGCGCAATTTGCGTGTCCCGCCGGAAATCCAGGCTGAACGGCAGCTGCAGTGGCGTGAACGCTGGTCCGGCGCAGTACAGGATGCCCTCAACGATGCCAGTGAGGAGGTTGAGCGTTACCGCCGACGAGGCAACCAGGAAGCCAACCAGCTCCTGCTGCAAAAACTGACCGCTTCACTCAGCGACCTGCTTGAAGCCGGCCAGCGCCCGACACGCCGCGACACATTGAATGTCCTTCTCGCCGACGCCATCCGCTTGCTCAACGATGATGACCTCAATCCAGAGGCCCGCAGACTGGCTTCCAGGCTTCAGTTGATCGTCGACACATTAAGCAGCATGGATGCAAACTGCCAGGAGCTTGAACGGTAACCTGATGGAGAAATGGTCGCACGATCCTCTCGAAGATTTCATCCAATCACTCCGGCAAACTGCTCGGGATCTGATCCTGGGGCGTGATACGACCGCCGCGATCGTGCGTTTCCTCATCTGGGGCGCGTTGGTGGCATTCTACTGGCTGGCGCTCGTCGTGCGCTTCGATTTTCCAGGAGAACTCCCGGCCGCATGGGTTCAGGCTCTCCCCCCGGCGGTCTTTTTGCTCATGAACATCGTGGCGACGTTCTTCCACCCGGACGTCTTGCTCCACCTGCTGCCAGTCCTCGCCGGGTCTCTCGCGGGTTTGTTCCTGGGTGGAATTTACATCAGTGACCTCTTCGAGCTCGAATCGATCTGGATTGGCATGAAGTATTTACTGGGCGCCCTCTTCGGTTTGAGCTACCCGCGCCTGAAAATCGATCGGGGAGACGTCGAAACGCTGCACCCCTCCAACCCGATTAAACGCATTGGAGGCCCTGGCTACATTCAGACCCATCTCGGATACGCGGCCGTCTTCGAGGACCGTGACGGTAAGCCGCGTGTCTACGCCCTCTCTGGGGTCGGGGATCCAACGCCAGCTGAGGGCGAAGATGAAAGCCGTCAGCGTGGACGGAAGCAATCAACCTACTTCATCGAAGGGTTCGAGCAGCTGCGGGATGTGATCGATCTGCGCGACCGCCTGGTCCAGGTCAACGAAATCCCGGCCGAAACCCGGGATGGCGTGGAGGTGATCGCCCGGGATGCCCAGATGCTCTTCCGGGTTTTCACGGATGTCGAGCAGCGCAGCCTGGATGATCCCTATCCCTTCAGCGAGGAGAGCCTGCGCCGGCTGGTTTATGGCCGCGCCGTCACCCGTTCCGGACTGCCTGCGCCGGAGGAAGTCCTGACGCGTATCCTCGAGCAAGAAGTCCAATCATTCGTGTCCCGCTATACGCTGGAGGACTTTCTGGCGATGCAGCCCTACGGTGAAGAACGAGACTCATCGAGCGCTCAAAGCCAGCCGGGGCGGACACCGGTCGAGCAGCAGTTCCAGATCACCCGCCGTGAGCTTACCGAGCGCTTTCACACCGCTGAACTCATAGGGCGGTTGAAGGACCGCGGTCTGGCGTTAGCCTGGGTAGGTGTCGGAGCCTGGGAAATCGGCGCGCCCGGGACGGCGCGGCCGGAAGCCTACGTTGGTCCCGAGCAAACTCTCTTAGAGACATGGCGCAATTATCAAAGGCTGCAGCTTTACCGATCGCCCGCGTTCCTGCAGCGGCAGCGCACCACCCGCTTTCAAGAACGCATCACGGAAATACCGCGTGCATGGGTACAGGTCTGGCAATCGGGCGATCTCCCCAGAGAACACCGCTGCTACGAATTGCTGACGCTGCTCCTTCGCCAGTTGAACTCATTGAGACACTCGGAGACCCCGTTCGCCTCCGAACACACCGAGACCCTCCGCCGCATCGAACAACACCTGGAACGTCTCGTTCAGCCGGATATCCTCGGAGGTTGATGCGCATGACTGAGTTCGAACCGCGCCAGGGACCATTTCTGGTAATTGGGTCCTCTGGTCTGGACGTGGTTGTGCGCGCCCGCAAAGATCTGCGCAGCGGCACGTCCAATCCGGGCATCTTCCGGGTCTCTCCGGGCGGCGTAGCGCGCAATGTCGCCGAAAACCTGGCCCGCCTGGGCGAGGAAGTGATCCTCCTTACCGCCATCGGCGAGGATGACCAGGGCGACCAGATCCTCGATCACACACGGGCTTGCGGTGTCGATGTCTCCCATGTAATCCGCACGCCGGACCACCCCACCGGCAGCTATCTGGCGATCCTGGATGGGCGCGGAAATTTACATCTCGGCATGGATGACATGGGCATCATCTCGAGAGTCCGCCCGGAGGATATTAAAGCTGAGGGAGAATTGTTCGATGCCGCAGCTGCGGTTTTCGTCGACGCGAACCTGGCAGAGGACACACTGCAGGCTGTGATCGACCTGGCCCACGAGAAAGAAATACCGGTCGCGGCAGATCCCACCTCCGCAAACCTGGCGCCGGTATTCTGTAATTTCCTGGACCGGCTCTGGTTGGTCGTCCCCAATGAAAGCGAAGCAGAGATGCTCTGCCCCCATCCGGTTTCACACGCCGATCGAGACCAGGCGATCGATGCCGCCCGCTATCTGGTCTCGAAAGGTGTCGGGATCGCGATCGTCACGATGGCCGAATTTGGAGTGGGTTATGCAAGCGCCGACGGCAGCGGTCATGTCCCGGCGCTTAAAACCGAGGTGATCGATCCCACCGGCGCAGGTGATGCTTTTACGGCGGCGGTAATTTTCGCCCTGCACAACGAGATCCCGCTGGATGAGGCCGTGCTGCTGGGGGTCTCAGCGGCCTCGCTTACACTGCGTTCGCCCGGCACGGTTGCATCCGATCTTTCCTTGGAACGCCTCTATGACGCGCTGCCGTAAGTCACGATCCACAGCCTTCGGCCTGACGTCAATCCGTCCTGGTCAGAGCAAGTGACAGGATCAAGCCTCATGCCGTCAAATAAGATCCGCTGGCTTGATCTGCACCCCCGGGTCGCCGGAGCCTTGCACGCCGAAGAACCGGTGGTCGCGCTGGAATCGACCGTCCTTACCCATGGCCTGCCCCGACCGATCAACCTCGAGTTGGCCCGGCGCGCCGAGGCTGAAATCCGGGCCGAACAGGCCGTCCCGGCGACCGTCGCCATTTACAAGGGTTCCGTGAAAGTCGGGTTGAACGATGTCGAACTCGAACGCCTGGCATTAGAACCCGATGCGATCAAGGTCAGCCGGCGCGATCTGGCCGTCGCGACCACCGGCGTGCGCAGCGGAGGCACGACCGTCGCGGCGACGATGTACATCGCGGGCGCGGCCGGGATCCGGGTCTTTGCCACCGGCGGGATTGGCGGCGTGCATCGCGGCGATAGCGGGGACATCTCTGCCGACCTGCCGGAACTGCGTCAGACTCCGGTGGCGGTTGTGTGCGCTGGAGCGAAATCGATCCTCGATCTTCCGCGCACGCTGGAATGGCTGGAGACCGGCGGCATCCCGGTGCTTGGCTGGCAAACGGACACCTTTCCGGCGTTCTTCTCGCGCAGCAGCGGGCTGCCCATCCACACGCGCGTGGACACCGTCGGCGAAGCGGCTGCGATTATCCTGCGGCACTGGCAGCTCGGGCTGCAATCGGGTGTTCTGCTCTGCGTGCCCTGCCCGGAGGAGACGTCCATCCCATTTAAAGAAGCGGAAGCGGCCATTCAAGAGGCGGAAGAAGAGGCGCAGCGGAGGTCCATCCGGGGAAAGACGCTGACGCCGTTTCTGCTGGATTACCTCGCCGAGAAGACAGGAGGGGCCACCCTGCAGTCCAATCTGGCACTGCTGCGGCAGAATGCCCGCATCGCCGCGCACCTGGCGAACGCGATCAAAATCCAGAGCCGATAAGTGCAAGCACAGGAATCAGAACCCCGTTCATAGTCATGTAGTGATTTTCCTGTCGTAGGAGATACCGGCAGCTTACCTCTTATTTCAACCTTCAAAGTCGTTCATTTGAGTCGAATTTACGGCAGACATATAGACGGGGTCTGCAGGGGAATTTGACACTTGACAAGTGTACGCCATTGGCGTACACTTGTGTGGAGTAGAGAGAATCGGGCATCCCGCCGTGGTCATAATCGAGACATCCATTTTCACCAGGCAAGTGGAGAACTTATTACAGGACGAGGAGTATCGCAAGCTTCAAGCGGCATTGATAGGTAAGCCGGACCTTGGCCAGCTTATTAAGGGCAGCGGCGGACTACGGAAAGTGCGATGGGGATTACCCGGACGAGGAAAGAGCGGAGGAGTGAGAGTAATCTACTACTGGGTAGTCGACGAGGACCAACTGTTCATGCTATTTATGTACATAAAATCTGAACAAGAAGACTTAGCTCCGGCGCAGATGAAGGTTTTGAAGAAGATCGTAAAGGATGAGTTTAAATGAAGGTTGAAATGTTTGACGAACTTGTGGAAAGCATTCGAGAGGCTGGGGCGATTCGCCGAGGGCAACGATCTCCATCTCGAGCGTTTGTTGTCGACAGTGCTAGCATTCGGCAAATTCGTTCAATTTACGACCTAACGCAGAAGCAGTTTGCGGCCATGTTAGGGATTAGTGTTGGAACTCTTCGCAATTGGGAACAAGGCCGCCGCACTCCAGAGGGACCCGCTCGAGTTCTTCTACAGATTGCAGCGAGCCACCCCGAAGCAATTTTGGATGTTGTCCGACCCATCAAAGAAGGCGAATCAGTCCCTGGTTAGATTCGAGCAACACGGATAAATACGTTAAGTAGGGTTACCTAAGCATTGCTAAAGCGGAATTACCAAGTTGAAGGATCCAAGAATGAGCCTGGTGGTTAGACGCCAGGCTTAATCATTAATAAGCAGAAGTGGTGTCACTTTGTATGAAAACACTAAGTAGAGAAAATCAATCCTATCTCAAACAACAATTTCCGTGTTAAGTTGCCGTTGGTCATTGATTGGTACGATAGAGGCAGCCAAGGATGCTTCGGATCCATAAACTTGAAATAGCAATACACAGGGCAGGTAGCAGTATTACTCTCTAGCTCAATGCTGGCAAGGGGTTTGACCGATTAACCGACAGAACCAGAAATGCGCTCATCCCGCGGATCGCCGCGGGTGTGACTCTAATGATCCACACCCTTGGCCATCAGTGACCGTGGATTCGAGGTTGCTACAGTGGCTTCGCTGCTGCGGGTCGAGCTACCCTCCGCCGATCCGCACGCGCACATCCAATGCCCATGCGCCGCCATCGCCCGGCATCACCCGCAGCGGGTTGATTTCGAGTTCGTCAACCACCTCGAGCGTCTCCGCCAGCTGACTCATGCGCAGGATAGTCTCCACAACCGCCTCTCGATCGACGGCGGTTAATCCACGAAAACCACGCAGACGCCGGCCGGCCCATGTGCCTTCAATCAGCCGTTCCGCCTCTGAAGGCGCCAGCGGCGTGAGCTCGAAGGCTACATCTTGAAGCGCTTCAACCTCCACTCCCCCCGCCCCGAACATCACCAGAGGTCCAAACTGCTCATCACGCACAAACCCGAGGATCACCTCCTGCCCTTCTGCGAGATAGGGCTGCAGGATGACCCCGTCCATGCTGAGCGAAGGCGCCGCGCCCGCAACTCTCTCGACGAGCCCTCGATACGCCGCCCGCACGGCCTCTTGCGACTGCAGGTTCAACGCCAACGCCCCCAGGTCGGACTTGTGGACGAGCTCTGTCGCCTCGACTTTCATCACGACCGGAAACCCGATCGCCAGGGCCGCCTCGCACGCCTCGTCCTCGCTTGTCGCGCGCCGCTGGTCCGGGACCGGAATCCCAAAACAGGCTGCTACCTCCGCCGACACGGAGGGAAGCAGAAAGCCGTGCTTGTCCACCCCGGCGCCGTCGAACGCGGCGCGCGCCTGCTCGACACGCACGTCATCAAATTCAACCGGATCCGACTGGACCTGTTCCAATTGGAGGGCGCGCTGGTGGAGCACCCTCAGTGCGGAGGCGGCGCGTTCGGGAAAGCGGTAATCGGGGATGCGCGCGCCCCGGAACAGGCGCGCCGCATGGGCAATTAGTTCCTCCCCCATCAGCGCCACGACGACCGGTTTCTGCACAGATTGGATCAACGGGATCAGCGCCCCGGCCACTTCAGCGGCCGTCGTCACCGGAGGTGGCGGGAGGATCACGATCACACCGTCAACGTTCTCATCCTCTAGCAGCACCCGCAGGCAATCCGCATATTCACGCGGCCCGGCACCCGCCAGCATATCGATCGGATTTTTCAGGCTTGCCGCCTCGGGCAGCAGTCCAGCCAGCGCCTCCACGCTTGTGGGTGCCAACCGGGCCAGGCGCAGCCCGTTTGCAGCGAGCGCGTCGGCTGCGATCGCGCCTGGCCCACCCGCGTTGGTCAAGACCGCCATCTCGGGTCCGTCCGGCAGCGGGCACCAGGCGAGCGCCCTCGCCCAATCGAACATCTCCTCGCTGTGCCGGGCCCGGATCACACCTGCCTTGCGAAATGCGGCGTCGAACGCATCGTCGCTGCCAGCCATCGCGCCGGTATGCGAGGCGACGGCGGCACGGCCTGCTTTAGATTGTCCGACCTTGATCGCCACGACCGGGATGCGCCCGGTCACTTTGCGCGCTTGCTCGATGAAGTTCCGGCCCTCCCCGATCCCTTCAAGATACATCGCCACGACGCGCGTGTTGGGATCGTCGGCCGTCGGCGGTAGCAGCTCACCCTCGTTTAGGTCCATCTGGTTGCCCAGGCTGACCAGCCGTGAGAGACCGAAACCCTGACCGCGCGCCCAATCGATCACCGCTTCGCAGATCGCACCCGAATGAGAAAGGAAAGCGATCTCACCCTGGATCGGACCGGGGAGCGGCAGGAATGACGTGTCGATCGGCAGATGGGTATCCAGATAGCCGATGCAGTTCGGTCCAAGCACCCGCACCCCAGCATTGCGCGCGGCCGCTAATGCCCGCTCTTCCAGCATACGCCCGTCCTCACCGGTTTCACGGAAACCCCCGGCGCCTACGATGGCAAAGTGGATCCCCCGCTTCCCGCAGTCGGTGAGCACTTCCGGAACTGCCGGTGCCGGGATCATGATCACGGCCAGATCGACCGGATCGGGAACGGAAGCGAGATCATGGTGAAGCGGGCGATCGAACAAGCGCCCACCGCGCGGATTGACGAAATGAATGGCCCCCGGGTAACCAGAGACCACAAGATTCCTCGCCACACCATAACCGAGCTTGGTTGGGTTTAGAGACGCTCCGACGACGGCGACGCCCCGGGGAGAGAACAAACCTTCGAACATCGACTGGCCTCCAGGACGGATCAAGTGCTGCGGTCGGATGGATGACACCAGAGACCTAAATTACAGTAGCATGGGGTGCTTAGCAAGTTTGAGACCATGTTATAATCCCGTCAACTTCGGACCGGTGAGTTGGAGGCTTGGCGGATGGTAGAAGTTGAAATAGACAGTATCCGCGTCAGTTTAATGTCGCAGCAGCGCATCGTGATACTACGAGAGCGCGATTCCGAGCGCTTCCTCCCGATCTGGATCGGCCCTTATGAGGCTGAAGCGATCACGCTCAGTCTGAACGAAGTTGAGGTTGTCCGCCCGCTAACCCACGACCTTCTGCGCAACATCATCAACGACCTCGGCGCACAGGTCATGCGCGTTAACATCACCGAACTGCGCGATGATGTCTTCTACGCCCGCATCATCCTGCAGGTTGACGGTCAGGAAATGGCTGTAGATTCACGCCCCTCCGACGCCCTGGCGCTGGCTGTACGTGTGCATGTTCCCGTGTTTGTCGACGAAGAGGTGATGGAAACCGCTTCGACTGAACCTGAAGAGGATATCGAGGCGGAGCTGCCCGAAGGCGAAGAATCCGAAGAGCGCCTGGAGGTGTTCAAGGATTTTGTCGAATCGCTTGACCTCGGCAAACTCGACGATGAGGAAGGCACCGAGGACGAGGAATAGCCCGCATTCCCGTATCAACGGCGCCCTCACCAAACGACCGGCAATCACGTTCGACGAAGTTCACACAACCGGTACGGATATTGTCTTCCACTTTCTGCGTTCTCCTTCTATGATGATGAAGGAGATCTTTTAGCCTAAAGCGATGGCCAGTGCATGAGCGATTTCCCATTTTCACCCGCCGATAACCCTCCTTCAGGCGACGGTCGTTCGACTCGGGAGCTGCCCCACGATCGCCAGGCGGAAGAGGCTGTGCTCGGCGCCATCATGGTCAACCCCGAAGTCTATTATGATGTCGCCCACTTCCTGACCGCGGAGGATTTCTTCCTGCACCGCAACCGCTGGGTATGGGAGGCGTTCGCCGCACTGCACGACCAGCGCCTACCGGTGGACATTCTGACTGTCTCGGAAGAACTTGAGCGCCAGAGCCGGCTCGACGAAGTCGGCGGTCCGGCTTACCTCACGTCGCTGATCAATAACGTGCCCTCCTCACTGCACGCCGAGGCCTACGCACGCACGGTGGAGGAGACCGCCACCCGGCGCCGCTTGCTATCGGCGGCGAACACAATCGCCCGGCTCGCTTACCAGACCAGTTCGACGATCGAAGAGGTCGTCAACGACTCCGAGAAATCGATTTTCGGCGTGAGCGAGCACCGCCTGACCCACCAACTGCAGCCGATCAAACATGTTCTCTCGGAATATTATGACCGCATCGATTATCTCGCCCGGCACCGGGATGAGACGATTGGCGTTCCTACCGGGTTCATCGATCTGGACCGGCTGCTGGGCGGGCTGCAATCGAGCGATCTGCTGATCATCGCCGGCCGGCCCGGTCAGGGCAAATCAGGCTTCTGCCTTTCTGTGGCGAAGAACGCCAGCCAGATCCACAAGAAGCACGTGGCGCTCTTCTCGCTCGAGATGTCCAACGAACAGCTCGTACAGCGCCTCGTCGCACAGGAAACCGGAATTGACTCACAGCGCCTGCGCCTGGCAAACCTGCAGGATGACGAATGGCCAATCTTCACGCAGGCGGTCAGCTCGATGAGCGAGACCCATATTTACCTCGACGACACGCCGGCGATCACGCCGCTGCAGCTGCGCACCAAATGCCGCCGGCTGCACATGGAGGTCGGGCTCGATTTGATCGTGATCGACTACCTGCAGCTCATGACGGGCGACAGCCGCATCGACAACCGCGTCCAGGAGGTCTCCTACATCTCCCGCAACCTGAAAGCGCTGGCGCGCGAACTGAACGTCCCGGTGCTCGCCGCTGCACAACTCTCACGCGCTGTCGAATCCCGCCGGCCGCCGCGACCGATCCTCTCCGACTTGCGCGAATCGGGCAGCCTCGAGCAGGATGCCGACGTGGTGCTGTTCATCTACCGCCCGGACCAGTACGAAGACGACACGCTCAAGCAGAACATCGCCGAGATCATCGTCGCCAAACACCGCAATGGCCCGGTGGGCGTCGTCGAACTGGTCTTCCGCCAATCGCTGGCGAAGTTCGAGAACGCCGCAACCCGCATGGCGGTCGAGCATGAGTAAATGGCATTATGGCTGCTGAAGCGATCTTCGGACGCCTATGAAGGATCATCCTGGTTTCTCCGGTTTTCCTGCAGGCCGTCTGCCGCTGACGCCGGTCCCGAACCTTTTCTTCAGCGAGCTGCTCCCGCAGATCGACCATCTCGGCGAGCTGAAAATCACGCTCTACGCCTTCTGGGCCCTGGCCAAGAAACCGCCCGAGCAGCGCTATCTGACGCTGGAGGGCCTGCAGGCAGACGAGCGCCTGCTGCAGGCATTCGCAGATCCTGATCTCAGCGAGATTGAAGGTCTGCAGGAAGCGCTTGAACGCGCCGTGGCACGCGGCACGTTGCTCAAAGTCACGGTTGACGATCAAGAGGGACAGGCATATTTCTTCATCAACTCAGCCAGGGGACGGGCTGCGGTCGAAGGGATCGTGTCCGGAGAGTGGCATCCGAGCGGTGATCCAGAATCGCCGATCTCCCTGGCACATGAGCGCCCCAACATCTATACTCTCTACGAGCAAAATATCGGCCCGCTGACGCCGATGATCGCCGAAGAGCTGCGGGATGCAGAGAAGGAATACCCGCCAGACTGGATCGAGGACAGCATCCGCATCGCGGTTGAGAACAACGTCAGGAAATGGCGCTACGTCGAGGCCATCCTGGAAGATTGGAAGAGTCGAGGCAGGGATGAGCGAGAAGATCGAGGAGACACTGAAAAGGCTCGCCGCAGGTACATCCAGGGAAAATTCGCAGACCTCTGGGACTCCTGAGGCCGGCCGTCAGAACAGCGACCGCGCTGGCGATCCAAACTGCCCGCACTGCCAGGGTACAGGTTACTTGCGCGACGATCTACCCCTTGGCCACCCGGAGTTCGGGCGCCTGCGGATCTGTGTGTGCCGTCAGCCCGAGCTGCATTCACGCATCCGCGACCGGCTCTTCAGCCTGAGCCAGCTCGACAAGCTTGAGCACCTCACATTTGAGTCGTTCAACCCGCGCGGGCGCGTCGGCCTGGGGACCCAACAGCAGGAATCGATCGCGAAAGCCTTCAACCTGGCGCAGTCTTTCGCTGAAGAGCGCAGCGGTTGGCTGCTGCTGCTCGGCGGCTACGGCGTCGGGAAAACCCACCTGGCGGCGGCCGTTGCCAACCGGGCCGTCGATGAGGGGGTTCCAACGCTCTTTCTCACCGTTCCGGATTTGCTTGATCAGCTGCGTTTCGCATACGGTTCCGAGGATGAAACCTTCGAAGCGCGCTTTGAACGGGTCCGCACCGCGCCGCTCCTGATCATGGATGATTTCGGCACGCAAAGCGCCACGCCCTGGGCGCGCGAGAAGCTGTTCCAGATCCTTAACTACCGCTATGTGAATCACCTGCCGACTGTCGTGACGACGAACCTAGCCCTCGAGCAGATTGAAGGGCGCATGCGCTCGCGGCTTTCGGATCCGGATCTCGTCGCGCTGGTGACGATTAACGCCCCGGATTTTCGCCGGCCGACCGATGACAGCGGCCAGCACGAGCTCTCCACCCTGTCGCTGCATGCCAGCCAGACTTTTGGCACCTTCAGCCTGCGCAAAGACGAAGGTCTTTCCAGGACCGATCTCAAAACGCTCGACAATGCTTTTAAGGTCGCCCAGGGGTTCGCCGAGAAACCACAGGGTTGGCTGGTGCTGATGGGACCTTATGGCTCGGGCAAGACCCACCTGGCCTCCGCCATTGCGAACTACCGCGCCAGCCAGGGCTTCCCGGTGATGTTCGTCGTCGTGCCCGATATGCTCGACCACCTGCGGGCGACCTTCAACCCGAACAGCGAAACATCTTATGATCGCCGCTTCGACGAGATTCGTACGGCGCCGTTATTGATCCTCGACGACATGGGCTCGCAGGCCGCCAAACCCTGGGTGCAGGAAAAGCTTTACCAGCTCTACAACTACCGCTACAACGCCGAACTTCCCACGGTCATCACCACCGCGGACGCACTCGAAGAGATCGACCCGCGCCTGCGGGCAAGACTGATGGACCGCCGTCTGGTGCGCATCGCCCCGATCACCGTGCCTGCCTTCAGGGGAGGTCCAACCAAAACCCGGCGTTGACCGGCGCGACCCCTCAATGGTACAATCTCTCCCGCTGCCCCCATCGTCTAGGGGACCAGGACGTAGGCCTTTCAAGCCTAAAACGGGGGTTCGAATCCCCCTGGGGGCACCACAAAACCGGTCAGCGAGATGCTGGCCGGTTTATATATTCGCCGATGCATTTGCACTGGCGTATGCACAGCGCAGACTTCAGCCCGGATGACTCCGTCCAAATCCCGCCGAGCGCTGGCTCGGCCGCCTCCCGCTCTGTACATCTGCTGGCGGCGGTTGATGCCGTCGATGTGCCGGATCCTCCGCCCCCTCGTACCAACTTCACGGATCGCTCATCCTTCAGCGAAAAACCCGGCGATCTCAACCGGACCACCCAAACAACACATTCCGAATCCCTGAGAACCTCAACACAGCGAGGGCTCAAACAACACCATGCAACTTTATAAAACCTTGACAATATGTGGATAAAGAGATAGCATTGGATCAGATTAGCTCGCTGGATCGGAAGCTCCTTTCTTGCGACAGCTAGCTGCCCGACAGATGATTTTCTACAGGCGTCCATGGAGCAGATGATGGTCAACCAGTTTAAAAACGAGCCCACATATAACTTGAAGGCGGTCGTCAAGGAGACCGGTATCAAGCCGGACACGCTGCGGGCCTGGGAACGCCGTTACGGCTTGCCGCAACCCGAGCGCACAGAAGGCGGCCACCGCATCTTCACCCAGCGGGACATCGAGACATTGAAATGGCTTTCAGCCCGCCAGGAGGAGGGGCTCAGCATCAGCCGCGCCGTCGACCTCTGGCACAAATTCGAGTCTGAAGGTCAGGATCCGCTGCTCTCCCTGGATTACGATACGGGTCCAGCGACAGAACCGCTTAAGGTTCTCTCGGGCAAGACGATCGATGAATCGCGTAAGGCGTGGGTCGCGGCCTGTTCCGAATTTGATGAAGACCTGGCCGAGCAAATTCTAAATCAAGCATTCGCCCAATTTTCTCCCGAGACTGTTGTGCTCGAAGTGTTGGTTAAAGGGCTGCATTCGATTGGAGAGGGCTGGTATCGAGGTGAGATCACCGTGCAGCAGGAGCATTTTGCCTCTTCACTGGCGCTGCGCCGGCTCGACGCGCTGATCGCCGCTTCGCCCACCCCGACCCGGAAAAGAACGGTCCTGATCGCCTGCCCTCCCGAAGACGAACACACCTTCAGCTCGCTCGTGCTCACCTACCTCCTCAGGCGTCGCGGACGCCGGGCGTTGTTCCTCGGCGCCAACGTGCCTTTCGCCCAATTCAGCGATGCGCTGGATCAAACGAAACCCGCGCTTGTGGTCATGACTGCCCAGGATCTGCATACCGCCGCTCAACAGCTGCCATTTTCTGATCTGCTCGCCGAACGCGGAATCCCGTTTGCGTTTGGAGGGTTGGTCTTCAACCTCAGGCCCGGCCTGCACGAACATATCCGGGGTCACCTGTTGGGGGAAACCCTGGCCGAGGTGCCGGATGCCGTGGAGCGGTTGATCGCCGCCGGCGCAAAGCCTCCTGAGGTCGAGCCCATCCCGGACGAATACCTCAACGCGATCGATGCCCTCAAAGTGAAAGAGAACGCGGTCATCGCCGGGCTATCACACTTCCTCCAGGATACCAGCATGGACAACTGTCATATGGCGCTGGCCAACCTCCATCTGACACGCGGTGTGCTCGCCGCCCTTAAACTCGGGGAACTCGACTACTTGAACCAGGATATCCTCTGGGCGCAGGGTTTGATCGAGAATTATCAGATCCCGCCGGAAAGCTTGATTGACTACCTCAGGACCTACGGCGAGGTCATTCAGAATACCCTTGGTGACGTCGGTCAGCCCATCACCGAAGCGATGCAATCGCTGATCGAGGAACTGAACGCAGGCTGAAACCGGCACGCTAATAAATGGGAGGTCGCGATGATTTACATTACTGGTGGTTCAGGTTTCTTGGGCAGTCATATCGTGGAGCACCT
Source organism: Anaerolineales bacterium (assembly GCA_029210945.1). Lineage (GTDB taxonomy): Bacteria > Chloroflexota > Anaerolineae > Anaerolineales > E44-bin32 > E44-bin32. The sequence goes on from JARGGH010000004.1 coordinate 96,915, forward strand.
CACCTCCAAGGGAAGCGAGGTGCGCGTCCTTGTTCGCGACCGGGAACGAGCCCTGCAAGAAGGCCGACTGGCCGGCCTGGAGATCGATTGGGTCGATGGCGATGTCACCAGGCCCGAATCGCTGGCCGCTGGACTGGAAGGTGTCGATCAGATCATTCACACCGCCGCAATCGCCATCGAGAAGGGCCAAGCGACCTACGAAGAGGTCAACTTCCAGGGCACCGTCAACCTGGTGGATGCCGCAAAGGAAGCGGGCATCAAACGCTTTATCAACATTTCCCAACTGGGCGCCTCGCCCGAGTTGCCCTACCGCTTCCTGGCGTCAAAAGGGCGCGCCCAGGCCTATGTCGCCCGCTCCGGCCTGGACTGGACCGCATTCCGCCCGTCCGTGATCTGGGGTCCGGAAGATGAGTTTGCCAACACGTTCGCACGTCTCGTGCCAATCACGCCGATCATCTTCCCCGTTATCGGCGGCGAAGAGGCACGCTTTCAACCGGTATGGGTTGAGGACGTTGCCAGTGCCGCGATCGGCGCATTAGACGACCCGGGCACATGGCAGAAAGAATTCGAACTTGGCGGTCCCGAGGTATTGACACTCGAGCAGATTGAACGCCGCGTGATGCAAGCTATCGATGCGAAGCGCTTGATGGTGCGCTTCCCAATGCCACTGCTCCGCTTTGCGGTCAAAATGATGGAACTGGCGCTGCCCAACCCACCGGTGACGAGCAGTCTGCTGGAACTACTGCAGGTCGAAAATGTGACCAGCGACAACGCGTTGAACCGATTTGTCGAATCACCGCGTGCGTTTGATCCCGAATATCTCGCTGCCTACATGAAAGACTTCACGGTCAGGGACACGCTGCGCAGCTTCATGGGTCGAGTTTGAATTCAGTCCATAAAGCGATCCACCATGGAACATCAAAGCCAATTCACGGTAAATGCACCGGTCGAGGCAGTCAGGCAGTTTCACCAATCGGCCAACAGCCTGCAGGAGATCACGCCGCCTCTGATCCCGATGACGGCGGTGGATGCCCCGGACCCATTAACCGAGGGGGCTCAAATAGCATTCACGCTCTGGTTCGGACCGCTGCCGGTGCGCTGGACAGCCCGGATCGAGGATCTCGATCCAAATGGTTTTGTGGATCGCCAGGCTTCAGGCCCTTTCGCTTCCTGGGTCCACCGGCACGTGTTCACCGCCCTCGATCGGAACAAGACTCGCGTCGATGATCACGTGACATACAAACTGAAATCAAACCCATTCTGGTGGCTCGTGGGTGGAACGATGGCGATCGGGCTGCCGCTCCTGTTCCGCTACCGCGCTTATAAGACCCGACAAATCCTCACAGGAAACCTCGAAGGATATGGAAGCTAATTGGGAGCGAACACTCTCAATGTCGTTTCCCGGGTCGCATTCATGGGTGTTCGATTCGCAGCAACCGCGACACAACCCGCTTGCTTCAGACCAGCCTGGCTTTAGTGGTCAAGGTTTTTACAATGGACATCCTTGCTGCGGCCGCGTCGCGTGTGCCTGCAAACCGGGATCAGACTGGCGACGTTCATACGCTTCACCCGCAGGGAATGGGGTTGGGTCGGGGGTTTCCCGCAGACAAACTTGTTCCGCACATAGGAACCGCGGCTGGCAGAGGATCTATGGATGGTCGGGGACAGCATTTTTCCCGGCCAATCGACAGGGGCGGTGGCACTGGGCGGGCTGCGCGTCGCACACACGATCCTGGCTCGCGATCCGGTTCTCCACGGCACCAATAGCGGCGCGCCCGTTGAAAAAGAGCTGGCGGAGTCAATCCCGGCCGCCCGCCAGGATGCCGGCGATCGAGTTTTGGATTTCTAACAGCGCGCTCCTGGAAGGATGAGGTCTGAATGACGACGATCTGGTGGATACGGCGCGACCTGAGGCTGCACGACAACCAGGCACTCAGTGCCGCCCTGCAGGCCGGCACGCCGGTCGCTCCAGTCTTCATCCTCGACTCGAACCTGCTCGCTTCTGATTACGTTGGCGAAAAGCGTCTCGCATTCCTCTTCGCGTCACTGCGCGAGCTTGACGCAGATCTCGCTAGGCTCGGAAGCGGCTTGATCGTCCGGCGCGGAGATCCCAAACAGGTGCTGGGTGAACTGTTCACGGAATTGGACGCCGCTGGGATATACGCCGAAGAGGATTATTCGCCTTACGCTCGTCAACGCGATGCGGCGATCGAGCGATCGCTGCCATTGCACCTGCAGCAGGGGTTGACCATGTTTCCACCGGGCACGGTTGAGAAGAAATCCGGCGGTCCGTATACCGTCTACACGCCCTTCCGCAAATCATGGGAGGCGCTAGCACCACCGGCGCGCAGCAGCCTGCTCCCGGCGCCCTCCCGCCTTGGAAGCGCCGCCGATATCAAGGCCGAATCCATCCCTGATACCCCGCAATGGCCCGAAGAGAGCGACTTTCCAGCCGGCGAACGGGCCGCACGCAACCGGCTGATGGAGTTCACCCACGGCGACGATGCGCCGGTCTATGCCTATAAGGACCTGCGCAATCAGGTCGCCCGGGACGGCACATCCATGCTCTCCCCCTACCTGCGTTTCGGCATGCTCTCGCTGCGCGAGGCCATCATTCACGCTCTCGAAGCGCGCCAGGCCGCACCGAATACGAAGGCTCGCCAGGGAGCCCAAACATGGCTTCAGGAATTGATCTGGCGCGATTTTTTTATCAACATTCTCTTCCACTTCCCGGATGTCATGAAGCACAGCTTCAGGGAGGATTATCGCCTTATTCGCTGGCGAAATGACAATGAGGATTTCCGCGCCTGGACTGAAGGTCAGACCGGCCACCCGATCGTCGACGCTGCCATGCGGCAGCTGCTGGAAACAGGCTGGATGCACAACCGCGCCCGCATGGTCGTGGCTTCATTTCTGGTCAAGGACTTGCTGATCGACTGGCGCTGGGGTGAACGCTGGTTCATGCAGCAATTGATCGATGGCGACCCTGCATCAAACAACGGCGGGTGGCAGTGGAGCGCCGGAACCGGCACCGACGCGGCCCCTTACTTCCGCATATTCAACCCGGCCCTGCAAGGAAAGAAGCACGACCCGCAGGGCATCTACATCCGTCGCTGGGTCCCTGAATTGAGGGGGTTGCCGGACACATATCTCCACGCGCCATGGGAAACACCACCGGCCGTCCAAAAAGAATCAAGCGTGAAAATCGGCGTAGATTATCCAGAACCGATCGTTGAACACAGCCTTGCACGTGAGCGCACGCTCGATGCATATAGCCGAGCCAGAAAAGGATAATGATGATAAACAAACCTGAAGGGCCAGTTGTCGTAACAGGTGCCACCGGATACATCGGTGGTCGTTTAGTGCCGCGTCTGATTGACGAGGGATACCCGGTGCGCGTCATCGCGCGTGACCCCTCGAGGCTCGCAGGGCGCGATTGGTACGAACAGGTTGAAATTTTTCAGGGCGACGCGTTGAAGCCGGAGACGCTGCAAGCTGCGCTGCAGGGCGCCTTCGCAGCCTAATACCTGATCCACAGCATGATGGACGGAAGCGACTTCCATGAACGGGATCAAAAAGCCGCCTGTGGATTCTCCGGTGAAGCCCATCGAGCGGGCCTGCGGCGCATAATTTACCTGGGTGGACTCGGTGACCCGGATGCCGAGCTATCGGCTCACTTACGCTCACGCCAGGATACCGGGGCATATCTGCGCGAATCTGGCGTGCCGGTCACCGAGTGTCGCGCCGGCATCGTCGTGGGCGCCGGCAGCATCTCTTTCGAGATGATCCGCTACCTGACCGAACGCGTCCCGATCATGATCGCCCCTCGCTGGGTCTACACACGCACTCAGCCGATCAGCATCCGCAACGTGCTCGATTACCTGGTCGCCGGCCTGCAGCTGAACGCGTCTGAATCTCAGATTTTCGAAATCGGGGGGCCGGAGGTCATGAGCTACGGCGATATGCTGTTGGGCTACGCGCAGGTGCGCGGGCTACGCCGCTGGATCGTGCCCGTACCGGTCCTGACTCCGAGGCTCTCCTCCTACTGGGTGCACTGGGTGACGCCTATACCGGCCACAATTGCCCGCCCACTGATCGAAGGTCTGCGCAGCGAGGTGATCGTTCGCACCGATAACGCACACCAGCGGTTCGGTCAGATCGAGTTGATCCCCTACCCCACAGCGGTCTCAGATGCGCTTTCGAACCTCGAAGCCCGCCAGGTTGAAACTGCCTGGAGTGATGCGTTAGTGACCACTCAAGGGGACGAGGCTCCTGTCCAGCTCACGACTCAGGAAGGGATGATCATCGAACAGCGCCGGATGGAGATCGAGCCATCCCCGGAAAAAACCTTCCATGCGTTTACGACACTCGGCGGAGAGACCGGCTGGCTGTATGCCAATTGGGCCTGGTGGCTGCGCGGTTGGATCGACCGGCTCGTGGGAGGGGTGGGATTCCGGCGCGGGCGGCGCGATCCGGTCGCGCTGCGCGTGGGCGACGCGGTTGATTTCTGGCGTGTCGAACGCCTCATCGAGTACGAGCAGATCCTGCTGCGGGCAGAGATGAAGCTGCCGGGGAAAGCCTGGCTTCAATTCGAAGCCCAGCCAAAGGACGATGGAGGTGCACTTCTCACTCAAACAGCCTACTTCGCGCCGAAGGGGCTGTTCGGCTTACTGTACTGGTACGGGCTCTATCCGATCCATGCCTGGATCTTCTCAGGGTTGATCCGCGAGGTCGCGAAGATGGCTGCGGATATCGAAGCCCCCCCACCCTGAACCAGGAGCCGTCAGGGCCAAGATGAAAATCTCCTGGCTGGGAGACTTTTTCAGTCTCCCACCACCTCACGGTCGGCTTCGTGTCGGAGGCGGATCGTCTGCAAGATTATTCTCGCCCTCCTGGTCCACAACACACAATCAACTGCCCAGGGAATCGACGCCAGCCAGCTCGCGCAAGGCCCTCTCGTCGGTGATATTCAAGTCAGCTCGCGTCACCTCCAAAATGCCCTCTTCTGAGAACCGGTGAAGCAGCTTGCAAACCATGACGCCGGTTGTTCCAATCATGGTGGCGATCTCATTCAATGTCATATCCCGACGCATGAGCGGTCTATCGACACCCTGACTTCCTTCGAGGATAAGCCGTGCCAGGCGGGACGCGACAGGTTGAAAGGCCATCTCCTCGATGTACCCGCTCGCTTGCCTCATGCGCCGCACAAACCACGCACACATCGCCCACATCGCCTCCGGGTTATTCTTTATCCCTCGGAGAACATCGTCACGATGCCACAGGTATACACTGGTCGGCGTGCTGAGAGATAGAGATGCTGGCAGTCCCCAATCGTCGATGATGGTTGGGCTGATGAAAAGTTCACCAACCGATATTTTCGCAGCGCCGAGCATGCGGCCTTCGGTTGATGTTTTAACCAAATTGATCTGTCCTTCCTCCACAAGGCAGAGGTATGGCCATCGTTCCCCAGCGAGGGCGATGAAGTCGCCGCGTCCATATTCTCTCTGGGACGCACGCTGCAACAAGTGCTCGCGCTCGAGCCCATGGATTTGTTGAAACAGTTCAATGGGAGTAGTGACGAGGTTTTCAAGGTTCATCATGTCTCCTTCCCATCGGAGATCTCAAGTTCAATTTGACATCTTTGGGTAGCAAACAATCGGGCGTCGATCAAAGCCCCTTACGACAAAATCGGTCAACTCTACCAGGCACGTTACCGTGCATCCGTGGAATCGATTTTACCAAAAGGAAATGACACCCATCGTTCTGCGTGCTACATAATCTTCAGACACATAGCTCATCGAACGATATCCAAGAGGAGAGTGAAGCATGCAGTCATCTGATTTTTCCCAACGAAGCCGAGTTATCATGATGGGCATCGCATTGGTGATGGGTGCCTTTCTCGTGATCGTAGCCCCAATTTTGATTCAAGCAACGCTTAGCGGGCTGATGGAGGAAATCGCCACGCTTCTCCCTGAACAGCCCGGCATGCGGATGCCCACGATCCTTCTCCCCATTTGGTTCTTCATTTTTCGCGGCCTGGCCGTGCTGGCGGGGGTCACGTTGTTGGTCACAGCAGGTGAAATACGCAAGGGTAGATCATGGTCGTGGCCACTCTGCCTGACGTGCCTTTCAATCCCAGCACTTACAGGAGTGTTCATTAGCTTGCCATACTTAGTCCAATTCGGCAAACCTGCGCCAGCGGCACTCGTCCTGGTTCTGTCGCTTATCGCCTATTTCTGGGTACTACTCTTGAAAATTGAGGATCGCGTGACAAAGGTAGCTCGCGTGGTCACCTTCGCTTTGCTCGGAATAGTTCCAGCTCACGTCATCGTATTGGTCAACCATGGCATCAAGGAGTTGATTGTCCGCCCGGAACACCCACTGTTCTCTGATCCGATGACGACAATCTACGGATTTGAAACGCCGTTAAATTTCTTCGTTTTTCTCTTCTGTGTTGCGGCGATCCCACTATTGGCAGCAGGGAAGGAAGCAGATTGGTGGTTGGGATTGATCGCCGGTGTTACGGCGGTGATCGCCAACTACCCCACACACTTCATTCGGATGCAGACCTCCGACTTCTTTGTTGGCGGGACGCTCGGACTGCTATTGGTAATATCACTTGTCTATCCGGGGTTCCGGCGAAGGATCGGCGTATTTTCGGAGCAGGATCGCACGGCTGCGTAGTCAGGCGACTCGCGTGGGAGCTACTCAGTGGTCTAAAAGCTGAGACGTCGCATTCATCATTAGCCCGATCGACAAATCACCCGCTGCCGTGGTGCCGGCAGCGGGACTTTTCTGTGACTAGACACAGCCCTCCCGACGGAAGAGTCTGAGAAATGGATCACCATCCCACGCACTTCTGAGCCCGGATCGAATTACCCGGCGGACCCTTCAAAGAAACCATCGGCTTGCCCCTGAGTGTCCGCGCAGGTGTCAGTACGCTGCGTGTAGGTGGCCGAACCTCGGAAAAGCAGCCCGACGGGAGAATTATGGGACGTCGTCGAAAGCCGGAGGCGTTATCGTTCAGCAACGCCGCCCGCAATCCGGTATGGTGCGGGTCTTGCAGCACTTCCCGATCAGCAGCGATGCGTACTATTTGGGGATTGAACTCGAGCGTCATGCTCCGGTATTGTCGGGGTCAAGACGGATTGGATGGGAAGCGTGTGTTCGGCAAGGAGAAAGGCAAACTTTGAGGCATCTGATCCTGGTTGTGGATGACGAATACGCTTTCTGCGAGGTCGTCTGCGAAATCCTGGAGGCGGCAGGTTACCGCGCCCGAAAAGCTTCGCACGTGCGTGAAGCTTACCGGTGCCTGGAAGAGGAAACCCCCGATCTCATTCTCACAGATGTGATGATGCCGGAGATTGATGGGCTGTCATTCGTCCGCGCACTCCGGGAGCAATCAAAGTACGCGACGATACCGGTCGTCGTCGTGAGCGCTAAGACGAGCCCAAGCGATCAGCAGGATGCATTCAAAGCCGGTGCCACGCAGATCCTTGCAAAACCATTCTCATCCACCAACCTTGAGACGCTCGTCAGCTCCCTACTTGACGGCGGTTAACCTGGTCCGCGGATGCCTCCGGGGCCGATCGCGCTCAGACTCACGAGAGAATTCTTGACGCATAGATTTGGCTGGGATAGAATGCCCCGGTATCAACCTTCGCTAAAAGGAGAGTAAACGGATGACAGCTCGTCGCGTCATCAATTGGGTTGTCTCGCTGTCCGCTGGTCTCATCAGCACGGTTGTCATCATCCAGCTGTTCAACACAACCCTGGATAAATTCACTCTGGGAAACGCGATCATGGTATTTCTCTCAATCGCCGCGATCGTCTTTATCTGGCTGGATTTCATCCTCAGGACGGACTACCTCCGGAACTAAAGCCCTACCCTTCAGACAGACATCCAACCTCTGTGGGTGGGTCCGCAATCGCAATTAAAAAAACGCCCCGTGCCTGGGGGCGTCTGCGAGCCAACCGTTAAGTTTAACGCGCCGCCAGTTCCTCAATTTTTCGAATCAACTCTTGCGAATCCAATTCCTTCAGCAGGTACGTCACCGCTCCTGCACGCGCTGCCGCCTGCTCCTCCCAGCTTTTCTGGTAACTGGTCAGCACGACCAGATGGGGTGCTTCAGGCATGGAGGCAATCTGACGGGTGAGTTCCAGCCCCATCCCATCTTTACGTTTGACCTCGATTAATACGATATCCGGCCTCAGATCAGAGATCGCTTCAACTGCCTCCTCATAAACCGAGGCGTGCCCAACAACTGAAAGGCTCGCCGATTGATCGAGTCGCTCAGCCAGAGCCTTTCTGACGGGTTCATATTCGTCAACGATGAAAAGTCGGGTACTCATCCGCCTCGGGTTCCACTTCTGCTACAACCAGTATAGATGTCGGAACCGCAGCGGCGAAGTGACCTACTTCCTTACACGATTCGCAACCTGTCATGCGCAGGAATACGCATCAGCCGGACAGTTTTTGTAATCGATGTGCTGGGTGGGATTATTCTCCGGCGGGGAAACGGACCGTGATGGTCGTGCCCTGTCCGGGACTGGAATCGACGTCGAATTCGCCACCGACCTTCTTTGCCCGTTGAGCCATATTCGAAAGTCCATGGCCCAACAATTCGGTCTCCGCTTCAACTTCAAACCCGAGGCCGTTATCAATAATCTGAAGGGTGACCATTTTCGGAGTGACCTCACGCAGGCTTACCAGCACACGTGTGGCCTCCGCGTGTTTGGCGGCGTTCGCCAGCGCTTCACGAGCGATGTGGAAAAGCTCTGTCGTGGCTTTATCCGCAATGCGTTGGACGATGTGATCTTCAATGATCAGGTCTGTGTCCACGAGCGTATTGGCTTTAAATTCGCGCACCAACACTTCCAGAGCTTTTTCGATATCATCGGTGGCGATCGTCGACGGCTGGAGGTCGAGGATATAGGTACGTAAATCACGGATCGCCTTGTTCAGTCCCTCAATCGCCCGGTCGATCTTCTCGACTGCTTCGGGCACTTGATCCTGAACCAGCAAACGTGTGTAGTCCATCGTGAGACCGACGGCGTAGATCGATTGGATGATACCGTCGTGCAGATCCATGCCGATACGCTCGCGTTCCTCAAGCACAGCCAGGCGGCGAGCTTGCCGGTACAAGCGTGCATTTTCGACCGCAATGCCGACTCCTGCACCGATCGCCCTCAACAAGCCGACTTCGCGCTCGCCGATCGCACGCCTGCGTTTCAGCGCGAAGCTGAGCACACCCGGGACCTTTCCCGGGGCGTTGAGCGGCACGGCGACGATCGTCTGGAAGCCTCTTTCTAAAACTGACCGGCGCAGGAAGTTGATCTTGCTGTCTGAATTGTCTGTCCACTGCGCTTCGCCACGCTGGGCGACCCACCCGATCAAGCCCTCACCCAATCTGAAGGAGTCTACTTCCCAGAATGCTTCCGGGGCTTCCCCCAGATGGATCGCTTTGCGGTAGATACCTTCTGATTCATCCAGTAGAAAGATCTCGCCTGCTTCGGCCTCAAAGAGTGACATCACTCGCTCGAGCATGTCTTCTAACAACCGGTCGAGATCACGCGGCAGGCCGACTGCGGTGGCGAGCGAGTACATCAAACCGAGTTCCTCGTTGCGCTTGCTGAGCTTTGTCTCGCTGTCAGATATTTTTTGATACAGTTTGGCGTTCTCGATCGCGGAAGCTGCGTGCGAGGCGAGCATTTCTATGAAGCGTTGGTCCTCAAGCGAAAATGCGGGGGCGTCAATTTTGTCTGTGAGATAAATATGGCCCAGCCGATGACCATATGCGGCGATCGGAACACCCAGAAATGAATGCATCTCCGGATGACCCGCTGGGAAACCGACCGAACGTGAATCTTCAAGGATATCGGGAATGCGGATCGATTTTCCGGTGCGCAACATTTCTCCGATCAACCCCTCACCCACCGGACGGTGTTCGATTTGCTTGACGTCTTCTTCCGAGAGCCCTAAGGTCAGAAATGTCTCCAACCCCCCGGAATCAGACGGGATCCCGAGCGCGCCGTACTTCGCATTGGTCAATTCCTTCGCGGCTTGCAGAATACGTTGAAGCACACCTTCCAGGGAAAGGTCAGAAACTATGCTTAGCGTCGCGCGGTGCAGAGCGACGATATCAGAATGCAGGTCCGCGTATTTTTCCAAAGATTCTTCCGTTTGCTGGAGTTCAATCGCCTGAGTGCTCATATGCTCTTTTCCCCTGTGGGATTTTACCGCAGGCCACGCCCAGCCGCCAATCCACCCTCAATCGGTCCCCAATCCTGGCGCGCATGGCTTTACATAAACTTATAGTGCCCGGTCCCCGCTCTTTCCCCGCCTGCCGGACATCAAAATCATAAAACTGATAGTTTTTGCCAGCCAGAAGCGCTTATGAATCTACCCGGCACACGAAAATCAGCGTTAACAGGATATCCCTTTGAGCCGATCATCACGACTTCCAGGTTTCTACCGGCTTTCCCGGACAGAGCGAATTGAGAAACTGATTGAGGCCTCCGCGTTAGACCCGGATCAGGCCTCCCTCTTCGATCTTCCGGGTGGGTTGAGCTACGAACAAGCCGAACACATGATTGAAAATGTAGTCGGGACATTCGCTTTGCCGCTCGGAATCGCCACCAATTTCGTGATCAACGGCCGTGAAGTGTTGATACCCATGGCGGTGGAGGAACCCTCCATCGTCGCGGGCGCGTCATATATGGCCAAGCTCGCCCGCCAGGGAGGCGGTTTCGAGGCATCGACAACCGAGCCAGAGATGATCGGTCAGATCCAGGTTCTCGATCTATCCGACCCGCATGCAGCGGTCGAGAGTCTTACCACCCGCCGCTCCGAACTGCTCGAAATTGCAAACACGGCGGATCCATTGCTGGTTGAGCTCGGCGGTGGCGCCCGGGAGCTCGAGTTCCGTATTTTCGAAGATACCCCGGCAGGACCGATGCTGGTCGTGCATTTGATCTTCGACACGCGCGATGCGATGGGTGCAAACGCCATCAACACCGCCCTTGAGCGCATGGGTCCGGACATTGAGCGATTAACCGCCGGGCGCGTGCATCTCCGGATCCTATCGAATCTGGCTGACCGCCGGCTCGCCAGGGCGACCTGCCGTATTCCGGCGGATGCATTTGCCGCTGAAGACACGGATGGGGAAACCATCATCCGGGGCGTTGCTGAAGCATGGGCATTTGCCGCCGTCGACCCCTACCGTGCCGCGACTCATAACAAAGGGATCATGAACGGGATCGATGCAGTCGCGGTCGCGACCGGAAACGATTGGCGCGCCATCGAAGCCGGTGCGCATGCGTATGCCGCGCGCGGGGATCGCTACACCGCTCTAAGCCGGTGGCAGGTGAATGATGACAGCCAGCTCGAAGGCTCACTGGAACTGCCGCTGGCGGTCGGCACCGTCGGGGGCGCAACCAGAGTGCACCCGTTAGCCCAGGCAAACCTGCGCCTGATGGATATTTCGAGCGCCCGCGAACTGGCGGAGATCATCGCCGCGGTCGGGCTGGCCCAGAATCTCGCTGCGTTGCGCGCCCTCGCGACCGAAGGCATTCAGCGCGGTCACATGGCGCTGCATGCCCGCCAGGTCGCGATCACTGCCGGCGCCCAAGCCGGGGACATCGACCGCATCGCACAATTAATGGTCGCAGCAGATAGAATTAACGTAGCCTTCGCCCGGCAGTTGCTGGGCGGACACGAACCTACTGAAGACCGCTAACGGTACTCTCCTCCATGAACGGAGCCCGTCAGGCGGTCACGCTGTCGGAAAGGCAGAATGATGGAAACACCACAGATTAATCGCATGCTGAAACCGGATCGCGGGGTGGGCATCGTCGGCTACGGAGCATACATCCCCCGTTTCCGGCTCCCCGCCAGCGAGGTTTCACGTGTCTGGAGAGGTGGCTCCGGTGGAGTGCCGATCGAAGAGAAAGCCGTCGCAGGGCTGGATGAAGATGTCATCACGATGTCGGTCGAGGCGGCGCGCAACGCCCTCGCCCGTTCAGGGATCCATCCCGGACACATCCGGGCTGTTTGGATCGGCTCAGAGTCCCATCCATATTCCGTCAAACCGAGCTCAACGATTGTGGCGGAGGCGATCGGCGCCACCCCGCACACGCTGGCTGCCGACTGGGAATTTGCCTGTAAAGCGGGCACCGAGGCTTTCCAGGCTGCCGTCGGGTTTGTCGGCTCGAGGATGGCTGATTATGCGCTTGCGATCGGCATGGATACCGCCCAGGGGCGACCCGGCGACGCGTTAGAATACACCGCTGGAGCCGGTGGCGCAGCCTTCATCCTCGGTCCGGAGAAACAATCGCTGGTCGCGGTGGAGGGCTCCTATTCATTTGCGACCGATACGCCGGATTTCTGGCGCCGGGCCGACGAGAAATACCCGGAGCACGGGGAGCGGTTCACCGGTGAACCGGCCTACTTCCGCCACATCACCAGCGCCGCGCAGACGCTGATGGAGTCGCTGGACGCCAAGCCCAGCGACTACCAGTTCGCGGTCTTTCACCAGCCGAACACGAAATTCCCGCAGCGCGTCGCCCGGGATCTGGGCTTCTCCGGGGAACAGATCCAAGCCGGTCTGCTCGTCCCGCGCATTGGCAACGTGTACGCCGGCTCCGCGCTCGTCGGCCTGACGGCGATCCTCGACATCGCCAATCCGGGCGATCGCATCCTGCTGGTTTCCTACGGTTCCGGAGCAGGGTCAGACGCGATGAGTTTGCGGGTTACCGAGCACCTCACCAGTCGCCGGGAAGCCGCCCCCAGCACGGAAAGCTACATCGCCCGAAGGACGGAAATTGATTATGCAACTTACGCACGCTACCGTGGAAAGCTGACACTGCAATGACGAATTCGAATTTCCCACCCAGCGACATCTACATCATCGGTGTAGGCATGACCCCCGCGGGCGAGCACTGGGAGAAATCGCTGCGCGAGCTTGCGCTCGAGGCGATCATCCAGGCCCGCCAGGAAGCCGGCGAGATCACCCCCGGGGCGCTCTACGTGGCGAACATGCTCGCGCCGGTCCTCTCACGCCAATCACATTTGGGCGCGCTCCTGGCCGACTTCGCCGGCATGCGCGGCATCGAAGCGGTGACGCTCGAAGCTGCCGGCGCGTCAGGCGGCATGGCGCTCCGGCACGCAGTCATGGCGATCGCCTCCGGGCTGGTGCAGTCCGTGCTGGTCGTCGGCGTTGAAAAATTCTCTGAGCGGGTGAGCGCCGAGATTGAGGCAGCGCTTTCCACAAGCGGAGATGCCGATTTTGAAGCGATTCACGGGGTCACTCAGACCGCCCTCGCGGCGATGCTGATGCGCCGTTACCAGTTCGAGTACGCCGTTCCAGAGGGTGCCTTCGCCGGCTTCAGTGTCAACGCCCACGCCAACGGCGCTGGCAACCCGCGCGCCATGTTCCAACGACCGATCAAACCCGAGACCTATCAGCGTGCTGCCATGCTCAGCGAACCGTTAAATATGTTCGACGCGGCACCGCTAGCGGATGGCGCCGCCGCGCTGATGCTTGCCAGCGGGGATGCGATCCCGGCTGATTCAAGCTACCCAAAAATTCGCATCGCCGGCTCCAGCGCAGCTGTCGACGCCGTCGCGCTGCACGACCGCCGCGACCCGCTCTACTTCTCCGCCGTACAGGATTCAACCGCAGAGGCCCTCTCCCAGGCCGGGCTTAATCGCGATCAGATCAGTCTCTTCGAGCTGCACGACCGCTACACAATCTACTCCGCACTGGCATTGGAAGCGGCGGGCTTTGCTGAACGCGGCCAGGGTTGGAAATTGGGTCAGGACGGGAACATCACCCGCAAGGGAAGCTTGCCGATCACCACATTTGGCGGCTCAAAGGCGCGCGGCGATACGGGAGGTGCAAACGGCGTCTATCAGGCGGCAGAGGCGGTGCTGCAGCTCCAGGGCCGTGCCGGAGAAGCTCAGGTTGAAAACGCTCGATTCGCGATGATTCAGGCGCTGGGCGGCACCGGCGCCACCGCAGTTACGCATATTCTGTCCGGTTCTGAGACCCCTTGATAGCGGCCTGATAGTTCTTGATAGTCTCGCTCACATAGACTGTACAACGAGATTCAACGGTGCTACCAACAAGCAGAGGTGTCCTTCTATGGAAGTTTCTAGCCATTGGCGAGTAAGACAACAACGGTATGCGCTGGTCGGTGAGGTTTGCCCGTCCTGTGAAGTAAAAATCTTCCCCCCGCGCGACGTGTGCCCGGAATGCGGCGACGAAGCCAAAACCCACTTTCAGTTCAGCGGACGGGGTGAAGTCTATTCCTATACGACGCTTTTTGATGCCCCCCAGGGACACGAAGCACAGCTGCCCTACACGCTTGCACTGGTGAAACTGGAGGAAGGCCCCCTCGTCACAGCACAGCTGACCGACGTGAACGGCACAAAACTCGAGGTCGGCATGCCGGTTGAGATGGTCACACGGAAACTTCGTTCCGATGGCGATCGGGGGATGCTCGTCTACGGGTATAAATTCCGGCCCCGATTACAGGCCGCCTGATTTGAATAACCCGCTCCGACGAGGGCCGGGTCCGGAGAAATTACGGACCCGGTTCGTTTTCATTAATTTCTACAATCTTCTACAATGACCAATGACCATGATTTTTCGAATGGATGTGGCCTGGCTGTCTGCTTGACGCACCCAAACAGCTGTGCTACTATGCGCGCTTGATGGTTGCTTCAGGGCCTGAATAGGACCCTGGCGAACCAAGGAGGAGCACATGTCTACGTTGCGCCCTAGAACGATTATTCTTACCGCGTTGCTTTTGGTTGTCCTGCTGTTAACCGGATGCACCCGCTCCGCATCTACCCCGCCACCAGCGGAGGAGGAGGGTGCTCCAACTGGTTCACAGTCTGAGACGCAAGCTACGATGGACGCGGTGCGATCGGCGATCCTTACCCAGACCGCCCAGGCGCTGGAAGGTGGCGCAGCGACGGCCACCGCTACGCCCGAACCAACCACAGAATCAGCCGCGACCGCGACGCCGGCCGAAGCTGAAGAGACCAGCACTGACGAAGTACAGTCAGACTTCATCGAGTACACCGTTCAGCCCGGCGATTGGATCTTCAAGATTGCCCGCGACTACGGCATCGACCCTCAGGCGATCATCGACGCCAATGATCTGGCAGCACCGAACGCCCTGGAAGTCGGCATGGTCTTGAAAATTCCTGTCTCGGGCGAGGCTCCATCCGAAGAGACGGAGGAAGCCGCTGAGGACGACGCCACGACCGTTGCCGGAGGGACAACACACGTTGTCAAACCCGGTGAATGGATCTGGCAGATTGCCCGCCTGTACGGCGTCGACCCGCAGGAGATCATCGACGCCAACAACCTGACCTCTCCAGCGACGATCTATCCAGGCCAGGAATTAATCATCCCCTAGGACACGGGCGAGAGACATTCTACGGGGCGGCTGATGCAGCCGCCCCGTTTTTCATCCAAAGGACCGAAGATGGACTACGAAACAATTGAGAGCGAATCTGTGTTCCAGGGTCGAATTTTCGACGTGCAGATCGACCGCGTGCGCACCCCCGATGGTTCGGTAATGCGGGTTGATGTCGTCGCACACAACGGCGCGGTGGCGATCATCGCAATCGACGCCCGGGATAATTTCCTACTTGTGCGCCAATACCGGCACCCGGCTGGCAGGGTCCTGCTGGAACTGCCCGCCGGTACGCTCCACCCGGGAGAAGAGCCGCAAGCCTGCGCCCGAAGAGAGAGCCGGGAGGAGATCGGGCTGGAGCCTGGCGAGCTAATCCATTTGGGGGGAGCTTTTATGGCGCCCGGATACTCGACCGAGTTTATCCATTTCTTCCTTGCGCGCGATCTGAAATCCGCCCCTCTTCCCCAGGACCCGGACGAGGACATCGAGTTGGTGCGCGTGCCCCGCGCCGAAATGCAGGCCTGCGTTGCCACCGGGCAGATCGAGGATGTAAAAACTATCGCCGGGATCAGTCTGGCTGAAGCCTATCTTGCTGGATAAAGTGATCGCCGGATAAATTGAATTCCTATCTAGACGACCCACCGTTCGCTATGGTATACTTTTTCTCCGCCGCCCAGCTCGAACGGGCGGCAGATCATGTGTAATGCAATTATCGAACTAAGGATGGATGGTTGTCATGGATGACCTATTGAAAAGCGTACAAGCGCCAGTTAACACCGACCTCCCGGACATCCGTACGGGCGATTCGGTTTCGGTCCACTTCCGCATCCTCGAAGGCGAGCGTGAGCGTGTCCAGGAATTTAAAGGGACCGTCATCGCCGTCCGTCGTGGCGCCAATTCGGCCAACTTCACCGTGCGCAGGACCGCCAGCCACGGCATCGGGGTCGAGCGCACATTCCCGCTCCGTTCCCCGCGCATTGAGAAGGTGGAAGTACACCGCCGTGCTCACGTGCGCCGCTCCAAGCTTTATTACCTGCGAGAGCGCAGCGGTAAGAAGGCCCGCTTGAAGGAAAAGCGGAGCTGACAACACCCTGATTGTTAAAAGCGCAGCGATCATCGCTGCGCTTTCTCTTTTAACCCGCCACCGTCGATCGACGTGCTCTTTTGCTGGTTGGATGGTGTAAGATTAAGCGATGAGCACAAAACAACCGATCGGACTGTTCGACTCGGGGGTCGGCGGCCTCTCGATCTTGAAAGAGATCCACACCCTGCTCCCGGCAGAAGATATGCTTTATTTTGCGGATCAGGCGCATGTGCCTTACGGCTCACGCTCTCTTGAAGACGTGCGGATGTTTTCTGAGGAGATTACCCGATTCCTGCTCGCGCACGGTGCCAAAATCATCGTGCTGGCGTGCAACACCGCCTCTGCGGCCAGCCTGCATTACCTGCGAGCGGTTTTTCCGGATGTCCGCTTCATCGGCATGGAACCGGCGATCAAACCCGCCGCGCAGCGGACAAAGTCCGGCATCGTCGGTGTGCTTGCCACACCGGCCACATTCCAGGGCGAGCTTTTCGCCTCCGTCGTCGATCGCTTTGCTGACGGGGTTCAGGTCCTTCAGTCCACCCTTCCCGGCCTGGTCGAACGAGTCGAAAAGGGCGATGTCGACAGCCCTCAGGTCGAGCAGATCCTCAATCGCGGCCTCGAACCGCTCATCGAGCGGGGTGCGGACACGCTCGTGCTCGGCTGCACCCATTTCCCATTCGTGCTTCCGATGATCGAAGCGTTGAGCGGGGAGCGGATCGAGGTGATCGACCCATCTCCAGCGATCGCCCGGCGCACGCAGCAGGTGCTCAGAGAAGAGCAGGTGCGCAGCTCCATTGAGGAGACCGGAAAGATACGCTATCTGACCTCCGGCGATCTGGAGCCATTTAAACGAACGCTTGAACGTCTGGCAATGCCGGCCGGGGATGTAGATCAAGCGATCTGGAAGGATCTGCACCTGGCACCGGTTGCGGGAGGCTCTCAAGGATGAATCGGGATAGGGGAGGGCCTCACGGCCCTACCCCTCCCACACCACCGGACATGCGGGTCCGCATCCGGCGGTTCGGC
>JARGGH010000050.1 GCA_029210945.1 Anaerolineales bacterium
CTAGCGGTTCGTCGGATCAACGCCCGCAGAGGACTCTCACCTCCTAGCTATCGCCCATGCCGGGCGTACAAACAAAATCCCGCCCCGTCAAGGGGCGGGATGCTCTTCCCGCGGTACCACCCTTGTTGACCCCTTGCGGGGTCCACTTTGCGCCGACGGCCTGTTCTTCAGGCGATCGACCCCTCTCTGGTAACGGTGAGGTTCCGGTCCGAACTACCAACCCGC
This sequence comes from Anaerolineales bacterium, assembly GCA_029210945.1. Classification (GTDB taxonomy): domain Bacteria; phylum Chloroflexota; class Anaerolineae; order Anaerolineales; family E44-bin32; genus E44-bin32. Next base: position 226 of record JARGGH010000050.1, read on the forward strand.
CAACCTGATCCCTGCGCGGGTCTTCCCCCGGACAGCTCAGGAGGGAACTTCAGCGCGCTCGCTTCGAGCGGGGGTTCCAGCCACGCCCCCGCCTCTCTGGCGAGCGCCGCGCGCCTACTTTCCTCCATCATAGCTTTTCCATTGATACGTCTAATTATGCCCATTTCATGGATCATGTCAATACATATTTTCTGCACAGCGTCGGTTTTGTGGGAACCAATCCCGGAGTTCTGTCGTTCTAAAGGCAACCGCGAACACTCAATCACCGTGCCGCGCCGGGGAACAAAGGAGCAGGTCATGAACACCGAGAAGCGAGCGTTTTTCACCCTGGCAATGTCAGTTTTTCTTCTGATCGGAGCATGCACGCCAATCCGATCGATCTTCAAGATTCCTGCGGAAGCAGATGGCTGGGTGGACTGGGATGGGCGCGGGGGCTGGAGCGAGTCAGCAGCCGGGTCAGATTCCGGTTTGTTCAGCAAGGGAGGCGAACCCGCCGTCATGTTCGGATCTACGCCGGCCGAAGCACCGGCAGCGGACGCCCTCGAAGCCGACCTCGAGAGCCGGACGGATCAGGCCGGCGCCCTGCGGGCAGGCAGCGTCGACGATAACCAGCGCTGGGATGACTACCTGCAGTACCGTTTGCAAGCCCGGGAATGGGACCTCGACGTACACGACGTTGACATCGGCGGCCGGCACGTTATCCACATCGTCAACGAAGAGGGGACTCCCGTGCTGGGGGCCGCGGTGCAAATAACGGATGAACAGGGCCGTGAGATCGCGTCACTGATCACACCGGCCGATGGACGCGCGCTTTTCTTCCCGGCTGCCCACCACGCCTTAAAAGGTGGACGTTTTGAGCTGCGTGCCAGCAAGGATGGGGAAATCGCTTCGCTGACGCTCGACGACAGCCTTCATGAGCGAACACTGGTGTTGAACGCTCGCTCGACCGGCTCCCCGGTGCGCCTGGATGTGCTCTTTTTGATCGACGCCACCGGCAGCATGAGCGACGAAATCCAGCAGTTGAAGGACAACATGATCCGTGTTTCTGAACGCATCGATGCGTTCGGCACCCGCCCGGATGTGCGCTTCGGGATGACGATCTACCGCGACCGGGGCGACCTTTTCACCAGCCGCACATTCGATTTCACGCCCGATCTCGAAGAGTTCACCGCGGCGCTCGATGAGGTCGTCGCCGAAGGCGGCGGCGATTATCCCGAAAGCCTTAACGAAGGGCTGCATGACGCCATTACACTGCCGGAGTGGCGCGTGACCGAGACCATCAGCCTGGTCTTCCTGATCGCCGATGCGCCGCCTCACCTGGACTACCCCCAGGATCACGACTACGCCGAGGATGTCTTCACGGCAGTTGAGCGCGGCATCAAGATCTTCCCGATCGCCTCCAGCGGGCTCGACGATCAGGGCGAGTACATTTTTCGCCAACTGGCTCAGATCTCGGGTGGCAAATTCCTGTTCCTCACTTACGGCGCCGAGGGAGCGCCCGGCGATGACACCAACCACCACGTCGACGATTACAGCGTGCTCTCGCTCGACGATCTCGTCGTTCGTATCGTCCAGGAAGAACTCACCACATTGCAGCCAACTCAGTAACCCCATCCATTCGACATCGAGAAAAGGGGCACGCCTCCACCGTGCCCTTTTCGATTCGGGTAAACGATCCCTGCCCGGTGCGCGTATAATCTACCCATGCTTGCTCGTATTCAGGATCTGAATCTGTCATATTCAAAGATCAGATCGATCTTCTGGCTGATCTTGTTTGCAGTGATAGCCGCCGCCTGCACGGCGACGGCCCCCTCCTCACCGGCTGCGACCCCCGGAACGACCGCCACTGAGTTACCCGCAAAAAGCGAGTCCACTGGTCCATCTTCCGCAATACCACAACCGACCGATCCACCGCGCGCCTTTGTGCTGAAAGTCCCGGCGGAATGGTCTCAGGCCGCGGCGGAAGCGATCAAGCAGGCCAACGCCGGCGATCACCCGTGGACCTGGCAGCTGGACGTTGGCCAGCCGCTGCCCCAGGATCTGCAGGATGGTTGGGCGGACGCCGTGCTGATTGAAGCCGCAGAGGGCACGCTCGTTGGACGGCGTCCAATCGCGCTGGCGGTGCCCTTTAGCTCCCATTGGGAGGATATCGCGCTGCAGCAGGCGCAAGACCTGCTCGATGGCGGCTCGGAGTTTGTTGAAGTGATGGACTGGGCTGATATGCAGCCCTGGCTGAAATCCATCACCGTCGACGGCCACCACCCCTCCGACGAGGAATACCCGCTGCAGCGCAGCTTGTCGATCGTGTCTTCGGCTCAGGCGCAGCCGGCACTGATTGACCTCCTGCCGGCACTGAAGGGTTTCATCGAACACGATCCGCACATCAGGCTGGCAGCGGTTGGCGATCTCATGCTCGCTCGCACCGTCGGAGAAATGCTGGAGGCCGGCGACCTCGAGTACCCCTTTGAAAATGTCGCCGTTCAGCTGCAGGAGGCCGACATCACCATCGGCAACCTCGAATCAGCGCTGGGCACGGGTGGTGCGCCCGAGGACAAAGGCTACACATTCAGAGCGCCACCCCAGGCTGCACCTGCGCTGGCTTCGGCCGGATTCGATCTGCTCTCGCTCGCCAACAACCACGCCATGGACTACGGGCACGGCTTGCTGGTCGAAGCGATTGCTGCCCTGGAAGAGCATGGCATCGCCACCGTCGGTGCCGGGGAAAACGATCTCGCCGCGCACCGGCCTTATCTGATGACAAAGGACGACCTGAAGATCGCGATTCTCTCCTTTGTCGACGTGCCCCAGGAGTTCCGCGGCTTCGACACACAAAGCTGGCAGGCGAGCGGGACACGCCCGGGCGTCGCCTGGGCCGACCCGGAGCGCATGCGGCTCGAGATCGAGCACGCCAGAATGCAGGCAGATCTGGTCATCGTGCTGCTGCACAGCGGCTACGAGTACGTGTCCCAACCGAGCCCGCCGCAGATTGCGGCTGCGCGCGCCGCGATCGAAGCCGGTGCTGACCTCGTTCTCGGTCATCATGCGCATGTTCTCCAGCCGGTCGAGTTTCACCCATTGGGCGTGATCGTCTACGGTCTGGGTAATTTCGTTTTTGAGGACGCCGGACCGCCGGAGAGCGCGCTTTTACAGGTCTGGTTAGATGAGGATGGCGTTCGCGAGCTGCAGTTCATCCCTGTTCGCCTGGATTCCGCCGGCATACCAGTCCCGGCAAGCAGGGAAGAGGCGCAGACCACGCTCAACAACATCCACTCGTATAGCAACTCCTGGAGATCACAAACGCCCACCCAGAGCCCTTGATAAAAAATTGGGTCTTGACAAGCCCGGCAAAAAAATAGTACAATTGTTCTAGTCACGATGGGCGCACGCAATGTTGCCCGGCCACCCGGGCCGGAACGAATAAACGACCCCCATCGGAAGGAGAATCCCATGTTCCAAAAAGTCATTCTTGTTGGCAATCTCGGCCGAGACCCTGAGATGCGTTACACGCCGAGTGGGCAGGCGGTGACCAACCTGAACGTCGCCACCAACCGCTCCTACACGGACAGTTCCGGACAGCGTCAGGATGAGACAATCTGGTTCCGCGTCTCCGTCTGGGGCCGGCAGGCTGAAACTGTCAACCAGTACCTGCGCAAAGGCCGTCAGGTGCTGATTGAAGGCCGGCTGGTCGGTGATGAGAACGGCAATCCGCGCATCTGGAACCGCCAGGATGGCACCCCGGCCGCCTCTTTCGAGGTCAGCGCACAAACTGTCCGCTTCCTTGGTGGAAGGGACGACAGCGGTGGCGTTGATTACGAAGAGGGCAACGCCGGCCAGGCGCCCGAAACCGAAGACGACATCCCCTTCTAAACCCGCCCGAACGAGCGTCCTCAGCCAGACCTGGCTGAGGACGCCTATTTTCCGGGAGTGAACCCATGACCGAACCAACACAAAAACCACCCGTCGGTGGTCGTATGCCCGTTCATTTTCCAAAGAATCTGGAACCGATCTACGCGAATTTCGCCTTGATCACGAATACCCGCTCTGAGATCGTGATCGATTTCGCCCAGATTCTGCCTCAGATCAAGCACGCTCGCGTACACAACCGGGTGGTCATGACCCCATTTAATGCTAAGCTTCTCCATCGCGCCCTCGGCGATCACATCGCAAAGTTTGAAGAACGCTTCGGCGAAATCGAGCTCCCTGAGGGGACTTCGCTCGCCGATCAACTATTCAGACCAACCCAAAACGACGACGGGGAGGATGATCAGACTGATGAATAACCTGGACCAGATTGGGGATGAAATCCGGCAGCATCTGGAGGCGAAGAACGCCGTCCGAGACCGAGCACTCCAGCAGTCACGCTCTCTAATCCGCTATTGCTCAAAGGCCATCCGTGCCGTGCATCGCGATGAATTCGATGCCGCAGAATCGCTGCTCGTCGAGGCGCGCCAGTTGGTGGAAACGCTGCAGGCCGAGATGGAGCCCTACCCCGATCTTTACCACGCCGGGTATACGCAATCAGCGCTCAAGGAATACGCCGAGGCGAACATCACGCTCAAGCTCATCGGCGGAAAGGAACTTCCCTCGCCGCAGGACCTGGGCATAGATTACGTGCCCTGGCTGAACGGATTGGCCGAATCGGCGGGAGAACTGCGCCGCCGCATCCTCGACATCCTCCGGCACGATTCGCTCGCGGAGGCGGAACGCTTGCTCAATGTGATGGATGAAATCTACGGTCTGCTTGTGACAATGGATTTCCCGGACGCCCTGACCCATAATTTACGCCGCACAACCGATATGGTGCGCGGCGTCACCGAGCGGACACGCGGCGACCTCACGACCAGTTTCCAGCAGCGCGAACTGAAACGCTCCCTTGAGTCGGTCGGACGTAAACTTGGCGATGTCTGAAAGTTGGGGCACGCCCCGCTACAGCGATGATCTGCTAGCCAAAGCAACGTATAATACCGATCATGTGCGCTCAATCTGAACGGCCCCAACGCATTGCAGTAGCTTCCCACCCGCAGATGCCCGCCGCGGCGCGCCTGGCCACGGAAGTTGCAGGCTATCTGGAAAACTCCGGCCTGCACGTCGTTAATGGATCGCTCTACGAAGATCGGCTGCACACTCAGGTGACCTCTGGCGGCGTAGATCTGCTGATCGCTCTAGGTGGTGATGGTACGATGCTGCGCGCCGGCCATCTCTGCGGGCCCGAGCACGTTCCGATCCTGGGGATCAATCTCGGCGGACTTGGTTTCCTGATCGAAGTCCAGCACTCGGAATGGAAACCATCGCTCGATCGGGTGCTTGAGGGTGATTATTGGCTCGAGAAGCGCATGATGCTGCACGCCGAGCATTTTCGTGACGATGAGGTTCTGGGAGCCTGGGACGTGCTCAACGAATGCGTTATCGGGCGCGGCGAAATGGTCCGCCCGGTCCACCTCACCGCCGAGATCGACGGTCACACACTGACCACCTACGTCGCCGATGGGTTGATCGTCGCAACCGCCACCGGATCGACCGCCTATGCCCTTGCCGCTGGCGGACCGATCCTCCCGCCGGAACTCAGGAATCTTCTGCTCGTCCCGGTCGCACCCCACCTTTCCGTGGATCGCGCTATCGTTTTGCATGAGGGCTCAGAAGTGCGCATCACCGTGCGCACGGAGCACCAGGCTTCGCTCAGCGTCGATGGCCAGGAGCCGGTGGCGATGTTGGACCTTGACGGTGTTCGTGCGCGTGCCAGCCAGCATCATGTAGAATTCGTGCGCCTGCAAGATTCGGATTATTTCTACCGCAATCTGACATCACGCATGAATGAAAACCCATCCGTCGGAGCTGGACGATGACCGAAGTTTCCCTCCTGTGCGCGAATCACCCCAACCGGGAGACGACGCTGCGCTGCAACCGATGCGAAAAGCCAATTTGCGCCCAGTGCGCAGTCCTGACCCCGGTAGGCTATCGCTGTCGGGAATGTGTGCGCGGCCAGCAGAAAGTCTTTAACACCTCCCGCTCGTTCGATTTTCCCATCGCCGCCGGAACAGCATTCATCCTTGTCGGCTTCGCTACCGCCGTGTTGGACTTCCTCGGTTTCTGGGGGCTCTTTATCGCTCCCGTCGTCGGTGGCGGAGTCGCTGAAGTCATCCGCTGGATGGTCCGCAGGCGAAGGCATCAATACCTGCCGCTTCTTACGGCTGTCGCAGGTGCACTGGGCGTTCTGGCCTATCTCCTCTACCGCTTTTTCCCACTGCTTCAGTGGTTGATGCTGGGCGGCGGGCTCGAAGGCATGTTCCTGGGCACCTCACTGCTCAGCCTCATCTGGCCGATTGCTCATGGTGTGCTGATGGTTGGTTCACTGTACTACCGGCTGAGGGGCATTCAATTATAGGCAGCCATGCTCACTGAGTTACGCATCCAGAATTTCGCCATCATCGATGATCTGCAGCTTTCATTCGAGCCCGGTTTTATCGTCCTGACAGGCGAGACCGGTGCGGGTAAATCGATCATCATCGACGCCGTCGAGATGCTGCTTGGCGGACGCGCCGACAGCGCTGCCGTCCGCACGGATGCGGAGGTGGCGCTCATCGAGGGCCATTTCAGGATCGATGAGTCGCTCCAGCCTGAAATCAACTCCGTACTTGAGCGTGAAGGGCTTCTCGACGATCCCGGCTTTCTGGTGCTCAGCCGTGAGATCCGGCGTGAGGGGCGCAACCTTGCCCGCGTGAACGGGCGCGTGACTGCGCTCAACCTGCTCGGGGAACTGGGTGAACGGTTGGTCGACGTCCACGGCCAATCCGAGCACCTGAGCCTGCGCCGCGTTTCAGAACACGTTCACCTTCTCGACCGATACGCCAAACTTGACGAATTGCGCGCCAAGTATGAGAAGGCGTACGGGCAGCTCCGCAATGTGCGGGGCGAAATAAGTAAATTGCGTACGCGCGAGCGTGAAGCACAAAGCCGCGCAGACTACCTCGCTTTCCAGGTTGAAGAGATCGAGGCGGCGCGCCTGAAAGCTGAGGAGGAGCAAGAGCTGCGCGAGGAGCGCACGCGCCTCGCCAATACGGAACAGCTCACCCGCTTGAGCGCCGAGGCGGTTAGCTCGCTCGCCGGCGGCGTCCACAGCCGCGATTCCGCCGTGGATCAACTCGGTCGGGCGATCGACGCTCTCGCCGACCTGGCCGGGATCGACGAGAGCATGAAAGCGCTTGGGGATCGCGCCCAGGCGCTGATGGAAGACGTCGCTGAACTCAGCCGCGCCCTGCGCCGCTACCAGGAAGAGGTCGAATTCAACCCTCACCGCCTTGATGAGGTCGAGGAAAGGCTCAACCTGATCCAATCGTTGAAACGCAAATACGGGGGCAGCGTCGAAGCTGTGCTGCACCAGGCGCAGGCGGCACGTGAGGAACTCGAGAGCATCACGCACGCAGAACAGCGCCTCGAAAGCCTGCAGGCTCAGGAAGAAGAGCTGCTCAACGAGATCGCCAGCCTCGGATTGGCGCTTTCCCGCGAGCGCCAGCAAGCCGGTGAAGCGCTGGGCGCCGCGATCGAGGTTCAGTTGAACGATCTGCGCATGGAAGAGGCTCAATTTGGCTTGGATTTACAGCATCAGGAATCCCCCGACGGCGTTCCTGTCGAAGGCAAACGGCTGGCACTCTACCCGACCGGGCTTGACCGGGTCGAATTCCTGGTCGCTCCAAATCCGGGCGAAGGGCTGAAACCGCTCGCCCGGATTGCCTCCGGGGGCGAAACTTCCCGCTTGATGTTGGGGCTGAAAAGCGTGCTGGCGAAGGCAGACCGCACCCCTACACTGATCTTCGACGAGATCGACCAGGGCATCGGCGGCCGCGTAGGCACGATTGTGGGCGAAAAACTCTGGTCGTTATCCAACGCACACCAGGTACTCTGCATCACCCACCTCCCTCAACTTGCCGCGTTCGGTGACCAACATATCAAGGTTGAGAAAAAAGTTCAGTCCGGACGGACGATTACCGTGACTCGTTCATTAAGCGATTCCGAACGGGTCACCGAGTTGGCCACGATGATCGGCGGTGTGACAGAGTCAAACCTGGAAAGTGCGCTCGGGTTCCTCGAGACGGCCGCCATCCAAAAAAAAATCCCCGGACGGTGACGTAATCCATTCACTCCACACCAGTTAAAATCGGGATAGGGGAGGGCCTCACGGCCCTACCCCTCCCACACCACCGGACATGCGGGTCCGCATCCGGCGGTTC
>JARGGH010000051.1 GCA_029210945.1 Anaerolineales bacterium
AAATTGTGTAAGCGAGAGGATCGCCTTTGCGTTGAACCCGCCCGTCACGGTAGCAGCCGTCCTTGCAGATCGTACGGTGATCGCCCGTGCTGTTCGTCAATCCTTGGACGCCCCCTGGCCGGAGCTTGAGGTCCTTGCCTCCAAAGGCCCGAGCTGGCCCATGTGCTCCTCAATCAAAAACCGAGCCCCTTGGCCTTCAGAGATACGTACCGCCCGCGACCAATAATTAAGTGATCCAGTATCGGAATGTCAAGGAGCCTGCCGCTTTCAACAATCGCCTTGGTCACCGCCACGTCCTCGGGACTGGGGGTTGGCGCACCGCTCGGATGATTGTGTGCGATGATCATCGCCGCCGCATTAGATCTCACCGCGGGCCTGAGGACTTCGCCGATGCGGATCATGCTCGAATTCAGGGAGCCCCGATAGACAACAATCGGCTCTCCGATCACATGATTGCGGGTGTTCAGCAGCAGGACGACGAACTCCTCCCGCTCGAGATGCTGCATCCGCGGCAGGAGAATAGAGGCAGCCTCATCGGGGCTCTGAATGGACCGCAAGCTGGACGGAGGCTCATTCAGGCGGCGCCCGAACTCAATGGCGGCTTTCAAGGCCGCCGCCCTGGCCACGCCGATCCCGTGCGTTTCCTTGAGCTCAATATCATTGGCGGCAGCAATCCCGTGGACATCACCAAAGCGGGTGGACAGATCCGAGGCGATCTGGATCTGATCGGGGCCACGGATGATGGCCGCCAGCAACTCGGTTGTGGTGCATGCCTCTGCACAGTACGTCGCCCGGTAGGATGGCTGCTCTTTCACCGGGAGCGAACGAACTGATAGAGGGTGCCTGGCCTGGTGGTCTTGCTGAAAGCCAGGCAGCGGAGATGTCTGATTGTGAACCATGTTTTCCCATCCTTGAGAATCAAACCAGCCCGAGCCAATGAAGCTCGGGCTGGTATCTGGATATCCTCTGTTAGCTTGTTGAGATGGCTGTCAGCTCAATGAGTCAGTGCTTGGGCCGAAGAACAAGAATCCTCACTCGTCGCTGGCAACGTCGCAAGTGGGGTGCACGAACCCATGGTCGAGCCGATCGTGGAATGCTTCGGGATGATGCCGCTCTGGCAAAACTCATTTCGCAACGCATCGGCGGCATGAATCCCGGGGAAGATTTCCGTCGACGAGGGTTGTACCACCCGTCAATCCCGCAAGCCACCGGGACGTTGTGAACCCAAACGCGGCGCCGGCGGCCTCGCGACGGGTGCGGAAGCGGTGACGGTCCAAGAGTTCGCATTCGAGTGTGGCGAGGAGGCTCTCGCACCGAGCGTTGTCGCAGGTATCTACCGCGGATTCCATCGAGGGGCGGACTCCCGCCTCATGACAGCGCCGGCCGAAATTGAGCGAGGTGTATTGGCTGTCCTGATTGGAGCGGCAGATTACCCCCGGCGGATGTCGCTGACAAATCGTCATGTCCGGCGCTTCCTTTGTCTGGCCGTGGTCGTCGATGCGTGGAGCCGACGTATGGTCGGGTGGTCGACATGTGCGGCGTTAATCTGCCCGAACGAAGGGCAGGGCCGACGGCCTCATCCCCGCCTCCCTGGACAACTTTCTTATGACAACCCCCCAAGCAACCCAACCGCACCCAGGTTAACTGCTGCCCAACTGCGGTTTGGAGCTTCCCGTCCGCAGTCCACAATTCGGCCTTCTCCGCCTCTGCCAGCGCGAGATAGACTGCATCATAAAGTCCCCTGAAAAAAGGGCGCCGGGGGACTCCTCAAAACGATTGTAAGCAGTGCGAACTATTGAAAGGTGTTCAGCAGAAGACCGAGGGTAGACTTTGCCGGGCCGCCTTGCGCCCTACTTCCTCACTGACCGTTCAAATCGATCAAGGATCTCGGTGTCCGCCAGGGCATTGGAGAACTCTGAAAGCCAGGAGCGTATGTACTGGACATCCAGGCTGTCGCCCTGGCGGTCGATGACGCCTTGAATATCGGTGATGTCCTGGGGGCGCCCGGCGAGCGCTTTGTGGATGATCAGGTCCTCCGCGGAGCAAATGTTCAGGCGCTTGCCCTGCTCGACTTCGTAAGATTGAACTCTTTCGAAGAGGGAGTCCTCGTAGCCGCGAAGGGCCACAGCAACATCCACATCCACGTCCTCAACGTTGAGGAGAAGCATTCGAGTCTCCTTGGCAAACGCGTTGGGGTCCGAGACGCGGGACCCGAAGGTTTCCGTGGTGACCTTGACCAGTTCGGCCAGGTCGAGCCGGTCCTGCACGGTAATGTCGAGATCATGCGTGAAGCGCGGCTCCCCCCAGAACTGAAGGGCGATCCCCCCGATGACAGCGTAGTTCAGCTTGAGGTTTTCGAAGAAAAAGTCGTGCATGGCGAGCGCGGCTTTGATCTGCGGGTTCATCGGTCGTCCCCTCGCTTTCGGGCCAGCGTTTCAAGGGCCCCTCGAACCGCCAGCCGGTGACCGATATCCTTCAAGCCCTCCGCAGCTGCAGTCCGGTGCAGCGGCGATAGCTGATAGTACGTGTCGCACAGGTTATCGAAGATCCTGCGGGATTCATCGGCGGTCATCCCGCGCAGCCGGGTGCGCTTCTCGACATGCTGCACGGCCTCGGCCGCGGAATACCCTGCCAACGACCTCGCGAGTTCGGCTGCACGGTCAGAACCGGATCCGCACTCAACGTTCGCCTTGAAGCTGATATCCAGAACATCCGCGATCTCAAGTATGCGGCTCAGGCTGGCAGAGCCGTACTCCGTGGCCTCATACCGCTGGACTTGCTGCTTGTGCATATCCAGTCGCTGAGCCAGTTGCTTCTGGCTCCATCCCCTGGCGACCCTGGCTTTGATCAGCGCGCGGCCGAGGTCCTGAAGCGAATCAAGCTCCAGGGACATCCGCCTTGCCACCTTCAACGCCTCGTAGCCTGCGATCGAGCTCGCCAGCGCAGCGGCCTCCCCCTCAACTTCCGCTTTTCGCAGGTTCGCTTTCGCCTGCCGGTAGGTCCAATCGTTCAGTATCTCGCCCATTCGCCGATCCTTTCCCATCACGCATTATACCATGACATCATATTTGTTGTCTTTCGTGATGTCTGGGCTGATCCGGCAGCCAGGAGTTCCTGGGTTGTGCACGCCTCGGGACGATAGGCCGCTCGGTAGGCCGGGGTGTCGCGCAGCGGGAGCCAGAGGCGGCTTCGGGGAGGAGGCCGGCGCTCCTCGCGTAGCGCTTGCTCGGAGAACACCGGCAGGGGAATCTGATAGGCCGTGTCCGTAGTCAAGAAACACCTCCAGAAAATAGGACCGGACGGGATACCCGACCGGCGTATGGCGCAATAAGGATCCGCGGGGCGTGCTGGGTAAACAGGTCTAGCTCAGCGTTCGGAGTGGCCGCAGAGGATGCAGGAGGTGCACCCCCCCTGCGCGGTGGTTACCCTTCAGGAGAAAGCTCGAGAGTGATCCGATCGCCGCCGTCTTCCAGCAGCACGCTCGAAGCAGGGCCATCGATGTAGATCATCAAGTTCTTCTCGCCCCTGGCGGCAGCCGAGGGCGCGAGGATGCCCACATAGCCGAACGACCGCAGTTGATCAGCCAGCTTGCGGCACTGCTCGATGTCCTGATCGGAATCGCCTGTTAGAAAGACGGAGGTCGGCGGGATGGGAGAGGCAGCGGGATCCGTCAGGTCAACAACGGGCTCGATCTCAACCTTGATCGAGACGATGTCGCGTGTCTTGGGAGCGTCATCGAAACGGTCAAGGAGTTTCTGAAACTCGGCAATCGCCCCCTTCTTCGAGAGCGCGGTATAGAGACAGCCGTAGATGCCGGGCCGATTCCAGCGACCGTCCGCTCGCAGAATGCGTCCGACATGAAGGCCAAAGGTTCCAGGGGGAATGTGTCTTCATACCTTTCCTGCATACCTCACAGAAAAGCGCCGGATTGGTATGTCGCAAGAGCCGTAATGACCTCATCAAGCTTGCCTTTTTGAATCAGGTCAATTGGACGGCGGCCCTTGAGCATCGGCACAGTCGTGTTCAGCCATCGAATCGCATCTGCTTCGTCCGAGAAGATCTCATCCAGGAGAATGGAGATCTCCCGAAGGTCCGCGATGTTGCTGCGGACTCGCCGCGCTGGGTAGCTATCGCCGCTGCTATAGCGCTGGACGGTGCGCCGAGCAACCTGCAGTGCTGCAGCGATATCGGCGTTATCCCACTCATACGCCTCCTTGAACTTCTCGAAGGTGTTCTGAGCTTCAGTGAGTTCGAGTTCCTTCACCAGCGACTCGGCCATGTCGGGCATCTCCGTTCCTTTTGTCGTATTAATCGTCATAGTCTCTGTCATAGTATATGTCCTTCCTCGTGGGATGTCAAGATGAGCCATACGGGGAACATAGAGCTTGAGGGGACCTCAACAGTCAGAGTAGCCTCGGGCGATGCGCGAGACGCAGCCCTGGGCCACAAGCTGTGCTTCCTTGCGATGGTTGTCAGCGCATTCAGGCGTGCCTGCGACTGGGGAACAAGGTCGGCGAGATGAGCGCCGGGCCTAAGGCAGGTGATCGCTACCGCGCCAGTTCCCTACCCTACCGCAAACCCCAGATCTTCAGATGAGCACTATGGACACCCGCATCTGGTGGAATGGCTCCAACGTTCACTCGCTTATGCTCCCTTTACAGGGGTTTCGAGTCCACTTTTGAAGCGAAAAGAGTCCAGTTTTCAAATGCTCCTAACATTGCAGGATCAAACGCCCCTGGCTTCAGACGGCGCAGCGTACGCAGGACAAAAGACGCTACGAAGAGATCGCCAATTCATGGGCACATCCCGGCTGGGGCAACGCAGAGATCGGCTCGGGAGAGGACACCCTTCCCTTCAGCGTTAAGCTCGACTGTTTGCTCATATGCCGCGTCGGAGAAGAGCGGTACGACGAACCAATGGCTTTGATCACTGAAGAAGGGGATTTCTCCAAATGAGACTACCTCCGCAATTATCGGGGTAAACTGGCTCCCCGTGCATCTCTCCCTCCCAAAACTAACGGATATCGGAGTCCGGTCGCTGACCTTGGGGATGGAGATTAAAGCGTAGCGATCGGGTTTCTCCCCCACTAAAGATTCGAGCGGAAAGATATCAAAATCTCCGTAATCCTTCGGATCGATCAGACTGCCTTCGAGCTTGAATTCGTGTTCCCCGGACAGTGTGCCGCTCAGGATCACCGGCGGATCCGAGCCCGCCTCCCGGCAGCTGTAAGCACCGGAGATCGTCATAACTCCCCCGATCGGCTCGATCACCCCATTAGGCAGCGGGCTGAAGGTCCCGTCGAATACCACGCGGCCGGCTTCCTTAAGCGCATCAGACCTTCCGAAGTCGGTGCCGATCGTCAGCTTGTATTGATAGATCTCGACGACCTCTTCCGGTGGCTGCCCGCTGCCAGGCGCTGCAGATTGTGAGCTGCCAGTAGCTCCGCAGGCAGCGAGCGCGGCGGCCAGCAGAACCCCGATCGTGATGTGAAAAATCCCTGGTCGATCATTCTCCATGAGCCCACTCCAATCTTGAGATGAATGTTCGAATTTACACAAACCAACTATGGTGGATCAGATTTCACGGTATTGTACTGTTCTCGTCCAGGTGGGGATAGCGCCGGGTGAGCTAGATCCATCAGTATCGGAGGAGGAGATTGCTTACCTCAAGCGCGGCTTAAGCACAATTAGATTTCATGCCGAATCTCAACGGACCCGACGTATGACCGGCTTCGTTACACAGGTGGGGATAGTTTGCTGCCGTTCAATCAAGGAATCAATAAATGGCGTTGAGCAATTCCGTGATGGCAGCCACGATCACCTGAAAACTAGACTCCCATAATAGGTTCCCTCACCCAGCTCAGGAGGTAGTCATGACACAACTTCACCCTGGCCCGACCTCCAGGGCGGGCAAACGATTCTCCGACGAATAGATCGTTTTCCTATTGCATTCCTGTTCCCGTGGTCTACTCAGCCGCAAGGAGATCCAGGGCACTCTCCGTATTGGCAAGACACGCTTCTTTGAGCTTTGGAAGGAGTATCAGGCCAACCCGGTAGGCTTCTCAATTATGTTCCAACGCCGAGCGACTGCACGCATTTCTGTCGATGCGGAGATGGCGATCAATGTGAGGATTGCCACCCGATGGACCATCTCCTCGATGGTCTCTATAGCTTGGCCATCGCTTCCGCGTCTGAGATAGCGCCTGGTCAAGACCCGTCTTGCGTTTTCGGACAATTCCATATTGACCGGTTCGGTTGGAGAAAGCGAAGGAGCCGCTGTTGTGTTCATAAGATGCTCCTTTGCGGTTCGATCAGATAATGTGGATGTGTTCAAGAGGCGGGGGGAGGAAGCGGGGAAGTTGAGATGGTCGAGCAGCGGTTTTGCATCACCTGTGCCCTTGCGCCTGCTGCCGACTTCCCCGCTACCCTCTTCGTCGGATACCAACCCAAGTACTTACTGGAGCGCTCGATGAAACCTCGTTTGCCACCAAAGCTGTTCGAGACGCTCATCAACCATCCTTCGATACCTCATCCTGCGCACAAAACGCACACCTGCCCTGACAGACACACAGATACCAACGAGACTTCCGGCTGCAAGGGCAATCAGGCTTGCCGTGCTGATGGTGACCATCTCAACCTCCCCTGTCTGCAGTTGATCTCAATGTAGCATCAATTCAGCCCGGATCGCGTTTGTTAGGCGTTTGCTTGCGCGTTTGTTAGGCGTTTGGATTTTGATGGTGATTGCAAGGGAGAAGGACTCTAATCGGGATAGGGGAGGGCCTCACGGCCCTACCCCTCCCACACCACCGGACATGCGGGTCCGCATCCGGCGGT
>JARGGH010000052.1 GCA_029210945.1 Anaerolineales bacterium
GCTAGCGGTTCGTCGGATCAACGCCCGCAGAGGACTCTCACCTCCTAGCTATCGCCCATGCCGGGCGTACAGGCAAACCGGGCGCAGACAGTCTGCGCCCGGCGAGTTATCTTCGTTGCTGCCTCCGGGCAAATTACTCCTCGACACCCGCTTCCTTCAAATCTTTCGCCGAGAGCTTCGCAACGGCCGCCACGGTCTCACCCTTCTTCAGGTCCACTACCCGCACACCCATCGTCGCGCGGCTGGCCTGGCTGATCTGTTTAACCTTGGTGCGCAGCACGATACCGCCGCTCGAGATGATTGTGAGTTCATCATCCTCGTTGACCACACGGGCGGAGGCGATCTTGCCGGTGACAGCACGTTTCTTCCGGCTGAGGGTAATCACGCCCAACCCGGCTCGATTTTGTGTGGGGTATTCTTCCAGCGGGGTGCGCTTGCCGTAGCCCTTCTCGGTCACGACCAGCAGATCTTCGCCGGGGACGACCACGGTCATGCCGGCGATGACATCCCCTTTCCGCAGCCGGGCGGCCTTTACACCCATCGCCGGCCGACCCATGGACCGCACCTGCGTCTCATGGAAGCGCAGCGCCTGGCCCTGCTCGGTCACAATGACGACATCGTCATCACCACTGGTCAGCCGGACCCACCCGAGCACATCGTCGTCCTCCAGGCCGATGGCGATCAAGCCTGACGGCCTCACGGAGGCGAATTCGGAGAGCTCGACTCGTTTTATCTTGCCGTTGCGCGTGGTCATCGTGCAGTACTGTGCTTCTTTGAAATCCTTCACGACAACCGCGGCGGTGATCTTCTCCTCCGCCCCCAGCGCGAGGATATTCACCATCGGGATGCCGCGCGCCGTCCGGTCCGCATCCGGAATCTGGTAGACACGCTCGGAGTAGACTTTGCCTTTATCCGAGAAGAACAATACCGTGTCGTGCGAGCGGGCCGGGATGAGCATCAAGATCTCATCCTCGTCCTTCATCGAGTGACCCTGCACTCCGCGTCCACCACGCCCCTGACTGCGGTAGGATTTGGCCGTAACTCGTTTCACATAACCCCGTTGCGTGATGCTGATCAGAACGGCCTCATCGGCAACGAGATCTTCCTCGTTAATTTCCTCGCTGGCATCCGGCGCGATGCGAGTGCGGCGCTCATCGCCATACTTCTCCGAGAGCTCATCCACATCTGCCTGGATGAGCGCCAGGACCTTCTTCGGGCTCGCCAGAAGATCTTCCAGGTAGGCGATCTGGGTCAGGATCTCTTTGTGCTCATCCTCGATCTTCTGCCGCTCGAGAGCCGCCAACCGGCGCAGCTGCATATCGAGGATCGCCTGAGATTGAACATCGGAGAGGTTAAACCGATCCATCAAGCGCTCTTTGGCCACATCCGCGTCCGGTGATTCGCGGATCGTCTGGATGACATCATCCAGATTTGCGAGGGCGATCAGCAGACCCTCCAGGACATGCGCCCGGTTGCGCGCTTTCTCCAGATCGTGTTCGGAACGGCGGACGATCACCACCCGTCGATGTTCAATATATGCCAGCAGCGCGCGCTTCAGCGAGAGCGTTCGGGGTTCATTCTCGACCAACGCCAGCAGCTGGACGCCGAACGTCGTCTGCAGCTGGGTGTATTTGTAGAGCTGGTTCAAGACCTTCTTCGGTTGGGCGCCGCGCTTCAGCTCGATCACCAGGCTCAGTCCGCGACGGTCTGACTCGTCACGCAAGTCGGAGATATCCGCCAGGCGATCGCTGCGGACCAGCTCGGCGATCCGCTCGATGAGAGTCGATTTATTGACCTGATAAGGGATCTCGGTCACCACGATCCGGTGGCGATTGGTACCCATCTCTTCGATATTGGCGACGCCGCGCAGCACGATGCGCCCCTTGCCCGTGCTGTACGCTTGCTTGACGCCCTCAATACCCACGATGATCCCGCCGGTCGGGAAGTCCGGACCGGGGATAAATGACATGAGTTCATCGAAAGCGATCTCATCGACACGATCATAGTTATCGACGATAAAGTGGATCGCACTTGCTAATTCAGCCAGGTTGTGTGGCGGGATGTTTGTCGCCATCCCGACGGCGATACCCGATGAGCCGTTTAACAGCAGGTTGGGCAATCGCCCGGGCAGCACAACCGGCTCCCGCTCTGACCCATCGAAGTTATCGACGAAATCTACGGTGTCCTTTTCGATATCGACCAGCAGCTCGGAGGCGAGCGAATCCATGCGCGCCTCGGTGTAGCGCATCGCGGCGGGTGGATCACCATCGATCGAACCGAAGTTGCCCTGGCCATCAACGAGCTCGTAGCGCATCGAAAACCACTGCGCCATACGCGCCATCGCATCGTAGACGGCAGCATCACTGTGGGGATGGTATTTGCCCAGCACCTCACCCACAATACGGGCGGACTTGCGGTAAGCGGAATTTGGCCGGATACCCATCTGATGCATCGCGTAAAGGATGCGGCGATGGACGGGCTTCAAACCGTCGCGGGCATCCGGGAGCGCCCGTGAAACGATCACGCTCATCGCGTAATCGAGGTAAGCCCCCCGCATCTGATCGTCAATATCTACCTGACGTACTGTCCCAATTTCCATAAAGATCCAGCTCTCACTTCGGTTGATTGGAAGGGTCTCTTCAAGTGGAAACCCGCACCACGCGGGCCACCCCTAATTATACCTCGCAAGCACCCTCCGGGCATCCCCGGGAAAGGCCATCTCACACAATAAAACCCTTGTTATGTTAAGTAATTCTGGGGTTCAGGGGATCGGTTCGAGTATTACCTGAATCTCAACTCTTTCGGGGTCTAACGGCAGCAGGTGGCTGAGCAGAACCGCAAATTGGGTGGTGTTCGTTGAAAGCACGGCATGTGTGCCCTCGAGCTCGAGGAGCGGCTGCAATTCCGGGTTGGCTCCCAGGCTGGCCACTTGTGGGACCATGCCCTCCAGCACACTCGCCTGCAGTCGGGTGGATCCCGCCGGATCACCATCGAAGACCGAGAGCAGAGCCAGCACCTGCTCGCCCGTCAGGACCTGGCTTCCGACCGGGAACCCAAGGTCGCCTTCGATCGGCAGCCCCCCGGCATAGTCGATCAAGCTTGCGAATGCGGTTCGATCGAGCGCCGCGACGTGGTGGATCTCGACCCGCAGGGCGCGTTCGAGCGCCTCCAGGAAGGGCGGGGCGACCGTGCCCTCCGGTGTCCAGCCGAAGAAGGACTGCAGCGTCACGTTTGCGCCGCTGACCAGGTCGAGATTTATGGGAACGCCCGATAGCACAACTGAATTATTGGGCGGCTCCATGGTCAGCAGCCAGATCGCCTGCAGCCCGGGATCGGGGCTGTCCATGCGGTCGACTCCCACAATCAGGACCGTCGTCTGCTGGGACCGGTTGGGGTTCAGCCAGCTCGAAAAACCGCTTTCCGGGAAAAGCTGTAGGACGGAGGGAATCGGTGAAGCATCCGTATTCTCGCCCAGCACGACGGTCGTGAACCCCAGGCAGAAGCAGACCGCAGTCAGAACCAGAATTACGACCGGCCGCTTCTTCATTCGAATGTCGCCTTCGCCACAGGATCACCCATCGCTGCGTTGTCCACTCAATTCTCTGAATTGTCGTTCTTCGCTTCCGGAAGCAAGTCGAGATTAATCAAGGTCACACTGTCCCCGAGGACGATCATTGAGCACAACCTGGATCGCCACCATCGCGCCTTGTTATTGATTATACAACTCAAGATCGATCGGAACCATGAGACATTGGCGTCACGGCTGGCGATGCTCACGCGCCTGCACCCAGAACGAAAACGTCTCGCAATAAATTGACGCGCTTTAAACTTGGTGCTACAAACATCTGGACGCTTGAGGAGGGAACAATGCGAACAAGACGGATGCGCTGGGGTTATCTATTCGGTATTGGATTCATCATTCTGATCCTGATCGTCCTGATCAGCGCCGCGATTCTCATCAGGCGCCCATTCCCGGAAACAAACGGAACGATCAAGCTGACCGGTCTCGACGCGCCCGTCGAAGTCTACCGGGACGAGCACGGCATTCCGCACATCTACGCCTCCACAACCCATGACCTTTTCATGGCACAGGGATTCGTGCACGCCCAGGATCGCTTCTGGCAGATGGAATTTTCCCGCCGGATCGGGAACGGGACGCTCTCCGAAATTATGGGACCGGCGACTCTGGACAGCGACCGTTTCATCCGCACGCTCGGCTGGCACCGCACAGCCCAGATGGAGATCGAGCAGCTGGGACCCGAAGTGCTTGCCGCTCTCGAAGCCTACGCGCAGGGGGTCAATGCATACCTCGCATCCGAAGGCCCTGCGTATGGTCTCGAATTCGAGATCCTGGGGCTCACGGGGGTTGATTTCGAACCGGAACCATGGACCCCGCTGAACACACTCACCTGGGGTAAAGTCATGGCGTGGGATCTCGGCGGCAACCGATCGGTCGAATTGGCCTACGCCCATCTCATCGCCAGATTAGGGATGCAGGCGTATGAAGAGCTGGTCGTCCCCTACGGCGAGGACAAACCGGTGATCGTTACTGAGCTTCCATCTGAAATCAGCATGGCCGCGATCCCCGAAGTCGCAACGCATCAGTTTCTCTTCGGTGAGGGTGATGACCTGGGAAGCAACAACTGGGTGCTGTCGGGTTCGCGAACCGAAAGCGGTTTTCCTATCCTGGCGAACGATACCCATCTCGGCATTCAACTGCCGTCGATCTGGTATGAGAACGGCATTCACTGCACGCCTGTCGGCCCCGAGTGCCCCTACAACGTGGTCGGCTTCACGTTCCCCAGCGTTCCCGGCGTGATCATCGGCCATAACGACCGCATCGCGTGGGGCGTCACCAATGTTGGACCGGATGTCCAGGATCTCTTCATCGAGCGGACCAACCCTCAAAATCCTGACCAGTACGAAGTCAATGGTCGTTGGGAAGATATGCAGATCATAGAGGAACAAATCTTCATCGCCGGCGAGGAAGAGCCGGAAATCGTGCGCGTGCGTGTGACTCGCCATGGTCCGATCATCAACGACATCGCCGGCGGCACCAACGAGGAGTGGTCGTTCGGCTGGCAGCCGTTGGCGCTATCCTGGACCGCGCTCGAGCCCGGAACGATCTGGGAAAGCGTATTGATGATCAACCGGGCTCAGGATTGGGACAGTTTTCGAGAGGCGCTTTCCTTCTGGGATGTGCCGAGCCAGAATTTCGTATACGCTGACGTCGAAGGCAATATCGGTTACCAGACTCCGGGCAGGATCCCCATCCGCGCTTCAGGCGACGGTTCATTGCCGGTGCCGGGTTGGACCGGCGCCTATGATTGGGTCGACTTCATCCCGTTCGAGGAGCTGCCCCGGTCGTTCAACCCTGAGAAGGGATATCTCGTCACCGCCAACAACGCCGTTGTTGACGGCTCCTACCGCTACTTCATAAGCAAGGATTGGGCGCCGGGCTACCGGGCTAAACGGATCTCGGAATTGATCGAGGCCCAGGAGATCTTAAGCGTCGCCGACATTCAGCGCATCCACGCAGATAGCATGCCGCTTTACGCCCAGGAAGTTCTCCCGGCCTTGCTTGCTCTGGAGCCGGAGAGCGCTGAAGCAGCCCGGGCTCTGGACCTGCTGCGCGCTTGGGATGGCGTCGCCGATCGCGACAGCAGCGCTGCGGCGATATTTGAGGCGCTGCGCGTCCACATGGTTGACCGCATCTTCGCTGACGAGTTAGGTGAAGACCTATTGGATCGCATGCGCGGAAAAGTTATGGATGCGATCCCGACCATCCTTCAAGATGAGAATTCCCACTGGTTCGACGACATCTACACCGAGCAAGTCGAGGGTCAGGAGACCATGCTCCTGCTTGCGCTCGAAGACGCGCTTGCCGATTTAGAAGATCGCCTGGGCGATTCGATGGAAGAATGGCGCTGGGGAGATCTTCACACAGCAACATTTAAGGACCTTGGCCTGGGACAGAGCGGGATCGTCCCCATTGAATGGCTCTTTAATCGGGGCCCTGTGGAAGCCGACGGGACGGGCGGTGCGCCAAACGCAACCGGCTACAGCCTCGCCGATCCTTACGAGGTCACATCCCTGCCTTCACAGCGCATGATCGTCGACCTGCAGTATTTTGAAAATTCACTGACCATGCACACGACCGGCCAATCCGGGCACACCTTCCATAAGCACTATGCTGACTTTATCGACCCGTGGCGCAATATCGAATACCACCCGATGCTCTGGACGCGCGGTCAGGTCGAGGCCGCCGCTGCAGATCACATGACTTTAATACCCTGAAAAACCGCTGAACTGAGCAGATTAATCGGGATAGGGGAGGGCCTCACGGCCCTACCCCTCCCACACCACCGGACATGCGGGTCCGCATCCGGCGGTT
>JARGGH010000053.1 GCA_029210945.1 Anaerolineales bacterium
AACCGCCGGATGCGGACCCGCATGTCCGGTGGTGTGGGAGGGGTAGGGCCGTGAGGCCCTCCCCTATCCCGATTCTGCAACATTTTCACCACTTTCACTGTATAAACTAATAGAGATGGATGAACTCACGGATCAGGATCTAATCCGCCGTACACGTCGTGGAGATCTGCCGGCTTTTGGTGTCATCGTGCAGCGTTACCAGGGATCGGTGTTCAACGTCTGCTACCGGTTCATGAGCGAGCGGCAGGTGGCGGAGGATATGACACAGGATGCATTCCTGCGTGCTCACCAGCGCCTGGATAGCTACGACGACGGCCGGCCATTTGGCCCCTGGATTCGCAGGGTGGCGGCAAATTTATGCATCAACGAACTCAATCGGAACCGACAGCTGGTCTTTTCTTTGAATGAGCAAATGGACACACCCAATGACCCCATCGAACGCGGACCAGAACAAGCTCAGGTGGTCCGAGAACAGCGGCGCCGGGTGCAGGAGGCAATCATTGAACTGCCGCCGCATTACCGCGCCGTGATTGAGCTGCGTCATTTTCAAGAGTTGAGCTACAAGGAGATCGCACGCACGCTTTCGATCCCGCTCAGTGACGTCAAGAGTCACCTCTACCGGGCCCGGCAAACGCTTGCCGAAAGGTTAGCTCCCAATGTCTGAATCCCGACCTGCACAGCACCCCGATCTTCTCACGCTCGACGTTTACCTGGATCGAGAGCTCCCCCCCGAAGATGTGCTGGAAATCGAAGCGCATTTGGCAGGTTGCCGGTCCTGTCGGGAATCTATCGAAGCTCGCCGCGCATTTTTCGAACTCATCAGAGAGTCCGAGCAGGTCTCGCTTTCGAAGGACCTCTCTGCCGATGTGCTCGGCGCGCTGCAACGAACGCGAATGCGGCTGTTGACCGGGGTTCTCGGCATCGAGTTGATCCTGGCCGCCGTCCTTTTGCTGCTCTTTGGCCCGCGAGTCCTGGCGCGCCTGACGGTGATCTCAACACAGATCGATATCTCCCGCTCACTACTCTGGCTGGTCGATCGTGTCGCCAGTCTAGGCGACCAGATCGGGGCCGGGTTGGCTGCAATCGGGCAGACCTTCCTATCCGTGCCACTGCCCGGATTGAGTGGATTGCCCACGGCTCAGCTCACCTGGCTGCACTTGAGCGGGATCCTTGCGGGTACCATCGTCGTCTGGTTGATCCTCAACCGGGTGTTGATTGGAAATTCGGAGTTAGAACGCTCGAGATTTTCATAACCTGATGGGTCATCCAGGCAGCGCGTCGTTAATACAGGCTGCCGTCTAAACCGTAGGAGGCTATCTCATGGATCAGGGTTTCATTATTTTCCTGCTGGGCGTCGTTATCTTCATCTGCCTGATCGCGCTCTTTATCGTTGCGCATGCGCTCTTTAAGGGTTGGGTCGAGGAGGCAAAGCTGCATGCGCGCGACGCGGCAGGACGCTCGTTGGCGATAGGGTTTGTGAACGCGCTGTTGTTAACCGCGCTCAGTCTGGGTTTCTGGGCTCTTGGGGAGAACTCCGGCGCCCCAGTGTTCGCCGTCGTGGGGCTGATCCTGATGGTCGCCCTGATCATCGGGATGGTGTTCGGGCTGACCGCAATGGTGATCCTGGTCTCTGAAAGAGTTTTGCCGGAAGGCCGCGGCTGGCGCCAATTGGCCGGCGGCGGAAGCCTGCTTGTTCTTGCCAGCCTGACGCCTTACATCGGCTGGTTCGGGTTGTTCCCGTATGTCATCTTCCGCGGCCTGGGAGGCGTCATCATGACGCTCGCCGGGGCATGGCGGGCGCGGCGCGCGGCGCGGGGCAAAGCCGGGGACGGGTGAACCGCGAGTGGAGTTTGAACCGCGTGCAGCAGACAAGAGCCAGTCCGCCGGCTGACTCTTTCCCGTTATTGGCTGTCCCCGGAAGGGGACCAGGTCAGAAAGGCCTCCAGGATCCTCAAATTGATCCAGAGATCCGTATCACGATGGTTGGTGAGTTCGATGTCGATCGCCGCGATCCCCTGGTCGGAAGCCCAATCAATGAGTTGGCCAGTGTACTGGCAGCCGGTATCGATCGGAGGGTAGGGGTAATCACTGACCCCGGCGATCGCTTCGGCCAACCGAAGCGAGTCGACATCCGGCGGCTGGCCGCCCGGGAAAATTCCAAGCGCGGCGCTGTGATAATTGATCAACGCCTCGATCTGGTAGGTCAGGAGAAAATTCATCAACGACTTCGTCTCTGGTTCGGAGGCGGGGTTTGAGCCTCCGGTGACAAATGTGTAGGTCCAGCAGCCATCCAACGGCCATTTACTTTGCCAATGTGAGGGGAAATTACGGTTGAGATCGACCAGATTCTCGTTGACCCTGCCTTTGTAGCTGGTCGAACGAGCCTCTCCATCCGGGTTCAGCGACCGAAGGATGTACAGCGTGACGTGCTGCGGGATGAGTTCCGACCGGGCGGTCAAGACCTGGATCAATTCATCCGCCAGCGCAATCGTGTTCGATTCGTAGCCACCGTGCATTCCTGCCACGATCATGCGCTTTGAAGATCCCTGACCGAACGTGAACACCTCCAACGGTCGCCCGGCGACGCTGGTTCCAATCACGATCGGCGCCGGGGTGCCCTGCGGGGGAAGCCGGGTTGGCGTGCTGGTCGGGACCGCGGTGGCGGTGTCTGTGGGAACTGGCGAAGGTAATGGAGCCGCGGTCAGGGTCGCCGGGGCTCGCTCCTGTTCCGGCGGTACGAGGTCAGGTTCGGTCGCCACCCGTGCGTTTGCGCCGCAAGCTGCGCACAGGGACAGGCCGGCAAGAAAAAGCGGCACATTCCGGGTGGATCTAATTGTTCGGCTGCACATCATGACGACTCTCAAGCCAACTTGACGACCTCCGCTAACTTTAACACATCCATACCCGGCGCGCTGGAGATCCCGTCCGCTGACATCGTCGACGACGTTGTGGGCTTACAAAGACCTGCCAGTTACTGCAGGTGGTAGTCAAATCAGAACCTGTTTGCTACAATGTTCTCGCTCACTCATCAGTCTTGGAATCGCTCAGGTATTCATGCCCCTGCAATCCGGCGGCATTCTCCGCCATCGATATCGAATAGAAGGTGTCCTCGGCCAGGGTGGTATGGGGGCCGTTTACAAAGCCTTTGATATCAACCTTGGCGTGGCGGTCGCTGTTAAAGAGAATCTCTTTACGACAGAAGAATATGCGCGCCAGTTTCGCCGTGAGGCGACGATCCTGGCAAGCCTGCGCCATGCTAACCTGCCGCGCGTCACCGATCACTTTGTCATTCAAGGTGAAGGCCAGTATCTGGTGATGGACTTTATCCAGGGTGTCGATCTTCGCGAGCGCCTGGAGAAGGATGGCGCAACCTCTGAGGCGGTCTGTTTGCCCTGGTTTCTCGACATTTGCGACGCGCTGGCCTACCTGCACAACCGGATTCCCCCGATCCTGCATCGGGACATAAAACCCGGCAACATCAAGATCATGCCCGACGGGCGGGCGATGCTCGTCGATTTCGGCCTGGCGAAGGTCGTGGAAGCAGGCGGCACCACGACGACCGGTGCGAAAGCGATGACCCCCGGTTTCTCCCCGCCGGAGCAGTATGGCACCGGACGGACAGATCCCCGCACCGATGTGTATTCGATGGGCGCCACGCTCTACGCTGCTCTTACGGCGTCGATCCCGGAAGATTCGCTCGAGCGGGCGATGGGCCGTGCTGATCTCACACCGGTTCGCAAACGCAATCCGAACGTGAGTCCGGGATTGGCGCGCGTTGTTGCTAAGGCGCTATCGGTGGACCCGGTCGATCGCTACCAGTCGATCCCTGAGCTTGCCGCTGCCCTCGGCGCCTCCTCCCGTGCGGCGAATCCCACGGTCGTGCGCAGCTACCCGAATCTGCAGCAAACGATCATTCCGTCTGAACATGAAGAAGACATTGAAACTGAGGGGGAGGCGGCCGCGTCGAAACCAGCCCGCAAACTCCAGACGGTGCCAGTCCGTTGGGCTGCCGCAGCTGCAGCTGCGGCGCTGCTCATCGTGGCCGGCATTTTCGGTGCTCCCAGGATCGGACCCGTAATGGCAGGTCTGTTCGGCTCCCCATCCGGGACTGACACCCCCGGGGTGGTTGAAACAAGCGTCGGGGTCGGAGGTTTAGCTCAGCCGAGCGAGACACCTGCCCCGACGGATACTGCGCCGCCACCGCCCACACAGGTGCCGACGGAGGTGTCCGGCGTGAACGCAACCCCGACCGGTTCCGGGTTAGCGACCGTGACCCCGACCGGTGGCGGGATCGGGCAGATCGCATTCGCCTCGAACCGCAGTGGCAAAACACAGATTTACCTGGTTAACATCGATGGTACCGGCATCAAACAGCTGACGAATTTGAACGATGGAGCATGTCAGCCAGCCTGGTCGCCTTCCGGGGAGCAGTTGATTTTCACCTCCCCGTGCCGGCTCAACCTGGACAGCTACCCGGGTTCAAGTCTGTGGCTGATCGAAGTCGACCGTGAGGGGAACACTTCCGATCCGATCCAGCTTCGGACTGCACCGGGTGGTGATTTTGACGCCGCATGGGATCCCAACGGTGGGCGGATCGCGTTCACATCCTTGCGGGACAACCGGCCGCAGATCTACCGCATGAATATCGATGGCACTGGATTGGTGAATCTGAACGATGATCTGGCCCATAACCGACAGGCGGCATGGTCGCCGACGGCAAGCCAGATCATCTTCACGAGCGCGCGCGGCGGTCAGACCGAACTGTGGCTGATGCCTGCCGAGGGCGGTGATGTGCAGCGGTTCACCCCTGGCGTGGACGGCGAGGACACTTACGCGTCATGGTCTCCGGATGGCACCCTGGTTCTCTTTGAACGTTTGATCAACAATTTTTCCCGGCTGATCGTGGCGCCATTCGAAGATCGCGGCGCACGATTGAACCGGGTCTGCCCACAGGGCGACTATGCCTTCCATCCGATGGCTGAACCTGGCTGGTCGCCCGATGGGGAGTGGATTGTGTTTGAGACATGGCCTGACGGCTCCAACCACGACATCGCCATCGCAAGATCCAATTGCTCGAATTACGGGTTGGTGACCTCCGACCCTGGTCTGGATTTCGACGCCGATTGGCGCCCTTTCCCCTGATTCACCTGATCAAAACACACCGGCCGAGTTCTACAGAGGCATACCAAAAGGTGAGAAGTGTCAGGTTGCACACCGGAACTCTGTACTTGCCCGCCGTTTGGCCGATCAGGCATAATCTTTGTGCAGGTTAGCACAACTCATTTTTTTCCGGGACTACTCAGAGTGAGTAGCCCTGTCTGTGTTATCAGCGCGATACGATTGCGAACAAAATAAGGGAGCAGATCATGACGGCAAGAATTATCGATGGCAAGGCAATCGCCCAGGAGTTGCGCGATTCGGTCGCCAGGGGCGTGGAGGAATTAGTGGAGGCGGGAGGCCCGCGACCGGGCCTGGCGACGGTTCTCGTGGGGGAGGATCCTGCCTCGCACACCTACGTAAGGATGAAGCGTAAGGCTTCGGCTGAGGTGGGGATCGAATCGTTCCATCACGAGCTGCCGGCGGATGCCTCGCAGGAAGAGGTTGAGGGGTTGGTCAAAAAACTCAATGACGATCCCAAGGTGCACGGGATCCTGGTCCAGCTGCCGTTGCCAGCGGGCTTAGATGAAGAAGCCGTACTGCGGGCGATCAGCATCGACAAGGACGTCGACGGCTTCCACCCTGTGAACATCGGCCGGCTGGCACAGAAGGGGCGTGAACCGCAGTTTGTCCCCTGCACCCCGGCGGGCTGCATGATCCTTCTCGAGAAAGCCGGCGCTCAAATTGAGGGCGCGAACGCGGTTGTCGTCGGCCGCTCCAATATCGTCGGCATGCCCGCCGCGCTGCTGCTTGTGAAAGCCAACGCAACGACGACGATCTGCCATTCCCGAACGCAGGATCTTCCCGGCGTCTGCCGCGAAGCGGATATTCTCATCGCCGCAATCGGGCGCCCGGAGATGATCAAGGGTGACTGGATAAAACCTGGCGCATACGTGATCGACGTCGGTGTCAACCGGGTCGAAGACCCTGATTCGAAGAAGGGCTACAAACTCGTGGGCGACGTCGCATTTGACGAGGCAAAAGAGGTCGCAGAAGCGATCACACCGGTTCCCGGCGGCGTCGGCCCGATGACGATCGCAGGGCTCTTGAACAACACATTGACCGCTGCCAAACGCTCTGTCGACTGATCCTAGCGAATCCTATCTCAACGCCGGCCGTGATCGGCCGGCGTTGTCGTTTGTACGCCCGGCATGGGCGATAGCTAGGAGGTGAGAGTCCTCTGCGGGCGTTGATCCGACGAACCGCTAGCCGA
>JARGGH010000054.1 GCA_029210945.1 Anaerolineales bacterium
GGCTAGCGGTTCGTCGGATCAACGCCCGCAGAGGACTCTCACCTCCTAGCTATCGCCCATGCCGGGCGTACAAGAAAAAGTGGGCGCTTTACGGCACCCACTTTCGATCGGCCTCAATACTGCGCAGTTATTTTGCGTAATCCACGGCACGCGTCTCACGAATGACGGTGACCTTAATCTGACCCGGATACTGCATGCCCTCCTCGATCTTCTTGGCGATCGAGCGTGCCAGACGGGTCGCCTCCAGGTCATCGATGTCTTCCGGTTGGACGATCACGCGGATCTCACGCCCGGCCTGGAGCGCATAGCTCTTGTTCACGCCCGAGAATGAATTCGCCACTTCCTCGAGGGCGCGCACACGTTTGATGTATTGCTCCAGGCTCTCACGGCGGGCGCCCGGACGGGCGCCGCTGATCGCGTCGGCTGCTTCAACGATGACCGCCTCGACATTTTCATGCTCAACTTCGTGGTGGTGCGCTTCGATGCAGTTGATCACTTCCGCCTTGACGCCGTAGCGGCGGCAGAAATCACCGCCGATGGCTGCGTGCGTCCCTTCGACCTCATGGTCCATCGCCTTGCCGATGTCGTGCAGCAGCGCGCCGGCCTTGGCGATCTCCACATCGGCCCCCAACTCGGCCGCGATCACACCGGCGAGTTTTGCAGATTCGACGGCGTGCGCCAGTTGATTCTGTCCGTAGGAGGTGCGGAACTTCAGGCGTCCCAGCTTCTTGACGATCTCGGGATGCAGCCCGGTCACACCGGCTTCGAAAGTGGCCTCCTCACCCTGCTCCACGATCAAGCGTTCAACCGCCTCACGCTCCTGGTTAACGATTTTCTCGATCTGGGAGGGGTGGATGCGACCGTCGAGGACGAGGTTTTCCATCGCCCGGCGGGCGACCTCGCGGCGGACGGAATCGAAGCACGAGATTGTAACCGCCTCAGGAGTGTCGTCGACGACGACATCGACACCCGCCACATGCTCAAAGGCCCGGATGTTGCGACCGTTGCGCCCGATGATGCGACCTTTCATGTCATCCGATGGCAATGGGACAACCGATACCGTCACCTCGGATACATGCTCGGAGGCAACCCGCTGGATCGCGTCGGCGATCAGCTCCCGGGCTCGCTTCTCGCCCTCGACCTGGGCTTCCTCTTCGATCTGGCGGATGATACGCAGCATATCTGCCCGGGCTTCCTTCTCCACCTCAAGCAGGAGCTGTTCCTTGGCTTCATCCCGCGTCATGCTGGAAACCTTCTCGAGCTCGAACACGATCTCGGCGTGGCGTTCTTCGAGCTCATTGGCTTTTTTATCCAGCGCACTTTGTCGCTTTGAGAGCGCTTGTTCACGGCGCTCGATGTTTTCGAAACGGTTATCTAAGTCGCTCCGGCGCTGTTGGATGCGCTCTTCTTCACGGTTGAGCTCATTGCGCCTCCTCTTGATTTCCTCCTCCGCCTCATCGCGGATCTGCAGCGCCTGATCGCGCGCTTTCAACACGATCTCTTTTGCTTCTGCCTGTGCAGTCTCGACGATCCGGTCGGCTTCCTCCCGGCGCGCCTTACGGATGCGTTCCAACTGCAGCTGGCGCAAGAAATAGCCGATCACCGAACCTGCTGCTAGAGCGACGGCGACCCCGATCACCGTCATCAAGGTTGAACTTGTCACGGCACTACCTCACTTTCACCTTCAGAGCCGGACCCTCCGGTAAGCAGAACATCGACGACCTTCCGGGCGAGCCGGTAGGAGAAGCCGCGTCGGGCGAGGTAGGCCGTCATGCGTCTGACCGCCGTTTCCTCAGGCAGCGAACGGTAGCGACGGACTGCTTTTTTACCCGCCTGCCAGGCCGCTTCCTCATCGTCGAATTCACTTAGCGCTTGATCGATCGCGGCAGCATGCACCCCTTTTTGCTTGAGTTCATGACGCAGAGCCTTTGCGCTCCTGGGGCGGTAAAGACCACGATCCTCGACCCAGGCTTCTGCGAAGGCAGCGTCATCCAACAAGGACGCATCCCGCAATCGATCAATTACGCGTTCACAAACATCCGAAGGGATCCGATTTCTGGATAATTTATCCCGGATTTCCTTTTCGGCATGAGGGCGTCTGCTCAGATAGCGCAGCGCCCGCTGATAAGCTTTCTCCACTTCATCTCGAGATAAGAACGAATTGATCTCTTCCTGAGATAATCCCTGACCGACACGCAGTTCTGACGCCAGGGTTTTATGCAAGCCCAACCCGAATTGGTCATCGAGATAGACGTTGACCCGGTTGGGGTTCTTCTTCTGGATTTTCAATGCGGTAACGGTACCCGCCAGAATTTCATTGTGCATAGATATCAAACCGCGAACCCGGTGTGGGTTCGCGACAAACAGCAGTCTACGAGAACTGGATCGATCTCGAAACGAGCACTCGACGCCGAACAGCACTCACAAGCGAATACTTGTGCGTGCTGGCAGGTTATATACGCTTTTGCCCTACGCTCGGGCTACCTCTCAAGCTATGCTTCCCTACCAAAGACTTTGCAATGTGTCGGTGTCGTCGTTCAATCAAGAGATCGTTCTCTAAGTCTATGCCACGCCCCACGTTGTGCCTGGGCTTCTCAATTAGGCGTCCGACACTAGTCCGCCGCCCCCGTCTCAACCTCGTCTTCGAGATCAAGCGAAGTCAGTCCGGCCTCTTCACGGATCGCCTCTTCAATCTCAACTGCAATCTCCGGGTTCTCCCGCAGGAACTGTTTGGAATTCTCACGTCCCTGCCCCAGACGGGTCTCGCCGTAGGAGTAGTACGATCCTCTGCGCTCGATCTTATCCATTTCGACGCCAAGATCGAGGATATCTCCTAACTTTGAGATGCCTTCATTGTACATGATATCAAATTCTGCGACCTTAAAGGGAGGGGCAACTTTATTTTTCACGACCCGTACGCGCACACGGTTGCCCACGATTTCCTGGCCGACCTTGATGCTCTCGATGCGGCGCATATCCAGCCGCACAGAGGCGTAGAATTTCAAGGCACGCCCCCCGGTCGTCGTCTCCGGGTTTCCGAACATCACCCCGATCTTCATGCGCAGCTGGTTGGTGAAAACCACGGCGGTGTTGGTCTGCTTGATCGCGCCGCTTAATTTGCGCAGTGCCTGGCTCATCAAGCGGGCCTGCATGCCCATCGGCGCGTCGCCCATATCCCCTTCGATCTCGGCGCGCGGCACCAGCGCGGCGACGCTGTCGATCACGACGATATCCACGGCGCCGCTTCGCACGAGCGTCTCGGCGATCTCGAGCGCCTGCTCGCCGGTGTCCGGCTGAGAGATGTAAAGCTCTTCAATGTTCACGCCGCAGCGGGCAGCGTAGGCCGGGTCGAGGGCGTGCTCCATGTCGATAAATGCAGATACACCGCCGAGCTTCTGAGCCTCGGCCACGATGTGCTGGGTGAGGGTCGTCTTCCCGGAGGCCTCCGGACCGTAGATTTCGGTCACCCGGCCGCGCGGAATCCCGCCCACCCCGAGCGCCAGGTCCAGCGCCAGCGAACCGGTCGGGATCGTGGCGACTTCCAGATGGCGCGCCTCGCCCAGGCGCATCACGGCGCCATCACCGTAGCGTTTCTTGATCTCTTTCATCGCGGCATCAAGCGCCTTTTTCCGTTCTTCACTCATAAATAATGAAACCTTTTTCAGCTCACCCTTGAGGGAAAGCAGTGTAGCCTAGATCGATCGCGGTTGCAAACCCGCCCCGCCTGCGGGGTCCTCCGGGATGCAAAAACCTGCGAGGGATGCCCGCGCAGGTCCGATTAAAGAGAGTGCCCCGCCATGCCGTGTGCAGCGTGATCTTGAACCTGCATTCGCAGGTGGGGCCCTGCCCGGATGCTCCGCCTTGGCCGCAGCCTATCGCGTCACATCTGGGACGACAAGCCCCGTTTTATTAGTGTTGGCTCGAGACCTCTTGCCACATCACGAGCACAGCAGGGTCGATTCCTCTTATACCACGTCAGCGGGTGAGCCGCAATAGAGATCGCTTTTTAATCCGTATCGACGACCTTCAAATGCAGTTCTTTTAACTGGCGCGGCTCGGCCGGCGAGGGTGCGCCGGCCATGACATCGCGAGCTGCCTGGTTCTTCGGGAAGGCGATCACCTCCCGGATATGGTCTTCGTCTGCGAAGATGCGCACGAGCCGGTCGATGCCCGGCGCGATGCCGCCGTGCGGCGGCGTGCCGAATTCAAAGGCTTCGAGCATGTGCCCAAAGCGCTCGCGGGCCATCCCGGGTTCCAGCCCGATCAAATGGAAGACCTTCTCCTGCAGGGCGCGGTCGTGGATCCTGATGCTGCCGCCGCCGGTCTCAAGGCCGTTGAGGACCATGTCATACTGCTGTCCGCGCGCTTTCCCGGGATCGCTGTCCAGCAGCGGGACGTCCTCCTGCATCGGCGAGGTGAAGAGGTGGTGTGATGGATCCCAGCGCGCCTCCTCCTTGTTCCAGGTGACGAAGGGGAAATCGATCACCCACAGGAAGGCGAGCACTGAAGGATCGCGCAAATCGAGCCGGTCGCCGAGGTGCAGGCGCAGGCGGCCCAACGATTCGTTAACCACCGCCGGCTCGTCGGCGACGAACAGCAGGAGATCGCCCGGTTCGGCCTGCATGATCTCCAGCAGCTGCGCCAGCTTCTCCTCGGAGAAGAACTTGGCGAACGATGACCGGTGCTCGCCGCTTTCATCGACGGCCAGGTAAGCGAGACCTTTCGCGCCGAATTGTTTTACGTACTCAGTCAGCTCGTCGATCTCCTTGCGGCTGAAAGCGCCGCAGCCCGGGGCGTTGATCCCGCGCACGTCCCCGCCGCTCTCCAGCACGCTCTCAAAGACCTTGAAGCCGGATCCGCCGGCCGCTTCGCCGACGTCGACCAGTTCCAGCCCGAAGCGAATATCCGGATCATCGCGTCCGAAGCGGTCCATCGCCTCCTGGTAGGTCAGGCGCTGCCAGGGTTTGTTGAGCAGTTTTTTGTGCGGCAGCAGCTTCTCGACCATCGTCGTGAACAGCTCCTCGGTGAGCGCCATGATGTCCTCGCGCTCGACGAACGACATCTCGAGGTCGAGCTGGGTGAATTCCGGTTGGCGGTCGCCGCGCTGGTCCTCATCACGGAAGCAGCGTGCGATCTGGAAGTAGCGCTCGACGCCGGCGACCATCAGCAGCTGCTTGAGCTGCTGCGGGGACTGCGGCAGCGCGTAGAACTCGCCGGGATGTACGCGCGAGGGCACCAGGTAATCGCGGGCGCCTTCGGGCGTGGTTTTAAAGAGGATCGGCGTCTCGATCTCCCAGAAGCCGCGCTCATCGAGGAAATCGCGGATGTACTTGACGACCTGGTGGCGCAGTTTCAAGTTGGCCTGCATGCCTTCACGGCGCAGGTCGAGGTAGCGGTACTTCAAGCGCACGTTCTCGTCGACCTCCGTCTCCTCGTTGATCGGGAAAGGCGGCGTGTTGGCAGCGTTGAGCACCCAGAGCCGGTCGACCATCACCTCGATTTCGCCGGTGGGCAGATCGGGGTTCTGCATGCCTTCCGGGCGGGACTGCACACTGCCCTCGACGCGCACGACCCACTCGTTGCGCACATCGGTCGCGGCGAGGTGTGCCGCTTCGGAGATTTCGGAATTAGCGACGACCTGGACGAGCCCCGAGCGGTCGCGCAGGTCGAGGAAGGTGACGCCTCCGTGATCCCGGCGGCGGTTGACCCAGCCGGCGAGCGTGACCTTCCGGCCTACGTGTTCGGCGCGTAAATCGCCGCAGCCATGTGTTTTTAACATGATGAATCCACCTTTCACAAAAAACACGCCGCCCGACTTGTTGCTTTCGGGCGGCGGCGAGATCGATCTGAGCGAGCCTAATCAGCGCGCAGGGGCCGCACCCGATAGGGTCTGGGATTAGCGTCCTGCATGTTTAAAGCGATCGGCGCGCGAAGTAACATGTGTCGATTATAGCATTTCCGGAGGAGCGCGGTCAACGAGATGAATCTGCGTCCGGCGGGGCGGCCAGACTTGAACGGCGGCCTGGATTGGGCTATTCTAGCAAGCAGAGGCAATGGCGGCTTACAGATGCGCGCGAATGCGATGATATGCGGAATTCTTATCCGCCGAACAGCGCGAAGACGATCGAAATTAGAAAAGAAGCACGGAAGACCAGCCATGACGGTGGATATCGGCCGGGGTGTGAAGCTACCTAATCGTTGAACTAAGCGCTTCGCGCAGGCTTCCCTCTCCTCATATATTTCCTCCCAGCGAATTCAACCTCATCAAATAGAA
>JARGGH010000055.1 GCA_029210945.1 Anaerolineales bacterium
TATTCAAGCTCGAGTGTCGAGGCTAGGCTCAGGGGAAATTGCCTGAAAAGCTGCCGGGGAGGGTGGGGAAAGTGAGCTGTCGAGTCTGGTGCGCGCCGGTCCTCCGAAATATTCGGCACGGCGGATGCTGCACTCAGGCAGGCATGCGTCGCGCTGGAATGGCGTTGCCCGGGCAATGCGGCGGCCGGGATGTGGGATGGGATCGACGTTCCGCGTGATCCGGGCTTCAATGCATGCGGTGATCAGAAATATGTCTGACCAATACGATAATGATAATCTATTATGCCGATTTGTACACGCAACTGCAAGCGGGCAAGCTGGAGGCTTCCTATCCAGCCCGGCCGAATCGGCCCTGCTCTGCGCGCCTCAAGGTTCAGTCGCTAGGGCAATCGCACCGTGAAATTGTCGAAACGCACATCCGTCACCCCGCTGCCGGAACCACCAGCCCCAAAGCCGGCGTCACCCTGCTGGATCTTGAGCGGGGCGGCCGAGAGCACCTTCACCCCATCGATGTGGACCGTCATCTCCGTCCCGATGTAGTCCACCTCAACATGGTTGCGCCCGGGGATGATGCCGGTCGGGAAGTCGTCGATCAGGACGACTTGCTCGTCTTCAAAAAAGGCGGCTATCGCCAACAGGCCTTCACCATCGATCTCGGCGTAGTAATAGTTATCGTTATCCAGATAGCAGCAGGCGGAACAAAATGGTTATCAGCTGCAGGCCATGCTGGCGCGTCAGCTCTCAGTGGTGGAGTTGCACGAGTCGTCAGGGCTCGACCTCGTACGACGGGGCTGGTTCCTCGCTTAACTTCAATCACATCAACCGTTGAGCGGCCGCGGCAGCATCGATGTCTGAGGTTGGGCCTTGAACAAAGCTTCAGATGTGACTTTCGCGCCGGGGACAAGGCAAGAAGCGGGGCACGCGCGCTTGATACGCAGCGTATTTCTCGCCGAATGATGTAAGCAGCCGGCGCTCTTCGAAGACGCTGCCGACGTAGAGATAGAGCGTCGCGGCGAGGTTGAAGGCCAGCAGGCTGGTCGTCATGAGCGGCATGAACCACAGCATCAGCAGCCCGCCGGTGTAGAGCGGGTGACGCATCCAGCCGTAGAGCCCGGAGGTGATCATCTTCTCCGCTCCGGGTTTTGAATCATTCAACAGCCAACTTAATCCGAAGAAGGACAATACCCCGGTTTGCAGCAGTCCGATCAGGATCACCGCCGCACCGAGCATTTGGAGCAGCAGCGCCATATACAACCAGGGCGCGGACCAGCGGTAGATTTCCTGTCCGGGGACGATCGCCAGCAGAGCCAGGATGGGGAGCAGCGTGACGACGCCGATAATGTTATAGATCAGCCGGTAATAGCGCTCGCCGGTCCCGCCAAAGCGCTCGCGTACCCAGCTCTTAACGCGCCGCGCCGCCAGAACGCTGTGGAGGGCGCTGTAGACGATAAAGGACACGAAGATGATCATCGGTCCCTGGAGCAGCATCAGGCCTCGCAAGCAGCGCGAACAATATTGAAAGAATACCTAGCATGTCTCAAATGCTGCAGGGAGATGAACTTTATCTCCCTGCAGCGCATCTGCAGGTGACCTGGGACGCCTCTACTCATCCAGGCTGGCGCGGACTTCGTCACCCTTGAAAGGCGTGCCGAGCAGCAGCGCGCCGATCACGCAGACGTCAAACACCCCGGCTAAAAATGGGACCGCCCCGACGACGGCGACGATGATGCCGGCGATGCCGTCCATCAAGAAAAGCCCGACGGCGATTAACGCCAGGCCGGCCACGATGCGAATTCCCCGACCCAACCCACTGGACATGAACTTTGCGAAACCCATAATGACAATTGCCTCCTTTATCCTCTCGCGATCATTTCTATTGTATTAGATGGGATCGCGCTCTATCGGTTACATGAAGGCACACGTCTAGTGCATGCCGGTTGGATCTACCTGGCGACAGGGTTATGACTTCGATGCCTGTAGTTCCAGAAATGCGGCGCGCGCCGGATCGACGCTCAAGATCGTGAGCGCGGTCATGATCACAGCCGAGGATAGGCACCACATGCAGGTCGCGCCGATCACGAAGGGCTCAAGGAAGGTCAGATAGATCGAGAAGAGTGTCCCTGCCAGCGCGAACAGGAAGAACGCCAGCTTTGCCAGGTTTGATTGCGTCCGGGCTTGAACCCCCGCGATGAACCAGGCGATCATCAAGCCGGCGTAGCCAAACAGGCCCAACACCCCGATCGGGATGACGCCAAAGAGAAGGGCATACTCGCTTTGCTGAACAGTGTTGCAGTCCCCCACCGGGCCGCAGATCGCATCGGTTCCGGACGTCTCCACAAAGCTGAGGTAGGCTGCGACACCCATCCCCACCAGGATTAAGGCCAGCGAATACCAGGACAACCCCGTCTCAGTAATTTGGCCGGCGCTCGATCTCCAGCGCGCCGCAACCCCGATGACGCTGAGCGCCATGCCGATGAGGATGAAGATGGAGAGTACATTGCCGACAGGGTCCAAAAGCACGCGTTCGCGAACCGAGAGCTCATCACGATCGAATTGGATCGGTCCTGGATTGTCCGTCGCCGGCGGATCGTCTGTTCTGGTGGGCTCGGCAGGGGCAGCCAGGTTCTCTTCAGCGAGATCTTGCGGATCGGGTGCCGCGGTTTCCGGCTCGGGGCCCTCGACGGGTTGTTCTTCAAGGGGAGTCAAGAGCGCCACGTTCTCGGCCAATCCGGGGATATCCGGCCAGTCAATGCCGCCTCCAGCCAGTCCATCCGAGATGATCGCCGGGAATTGGGCCGGGATGTCAGCGGAGCCGATCATGTATTGATCGCCGACAATCAGGGTCGGGACCCCGACCGGATCAGGTATCGCGTACGTTTCAATCGCATTCGCAAAGAGCTCACTGCCGAGCGGCGTGACCGTGTTGACAAACAGGATCTGAAACGCATCACCTTCGAGCGCGACCAGCGGCGGGATCTCGCTGGTCTCCTCTCCCGGGGCCTCGGCCACATGCGTCCAGACTACTTCCTGATTGTACTGTTGCGAAAGAGGCGGGATATCCTCGTTGATCACCTTATGACAGTGGCTGCAGAAAGGGGAATAGAAAAGCACTGCCCGGACGACGGGCGATTGGGCGTCGGCAGGTGCGGCTGAGAACAATAGCAGAGCAAAAGTCAGGAGCAGGATGAGGCGCTTCATAGTTTCTCCATGGCAGATAACTGGGACACCGCCGGGATTATACCGTCGATCGTGCTTGATGCATGGACCAGAGCACATCCAGGCAGTTTTCTAGACGCTCATAGAGCGGCTCTCCGGCCCGGGTTGTGACGTCATCTTCGTTCTCAAAGACGACATACGGGACACGGCCAGAACCAATGTGCAGATATTCCGGATCGCCGCTGGAGAATTCAGGCCAATCATCTTCACGGTAGAGCACGCGCAGCTTTTCATCGGAAAGGCCATGTTCCAGGATGCTGTCCGGACGATCGGGGTTGAAGCGTTTACGGTTTTTCCGCAGCGATTCTTCGAAGGATACGTTCACGTAGAGGCTTGCCGCGCTGCGCAGGATCTTGTCACTTAGATGTTGGTAGGCCTTTGAGTAACCACCATGCTGTTGGCCGCGCGAAAATTCAATGATCGCCGTAGCCGGCTGGTCTGCATCGCGCTGCCACTTCTCGAATTCGAGCGCCAGCCGGCGGATAAGCAGGTGCCAGAGGTCTTCAAACAGGAAGTATTCATCCGGTGTGGTGTGCAGGCGCGGACGGTTTAACACATTTTCCAGGATGTGATCCTCTTCGAACCAGGTCCACAACATCGGAAAGTCGTCGATGATGTGCATTCGCCCGATGTGAAATCGCCGGGAGCGCTCCTCTACGGGTAAGCCCTCCAACGCATGAATGATTTCGCTTTTACCAGCGGCGGGTCGGGCGTTCACGATCAAGATCGGGAAGATTGCATCCATCTCAGCGCCTTTTAAGTTCGTGATCTTCAGCGGTATTCTCAGCCGGGTCAACTTGTCGGTCAAGCGTTATTCACGTGAGTTAGGACCAACGTGCCCGGGGGTAGCGTGCATGGTAAAATCAGCCACCCTGGAGAGTATAACCTCAGCGGAGAATGGATGGCATGGATCGCGATCCCGAATGCGTATTTTGCAACATTGTGCACGGAGATGGCGAGGCGCACATCATTTATAAAGATGAGCGCGTGACGGCTTTTCTGGATATCCATCCGGTCAATCCCGGACACACACTGGTGATCCCCAATGTGCACGCGGCGAGCATCCAGGATATCCCCGATGATATTTGTGGATGGATGTTCGTCATCGGCCGAGACATCGATGCAGGTTTGCGGCAATCAGGACTGCGCAGCGAGGCGGTGAACCTATACCTGGCGGATGGGCGGGCCGCCGGGCAGGTGGTCTTCCATGCGCATCTGCACGTCATCCCGCGTTTCCCGGGCGATCCCAGCGGGCTGAAGCTGCCCGCCGGCCCGCCGGGGTCTCCTTCGCCAGCGGAGCTGGCTGAACATGCCAGGATGCTTGGCAGTGCGTTCAGGGCGGTGCGAAAGAGCGAATCGTAGGACGGAGCGTGAAGCGGTGAAAGAACTCCGTACGGTATGTGTCTACTGTGGTTCCAGCGATAAGATGGACCCCGCATATTTGCAGGCTGCCGATGCGATGGGCCGTTCGATGGCCGGCCGCAACCTCGACTTGGTCTTCGGCGGCGGGGGCACCGGAATGATGGGCGCCCTGGCCGACGGCGCCCTCGCTTCGGGCGGGCGTGTGATCGGTGTGATCCCGGAGATTTTTAACATCCCTGAGCTGCTGCACGCCGGGCTCGAGGAACTGCATGTTGTCGAGTCGATGCACGCACGCAAAGCGATGATGGCCGAGTTGGCGGACGCGTTCGTTGCCTTGCCCGGCGGGTTTGGGACGCTGGAGGAGCTCTTCGAAATGCTGACCTGGATGCAGATCGGCCTGCATGCCAAACCGATCGGGATTCTGAACGTACGCAGTTATTTTGAACCGTTAATCAGTTTAATCCAGCATGCCGAGGAACAAGGATTCATCTACCGGGAGCACCGTGATATGATCCTCGTTTCTGAACGACCGGAGGAGTTAATTTCTCGACTGGAGAGATTTGAGATACCAGATGGCTTGGAGCGCTGGGTACATCGGAGGGAGAAATCATGAAAGCAGCAGAATATTTCGATCATTGGATCAAGATCTGGCGTGATCTTATGCGGGCGGTTTCAATGCTGAGCGACGAAGATCTCGAATTCCGCCCCAGCGAGAATTACGAGAGGAACGTTGGCGATATCCTGCGTCACTTAATCAACCTCGAAGAAGGCTGGATACATTTTGTCATTCGCAGAGAGATCGATGTGTGGGCT
This sequence comes from Anaerolineales bacterium, assembly GCA_029210945.1. Classification (GTDB taxonomy): domain Bacteria; phylum Chloroflexota; class Anaerolineae; order Anaerolineales; family E44-bin32; genus E44-bin32. Next base: position 5,392 of record JARGGH010000055.1, read on the forward strand.
CCGGAAAGAGACGCTCTGGACACCGTCGCGGCCCTCAAAGACGAGATGGAACGTGTCCATGCTGAGACGATGGATTACCTGCAGAAGCTGCCCGCCGACGATTTCAATCGTATCGTTCAGGTCCCGGACGACGGGACACCCAAACTGGGTTGGATCCTGTGGCATGTGCTCGAACAGCAGATCCATCACCGTGGTGAGCTGTATTTATGCCTGAGCCTGTTGGGGATGGAACGGCCGAAGACCGATCGACCCGGGTAATATCGCCGGATCGGAACAACAATATTGCGTTGGGGCGGGGTCAACCCGCCCCAACACGTTTAAGGGTCACTTAAACATACGCGAAGCGCGATCCGAGTCATCTTTGGGAAGTGCGTTGCTGCGGCTGCGGCGATCGCGCTCTTCATCCGAGAAGTAACGCTGCCAGCGCGCCGGAGCGTCGGGCGATTCGGCGCCGTGCCGCGTATGACGTGAGCGCACGCGGCATAAGACGGGCGTGTTCACGCCCTCGCCGGCGATGATGACCTGGCCTTTGGTAAGCGCAGGCAGTTCGCCCAGAAGGTCTCTTCCGACCGTTTCGACGCTCTCGGCGACGCGGTTCTGATCGATCGGGTTGACGATCCGCAGCAAACACTGAGTGTTGCATTGTGAGAGTACGTCCGGGTCCAA
>JARGGH010000056.1 GCA_029210945.1 Anaerolineales bacterium
AGTCTCTCGATTTAGAAGGACTGAAGGCGTGGAAATACGCGGACCTGCCTCTCGGAGAACTGTGTCTGCCCGGGCTGCAGTGGTCGCTGCGGCGCGCGGATCTCGAGGATGACGAACGAACACGCAATCTATTCATCATGTTTTTGGCTTCCGCAGCGAGCCTTCAGGGACAGTTCAGTCAGACTCTCGATGAACTGCAGCCGCAGGCTGTGGTGGTGTTTAACGGCATTTTCTACCCTGAGGCGCTCCTGCGTGAGATCGCGTTGCGTCAAAATATACCCGTGATCACGCACGAGGTTGGGCTGCGGCCATACTCCGCGTTCTTCACACACGAACACGCCACATTCCGAAAGGTCGATGTACCGGAGGGTTTTGAACTCGATGATAAGCAGAACCAGCGTCTGGATCGCTATCTGGGACAAAGATTTGAGGGTCGCTTCAGCATGGCGGGTGTGCGCTTCTGGCCCGAGATGGTCGCTCTGCCTGAGCAGATCGAAACCGCGATCGATAAGTTTGAGCAGACTGCGGTTGTGTTTACCAACGTCATCTTCGATACCAGCCAGGTGCACGCGAACGCTTACTTCGAGGACATGTTTGCCTGGCTGAGTTACCTCGAAGAAGTCATCGCCGATCATCCAGAGACGCTCTTTATCCTGCGTGCCCATCCTGATGAGGACCGACCAGGCAAGAGCAGTCAGCAAAGCGTGAGCGAGTGGGTCCGAAACCGTTGTTTGCAGGATCGTGAAAATGTGATTTTCCTCGAGCCTTCAAAGTACATCAGCTCCTACGAATTGGCACGTAGGGCGAAGTTCGTGCTCGTGTACAACTCCTCGATCGGCATTGAGGCGACGATCCTCGGCGTGCCTGTGCTCATGGCCGGCCGAGCGCGGTACTCGCATGAGAACACGGCGTTCATTCCGGACGACCGACAGGATTATGAGGCCCTTCTGAGCGAGTTCCTTGCGAAAGATAAAATCGATGTTCCTGAAGAGATGATCTCTGCCGCGCGGCGGCTGCTCTATCTAGAGCTCTTCCACGCGTCATTGGACCTTTCAAGGTATTTGGAGCCCGATCCGGTGTTGCCTGGCATGGTCATCTTCACAAAATTCGATCCGAAGGGTTTGAAGCGTGATCCTGTGCTGGAGGCGATCCAGCGCGGCATTCTTGAAGAAGGTGATTTCAGAGTGCCACAAGAAACGGAAACTCAATCGGGCACGCGTGTATAATGGACGCGTTTCAGGGAGGTAGATCGTGACGAAAATCGATTATCAAGAGACGACCGAAGACCTAAAGACGCGCATTAATATCCACGATAAATACGGCAGCCGCGACATCGACGAGTGGATGCTCGGGCTGTTAAAGCTAGAAAAGAGTTCAAAGATCCTCGATGTGGGCTGCGGTTCGGGGAAGCAATTGAAGTCGTACCATAACTATTTGGACGGCGAAGCAGAGATCGTGGGCGGCGACGTCAACCAAGAGCTGCTCGATCAGGCGCGTGACCTGAACGCTGAATTTGGCAATGCATGGACGATCATGGATCTTGATTTCGATAAGCGCTTCCCCTTCGACGATGGCGAATTCGATCTGGTGTCCTGCTGCTTCGCAATCTATTACGCCAATGACATCCCGTTCACCATCGCCGAGATGCACCGCGCGCTCAAGCCGGGCGGGCAGTTGTTCACGACAGGTCCCATGCCTGAGAACAAACAGCTCTTTTATGACGTCATCAAAGAAGCTACGGACACGGAAATCCCACCGATGCCGGGCAGCTCGCGCTACGCCAGCGAAATCCTGTCTGCGGTAAAAGAACGCTTTTCTGAGACGGAACTGCACATCTTCGAAAATCCGCTCGTCTTCGATGCGGTCGAGCCGTTCCTTGCGTATACCGGCGCGTCGCTCTCCGAGGACCGCAGGCTGTGGAAAGGCTTGTTCCAGGGTAAGGAGGGCTATCAGAAGGTCATGCGGCAGATCGAAGAGGTCGCGCATAAGCGCTTCGAGTGCGACGGCGAGCTGGTCATGACCAAGGTTGTCGGCGGGATCTTGGCGGAGAAGTAAGCGAAGGAGATCGCATTGAATTTCCTCGGGCAAAGGCTGCTTTTCTTAGGTGCGCATCCGGATGATATCGAGCTGGGGTGCGGGGCGCTGCTGGCGAGTGTGTCCGGGAAGTTGGACATCCGCTGTGCGACCCTTTCGGATAACCAGAAAAACCCGGACCTGGCAAATCTGGTAGATGAACATTACCGTTCCATGGAAATTCTTGGTGTCTCGAAGGATGAGATCACCTTGAAAGATTTCGAGACACGCAATTTCCCGCGCGATCGGCAGGAAATTCTCGAGTTCCTTTACGAATTGAATGGCGATTTTCAGCCGGATGTGGTTTTTACCCACACGAAGGCGGATATCCACCAGGATCACGATGTCGTCACGGTGGAGGCGTTGCGCGCCTTCCGTGGTGTGAGTGTGCTCGGATACGATGTGCTGCGCAGCAGCTACGGTTTTTTTCCTCATTTTCTGGTAGAGGTATCGGAAGGAGATGTGGAAAAGAAGATCAAAGCTTTAGGCGCGTATCTAACTTACAAATCCAGATACTACTTCGACCCAGATGTCGTGCGCGCGACCTCCGTGCGGCACGGTGCATTGGCGGAAAAGCCCTTCGCAGAGGGCTTCGATATTCTGCGCATCGTGGGCAGCTTTGGCGACGAATAGATACAGAGATCAAGCAGCGTGCTGAGTTTCCGGATGTCCCCGTATGGCTGATCAGCCTTTATGCTCAATTGTCATTCGAGCGTTTAACGAAGAGGAGCACATCGGCCGGCTGCTCGCGGGGATCATGGAACAAACGATCGTTGACACTGAGATTATCGTCGTCGATTCGGGGTCAACCGACGCCACGATTGCCATAGCCTCCCGCTTCCCCGCGAAGATTATTCATATCAGACCGGAGGATTTCACATTTGGCCGCTCGCTGAATCTGGGTTGTTCTGAAGCCGCAGGCAAGTATCTGGTCTTTGCCAGCGCACATGTCTACCCTCTTTATGCCGACTGGATTGAAGCGCTGATCGAGCCTTTCGATGATGATTCCATGGCGCTATCCTATGGAAAACAGCGCGGCGCCGAGACGACGAGGTACAGCGAGCACAGGCAGTTTGAGCGCATGTATCCAGACGAATCGGCGATCCCGCAGCGACACCCACTCTGCAACAATGCCAATGCCGCGATTCGAAGGGAGCTGTGGGAGCAGCATCCTTACGACGAGAGCCTATCAGGATTGGAAGACCTGGAATGGGCGACCTGGGCTCTTGAGCAGGGTCATCTGCTGGCCTACACTGCAGATGCCGAGGTGATTCATGTGCACGAAGAATCGCCCCGGCAGGTCTTCCGGCGTTACAAACGTGAGGCGATCGCGCTGGCACAAATCCGTCCAGAGGAGAGCTTCAGCCTGCTCGATCTCCTCCGTCTATACTTCCCTAATATTAGACGTGACCTTCAACACGCGGCGCAGGAGCGAAAGCTTGGCAAGGTTTTCGGAGAGGTGCTCTGGTTCCGGTGGATGCAATTCTGGGGAACCTATATCGGCTTCCGCCACGCTGGACCGGTGACCGATGAAGTCATTCAAGCTTTCTATTATCCGAATGACACGAAAGCGACAAAAGCAGCCAGGCGGGAAGATAGAGAGCCGATCGACTATTCGGAAGCTGGCCATCGACACATGAAAGCGGGGCGGCATGAATGATCCGAATCGGCTTGGCATGGTCGCGCTGGTGCCCATGCGCCACCGCTCGGTCCGGGTCTCTGAGAAGAATTACCGCCCGATCGCCGGCAAGCCGCTTTATGCTTATATTCTGGAGACATTGAGTAACATCGGGCAGTTGGATCGAATCGTGGTGGACACAGACAGCCGTGTGATCCGAGAGGGTGTTGGGAAAGCTTTTCCGCATGTGCAGCTGATCCCGCGCCCGGAGCACCTGCTGGGCGAGGATGTGCCCATGAACGAGATCCTGCTCCACGACGCCTCTGTCGTTGAGTCGGACTACTACCTCCAGACACACAGCACGAACCCGCTCATGCGACCGGAGACCTTTCAGGCCGCGATCGACGATTTCATGGCAAACCTGGATCAAAACGATGCGCTCTTCGGGGTCACGCGCAAACAGGTGCGCATCTGGGACGCCCAGGGTCAACCAATCAACCACGACCCCTTCACGTTGGAGAAAACGCAGGATCTGCCGCCATTCTTCGAGGAGAATTCGTGCGTTTATCTCTTCAAGCGGGATGCGCTTCTCAGCACGAAGAACCGCCTCGGCAGTAACCCGAGGATGTTTGAGATCCCAGAATTGGAAGCGTTTGATATTGACACGGAGTGGGATTTCAAATTAGTGGAGACGCTGATCCAATCCGGTCGTGCGGAGGATTAGTCGTGGAGCATGAAACCTTTAGACAGGGGCACTTAAAAATATGACGGAAGATCTGCACGTGCTCGTCTCCGCGCCCTATATGATCCCGGAATGGTCCCGGTTCGAGTCGATCTTTGCCGATCACGGCATCCGCATCACGATCGCTGAGGTCGAGGAACGCCTGGAAGAAGAGCAGCTGCTGCCATTCGCGGGCGAGGTAGATGGCGTCATCTGCGGCGACGACCGATTTTCAGCGAAGGTCCTGGAAGCGTTCGCGCCGCGCTTGAAAGTGATCTCAAAATGGGGAACCGGGATCGATTCAATCGATCAGGATGCCGCAAAATCCCTGGGCATCAAGGTCTTCAACACACCTGGAGCGTTCACCGAACCTGTCTCGGACAGCGTGATGGCCTACATCCTGGCCTTTGCGCGCGGGACATACGGGCTTGATCGGGAGATGAAAGCCGGGAAATGGAACAAAATCCCCGGACGGGCACTGCATGAATGCTCACTGGGCGTTGTGGGGGTAGGGCGCATTGGCAAATCCGTCATTCGAAGGGCGAAAGTTTTTGGCATGGAGCTGCTCGGCACAGACATTGTGGAGATTCCGGCAGACTTTGTGGGCGAAACCGGTTTGACTGTTGTTGAACTTGATGAGTTATTGTCCAGGGCGGATTTCGTGAGTCTGAATTGCGACCTGAACCCCACGTCAAGGCATCTGATGAATTCGGAAACGTTCCGGTTGATGAAGCCTTCGGCGATTCTCATTAATACATCCAGAGGTCCGGTGATAGACGAACAAGCGCTCATCTCAGCTCTGGAAAAGGGGCAAATCGCGGGTGCGGCGCTGGATGTTTTTGAAGATGAGCCGCTGCCCGAGAACAGCCCACTTCTTCAAATGGATCGCGTGCTCCTGGCCCCGCATAATGCAAACAGCAGCCCTGAGGCGTGGGAGCGGGTGCACGTGAATTCGATAAAGAACCTTTTCTTCGGTCTGGGTCTTACAGTGCCTGAGTCTTTCTGACTCCCACCTCCAAGTCATGTCGTTTTGATGTACCATCCCATATAAGCAAGTATCGCCTGTGATCGATCTGACGTTGAGGGTTGGCTGACGGTATGAATTGTTAGACATCGGGCCAGCATGACCCAGGCTGCACTTCGTCTGGAAGAGCGGCGCAGATCGGTTGGAGGGCGCAGCGGCGTAGCAGAACAGGAATATCCCGGATGCAGGAATTGATCTACCGGCTCAAACCACTTGTGCCCAAGCCCAT
>JARGGH010000057.1 GCA_029210945.1 Anaerolineales bacterium
ACTCCATATCGAGGACAATCAGTGCAATTAACCCATTCAGCGTTTCAGCGGTTCAGGCTCCCGGAACCGCTGATTGCACTGAGGAGACAGATTTCACTGACCGCCTTCGCATTTGAACAATCTTATCCTGCCTGAAAGCCCGGTCCGCGCTTCACCGAGACGCGCAACTTCGGTCGTCACACCTCAACAGATCCTGAGACCGAACGGATCCTAGAAGATCCGCAAGAGGTCAAATTGATTTGACGCCGGAACTCCATATCGAGGACAATCAGTGCAATTAACCCATTCAGCGTTTCAGCGGTTCAGGCTCCCGGAACCGCTAATTGCGCGGAAATAATCTGAATACGTTGAATGGCTTCGCTACAATGGAGAAACATTTCAGCGAAATCAGTGGTCCAGTGATTCAGTGGTCCCAGCCAGCGCATCCCGGCGGGCGTGTCTGTGCGCTAACCGCGCAGCAAGAGCGCAGTCGGAAAATTCGGATCATTGGGGTTAATCATCGAGTTTCAGCGATTGATCCTTCAGACTGCTCGCCGGAGCCAGGGTTCGAGCTCCTCAAGGAGTTGTGCAAATTGGTCCGGCGCATCCTCGATCTGAGAGCGGCGCAGAAAAGCCTTCCACTGCACGTCCATCTGAGGAACTTCGGCTAGCAAGTCAAAGAAGCGAGATAGATTCTCTGGCACATTCACCCCTCGCCGGTTAAATGTGGCTGAAATTGCACGAGTCAAAGCCACATTGTCTATTTCTAAGCGGCTGAATAAGAACCAGAGATCATAGAAATCTTTCATGCGGCTGTTGATCGCCCCGAGTGTTACCATGGCTTCGAACTTCTCGGCGATCATGCTCTCGGGGCTGTATCCATAGAGCGAGGGTGCTGGTTGATCGAGCAAGGTGGGAAATTCGATAAGGTTCGCATGCGGCACAATGACGTCGTCAAACCCAATGTCCAACTGCATAGCCAGGCGTGCGTTGCCCAGTGATCCTGCGATCCTCGACCGGATGCCGGCCTTATCCGGCGCCTGCACGATCGCCTCCACCACAACGGTTGTCGGATCGAAGACGATCCCATCCGGCTCGACATCCCAAACGCAGATCTCCCGAATCACGGCTGCAATCTTTTCAGGTTCGTTCGCCATATGGCCGAGAAGGTCAATATCGCGTGTCGGGCGCGCCAGCCCGAGCTCCCACACGCGCAGCATCAGCGCGCCTTTGAGCACAAAACGATCGCAGTGTGGGGACTGCGACAACCGGTAGAGGAAGCGCTCTATCGCATACAACTGGAGCAGCTCGTTAAACGGCCGGCCGGTTTTCCGCGCTTGATTGAGCAGCCGGCGGTGGATCGAAGCCGGCAGATTGCTGATCTCCGGCGGGTTCATAGGAGCGCCTCGAGATAGGGGCGCATGATATTTGCCACTCGGTCAATGCGAGCATAATCGTGAATCTGTCCGAGATCCGGCCGGCCGCGATTGAGATAGGTCTGAAGCGCCTCGAGGGCGAGATCAAGGCCGAGCTTGTTTCGGTACTTGAACATGTCTGCGATGGTCTTTTCCGGACCGTAGACCCGAATCGGTACATCGTCGATCTGGTGGGTTTCCACGCCTGCCAGGTAACTCCTGGGGGAGAAGCGGAAGATGCGAAGGGGAGGGTGCTCGAGCCACGGCGGCTCGGCGCCGCGCGGAAGCGCCAGGTCGATTTGATGAGGGATCTGCGCGGTCAGATCATGGAAGTCGAGCGCCGAGATCAAGCAGATCACGCCTTGCGGGACTTTGAGGGCGACGGTGGTGAGATCGGGATTTTCGAGGGGCGGCAGATCGGCCAGGCGGTATAGGCCGCGGGCGAGGCGCTCGAGCACCTGCGAATCGCGCATGGCATACAGCGTGCCTGGATGGATGCCGGCTTCAAGCGCTTGCGAGGTTCGCATGACCCCACCGTGTTCGCGGAAAACGCGCACCGCCTTATCAATCGGCTTCTCGTATTTCATCTCTTCCTCGTGCCGATAAATATACCACCATTTATTGATATTTGTAAGTGCTTTTATCAAACACGGAAAGCCCTGCAAAACGGGGCGAACCTTAACGTCTCGCGCTCTCCAAATTCCCATCGGAGAGATTGAGCCGATCCGTACGGTACGGGTGGCCTTGTTTATGTCGCGAGAGAGATCACGTGGTCTGAAGGAAGCGCTGATAGCGGAATTCAAGCCAATCTTGGCTGGGCCAATCGGCTTCCCTTCCGGGGTGCAGGATCGCCTGACCGTGCAAGCCCTGCAGACCATGCACGAGCATCGGCCCGTCTTCCTCATGCAGGATATCCTCCCGCACGAAGACCTCGTAGTCCGGCGAGATGCCGATCATGAAACTATCGAAGGCGGCGTGGTGCAGCTTGCACAGCGCCAGCCCGTTCCTGACCGCCGGATCGCCGCGCGCTTCCATGTCCGGGATGATGTGCGCCGCGTCAAGCAGTTGGCGTTGGCACAATCAGCGACTCAGCGATTCAGAGTCGCTCCTTCCTTCCGAGGCTGGCTCCATTTAGCCAACGCACGCTCTTTTCGACTAAGGCATCGCGATCGATAGATTAGACAGCACGATGAGACCGCCCGGCTCGGTGTACATGCCAAAATGGACTACATGGTCAGGAAACAGCCCGTTTGGGAGGTTAATCGACTCCATATCAGTGACATCAAAGTGCCCGATTAATTTTCCCTCGCCATTGTAAACACTGAAGCGTTTACCGCACATCTCGTAGAACTGGAATACCAAACGCATCGGCATCGACTCACCCTTAAGATCAATGGTCTCCTGACGCGAATCGCTTGTCCCATCCCTAATGACTAATGCCCCCGATGAATCGATCCACATCTGGATAGAACCGTCCCACCATGGATCGCCGGGTTCGGGAAGCCGTCCGCTTATTGAAAACGCGCCCAAGCTTGCATCAATTTCGATTGTCAAGGTGAAGGGTCCACCTACGTGGACGGGCGGCATCTCTGTGTTGGCATAATCATCGCTGCCGCGATTGTCTAGCCTTCCAATACCATCCCGATAGGAGAAAGAGTAGGTATACATATAGGGAAGCTGTGATCCTGGCTGCATCGCCCCAGCCTGGACCGGCCGTTGGGGAGGCTTGCAAGAGGCTGGTTTCGGCGTAGGGCTTGGACTGGGAGTCGAGGTAGGGGTGAAGGTAGGCGCAGGAGTGAAGGTGACCGTTGACGTGCTCAGCATGACTCGCGGGGAAGGGCTTGATGAGACACGTACCCTGGGCGGCTCTTGCAATGCCCGCGCGAGCAGGTCATACCCTTCGCCGCCCTGCGCATCGAATTTGAGATCAGTCAGCGCACTCAGTCTACTGACGTAGGTGCCAGGATGGATTGGCGCCCAGAAGCCGCCGAGACCTCCCAAGTGCGTCTGAGTCAGCATAATCGGGTTGGCAGGCATGATGGGGATGGATGGTCCTGCTCCGATCATATTGAGGGCCAGGATCTCGCCTGTGCCCTCGTTGCGCACGCCCCGGTATGCCATGGTCTGAAAATCGGGGAAACTCGCCAGCACGGCTCGACCACCGGCATTTTCAACGACGTAGTAGTCGTTGAAACGCTCCTGTTCTGCAAGCAGTTCAAAAGGGGCCCAGGCATCTCGATTTCCGGCCCGGCGAAAGACGAATTCTCCATCTTGAATCTGCATGAATTCGGGTCGATCCGTCAGCTCTTCGGTATCTGCCCACACAGATCCTTGAACCAGTATGTGGTCTTCGGTGCCGAAGAGCACCTGGGGCCGCTCGAGGGAGGTCTCAACGCCGCCAAGCGAGAAGCCGATGTGATTGTAAAAAGTGTCATGAATCTCATAGACCGTGACGGCGTCGATGCGGCTGGAATCACGATAGAAGGTCAGCTCAACCTTCGCATCCATGAGATCAGAGGGCTTTGGATTGATTAGTAGATTGGAAGGAGGACATAACCCCTGAGTTTGGGCTCCATAAGTAAGGGTCACTTTTGCGGCAAGTGAATTTGACTCGACCTCGACAATGGTCGGGAACCCCGGGGACAGGACGAAGATGGGCTCGCACTTGCCCGAGATAATCATCTCCTCCCGGAATGTTGGTGTGTTCATGTAGAGATGCACAAGTGGTATGACCTTCGCCCAACCATCGGGACCTTCGAAACGCACGTACAGGTCCTTGGGGAGCTGGCCGTTGTAGTCCACGTCCAGTGGCTCCGGCTCGTGACCGATGTAGATGTCATACTCCCCGTTTTCCAGGAGGAGCATGTCGCCCATGCCCTCGACATTCAGGTTTACTACAGCAAGGTCTTCACGAGGCGGGGCTGGGTCACCGAGAACGACCAAGTAAGTGGCTACCTCATGCGCAGCGAGGCTATCCTGCACGAAAAGCTCAAACGCGCGGACACCGCCGCTCGGCGTGAGCGAGAGACCAGATTCAAAGGTATCGTTGGGGATCAGCCTCTTCTCTGCGCCTTGAAGGCGCAGCACGTTCAAGCTTTCCAGATCCGAGGCTTGAAGCGTGCTATCATCGAGCGTGAGTGGGATTCGCAACACCGTATCGGCAAAGTCGATATCGAATGGGTTCTCGACCTCGATTTGAGCGAGGGTCTGCCTTTCAATTACCGGTGCGGCTGTTGGCGGAGGTTGGACCGGACCCGAGCAAGCTGCAGCGAGAAGCATACTTGCGAGAATGGCGAGCTTGAACGCTGAATCCTTCATCGAGATCTCCGCAGGGCTTGCCTCTTGACGAAAGCTTGTAACAGAAGCAGCTTACTGCCGGTAATAAGGATCCGAATCGGCCGATTCCGGGAACTGGCCATCATCGGAGCGCACCAGGCTGAGGCGGAGAACATCGCCCTCGACCCGGTAGGTTACGCGCGCCGTTGGCCGGTCGAAACCCCCGAAGCGTCCATTGGTCCTGAACCACTGCGTCCGCAGCACCATATGGCCATTCGCCTCATCGATGGAGGTGATTTCCGCATACATCTCGTACGCGCTCGGATCGAGACCTGGCGCATCGGGGTCGTAGGTGCGCAAGGTATAGAAGCTGTCCGGCGTGATGACCAGGATCTGCGCCGTTTGCGAGGGATCCTCGCTTTCGCTCACCCAGAAGCCTTCAAAAGGTAGAGACTCTATCTCCGGCCCATCGGCCAGGGAGTCGATCTCGCGCTGCAGCGCCTCGATGGTGGCAATCAATTCTGATTCGCGCTGCTGGGTTTAGTCCGTGTCGATCGCCGCTGGCGCAGCGCAAGCGAAGAGTAGAAATGGGATCATGACTAGCACGAATGTTGGGCGGTGCTTGGTTGTGAGCATTATCGCTCCTGTTGGTTTCCGCTGCTAAATGTGTTCTGATACGGCGCTCGATTGTATGGGAGGCAAGGCAAGAAGCCAAGTCGATGAATATTTCACAGGCCATGGACTGGCGCTGATCGCCGCTCGCATTTGACCAAAATCGTCCAGCCCAAGA
>JARGGH010000058.1 GCA_029210945.1 Anaerolineales bacterium
AAGAGGTCCTTCCCATCCAGCCGGATGCTCGGTGAGCCTACAAAACGTTGTTCCTGCGCCTCCTCATCCGTTTCAACCTGAACCAGGTTGATCCCAACCGCAAGGTCCAACCTCTCGATCACCCGTTCAAGCAGACCTTCTGCCGCCTGCCACGAGGGACAGTCCTCGAAATAGAGTATGTCGAAATGAGTGTCCTTATCCATCCATCATCTCCTTTACTGCTTGCATTCTGGCCTCTCCCGCTTACGCCTCCGCCTGAATGGTGTGGCAGATGCAAGACTTCATATCAACATCCTCCGGGAGACTCTGGCCGCGTGCATGCAATCGGCGCAGTTCGTCCCGTAATCGCTCAAGCTCGAGAATGCGCTGAGAGATACTATCGATTTGGTCCTCCATCAGCGTCATGACATAGAGGCATGGAGGTTCGCCGCGATCGCGGAATGCCAGGATCTCTTCGATATCTTCCAGGGGGAAAGCGAGCGCCCGGGCACTGCGGATGAAGCGCAGGCGATCCAGGTCATCGTCACCGTAGATACGATAGCCATTTGGCTTTCGGTCTGCCGGCGGAATCAGCCCAGCCTCCTCGTAATAGCGGATGGTTTTCGCAGTCAAACCAGTTTGCTCGCTTGCTTCGCCAATCTGATACATTTGCTCCCTCCTTGAATCATTATATACCTTCCAGTTACTAGAGAGTCAAGACTTTGGGAGATTGATGTCATATTAGCTCACAGTCGGGAGTGTAAGTGAGAGGATCACATGCATCCTGCTCTTCAAGCACCAGACCTTGGCAGGGACAATAGATCTATTTATTGATGGAGAATTAAGTCCGTAAGCAAGGATTTGAACCAACATCTGGAGCTTACAAGCTCGAGTCCGAATTGAGCCCCGACTCGGCCTAATTTACGAAGAATTCTCGAAATCTTAATGAATTCACGATCACAGGCTTATCACCTAAGGGTCCCAAGTCCCGTTCCCACCTGGACACCCTTAAACCATTCATTTAAAGAAAGGAGCGCCCTTCCGGGTGCTTTTTCTCGTGCTCAGGTAGCAGGACTTTTTCGGCAAGCTCGATAAACCCATGCAGCCGACACCATTAATCATGCGAGCGCGTAGTGGTCTGGATCCTCAGGTGGCCCGCACCGTCCAGCGCACCAGGGTAAGAGCTTTTTCCCGAAAGAACTTTCTTCGATCATTGGACCAGCCCAGAAGGAAGCTTCCGTATCCTGATCAGAGTTCGGCCCCAGCCCTCGTCTCGCACCCTTTTCTTTTTGGCGGCAAGGGTTCTCTCTAAGCAGCCTTCCGAGATCGACCCACCGCCAGCCAGGCCATCGCTGCTGCCAGCAAGATGCCAAGTACGAATCCAAAACCGATAGCTTCCGCGCCCACTCCCAGGTCCAGCACCCATCCGATGGCCGGAGGACCGGCCGCGGTGGAGACCACCATTAACGATTGCACGATAGCCCGGATTCCCCCTAGGTGTTCATCCCCATAGAGCTCAGCCAGCAGGGCGGTGACAGCGGTTTGCCCAACACCCATGCCCAGACCGAGCAGCGCCGGCCAAACCAGCGCCAACCAGCGGAGATCAAAGGCGGCGAATATGATGAAGGCGCCGGCCATCGGGAGGAGCGCGGGGGTGATCGTGCCGGACCCGCTAAAACGATCCACCAACGGACCTGCCGCCAGCAGGCCAATGACATGACCGATGGCAAACATCGACAGTCCCAGCGCCATCAGATCCAGCGGCCAGCCCTTATCGGCGCCCAAGGAGGCCAGATGAAAGAAAACGACGGTGGCGGCAAAGGGGCCGGCCACGGCCGCTGGGCCAATCAGGATGAAGCGCTTATCCGTGATCGCCTCGCGGACTGTCCAGTTGCGTCTGGGCTTCGCTGTTCCGGGCATCTGTTTCTCACCGTCACCGTCATTTCGACCTCGCAGGAGCCAAAGCAGAATCGGTAAAAACAGAAACAGCACAGCAGCCGCGCTGAGCCACCAGACGCCGCGCCAGCCAACAGCCTGGATCGCCATGACCGCAGCCGGAGGAAAAGCCACTTCGGCCAAGGTGAAGCCCATGGCCGCCAGGCTGAGCGCCTTTCCCCGTCCGGAAATGAAGGCGCTGGCCATTGTCATCTGGGAGATGTGCCCCATCAGGCCCTGACCACCCTGGCGAAGCAACAGTAGCGCCAAGAAGAGAACGAGCAGGCTCTCGGCCCCCGCCATCAACGCGCATCCGACCGCCAACACCGACGCCGAACCGGAGAGAAAGAGCCACAACGCCGAGCGGTCATACCAGCGGCCGATATAGGTCAGCAGCAGCGCGCTGGCCAGCGTCGCTCCGCCATAGAGCATGCCAATGTCGCCATGGCTCAAATCGAAAACCTGTCGAAGATTCGGATTGAACAACCCGATAAAGAAGGTCTGGCCGAACCCGGAGAGCGTGGCGGTCAGGACGCCGAAGCCGATCAGCCGTCTGTGATCGGCGATGAATTGGAAATAGTCGCGGGAATAGGTGAGGAAGGAGGGCACGGACGGCATTATAGCAAAGACATGGTCCGGTCCCATGCCGCCCTGGAGGAGTTTGGTCAAAGGAATGGCTCTGATCAATTCAATGATTACCTTGAGATACGGCTCCCGGAGATCATTATCTTCCCCCCAGCAGACGAAATCATCTTCTTCGTCTTGCCTATGGTAAAATTCCGATCGCGATGACGCCTTAGAGAGAAATCACAAGTAATAGCCGCGCACTCCGGCAGCTCCCCCCACAAGAGCTGCCAGCGGCCGGCGTCACCTTCTTCCCAACCCGAACAGGCAAATACACAGGGAAATGAAGGCCTACGTCTTGAGCGCGGGTGGTCGCGGTTTGTCGTCGATCAAATGGAGTGAACGAGGTTCTATGCCCGAGGTTTCAAGTAACAGGCATGTTTCATCGAGTTCAGCGCTTGCGAAATCGATCAACCAGCGACGCACCTTCGCCATCATCTCCCATCCCGATGCAGGCAAGACCACGCTCACCGAGAAGCTGCTGCTCTACGGGAATGCCATTGACCTGGCCGGGAACGTCCGCGCTCGCCGCAACAGCCGCAACACCGTCTCGGACTGGATGGCAATGGAACGCGAGCGCGGTATCTCGATTACCTCGACGGTGCTTCAGTTCCCGTACACCGGGCGCATCCTCAATCTGCTCGACACCCCAGGCCACCAGGACTTCTCCGAGGACACGTACCGCACGCTTGCCGCAGTCGAAAGCGCCGTAATGGTGCTGGACGCCGCCAAGGGAGTCGAGCCACAAACTCGACGCCTGTTCGAAGTTTGCAGCAAACGCGGTATCCCCATTTTCACTTTCATCAACAAGATGGACCGGCCGGCTCGCAACCCGTTAGCGCTGCTCGATGAAATTGAGGCGGTGCTCGCTATGCAACCCGTGCCGATGAACTGGCCGCTAGGCGACGGCCCGGACTTCCATGGTCTGGTGGACCGCGCCTCCGGAAAAGTCTACCTTTACGAGCGCACGGTTCGCAACGAACAACGTTCGCCAGAGACCCGGCTGTCGCTGTCTGAGCTGCAGCGACAAGGGCTGCTGGCCGACGGGCACTTCGAACGGGTGCAGGAAAATTTAGCCCTGCTTGACGGACTTGGCATTAAGTTCAATCCGGCGCGCTTATCCACCGGCGAACAGACGCCTGTGTTCTTCGGCAGCGCATTGCACAACTTCGGCGTGCAGCTGTTTCTGGATGCTTTCGTCAAGCACGCCCCGCCACCCCAACCGTACCCGAGCGACGCCGGCTCGATCGCCCCCACCCACCCTGAATTTTCAGGCTTCATCTTCAAGATACAGGCCAACATGAACCCGAAGCACCGCGACAGCGTGGCTTTCCTGCGGGTTGTCTCCGGTCGTTTCGAGCGGGGCATGTCCGCCGTTCACTCGCAATCGGGCCGGGCGGCGAGACTGCAGCGCTCCTACCGCATGTTCGCCAACGAGCGCGAAGTTATCGAAGAAGCCTATCCGGGCGATGTTGTCGGCCTACCCAACAACGGCAGCTACTCCATCGGCGACACGATTGCCATCAACGGCGATCTTCGATTCGTTCCTATTCCCCGCTTCCAACCCGAGCATTTTGCGCGGCTTCTCAATCAAGACATCAACAAGCAGAAGCATTTTAACAAGGGCCTGCGCCAGCTCGAAACCGAAGGAGCTGTGCAGGTGCTGTACGACGTTAACGCCATGCGGCGCGAACCTATCCTGGCCGCGGTGGGTCGGCTGCAATTTGATGTGGTTCAGGCTCGACTGGAAAACGAATACGGCGTGGAGACGACGATCGATCCACTGCCATTCACGCTTGCTCGCTATCTGATTACCGATAATGGCCAAACGCCTGAGCCCTGGTCAGGCAAAGTCTTGCTGGCCAACGATTCCGACGAGCGCATGGTGGGTCTATTTGCGGAGGAGATATACACGGAGTTCTTGCTGCGGCGAAATCCGGGGATAAGCCTCGCACCCTATATATAGTCATCGGGTCTCAGCAAGGATGGTGTCCCAAGCTTGGAGCCCTTCCTCAAGTCATAGGAGCTGGATGTCATATACCGGACGACGGTATCGACCCGTCCTGGGCCCGCCGGCGGTCCCACAAGCTATCGAAGTCGCCGCGTCGAGCCCGGCCGACAGAGGCGGATATATTTTATCTACCGCGTGATCAAGGTCGGACCACAGGATGGTCACTTATAGGTGAGGATCCTGATTAGCCATGGACCATTAAACGAAGATCGTCAGGCCATCCCTTTTCCGGAAGCCTGACGATCCAAGTTAGCGCTTAGGTAGCGGGGCCTGGACTTGTCCCGAGCTCGCTAGGGCGAGGGATCCCCATGATTATGAAATCGGGATAGGGGAGGGCCTCACGGCCCTACCCCTCCCACACCACCGGACATGCGGGTCCGCATCCGGCGGTT
>JARGGH010000059.1 GCA_029210945.1 Anaerolineales bacterium
TTATATTAAGAATCATCCCTTTTGAGGAGGGTAGAAACTGGACCAGTTCGGTCCGGTCGTTTTTGCAGTGCGATCATCCATTAGAAGCGAGCAAGAAGATGAACGCAAACTCTGCCAGCCAGCGAACGCTGTTATTCAAGCGCCCCAGGCGCTTCCGCGGTCAAACCCTTGTCGAGTTTGCACTCGTCCTGCCGGTCATGTTAATGGTGATATTCGTCATCATCGAACTGGCGCGTCTGCTCTATGCCTGGCTTGCCGTCGAGAATGGCGCCCGTTTCGGGGTGCGCTATGCGGTCACCGGGGAGTATGACGATACCTACTGCTCCGGATATCCCGGTGGGGTGTGTGATGACGTCTCCGAGCAGGAGGCCGCCCGCATCCCCTCCATTGAAGATGCCGCCCGGGCCGGTGCGATGGGCATCCTGCGAAACGAGACCCAACCGGAAGGTGTCGCCGGGCACTTCAACATCGACGTCTGCTCGAACAAGTCTCTCGGCGGCTCATCGCTCTTCCTCTACCATCAATCGATCCCGCCATCCCATCTGAATGCCTGGTGCGAACAGCTTTCCACCGGCACAGCCACAGAGGACCCCGGAGGTCCTGGAGACCGCGTTTCGGTGACGGTCGATTTCGAGCACCCGCTCATCGTCCCGATTCTCAGCACGTGGCTTCCAAATGTCCACCTGACCGCACGGCGTGAGGGCATTGTCGAGCAGTTCCGGGTCGCCAGGGTGGTGGGGCTGCCGGCGACGATCTCCGTGCCGACCTTTACGGCGACGATGACGCCGACCAACACGGCCACATCGACGGAGACTTCGACGCCGCCACCGACACCGACCGAATGTAAGGTGCCGCCGATAGTGCAGATCATCGCGCCGGTCGATGGAGCGAACTACACGGATAAGGTCCCCGCCCAGGCGATCGCTTATGACGTGGATAACCTCGATCCGGTGACTTGCACGGGCACTGCTCCGGATGGAACAGGCATAGACCGGGTAGATTTCGGTGTCGATTGGTGGGATGGTACAGCCTGGGTGCGTGTATATACCCATAGTGAGTTTGCTGTTGAGTACTGCGGCTTCAGCGGCGTTGCTCCCTGCACTGAACGCCCAACGACGACGGATACTTGGCCCAACGGGAGTCCAATGCGGGATGGTACACATCGCATGCAGGCGACCGCCGAAGATGACGAGGGTGACATCGCCATGGATGAGGTCATCTTCTACCTTAACGTTCCCAACACGCCGACGCCAACCTCGACGCTCACGCCGACGATCACGGCGACCCCGACGCTGACGCCGACGGTCGACTGTACCGCAATCTTCGCCGACTCATACTTTCGGTCGGGCGATGGTTTGTACATGAGGGTTCTGAACGCTAACCCGCGCTCGATCAATCTGACCGGGTCGTTGACGACATGGAACCAGATGGCTCTGAACCATTTCTTCAATCGGGCCGAGTTCAACAGCGTTCAATACTATCCTGGCGACGATTATGATTCTCCGACGAATGTAGGGCCGGCTGTCCCGAGCTCGTTCCCGCACGCCTCGGGGGCTTATGTCTGGTGGCATGCGGACTTCGACAACGTTCCGGGCGGTATTCTCTATGGCGACTTCTCGACCACCCTGACATACGATGGCGTTTGCAACGTCTCAGCCTCCGTCAACTATTCCACACCTACAGCTACATCTACCGTCACGCGCACACCCACGCCCACGGTAACCCCGACGGTCACCAATACACCACTGCCTACAAGCACACCGACGATCACGCCAACCCCATCCTGTGCCGGCGTCAGCTTCGGCTCGACGTCGTTTGATAGCTATGCGCGACTGCGGTTATACATCAATAACACGACCTATCCTGGTCTGCGCATTACGGGCATAACGATCGACTGGGGTCCATTGAACACGGCATCGGACTTGTATGGGTGGTCTGAATACGTGGACTACGTGGACTGGAACGGACGCACCGAGTATTCAGGTAACGATTACTCATCAACAACGTCTTTTGCGCTGGATAAACCTGTTCAAGAAAACACCAACAATACGATCTTCATAGACTGGGATGGCGGTTTTGAAAGTTACTTCAACAACCCGCCCTTGAACTTTACCGCAAGTAATTTCGGCTTCAGCATCTCGTTCAGCGACCCGGCCTGCAATCTCAGCAGATCGGCGGCGCCGCGCACGTTCCCGACGCCGACATTTACATCGACCGTAACCAGAACGCCCACACGGACAAATACACCGCCGAACACGCCGACACCGACCGTCACCCGCACCCCCACGCGCACACCGACGGCGACGAACACGCTGATTCCGACCGCGACGTTCACTCAGCCGCTTACTGCGACATTCACGCCGGTTATACCTTCGACAACCCCAACGTGGACTCCGGTACCTTGCTTGGACTGCTAGGTTCGTGGCCCACTGAACGAGAAAAGCCCCACATCGGATGGGGCTTTTTAATTACATTAATGGCTGCTCGTTGCCTCCATCAACTGGGTGACATACAATCACCAGCGTGATCGACATGTCCGAACAACAGGATCGTTTATATAAGCACTGGCCGGCGCTTGTCCTGATTGTCGCTGCCCTGTACATCATCTGGCTCAATACCGCTCCCTCCGCGCTGGGAAGCGGATTATTGCCAGCCACGCTGGTCTTCGGGGTGCGTGCGCTGGTCGCCTGGGTGAGTCTGCGCGCGCTGGCAGCAATCAAAGATGCGCCGCGTTCGCATGCCTGGCGGATACTTGTCGTGGGCCTATTAATCTGGCTTTTTGCAGATGCGCTGGCGGTCCTCGAATGGTCATTGGCCGGAACGCTGAACAGCGCCCCGAGCGTTCGAGACCTGCTGCGCGTGGCGGGTTTCCTCGCAATCGGATATGCCCTGGCGACTTACCCGACCTCCCACCCTGAGCGCTTTGGGCGTATCCGCGAAGTCCTCGAAGTCATCATCCTCATTCTGGCCGTCTTCGCGCTCGCGTGGCTGATCTTCTTCAGACCGACGACCCGGGCTGGTTTTCTGAATATCCCGCAGATCTTCTGGCTTTCGGTCTACCCGGTTTTGGATGTCATTTTATTGGTTTTCGCCGTCCGGCAGATGCTGCTCAGGGTGAGGATACGCGGCGGCATGCCATTTGTTTCGATCTCCTTCGCCATGTTGGTACTGTTTGTAAGTGATCTGGGCGCATCCTTTGAAGGGCTTGATCCGCCTCCTTCGGCCAGCCTCGTTCAGGTCGGCTGGATCGGGTCGATGACGCTCTTTGGATTGGCAATCCAACGAGCGGCTCGAGAACGAGCGGGCGGAGATCTGGCTCTAGATCACGAACCGATAGTACGCCTGGCAAGCAGGCTGGAACCGCTCATCCCGGTCGCCCTGACATACGCAGTGGTGGGGTATCTGCTCTTCGATTGGTGGTTTTCGGGGAACCTGGATTGGGTCGGAGTTGGTATGAGCGCGGCGCTGATTGTGCTCTTATTTAGTCGTCAGGCGGTCATCGCCGGTCAGCAGGAGATGCGGCAGTTCGCCGCCCTGGTTCACGCAACCGGTGATCTGGCGTTTATCGCCGGCCAGGATGGTTCCTTGCACATGGCAAATCCTGCCCTCCGGCGTGTACTGGGGGAACGGGGGGAACCCGGGCTTCCGGATTTATCAGCGTTTGTTGAGCTCCCTGAGAGTGTTCAAGTGGATTTGGAAACGCTGGTCGAAGCGGCAGCCCGTCAGGGTTGGAGCGGGGAGGTAAATCTTATTTCGGAAGCTCAAGGGGTATTCCCCGCGCTGTTGTCTCTGGATCCTGTCGTGAGCGCTCGATCGGGCGAGATCATGATCGCCGGTACAGCGCACGATCTCTCATTAATCCGGAAACGGGAAGATGATCTGCGAGTTGCGCTGGATGAGATCAGCGCGGCCCGGTCGGGGTTGGCAGAACTCAATGCCGAACTGGAAGACAAGGTGGATGAGCGGACGAAGGAATTGAAGCAGACCGTGGCGGACCTGGGGCGTTTGAACGAGGAATTGAAGACGCTGGAAAAGTTGAAATCCGAATTTGTCGTCCTGGTCTCACACGAACTCCGCTCTCCGCTCACGAACATCCGCAGCGGCATTGAACTGGTCCTCGAAGCCCATCCGGGTTTGCCAGAGGGCACCCGCGAATCGCTTTCGCTCGTGGAATCGGAGACCCGGCGTCTTTCTCAATTTGTGGAGATGATTCTCGACATCTCGGCGCTGGAAGCCGGCAAATTCCATATCGAGACGCAAGATTTCCAGATACAGGACGCCTATGACAACGCGTGCGCACGTTTAACGCAGCAGCTGGCGGGCAGGAAAATTACGACGAGGATCGAACCTGATCTCCCGGTTGTCAAGTCTGACAGGGCTGCGGTGGAGAGCGTGTTTTATCATTTGTTAGATAACAGCAGCAAATACGCGCCTGAAGGAGAGATCTCAGTTCAAATGTGGACCGAGGGACCGCGCCTGTACGTCTCAGTTGCGGACGAGGGCCCGGGCATTTCCCCGGACCAACGGGATAAGGTGTTTGATATGTTCCATCGTCTGGACGGAAGTGACGCTCGCGAGGTCTACGGGCACGGCCTGGGGTTGCCGATGGTGAAGCGCCTATTGGAAGCGATAGGCGGGGACATTTCCATCAGCGCGCATTCTGACCGGGGGGTGACGGTGACGTTCTGGATACCGGCTGAGGAGGCATAACCCGGCATGAGCACACGTTTACTGCTCGTCGATGACGACAAGACCCTGCTGAAATTCATGCACGATTTCTTTGAGCGGGAAGGATATGAAGTGTGGTTCTCCTCCAAATTCTATGGAAAGGTTACATAAGTTGAAATAAACAGACACCTGTCGGCTGTGATAGGCTTGAAA
>JARGGH010000005.1 GCA_029210945.1 Anaerolineales bacterium
GGCCCTTCGCCCTGTGGTCAGGTTTCCCTGTCCGCCCCGGATGGTCGTTACTCCATCGACTACTTCGGCCTCGGCTGACTTCTGCCACGTGCTCGGAAGACCTCTCGGCCTCCTCAGTCCTGTCTCCAGGACACGTCGCAGACCTCCCCGGATAAGGTGCGATAGCCTTCCCCTGATCCTGGCTGCGTTTACGTGGAGCCGCTTTGATCCTTTTGGGGCTTTACTATCTGATGCTAGCTCGCCCGGCGCTCCACGCCTCCTTACACAGTTCTTGTCCATCCAGTCCAGGTTTTGCCCTCCGGCTTCCTCCCCACGCCGGTTCCCACCGGCGCAGTTGCCTTCGGCTAGCGGTTCGTCGGACATCGCTGAGCGCTTAGCGTGTCAACGCCCGCAGAGGACTTTCACCTCCTAGCTATCGCCCATGCCGGGCGTACATCCAACGGGCTGCCGCAGGTGCGGCAGCCCGTTCTTCTCAGCGTGACCGAAAACAGGTCAGCTCTCGACCTTCTCCTGGAAATCCGCTGGCATGCAGCACAGGATCAACTGTCTGGCAGCCTGGACCTCGTCCAGCCGGCCGAAGGGCGTTTCATGCGGTGCTTCATGCAGCACGTCGGGATTCTCACGCGCCTCTTTAGCGATCGTCTTCATCGCCTCGATAAAGGCGTCCAGCGTTTCCCTGGCCTCGGTCTCGGTCGGCTCGATCATCAGCGCTTCCGGCACGATCAGCGGGAAGTAGTTCGTCGGCGGATGGAAGCCGAAATCCATCAAGCGTTTCGAGATATCCAGAGCGTGCACGCCCGGCGCGTCCTTGAACTCACCCTGGATGACAAACTCGTGCATGTTGATGCGGTCGAAGGGCACATTATAGATATCGTTAAGCTTCACACGCAGGTAATTAGCGTTCAACACGGCGTGATCGGATACCGCCCGCAACCCTTCCTTGCCCAGCATGCGCATATACGTATAGGCGCGAACATGCACACCGAAATGGCCGTGGAAAGCTTTCACGCGGCCGATCGTCTTCTCCGGCTTAACCAATCCGTAGAGCGGGGGCTCTTCCTCGTCACCTTCATCCAGGATGTCCACGATCGGCGCCGGCAGGAAATCGACCAGCGCTTCGGAGACACCGACCGGCCCGGATCCCGGACCGCCACCGCCGTGAGGTGTCGAGAACGTCTTGTGCAGGTTGTAGTGCAGCACGTCGATGCCCAGATCGCCGGGTCGTACGATCCCAAGCAGCGCGTTCATGTTGGCGCCATCGCCGTAGATCAAGCCGCCGCAGCCATGGATCAAATCGACGACCTCTTCGACATGCTCCTCAAACAACCCCAATGTGTTGGGGTTGGTGAGCATCAGGCCGGCGACATCATCACCGCAGTGCTTCTTGAGTTCATCCAGATCGACATTGCCGCGGTCATCGGAAGGGATTTCGATCACCTGCATGCCGCTCATCGATGTAGTGGCGGGGTTCGTCCCGTGGGCCGAATCAGGGATCAGGATCTTGGTGCGTTTCTCATCGCCGCGATCGTGATGGTAGGCGCGGATGATCAGGATCCCGGTCAGTTCCCCGTGAGCGCCGGCCGCCGGCTGCAGGCTGACGCCGGCGAAACCGCCGATCTCCTTCAACCACTCCTGCAACGCGTACATTAGCGCCAGATTGCCCTGCGCCGTGTCCGGATCCTGCATCGGGTGTGTCAGCGCGAAACCGGGCAGGCGCGCCGTATCTTCATTCACCTTGGGATTGTATTTCATCGTACAGGACCCCAGGGGGTAGAAACCGATGTCCACGCCATGATTCAACTGTGAAAGGCGCACGAAGTGCCGGACGACCTCCATCTCGGAGAGTTCAGGTAGAGGGAGTTCCTCGCGCACCAACCCGTCCGGAAGATCTGACCTGGGCACATCAACACCGGGCAGCGTCACCCCAACCCTGCCGGGGGAGGACAAATCGTAGATCAATGGCTCAACCATTTGCCACCTCCTCCAGCGCGGAGACAAAGTCATCGATCTCATCGACCGATACCGTCTCGGTGACCGCTACGAGCATGTGATCCTTCAAATCAGGGTAGTCCCAACCGAGATCGTATCCGCCGAGGATATCGATATCGAGCAGGTACTCATTGATTTCGGCGACCGGTTTGGGACACGAAACCACAAACTCGTGGAAGAAAGGCTTCGTGTTCCACACATCGTAGCCGTCCAGTTCTCCGATCTTCTGCGCGGCGTAGTGTGCTTTGTGATAACAGAGTTCGGCGACCTTGCGCAAGCCGGCCTTACCCATCGTGCTCAGGTAGACGACGGCGGCGAGCGCCATCAAACCCTGGTTGGTGCAGATGTTGGAGGTCGCTTTTTCGCGGCGGATGTGCTGCTCACGCGGCGTCAGCGTGAGCACGTAGCCGCGCTGGCCGCGCGTATCTTCCGTCTCCCCGACCAGCCGTCCCGCCATCTTACGAACATACTTCTCTTTCGTCGTGAAGATGCCCAGATAGGGACCGCCGTATGAGGGTGGAATACCGAGCGGCTGACCTTCGCCCACCACAACGTCGGCGCCAAACTCGCCCGGCGGTTTCAGGAGGCCGAGCGCCAGGGGATTGACGACCACGCAGAACAGCGCGCCGACGTCTTGAGCAGCCTTGCTGAGGGCAGTGTAATCTTCAATGTGTCCGAAGAAATCAGGATACTGCACGGCGAGAAGGGTCGTGTTCTCATCGAGCAGTTTCATCAGGTCCTCAGGTCCGTGATCACATTTCTCATCGCCAACGATTTCCAGGTCCATGCCCTGTGTGTACGTGCGCACGACCTCACGGTACTGCGGGTGGATGGCGGGCGAAAGCACGACCCTGGACCGTTTCCCACGATGCTGGTTGAGCGCCAGGATGATCGCCTCCGCCAACGCCGTCGCGCCATCGTAATGCGAGGCGTTGGAGATATCCATCGCGGTCAGCTGACACATCAAACTCTGATACTCGAAAATCGCCTGTAGTGTGCCCTGGGAAATTTCAGGTTGGTATGGGGTGTATGCGGTATAGAATTCGTTGCGCAGCAGGATGTGGTCGACGACCGAGGGGATGTAATGAGAATATGCACCTGCACCCAGGAATGACGTGGCGTGGCCTAACTCCAGATTCGCTTCGGAAAGCGCCTGGAGCTGACCCATGACTTCCATTTCAGAGATCGCCTCCGGCAGATCAAGATCCGGGAAGCGCACATCCTCTGGAACATCCTGATAGAGGTCATCAAACCCGGCCACGCCGACCGCCGCCAGCATCTGCTGGCGGTCTTTATCGGTATGCGGGATATAAGCCATTAGTGTTCTCGCTCCTCGCAGTACTTCTCGTAAGCAGCTGCGTCCATGAGATCCTCAAGCTCGGAAGCATCGCTGATCTCAAACTTAACCAGCCATGCTTCGCCGTAGGGATCTGTGTTGACGAGTTCGGGGGAGCTCTCCAAATTTTCATTGATGGCGATGATCTTGCCGCCAACCGGCATGTACACATCCGCCGCGGCTTTCACGGATTCAACCGCCGAGTGAGGTTCGCCCTGCGCGACCGTGTCTCCCTCCTCAACAACATGCTCGACATAGACGATATCCGAGAGTTGGTCCTGGGCGTAGTCTGAGATGCCGGTCGTCGCGGTGTCACCCTCCACCCGAACCCATTCATCGCTTTCTGTGTATTTCAAATCCTTCGGTATATCCATTGTGACCTCCTGACTAAACATTGAATAACGGCATGTAAAAAGGGCGCACACAAAAAATCGTGTGCGCCCTCTGTCTTCAACCTGAGAGATTCATCCCAACCGGGGATTTGCACCTTCGGTGTCAACAGACTCTCCAGAGGTACGGCCAGGCTGGGTCCTTTTACCTGAGAGTTTCACCGCATCTCTGCACGAGATGGCGCGGCTTGCCCCTTCGGTGCCCATCTTTCTCGGGTCTCTCCCCAACCTGTGCAGTCTACTCACCATTCTACGGGAGACTTAACAAGCATGTCAAGCAAACTGACGTTCCTGACGATTTGCGTCCTGATCGATCATGATGATATTCTTAAGTCGGCGCCGTTTAACTCGCTCCTTCGCCTACCCCGGAATTCGGGTAAGGCTTGATTACAGGTAGAACCGATCTGGTTTCTGGGAATCTGTTCTATAATCGAACTGCATGCATAAGCATCTATGGTTTGATCCGTTGATTCAGGAAGAAGGGTTCGACGCTTCGAGATGATCCAAAACCAGGCATTGCATTCTCTATCCAACGACTCCTGCTTCATTGATACTTGGATGAGTGTCAACAACACATAGCATTCCTGCGCGGGCGGCTTTCTATGAAACCGTCCGTTCTTGTTTCCAACACGGCACATCCTGAACGGACAAGGAGGTGAAGCCACCGGAAAAGATAAGGAGACAAAGGGAAGGTTTACCCTGTTGAAATCTTCTACAATCAGGAGAGGAGAGAGGTTTTCATGTCTAGGAAACTGTTCGCATTGCTGATCTTTGCGTCGCTGATGCTCGGCGCGTGCGGGGGTGCAGCCACACCGACGATCAGGATCGGCATCAACGCGCCGCTCACCGGGGATATCCCCAAGGTTGGTGAGGGCACAAAATTCTCCGCAGAGATGTGGCTCGAGGAAAATGGCGGAACCATCACGGTTGGCGGGACCGAGTACCCGGTTGAACTCGTTATCGAAGATAACGAGTCCAAGGGCGAATCGGCCGCAGCCGTGAACACCAAGCTGATCACCCAGGATGAAGTCCACGTGATCGTTGGCCCACAATCCTCCAAGCAGGCTGTTCCGGCAGGTGGTGTGGCGAACGACCAAAAGACGCCCATGATCAGCCCGTGGTCGACAAACCCCAACACGACCCTCGATCGACCGTGGGTCTTCCGGACGCCGTTCCTCGACCCATTCCAGGGACCTGTCGTCGCGAATTTCGTGACCGATGAGTTCGGCTTTACGAAAGCGGGCGTGCTTTATGACGTCGCCAGCGACTACCCCAAAGGCCTGGCGGAGTTCTTCAAATCAGGCTGGGAGGACATCCACGGCCCCGACTCGGTGGTGGCGTTCGAGAGCTTCACAACCGGTGATGCAGATTTCAGCGCCCAGCTGACCAACATCATGAACGCCGGTGCGGAGTTCATCTTCACACCGCAGTACTACAACGAGGTCGCGCTGATTGTGCAGCAGGCTCATGAACTCGGTTTCGAGGGACCGATCGTCGGCTCCGACAGCTGGGGCTCGGCCGAGACGGTTGAGCTTTGCGGCGAGGACTGCTACGGCCTGTTCTTCAGCACGCACTACGCGGCGGAAGGTGCCACCGGCGCGACAAAGGCGTTCATCGACAAATACAACGAAAACTACGGCTACGTGCCGGACGATGTCGGCGCCCTTACATGGGACGCGCTGAATATCGTCAAGCAGGCCATCCAGGATTGTGGCGAGATCACCGGTGACCTGGAAGCAGATCGCCTGTGCATCCGCGATGCAATGGCCAATATCGAGGAATTCCCCGGCATCACCGGCAACATGACTTTCACAGAAGAGGGTGACCCGATCAAGTGTGCCGTGATCGTGAGGATCAGCGAAGAAGGTCTGTTCACCTTCTACAAGCAGGTATGCCCGTAAGCCAATGACCTGATCGCTCGCCCCGGTGAGCGATCACCCCCGCTTCGTGGGATGTCATTTGAGAGGGCGGGTCGCGGAGACCTACCCCGACCCGCCCTTCTTCAATCAGGAGGAGCGCTCTTTATGGAATTCTTCTTTCAGCAACTGATCAACGCACTCCAGTTGGGCAGCTTCTACGCACTGATCGCGATCGGCTATTCGATGGTTTACGGTGTGCTCTTGCTGTTCAATTTCGCGCACGGCGATGTTTTCATGGTCGGCGCTTACATCGGCTTCTTCGTTTCGAGCGCCTTGTTGGGGCTGAATATCTTCGGCGCGCTGGCGCTTCCATTGAGCGTCACCCTCTCGCTTGTGCTCGTACTGACTTTAATCATCTCCATGGCCCTGAACTCAATCGTGGGGATGCTCGTGGAGCGGATCGGATACCGGCCGCTGCGTGACGCGCCGCGCGCTTCCGCCGCGATCACCGGGCTGATGATCGGCATCATCCTCGAGACCGGCAACCTGGCAATCCTGGGTCCCCAGCGCAGGTCTTTCCCCGAGTTGATCCAGTCGGCCACGATCAACATCGCCGGCGTGAGCTTTACTAACAAGAAGATCCTGATCGTATTCATTTCGATCCTGCTGACCCTAGCGCTGCACCAGTTCGTGCGCCACACAAAATGGGGGATGGCGATGCGCGCCATGGCTTACGACTACGTCGTCGTGCCGCTGATGGGTATCTCGACCAATAAGATTGCCCTGATGACCTTTGCGCTCGGTTCGGCGCTTGCCGCGGCGGCGGGCATCCTATACGGCGTGGCTTATCCGGTGCTGGATCCGAACATGGGCATCCTGTTCGGTTGGAAGGCTTTTGTTGCGGCGATTCTCGGCGGCCGGGGATCGATCCTCGGCGCCGGTCTTGCAGGCTTCCTGCTCGGTTTCATTGAGATCTTCGTCGCCACAATCTTCCCGTCGACAATGCGCAACCTGATCGCCTTTGGCATCATCTTGATCATCCTGACCTTCCGGCCGCACGGCTTCTTCGGGGAGCCGTTCAGCGCGCAGCTGCGGCTGTGATCATGGTCTCCGGCTTTATGAAGGGATAAGCGATGACAACGAACTCCGCTTCAACGCCAACCATACGGCAGCGCATCCGCGCGCTCTTTTCCAGAATCTGGGAACCTTATCGGTCGGTCCCGCTCCTCGGCTGGTTGATCGCCGCGCTGGTCGCGGTCGGTCTCGAACAACTCGTCGGCCTCCCGCTTGCACGCGGGTTGGGATTAACGAAGATCCCGGCCCTTTTCGGCGCGGTTGTGATCCTGAGCAAACCAGCCCTCACGCCCAGTGCACTGCTTTTTACGACCTTAATCTATATCCTCCCGATCGGGATCGTGGCGCGTTTCACGGCACCGCTCACCAACCGAATCGCGGCCAAGTTGGCTGAGTACCCTCTGGTCGTCACCGCACTCGTCCACCTGGTACTGCTTTACGCAGTGCTTCATATCTGGTGCGATATCACCGACTACCGGTTGCTCGTCGCCCGGCTGGCGATGATCTCGATCATCCTGACCCTCAGCCTCAATGTTGTTAACGGCTACATGGGCGAGTTCTCGTGTTCACACCCGGGCTTCATGTCCATCGGCGCCTACGTCGCATCCGCTTTTACGATCGTGCTTTTCGTTTCTGAGAACCGCTTTGGGGAAGCGCTGCTTCCACCGGCGTTAGGCCCTTACATGTTTCCGCTGGCGCTCATGCTTGGCGGCCTGATTTCCGCTTTCGGGGCGCTGCTGGTCGCGATTCCGTCATTCCGCACACGCGGCGACTACCTGGCGATCATCTCGCTCGCATTCATGTTCATCGTCAAGAGCTTCTTCGAGAACATGGAAGTCGTCGGCGGGGCGCGCGGCATCAGCAACCAACCAGACTATGCCACCCTGCCGATCGTCTTTCTATGGACGATCCTCTCCATTTGGATCATCAACAACTTCGTGCGGTCGACGATGGGCAAAGCCCTGAACGCCGTACGCGATGGCGAGCTTGCCGCCAACGCCATGACGGTCGACACACGAAAAACCAAAATGACGGCCTTCCTCTTCGCCGCGTTCTGGGCAGGAGTGGCCGGGGGCCTCTTCGCGCACGTGCTTCGTTACATCAACCCGGATAGCTTTGGCATCCGCAAACTTGCTGAAGTCCTTGCAATGGTGTATTTCGGCGGTCTGAACTCCGTCACCGGTTCAGTCGTCGGCGCGGTTGGATTGAGCTTGATCAGCGAGGCGCTGCGCCCGCTGGACATCTTCAAATGGATCATCATCCCGATCATGCTCATCCTGATCATGATCTACCGGCCGACCGGCTTGATCGCCTTCACCGAGTTCAACGTCGAAAAAATCTTCCTTCCCAAGGGAAGAGCGCCGGAAGGAGCAGAACATGCCTCTGCTTGAAGTTCACGACATGACCCACTTCTTCGGTGGGCTGCGCGCCGTTCATGATTACAACCTTTCCATCGAGCCGGGGCAGATCCGCGGCCTGATCGGTCCAAATGGCGCCGGAAAGACCACGATCTTCAACTTGATCACGGGCATCTACCACCCGACGGAAGGCGAGATCCTGCTCAACGGCGAAGAGATCACCCGGCTGGAGCCCAACCAGATCGCAGATCGCGGCCTGGGGCGCACATTCCAGAATCTGCGTCTCTGGCGCTACCTGAGCGTGCTCGACCACGTCAAGATGGCACGCTATTCAAAGCTCACCTATGGCCTTACCGGGGCATTTTTCGGCACCAGCAAGCGTGTCAGGGAAGAGAAAGCCACCGACAAACTGGCGATGGACCTGCTCGAGCTGGTCGGGATCCCCCATCTGGCGGATCAAATCGTCACCAACCTGCCCTATGGCGCCCAGCGCCGCGTCGAGCTGGCGCGCGCCCTGGCGACCGAGCCCAAAGTGCTCTTCCTTGACGAGCCCACCGCCGGAATGAACCCTGAAGAGCTGATCCAGATGATGGCCATCATCCGGCAGGTGCACAGCGAGATCGGCATGGCGATCTACCTCATCGAGCACCGCATGAAGGTCGTCATGGACCTGTGCGAGATCATCCAGACGCTCAATTTCGGCGAGGTCATCGCTGAAGGGACGCCTGAGGAGATCCGCAACGATCCCGGGGTGATCGAAGCCTACCTCGGAAAGGAGGTCGTGATCTGATGCTGCTCACCGTCGAAAACCTCTCCGTATCGTACGGCAATATCAAGGCACTGCACGGCATCAGCTTCGAGGTAGATCAGGGGGAAATTGTCTGCATCATCGGCGCAAACGGTGCCGGAAAAAGCACGACATTGCGCGCCATCTCCCGCATGATACCCGCAGAGACCGGATCCAGAATACTCTTCCAGGGAGAAGATTTGCTTGAATATCCCGCGGACAAAGTCGTGACCGATCTGGGGATTTCGCACGTTCCGGAGGGCCGACGTCTGTTCGAAAACTTGACGATCAATGAGAATCTCAAGCTGGCCGCGTTCGCCCGCTCAGATGAGGACGGCATCGCCGCCGACCGCGAGCGGGTGTTCTCGATCTTTCCCCGCTTGAAGGAACGCATCAATCAAAAAGCCGGCACTTTGAGCGGCGGTGAACAGCAGATGCTCGCCGTAGGGCGGGCGATGATGAGCGCCCGCAAACTGATGCTGCTGGATGAACCTTCCATGGGGCTCGCGCCGCTGCTGATGATGGACGTCTTCTCGGCTCTGAAAGATATCAACGACGAAGGTACGACGATCCTGCTCGTTGAGCAGAACGCCCGCATGGCGCTGCAATTCGCACAACGCGGCTATGTCCTTGAAACAGGCTTACTCGTTTTAGAAGGACCCTCACAAGAATTGCTCGAGGATCCGGAGGTCAAGAAGGCTTACTTGGGCGGTTAGCGCAATGTGGGCGAACGCTCAAATGCGCGCCTCTCGTCATTCATGCGTAGGGGTGGGGTAACCCCGCCCCTACGTAGTTTCAATCCACATAATGCATTTACATCACCGATAAACTCTGGGGACACGCTTCGAGATGCCGCTCGTGACCTCGTAGTTGATCGTGCCCCAGCGATCGGCGATGTCCTCCGCAGTGATGCGCGCCTCGCCTTGAACACCGATCAGCACAACCTCCTCGCCCACCCGCCCCTCCGGGACCGCATCCAGTTGAAGCATGATTTGGTCCATCGTGACCCGACCAACGACCGGCACCCTATGACCACCAACTAGGGCTTGATTGCCCTCGACCCGGCGGAAGCCATCGGCGTACCCCACCGGCACCGTGCCGATGCGTTCCTGCCCGGATGTTCGATAGACATGCCCGTAGCTGATCCCCCGCCCGGGAGGTACCGTCTTGACCATCGACAGTGAAGATCTCCAACTTAATGCCGGGCGGAATGAACCGGGAAGCGGCCGAGCGGATGAAGGCTGCAGGCCGTACATCGCAATTCCCACCCGGATCAGGTCGAACCAGGTTTCCGGGTGGGCTAGCCCGGCGGCCGAATTGGCGCTGTGGATGAGAGGCGGGCGCAATCCCCGCCTGTCCAGGCTTTCGACGAGCGACTTGAAACCTTCCAGTTGGATTTGCGTCGGCTCCGGATCTGTTTCATCAGCGCGGGCGTAATGGGTAAACACACCTTCCAGGGTCAGCGCCGGATTCCGGGCAACCGCTTGCGCCAGTTTACCTGCTTCCGCCAAGGTCACGCCCAGGCGGCTCATGCCCGTATCCACCTTGAGGTGCAGCTTGGCAGGGCGCGTTCGATGCGCGGCGACCTCGCCGATCGTCTTGATCTGATCCCGATCCCAGACTGTGAGCGCGATGTCTGCAGCGATCATCGCCTCGACCTGCTCGGGAGGCGTATGACCGAGGATGAGAACGGGAGCATCGATACCTGCCCCGCGCAGTTCGAGCGCTTCCTCGACTCTGGCGACCGCCAACCACGTCGCCCCGGCGTTGAGCGCGGCGTTTGAGACCGCCACCGCGCCATGACCGTATGCGTTGGCTTTCACGACCGCCATGATCTGGCGTTTCGTGGTCTCAAGGTAATAGCGCAGGTTGGTCTCGATCGCGCTCAAATCTACCTGCACCCAGGTTGAATACTTCCGGGCGAGTGCCATGGCGCGAGTATAGGGCTACAGCATGAAGATGACAACTCAATCGGCGCACAGGTATAATCGAAACTTGCTCAGCGGATAATTTGCTCAGGGAGACCAGGAGACGGCGGCAGAAGCCGGACCTTCGTATGAAAGACTTCACTTTCAAGCTGGATGCGACCGACGGCCGTGCCCGGGCGGGCCGCTTCATGACTCCACACGGTGTACTGCAGACGCCTGTCTTTGCCCCGGTCGGCACCCTGGCATCGGTTAAGTCGCTCACCCCTGCTCAGATAGGATCAAGCGGGACAAGTCTGCTGCTCGCGAACACATACCACCTTTACCTCCGTCCTGGCGCGGACGTGGTTGCCGCCCTCGGCGGCTTGCACGAATTCATGGGCTGGGGCGGACCGATCCTGACCGACTCGGGTGGTTTCCAGGTCTTCTCACTTTCCGGCCGGCGTGAGGTCGACCCGGACGGCGTTACGTTCCAATCGCACATCGATGGATCCGAACACCGCTTCACGCCTGAATCCGTGATCGCGATCCAGGAACAGTTGGGCGCCGATATCATCATGACTTTCGACGAATGCCCCGAACCATATAACCGAGCGTACAACGAAGCGGCGATGGCTCGCACCCACGCGTGGGCTGAGCGCTGTCTCGCCGCCAAGCAGCGCCAGGATCAAGCCCTTTTCGGCATCCTGCAGGGTGGTGTCTTCCCCGATTTGCGCGCCCGATCGGCGGAATTCATCGCCAGCCTGGGTTTTCCCGGCAACGCCATCGGGGGACTTTCCGTCGGCGAGGCCAAAGCGGAGATGAACGCCATGCTGGAGATCATTGATCCGATCCTGCCGGAGGACCAGCCGCGCTACTTGATGGGTGTCGGTTCGCCCAACGACATCATCGAAGCCGTGCTGCGCGGCGTGGACATTTTCGATTGTGTGCTCCCCACGCGTTTGGCCCGTAATCACGCTGCGCTGACCCGGCTGGGACGCATGAATCTGCGCAAAGCAGCCTACGCCCTGGATCATAATCCGCTCGACCCGGAGTGCCGCTGTTATACCTGTTCAAACTTCACGCGCGCATATCTCCGTCATTTGTGCGTCGCAAAAGAGATGCTCGCCGCTTCACTGCTCTCGATCCACAACATTCATATGCTGATCACCCTGACCGACGACCTGCGCAGCGCAATCGCCGAAAATCGAGTCTCAGCGTTTGCCGCGCATTTCCGAGAAAACTACCAGAAACACCGACCGGAAGGGACTTAACCCATGAACTTAATCCAGGCTCTGATACTTGGTGCAGTACAGGGCGCAACCGAATTTCTTCCCATATCTTCCTCAGGACACCTGGTGCTTGTCCCGTGGCTCCTCGGTTGGGATTTCGATCCTAAGGCAGCATTTGTTTTCGACGTGCTCGTACAATGGGGCACGATCGTCGCGGTGATCGGCTATTTCTGGCGCGATTTGTTCGCCCTCGCCCGGGCATGGCTTGTCGGACTCTGGAAGCGACAGCCATTCGCCGACCCTCAGTCGCGACTGGCCTGGCTCTTACTGCTCGCGACCTTGCCAGCTGCCGTGCTCGGCCTACTGCTCAAATCGACGGTTGAGAACACATTCGGTCAGCCGCTGACCGTCTCGTTCTTCCTGCTCGTCACGGCGGGTCTCCTGTATTTCGCCGAACGCGGCAGCCGACCGTTTAAATCGATGTCCATATTAACGTGGAGCGATTCACTCTGGATCGGAATGGCGCAGGCACTATCACTCTTCCCCGGCATCTCGCGTTCAGGCGCGACGATCTCCGGCGGGCTGTTTCGCGGCCTGGAGCGCGAACAGGCCGCCCGGTTCTCTTTCCTGCTTTCCGTTCCGGCGATGTTGGGAGCCGGCTTGATCGCGCTGATCGACCTCTCTAACGCCTCGAACGCGATGGACCAAGCCGCGCCACTGCTGGTCGGTTTCCTTGCTGCGATCGTGACGGGCTGGATTGCCATCCATTGGCTGCTGCGATTTCTACAACACCGCCGGTTGTATATCTTCAGCATCTACTGCACGGTCGTGGCGCTGGGAGGCATCGCGCTTTATGCACTGCGGAATTAGATTCACAACGCTCAGCGGGTTCGTCTTGCTCTCCCTCAGCGCCTGCCAGCCCGCCTTCACTCCAGAACCACCGCCAGAACCGCAATCCATCGGGGTGACACCGCTCTATCTGGGATGGGTCTCAGATTCGCTCTCCTCCTACCGCGCCTCCCATCAAGAGGTCAATTTTCAGTTGGATACCTACCCGCTGACTTCTGGGCAGCACGCCGTCGAAGCGGGAGAGATTGACCTTTATATCGGCGTGATCGACCCCGGCCCTTCGCTGTTTGCGACCCCGCTCATTCAGGATGGGATCGCCGTCGCGCATCATCCAGAACTCGACCTGCGCAATCTGACGCTGGGAGAACTGCGTCAGATCTTCTCAGGTAGTGTGCATAATTGGCAGTCGTTCGGCGGTCCCGACCTGGAGATCCAGCCGGTCATCCCCCTTCCAGGCGATGATCTGCGCCTCACCTTTCAACAGAGGGTGATGGGGGATTTCCAATTCTCAACGCTCGCCCGGCTTCAGTCTGCACCCGGCCAGACGATCGACCTGATCGAGAACGAACCAGGGGCAGTGGGATTGATCCCCTTATCACTCCTCGACGGGGATGTGGTCGTGTTCCGGATTGAGGGTCAATCGCCATCATCGCGCACGATCGCCAACGGCGATTACCCGCTGACCTACTGGGTGACGGCAGTCGCCCTGCAGGAGCCGGATGGTCCGGCGCGCGATTGGCTCGCGTGGGTGCAGGCATCGAACAATTGAACCGGCTTGAGTTAAGAAGCCCGGGCAGCCCGATTCAACGCAGGAACGGATTATTGGCGCGTTCTTGCCCGACCGTCGTCGCCGGTCCGTGCCCCGGGTAGAGCCTCACGTCGTCATCGAGCGTGAGGATCTCGCTTTGAATTGACCCGAGCAGTTCGTTCCAATCCCCACCGGGCAGATCGGTCCGGCCCACGCTGCCTTGAAAAATCAAATCGCCACAGAACACAATCCCCAGGTCACCGGCACAAAATATGACGTGCCCGGGTGTATGCCCGGGAGTGTGGCGGGTGGTGAAACGCTGATCGCCCAGATGCATCTCCATCCCGTGCGAAAGGTCCACGGTTGGCTCGGGACCGGGATCAAACTCTTGAATGCCGAAATAGGCCGCGCCGCCGGCAGCCCGCCAGAGCGGTTGGTCAGCCGGGTGCAGCGCCACAGACAGGGGGTAGTCGAACGCATCCGCAACCCCGCCAGCCCCGCCAAAATGGTCAAAATGGGCATGGGTCAACCAGATCGATTGGATGCGCCAATTTTCATCTTTGGCGTGCCGGGCGATCAGGTCCCCGGACCATGCCGGGTCAATCACGGCCGCCGCGCCGGATGGCGGATGTCCTAACAGGTAGGCATTAGTCATCGCCATTCCCAACTCAAAAGAAAGCAATTCAAACTCACCGATCGATGTGCGCTTCATCTCGCCCCATTCCTGATTGAGTGCTATAACACCTCGGGTATGCCCGGGATTTTCCTGTTTATACCCTTTGGAGTATATTCACTCCGGACGTACCGGTAAAGCTAGCTGCGCTGCCGGCACCGGCCGAGAGATGGGGTCAGCGTCCTTGCTGACCGATCGCAGGATCGTATCTTCACAAACACCAATATCCATGGAGGTATGCATGCCGTCCCATCCGCTGGAACCTTTCCGGATCAAGACCGTCGAACCCATCAACCGCATAGATCGGCTGGCGCGCCAGCAAGCGCTTGAATCGGCTGGCTACAACCTCTTTGGGCTGCGCTCGGATGACATCTTTATCGACCTGCTGACCGATTCGGGCACCGGCGCGATGTCCGACCGGCAATGGGGCGCCATGATGCAGGGTGATGAATCGTATGCGGGGGCGCGCTCCTATTTTGAGCTCAAGGAGAGTGTCGAAACGATCTTCGGCTTCAAGCACCTCATCCCGACACACCAGGGCCGCGCCGCCGAGCACATCCTCAGCACGCTGCTCATCAAGCCAGGCTTCTCGATCCCCTCCAACACTCACTTCGATACGACCGAGGCCAATATTCGCGCCAGAGGCGGCAAGCCGGTGAATCTGGTCATCGACGACGCGGCCGACCCGTCCCTGCCGCACCCGTTCAAGGGCAACATGGACATCGACAAACTGGAAGCTTTCATCGCGGAGACCGGCAGGGAGAACGTCCCGTTTGGGATGATCACGATCACAAACAACGCCACCGGTGGTCAACCCGTATCCTTGGAGAACATCCGCCAGACCGCGGATACCTACAAAAAATACGAGATCCCCTTCATCATCGACGCCTGTCGCTACGCCGAGAACGCCTATTTCATCAAGCTGCGCGAACCAGGCTATGCCGGGAAGACCCCGTTGGAGATCGCACAAGAAATCTTCTCCCTTGCGGATGGGGCGACGATGAGCGCCAAGAAGGACGCGCTCGTCAATATCGGCGGTTTCCTCGTTCTAAATGACGACGACCTCGCCCAACGAGCGAAGAATGAGCTTATTTTGCGTGAAGGCTTCCCGACGTATGGTGGCCTGGCCGGTCGCGACCTGAGCGCGATCGCAGTTGGCTTATGGGAAGGACTGGATGAAGGCTACCTCGCCTATCGGCTCGGGCAAACTGCGTTTCTGACCGAGTCGATCGAGGCGCACGGGATCCCGGTCGTTCTGCCTCCCGGCGGACATGCAGTCTATATCGACGCAGGCAACTTGCTGGCGCATATACCTAGAAATGAATTCCCCGGCCAGGCGCTTGCGGTCGAACTCTACCTTGAGGGTGGCATCCGAGGTGTCGAGCTTGGGTCGGTGGCGTTCGCGTATACCGACCCGCAGACGGGCGAGGAGCATTTCCCGTTGATGGAACTTGTCCGGCTGGCGATCCCGAGGCGCATGTATACAGAGACCCATCTCGATTTCGTCGCTGAAGCGCTCGGCCGGATCGCCGAGCGCAGGGATGAGATCCATGGCTACCGTTTCACCTACGCGCCAGAACTGCTGCGTCATTTCACCGCGCAGTTCGAGCCGGTCGAATGACACGTTGACGTGAGGGCATGGCGCCGCTGCATCCAATATTAATCGGCTCAGTGTGATCAAATGAACAAATACAGCGGCGAGCGACCAGTCGTCCCTCCGGTTATTCAAGATACCCTCAGGTGAGCGTGAGGATGTACAGCCGTATCTCCCGGAAATTGAACAGTCCCCGGCACTGGCAGAGTGCCGGGGACTGTTTGTCGTGTCTTGCGCTGAGGGTCAAGGATACGTGTACGTCGCCCAATCGAACGTCATGCTGGCGAGATCGCCGCCGACAACCGTGAGGCGACCGTACTTGCCTGCCTCCGTCTGATAGCAGTACGTCTTCGTCTGGATCTTGAATTTGCTCGCTGAGAGGGCTGACGCCTGGCACTCATTTCCATTCGGGAGATCGTCGCCGAAGAGGGCAAAACGTGCGCCGCTGCGGGGCTGGATCTCCAGGGTGAGTTTCGGCACGGGAGGGAAACCCACCATCTCAAACTCGGCATGATATTTGAAATCCGCGGCAGCCGAGCCACACGCGACCGCGCTGCCAGCGTCCAGATCGAAGCAGGCACCCGAGGCTAGATTCTGACCAGAGCCGCTCGAGACGAACACCGGGAACATCGGGATCGGTAAAATTTCAATGACCGGGAAATCGCTGCCGCCGTCGTCTTCCGCGAGCACTTCAATCTCAACCCAGAATGCAACGTTCGCATTTGCGCCGATGCCGAAGAGCACATCTTCACTGTTGCGCAGCAGCCAGTAACCTTTGTAGCCGCCTTCGGATGAAGGCGCCGTTAGATTGACGGAGATATCAACCGTATCGCCGGGATTGACCAGCCCGGACAATGCTTTGCTCGCGGGACCACCCATCTGGTCACCGTGATCGAAGATTAGATCGTAGGAAGATGTCCAGGTGCATGTCCCACTGTTTCGCAGACGCCAGGTCTTGGTGAAATCCTGATCTGGCGCGAAGTCTGCCCCGTCCTCGACGGTCACATCCGTGATGAACTGGGCGCGGTCAGTGCAGGTCTCGATTTCCGGAGGGGCTGGTTCCGGTTCTTCGGTTACAACCGGTTCAGGCTCCTCGGTGACGACCGGATCCGCCGGTTGATCACCCCCGTCAGCGGAGCTATCGACGATATCCGCATCCTGTTCTCCAACCACCGTCTCAACCCGTGACTCATCCTGGAGCATTTCCTGGGCTGCGGCGTTGACCAGCGCGGCGACCTCATCGGCCGAGAGGTCGGAAGCCTGCGCGTTCAACGACTCAACCCCTGAAAAATTGCAGGCCAGGATCGAGAGTGAGAGCGCTATCACCGGCAGCAGTGCCAATCTCTTCTTCAACATGATCGTTTCTCCTTTCGCATAATTGCGATTGATGTCCGCTTTCATACCTGTAACGGACATTGATCATGTTTTGTGACATCTAGTGTCGGTGATTGGGGAACGTGAGACGCGGAACAAAACAAAATCGGGGGCGTCGTTTCCAGCGTCCCCGGAGAACTGAACCTGCGCTCTCTTTTCAACGCACGATTACGAAGATCTGCAGCTCGTATATTGACGTTTCGCTCGCATTCCCTGCTCCATCAACTGCCCGCGCCTGATAGCGCATCATTCCCGGTGCGTAGGGACCCCCCTGGAAAACACAGCTGGTGGTATTCGAGCATGTCTTGACCTTCTGCAGGGTCTTAGCGTTCGGATCTTGTACGTAGATCTCAATTGTCGCCACATTACGATCATCTGAGGCGCTGGCGGTGAAGGTAACGACGTCGTCTTCGTTGGGCCTCAATCTGCCTGATGGCGCATGAACGATCTGGATGGTTGGCGGGGTGCTGTCCGCCGGGGTGGGTGTCGGCGGCGCCGGGACGACCGGCACCTGCGACAGGTCGCCTTCTTCCTCCGTCAGGTTATTCGCCACCCAACATGTGCCAGTGCCATCCATCTGGTCGACAACCCACCAGTATGTTGGAAGATCCCGGCCGCGAATCCGGGTGCGGTCACCGGCCATTAAGTAGCCCAGCACATCGTAAACTGCGCCCGGCCCGCTGCGGCAGTTGCTGTTGGCTGATGCAATTGCAAAGGGTAAGCCCGGAGTCGGGGAGGGCGATGGAGTTGCGGTGACTGTGTTCTGCGCCGCTGCCTGAGATCCGTTCGCTTCGGGTTGGTCTCCCTCCTGAGATGCCCCGCTTGTTGGCGGTGGTTGAGTCTCAGGGATCGTGGTCATCGCCAGAACAGCCGAAATGGTGTTCTCGATGTGATCAGCATCCGGTGTCGCGGATCCATTTGATCCTCCACCGAACAGCTCTCGCGCGAGACCGGCAACGACGACCAACGCCGCGACACCAATCAAACTCGCCGCCGCTCCAAGCAACCATTTTGCCCAGCTGGCACTCTTTACGGCGGTCGCCGCGCCCTTCCCTGTTCCAACGTCGCCAGGCTGGTTTACTGGTCCTTCGGAAACAGCCCCGGGTTGAGATTGGATTCGTTCCACAGTCTGATCAATCCAGCCCTTGGAAGGGATCAGCGGCGGGAGGAATGCGAAGATCCCGGCCACACGCTTCAGATCATCTTCCGTCTGTTGGCAGTGTTCACAGACTGCCAGATGCGCCCTGACGGCATCTTGCTCATCTTCGCCGAGCTCGCCATCATTGAACGCCGATACCAGATTGCCCAGCTCCATGCAGGCGGAGGCACCGCTTTCTGCGAGCAGTCGAATTCCGTGGAGCTCACGGAAATGCAGGCGCGCCCGGTGGACAAGCTGCCGAGCGTTGTCGTATGAACACTCGAGCGTGTTGGAAATCTCTTTGTAGGATAGATCGTTGAGCTCTTTCAGGATCAACGCCTGACGGTAGCGCGTCTGCATGAGCGCGAGCGTCCGCTCGACACTCTCTTCGGCTTCATGACGCTGCACTCCGCGTTCTGCAGGTCGACGGGTTGATGGGGGTCCACCCAGCTCCATAGGTTCCTCTACATCCACGAACCTTTTTGCCTGTCGAATATGATCAATCGACAGGTTGCTTGCGATTCGAAATACCCAGGATTTGAAATCCCAGGGCGGACCCAGTTGGTCGATGCGGGCATGTGCCCGGATAAACGCATCCTGGGTGACGTCCTCAGCAATCTGTCGATCCCCGACCGTCCGGCACACATAGTTCAAGACGGGCTTATGCAGCGCCATGAAGAGATCCGTAAACGCTTCACGATCACCCGCTTGCGCACGCCTTGCAGCCGCGGCGAGATCTTCCTTTGTCACACCGGTTGATTCCTTCGTCAAACTTCACCTCTTCAACGTATGTACAGCCGCGTTTGTGACAGCCCCCTGTGCCTGATTGCGACTATAGCATGAAAATCCATGTCAATTCCAATGCACAAAGCACGCTCTGTGGTATCCTGATCATGTTTTACTGGCACTCCTTACCCACGCAGGCCGCTTGCATGACTGTTGCCGAATTCTCGATATCCGAACTTCCCAAAACCGATCGGCGGACCCCGTTCCGCTGGATCGTCTCGCACATCTCCCGACACTGGTGGATCGTCGTGTTGGCTTTTATCGGTGCCCTCGGGAACGCCGTATTGGCTGCCGCCGTGCCGGTATACACTGGTCTGGCTTTCGATGCTGTTCTTGCCGACCCACCGGACATCGACTGGTTGGTGACGATCGCCTGGCTGATCGCCGGTTCACAAATCCTGCGCGGCACGCTGCAGCTGTTGAGGAATTTCGGGGCCGAACTTGTAGGGCAGCGTATCGAGAGGGACATCCGCGAGGAACTCTACGTCAGCCTGCTCGGCAAGAGCATGACTTTCCACAACTTGCAGCCTGTGGGGGACACGATGGCGCGCGCCACGAACGATGTGCGCGAGATTAACCTGATGTTCAACCCGGGTCTGAATCTCGTGCTTGGGTCGGCAAACTTTCTAATCATGCCGCTGATTTTCGCGCCGCGCTACCACCCCGCGCTGGTGCTCGTGCCGGCGCTGTATATCGTCGCATACGTCCTGGCGCTCTGGCAGTATCTGCATGAGCTTTCCCCGATCACCGACAGCGTGCGGCGCAGTTTTGGACGCCTGAACACGCATCTCTCGGAAGCGATCGACGGCATCGAGGTCGTCAAAGGCGCCGCCCAGGAAGAATCGGAAGTGTACCGTTTCACCCAGAATGCGAGCGAATACCGCGACACTTACGTCCACCAGGGCGATGTGGAAGCGCGTTTCCTGCCCCTGCTCCTGCTCGGTCTGGCTGAGGCCGGTGCCTTCTTGCACGCCCTGTTCCTCAACCAGCAGGGGTTGATCGGCATCGGCGAGGTCGTCGCCTATGTTGGCTTGATCCAGCTCTTCGGCTTC
The DNA here is from genome assembly GCA_029210945.1 of Anaerolineales bacterium. Taxonomy (GTDB): domain Bacteria; phylum Chloroflexota; class Anaerolineae; order Anaerolineales; family E44-bin32; genus E44-bin32. Next base: position 20,143 of record JARGGH010000005.1, read on the forward strand.
CCCACCTTTGCTTCGCTCTTCGCGTACTCGCAGGTGTCGCTCGGCATGGCAGGTGCTCGCCGCATCCTGGAACTGCTCGAACGCAAAACGGATCTTGATCGCAACCCAGGCGGGCACGCAGGTGAGATGCACGGCGAGATCGAGTTCGAAGCCGTCTCGTTCTCCTACCCTGACGCCGATCTGAGCCTCGAGGGGATCGACTTCCATGTCCAACCTGGTCAGACTGTGGCGCTGGTCGGACAAACGGGAACGGGAAAAACGACCCTCGCCAAGCTCATCAACAGGATCTACGACGTCAACAGCGGTAAGGTCCTCATCGATGGCATCGATGTGCGCGACTGGGACCTCGACGCGCTGCGCCGGCAGATATCGATCATCGAACAGGACATCTTCCTCTTCTCCCGATCGCTGCGCGAGAACATCGCCTTCGGATGCCCCGATCCGACAGATGAAGAGATTGAAGCTGCCGCCAAAGCCGCACAGGCTCACGAATTCATCCGCTCATTCAAAGACGGCTACGATACGGTCGTCGGCGAACGCGGGGTGACGCTCTCAGGTGGGCAGCGTCAGCGTCTTGCTCTGGCGCGGGCCTTCCTGACCGACCCGCGCATCCTGATCCTGGACGATTCAACCTCTTCAATCGACAGCGCGACGGAGGATAAAATCCAGCGCGCCATCTTCCGCGCCTCTGAGGGACGCACGACGATCATCATCACCCACCGGCTCTCACAGATCCGCTGGGCGGATTTGATTCTGGTGATGCGTGGGGGACGGATCGCAGCCAGCGGCACACATGAGGAACTGATGGAAACTTCGGAAGCGTACCGGCGCATCTTCACACGCTACGAGGAAGCATAAGCCATGGGCTTTTTCTCCGGCCTCGACGCCGAAGCGTACGATCGCAGCTACGAAGACCGTGAATTGCTCCGGCGCATGCTGGCTTATTTCCTCCCCCACCGTCGAAAACTGGCCTGGGCTGTCGTTGCCATTCTCTTCATCGCGGCGGGCAATTCACTTTCGCCAATATTGATCGCGCGCAGCGTCGACCTGATGTCCCAGACGGGGCAGACGGGACTGATGTATCTCTTCGCGGGCGTGCTGTTCCTGCTTGGCGTCCTGACCTGGGGCGCCAATTGGATCCGCCGCCGCTTGATCACACGCGCCGTCGGAGATGTGATGCTCGAATTGCGGCGAGATGCTTTCAAGGCCTCCGCCGGTCACGACCTTTCCTTCTACGATGAATATGCCTCAGGTAGGGTTGTCAGCCGCATCACCGGGGACACGCAGGACTTCGCCAAAGTGATCGTCCTGGTGACGGACCTTATCACACAACTCTTCCAAGCGATCATCCTGATCATCGTCCTGATCGGGATCAACGGCCGGCTGACGCTCTGGCTGGTTGCGATGATGCCGTTCATTTTCGTCATCGCGATCGGGTTCCGGCGATTGGCCCGCCGCGTGACCCGGCGCGGTTTCCGCGCCATGGCAAACGTAAACGCGGCGATCAAAGAGGCGGTGACGGGCATCTCGGTCGCAAAAAACTTTCGACAGGAAGCCAAGATTTACGATGAGTTCACGAAGGTCAATGAGACCTCGTATCAAGCGAACGTCCGGCGCGGGTTTGTGCTCGCCATGGTGTTCCCGACGTTAAACGCCCTCGGCGGCGTTGGGACGGCGCTGCTGGTGTGGGTCGGGGGGCTCAGCGCGGCAGAAGGTGCGATTTCCGCCGGCGCCTGGTACCTGTTCATTAACAGCCTGGACCGTTTCTGGTTCCCGGTGCTCAATCTGTCCGCGTTCTGGACCCAGATCCAGAACGGGCTTTCAGCATCCGAGCGCGTGTTCGCGTTGATCGACGCCGAATCAGCAGTCACCCAGATTGATCAACAGCCGGTTGGCGAAATTCAAGGTGAAATCGAGTTCTGCAACCTGCATTTCCACTACAAGCCAGACGAGCCGGTGCTGACCGATTTCAATTTACACATCCGACCGGGTGAGAATCTCGCGCTGGTCGGGCACACCGGGGCGGGCAAATCATCGATCGTCAAGCTCATTTCGCGCTTTTATGAGTTTCAAGGCGGTCAACTGCTCATCGACGGCATGGATATCCGCACGCTTAATTTAAACGACTTCCGCCGTCAGCTCGGGATCGTCTCCCAGAGCCCGTTCCTGTTCTCCGGGACGGTCGCAGAGAACATCCGCTATGCGAATCATCGCATCACGGACGAAGAGATCGAGGCGATCGCATGTCAAATCGGTGGTGGCGAATGGTATCAAACGCTCGCCGACGGTCTGGAAACGGAGGTCGGCGAACGTGGCGGGCGACTCTCGATGGGCATCCGCCAGATGGTGGCGTTGATGAGAGTGCTCGTCCAGAAACCGGCAATTTTTATCCTCGACGAGGCGACCGCCAGCATCGATCCATTCACAGAAGGACAAATCCAGGAGGCGCTTGACCTGATCCTGGCGGACAGCACCTCGATTATGATCGCCCACCGTCTCTCGACAGTGCGGGCGTCGGATCGCATCATCGTGCTGCAGGAAGGCAAGATCATTGAGGAAGGCGATCATGATCAACTGCTCACAGGGGGCGGGCACTACGCTGAGCTTTACAATACCTACTTCCGCCACCAATCGCTGCAGTACATCGAGTCGATCCGCGATCGAGTGCTCAAGCCTGATGAAACCGGGCAGACAGCCAGCGATTGAGTCTCTTCGGCTGCCTCCAGCCAGCTCGCACCGGTGACGATCTGTCAGGATTGACCGCGATCAGATTTGGGTCGATTGAAGGATGACTGCCGCGAGGTATAGGTTGAGGCTGATCAGGTAGAGGTCGATCGCTGCCGAAACACCTGAACGCCCTCTCAGATGTCCCTCGAGATTTGCAAACCACACAGCCGCGAGCGCTGTGAAAAGCAGAAGTCCAACAACGGACCAGGTCAGATAAAAGACCGGCTCCAACCGCAGGATGATCAAGACCCCCCAGCCCATAAGATAAGCCCAGGAAACAATCCACAGAATCACACCGAATTCGCCGGAACGGGTCCCCATCGAACGCCTGCCCAGGCCGGCAACGATCAGGGACAGAAGCACAATCAGGAACGGCCGATACCCGACGGTCGGAACCCAACCGATCGACAGTGAGGAAAATAGCGCTCCCAGCGCACCCGAGAACCCAACGAGCAGCGCCAGGTTCCACCCGTAGTGTTCCCTGAAGGTCAACATGGCGATGAAAAACAGCGCCGTGACCGCCGCAAAGATAAGCGTCGGTATCGGATCAGGAAAGCTCGGTGTGAAGACATAAACGGCCCCAAGGACCAGCCCTCCCAGGACTACAACCGGAACGATCTGCAGTGAAAATTTCCACCATAAGGCTTCGCCTTCATCGCTGGGGGATCTCAGATTGCGCCTCGCTTTCTAAGAGGATGAGCGATTCGCCTAACAACCCGGCGAGCAGCACGGTGGTTCTGCGGCGAATCCTGACAAATAAACTCAAGTTCTCCAGACTGGTATCGGCAGGGTCGTAGCCTGGTTGAGGAAATGTGACCTCCACCAGTTCGATTTGCGGATCGCCTGGGTCAAAACCGTTCAGGCGGACGTATTCACGCGCTTCAGCAGCCGCCGTTGATTGGATCACGGAGGAGACCAGGGTGGCACGATCTTCGTAGGTGAGCCATGCGGGAACATCTCCGGGCGGGGGCGTCGCCGTCATCGTACCTGGTGGTGTGGGCGAGGGAGTGACGGCAAAGACAGTCTGTCGTGCGACGGCCAGCGTGACCATCTGCTCAGCGACAACGCTGATTCCGGCATCGGCGCCGGACTGGGCGGCGCGCTGCACACGACCGCGCTCGATGAAGATCCGCCCGCTGTCGACCGCCACCGCCAGCAGCAGCAGGGTCACGGGGATCAAAACCGCCACGATGATCAGGATCTGCCCTTTAGCTTTCATGGTGGATTCGAGTACTCGATCCGGCTTGTCGCCTGGGCGCCCAGGTTGATGCTGATCGGAACAGGCAGTGTGAGATTGAGCGGAAAAGACAGATCCACGGTCAGCGCTTCGCCGCGCGGCTTTGGCCAGCCCATCGCCGCCCGAGACGGCTCATCCGGGTTGATCGATATCGCCACAGCGGAAGGATCTGTCAATCCGACCAGTGCAGACTGAACCGCCCCGTTGATTTCGGCATCGCCCTCCCCGCTTGCTGGATCGAGTGTCGCGCCGGTGCGGGCACCCTCCCAGGCTGCCTGTGTCAGGATGATCTGGGCGTTGATCAGGAATCCCAGGTTGATCAGTCCGATGAGCAGGATCAGCAGCACCGGGAGCACGATGGCGAATTCGACCACCGCCTGCCCGCGGATCAGCCTGGTGAATGTCTGAACAACTTTCCTCATCCTTATTCCTGTACCTGGTGACGTTCCAGACGAGATCCTCTCACCCTGGCCTTCGCCCATCTGTATAGACTGGGAAGATCGTGAACACCCGTATGAAGAGATGCTGGACACCTTCAAACTCTAGCATGATCACCTGATCCTGGACCTTTCACCTTGTGTCATTCCGAGACCGAAGGTCGAGGAATCCCCGATTCGACACATTGACACGGGAAGGATCTGAAACAGCTCTTTCAATCCTGGCATCTCTCTTGTACTTTGCATCGTCTTGGGGACTCCTCAGCCTGCGGCTTCGGAGTGACACAAAATCGAGGCGAACCGGTACCCCGTGAACCGATCTCCATGATGCCTCTCGTGCATTCTTGCGAAAAGTGTCCACCATGTCCCCATACATCTGTCTAATACGTATCCGGTGTTTACACCTACATAAGGTGAGAGGGGATTCTTCAATTCGATCTGCTGGCTTATGCCTCATCCTCTCTTTTGGAAAGAGGAAATTGTCTATACGGACCACTTATGCAGCCCCTCTCCCTCTTCAGGGGAGAGGGGTTGGGGTGAGGGTCACTGTCCCAAGAACAGGTGCAACAATGGCGGCGCAAGATAATTAATAGCGCCGGGAGAAAGAAGAACACCAGCGGAAAGACAATCAAGACCGGCAGCCGGCGGCCGGCCTCTTCCGCACGCCTTTTCCTGCGAGCGCGCATGAGCGCTTTCTGAACCTGCAGCGTTCGCGCCAGCGATGTACCCAGACGATCCGTCTGCTTGACCGCCGCCACAAACGCGCCCAGATCGGTGGAAGGCACGCGCTCCAGCATTCTTTCCAAAAGATCCCTGCGTGTATGACCACGGTCCAGTTGGCGCACCAGATAGCGCAGTTCCTCCCCGAGCAAACCCGGAAAGTTGCGCGCCGTGCGCCTCAATGCGATCTCGAACCCCAGACCAGCTTCAAGACCGAGAGCCAGCCGGTCTAAAAAATCGGGCAGTGCAAGATCGATCTCGAATTTGCGCGCTTCGATGCGGCGCCGCAACCAGATTTCAGGGTAGGCAAACCCGCCAATTGTGAGCACAAATAACAGGAACAAACCAAGCAGGTCCCAATCGCGCCCATTCGCGATTAGCAAACCACCGAGACCGAGCAGCCAGAGGGTCAGCCAGCGGAAGGCGATGTACTGATGTTCATCCCAGGCCAAACCAGCATGCCGGATCCTGTTCGCAGAGGATTGTCCCTCCCACATGCGTTGAACGGAGACCGGCACCGGAACCATGGCCAGAATACGGGCAAATCGAATCGGCCATGGCGCTTTACCCGCTTCTTTCGTAGACCGGGTTCCCGGCAGAGCAGCAGCCCGCAAGAGCGTGTACGTCCCGATCGCTACAGCGATGCCGGCCAGAAACGCCACAGCGTAAGGGGAATAAATGCTCATCATCAATACCTGATCTGCACAAGGCGCGAGATGATCGCCCAACCCACCAGCTGCAAGATGATGGCGAGCACCACGAGGATCTGGCCGATGAGCGTGTCGAACAATACATCCACATAACGGGGGTTGAAAGAAAGTAAGAAACCCGCCGAGACCGGCACCAGCGCGGCGATGATGATGCCGGACAGCCGGCCCTGCGTGGTGATGGCGCGCACCTCGCGCTCGAGCTCGAGCCGTTCACGCAGCACACCGGCGATGTCCTCGAGCATCCGCACCATATCCCCGCCAAACTTCCGCTGGAGGACAAGACCATCCACGACCAGCGCGAGCGCTTCATCAGGGTAAATCTCCAGGATCTTTTGTAATGCCTGATCCACCGGAAAAGCGAGCTTGATCCTGCGCGCTAATGTGGCGATCGCGCTCTTGACTGGCTCGGGCAGATCATCCTCTGCATATTCAACCGCTTGCTGGAAAGAGAGGCCGGCGGCCAACCCTGATGCGATCGCATCCAGTGCCTGGGGAAGCTGCTCGCTGAAACGGCGCCGCCTGGTTGCAGCGCGATTGGAGACCAACGCGCGCGGCAGCAAGGGTACGACAAACCCTAATGCCGCACCCAGAAGCGGACCTCCAATCCTTGAACCGATGAAATAGCCGGCGAGAGCAGCCAGGAATAAAAGAAACCCGTAGCGAGAAGCCTTTTCTCCCAGCTCGGCGTCGATCCAATCCTGACGCAGCGCATTGCCCAGAGATGTGCGCCAGACCGGTCGCATGATCCATTCGAGAGGGTCAGGCAGCCGTCCCAGAATCGAACGCCAGACCGGTTCCGGTGCGAGGTCACTGAGTCCAACTTCTCTTGCGACCCTGCTCCGCCACACGCGGCGCAGGTGTTCCGCCTCCACCCAGAGGATCACCGACAGCGCAATGAGGAGAAACGCAATGAATACGATAGCCGCTGGATAAAATGCGGGATGGCTCTCAGCGAACCGTGCGAGCGGATCGCGGAACACCCAACCCAAAAGCGTACTAAGCGCGATACCGCTAGCGCTCAAGAGCAGGGTTCTGGATTTGTGCTGGCGTTGAGTATTCAATGAACGACTCGCCATGATCGCTATGAAAGCCCCGCTTCAAATCCACTCATGTTATGCCAGAGTTGCCTTTTTCTGGCCGGTAATGCGTCCCTCTTTCAAAGTCATACAGAAAGACCGGCTTCAGTTTCAACCCATCGGTGGAAGAGCGATCCAGAGCTGCGACCGCCGTCACAACCCGGCGGCCATCCGGCAAACGATCCTGCTGCACGATCAATTCAACCGCACCTGCGATCATTCTGCGAATAGCGGTGACAGGCATGTCGAAGCCGGCCATCAAGACCATCGACTCAAGCCGGATTAACGCATCAGGAGGTGAGTTGGCATGCAGTGTGGTCATCGAGCCGCGATGTCCGGTGTTCATCGCCTGAAGCATATCGAACGCTTCACCTCCCCGCACCTCACCGACGATAACCCGGTCTGGTCGCATACGGAGCGCGTTGCGCACGAGCGTGCGGATCGTGATTTCGCCCCGTCCCTCGATATTCGGAGGCCGCGCTTCCATCGAGACCAGGTCGTCATGGTCTAGCTGCAGCTCGGCCGCGTCCTCGATCGTGATCAATCGTTCTGCCTCAGGGATGCAGTCACCGAGGGCGTTGAGCGTCGAGGTCTTCCCTGAACCCGTTCCGCCCGAGACGATCATGCTGACACGGTCTTTCACACTTGCGTTCAGGTAAGAAGCCATCTCCTCATCCACCGTTCCGAGTTCAACCAGCCTCTGCAGGGTGAACGGTTCCCTTGAGAACTTGCGGATGGTGAGGGTCGGTCCGCCGATTGTCAGGGGCGGGATGACCGCGTTTACGCGCGAGCCATCTGGCAAGCGAGCGTCAACGAGCGGGCTGCTCTCGTCAATACGCCGGCCGATCGGCGCGACGATGCGATCAATGACATGCCTCAGATGGGCTTCGTCCCGGAAACGAACATCGACTCGCTCAATCCTTCCATTTCTTTCGATAAAAACGCTCTCCGGATCGTTGACCATGATCTCGGTGATCGATGAGTCCTCCAGAAGCGGCTCCAGCGGTCCCAGGCCGATGATGCGATCGACGACAGCCCGGATGACCGCCTCGGTTTCATCTGCGGTCAGGATCTCTGCTCTTTCGCTGAGAAGAGCTCCGGTCCTCCGCGTTAACGCTTGTCGATCCGGAACCTCACGCAAGCCTTCGGAAGCCATCTCTTCTTCAAGCTGCTCCGAAAGCTGCAGGTGGAGAGAATCATGCAGATCACCGTGCCTGGAGGTCAGTGTTGGAGGCAGGCGATCCTTCATGATCCCACCCCGCCTGCATCCGCAGAAATTCGCGCCCTGATCTGTCCCCCGGCGCTCTTCTGCAAACGCCCTGCCAGCGCGCGTATGCCCCGCCCGAATGGACTCGCCCGATCCAGAACACAAGCTCTGCCAAAGTGGATCTGATAACCCACAGCGCGCGGGTCCGGCGGAAGTGCCGCCAGCAGCGGCATCCCCAGGGATTCGGCGATCTGGCTCGCGGTGGAGGGATGCTGGCGGTTGATCTGGTCGACAACCAATCCCACCCGATCTGCGGAACCTGAAGGGAGGGCTGTGGCGAAACGCAGTGCACCGCGCAGCGCTGGCGGGTCTGCGCTCGTGACCAACAAGATCGCATCGGAGATTGCAAGCAAAGCTTGATTTGCGAGAGACAACCCCGGCGGCAGGTCGATCAGGCACCAATCGAATAAATCATCGAGAGCCCGGATTAACTTCCGGGCATCCTCAGACCCCGCCACCGGGTTCCAACCCTCAGGGCCGCGCATCAGTTTCAATCCGCTCGAGTGGGTGCTGGTCGCCAGATCAACGTGTTTGGATTGCAGTTCATTCAGCACCGGGAACAGCTCGAGCCACGTCTTCTCCGCGCTTGAATCGAGCAGCAAATCATCCACACCGTTTCCAGCATGCAGATCTACAAGTAATGACGACCCCGGACCGGCTAACGAACAGCCCAGGTTTGTGGCGATTAATGAGGTACCCACACCACCTTTGGATCCAATCACTGCGACAATCGCCATGACCTAATTCGCTTCCGGTTTGAGCAGCGCCAGCAATGAAAACCCGTTCGTACGAGCGTAGAGAACAGCCGTCGCCTGGTCAATGTCGACGGCGAGCGTCAGCCTTTCCGGTTCGGCCGGTGTCCCTCGAAAATTAAGCACCTCCACATTGCTGACGATGATGCCCACCTCCGTCACCGGTTGTCCGGCCTGGTAGGCCATCAAATCCAGGCGATCGCCCGGAACCAACGAGGGCACCGGGCTGACAAGCCAGCCGGCGGGAAAGACCATCGCCCAGCGCCCATCCGGTAGGCGTGCCGAGAGCCCCGAGCCGGCTTCGCCGACGAAGTCGCTGCGCAGGATGATTTCATTGGTCTTCATTGGACGGGCGAGCACGCGCCCTACGGCCTGCCCCGTGTCGCCCAGCGCGCCGTGCGGGATGACATCCGCCGGGACGGCTCTAAGGATGACCTGCTCGCTCGTGAGTTGGCTGCCCGCATCGAGGTCAGTCGTCAGCACGACAGTCTGCTCAGTCGGCAGCGCCTCACGCCGCAACCGGTCAAGATAGAAAAATGCGAGCAGCGCAGCAAGCAGACCGAAGATGATTGCGGCGAGGATGTAAAAAGGTATGCGTCTGCGAAATCCGCCAGCCCAGTTGGGAGTCGTCTCAGGCGTTGTTGTCTTTTTCTGCTCCATGGCTCTCCTCAATGGCCGTCTGGAGAATTTCTCCAGCCCTCCCGGCGGCTCGATCTCTGAACGTTTCCGTTAAACACAAAAAGCGACCGCGTCAGGTGGCCTCCCAACCGTCCTGCAGATCGCTTATGGAGCAACCCCCTGCGCCATTCATTCGATGGCTCGAATGTAGCATGAGATTAGCATACGAGTCAACTGGCAGCGGCTCGTGTCTGAGTGAATTCTTTGCGAAGAACTCGTATCTAGTCTTGAACACATCACAAAGGAAAAGCTCACAAAGTCAAAGAAGCAACTGAATGCATAAGATCATTTGATCCCCCCCTCCCAACAATGTATGATTAATTCGCGCGGGGCAGCATGATGGATTTATCCATTGTCCTGCCGGGCGCTTAACTGGGACCACGCCAACAAGGAGCTCATCATGGACTTCGGCGCCATTCTCACTCGATCCTGGGAGATCACCTGGAAACACAAAGGCTTCTGGGTGCTCGGCATCCTGGCCGGCTGCGCCAGCGGCGGCAGCGGGGGAGGCGGCGGGCGCAGCGGCAGCGGGCTGAACTACCAGTTCAGCGGGGAGCAGTTTCCCGAACTGAGCCGCACGCTCGAGACGATCCCCGAAGGGACCTGGATCGCCATCGCCATCGGGGTCTTTTTTGTGCTTCTTCTGCTCGCTCTCCTCTTCTGGGTGCTGGGCGCACTCGGTCAATCCGGCCTGATCGCCGGCTTCCAGGCAGCCAACGCCGGGGAAGAGGTCACGCTCTCGAGCGCGTTCCAGATGGGCACGAAGTTCTTCTGGAAACTGCTCGTCATCCAGATCATTGTTGGGGTCGTCACGCTGATCCTCATCGGTGGACTGCTGCTGTTCGGTATAGGCGGAACAGTTCTGACGCTCGGTCTAGGTTTACTCTGCCTGCTTCCGCTTATCTGCATCCTGATTCCTATCGGAATTGCCATCGGCGTTTATACAACCTTCACCAAGGTCGCCTTGGTCATCGAAGACCTGGATATCTTGGCTGCGTTCAAACGGGCATGGGAGGTCATCCGGGACCATCCCGGAGACGTGATTGTGATGTCGTTGATCCTGCTGATCGGCGGTGGTGTCGTCAGCTTCGTGCTGGCCCTGCCGTTCATCCTCGTTGCGTTGCCCTTTATCCTTGGCGCCGTTGTGGGCTCTGACGCCGGTCTGACGGTCGGAATCTTCACCGGACTGCTTTGTACCGTCAGCTACCTGCCGATCCTGATTGTGCTCAACGGCATCCTGCAGACGTTCCTGTACGGATCATGGACGCTCACCTATATCCATCTGACAGCCGAGTCCGAGCCGTCAAAGGAGAAATAGCCTCCTGGCCGCTGATCTCATCCCAGTACTGGCGGACCGGTGAGAGAAAGAATGAATGAGACCGGCGATTTCGTACGAATCTTGCATCGTTTCTGATGAGCTGCGTATGCGTTCCTGACTCATTTCTGCTACCAGTACTTTCGCCTGGTTGCTATGGCCATACCATTGTGTTAGATTGAGAGCGCTTCCGTTGCGCGATTGAGGATTGAGATGGCTTCAACCCCACGAGCCAGTATTGTTGATGATGTCATTCAGGGTTTTCACTGTGCAATCTGCGGTGAAGATGCCCTCCACGTCGTCCATATCGAGCGCTTACCAGACTATGTCGAGTGCGATCTGTGCGGTTCCGCGTTCATCATGGAAGAAGATGGAGAGCGCGTCCTTTATGGCCAAATCGCCGAGGGTTATCCGCAGACCTCAAGATTCGCACTCAAACAATGGGCGTGGATCGAAGCGGTCGACGCCCGGGCGCGCGAAGAAAGACCCCCAGCCGACGAAGGCGCCGATTCAACCCCTCTTCCGCCAGAAAGTGCTGACCTTGCCGCATATCCTGCCCTAGAGCCGGATGAACCTTCGACCGTCGAGGAAGATGCCGCTGAAGAGCCGTGGAAGATCTTCGAAGAACCAGTACCCGATGAGCCGCTCGAGATTATCGATGTTGGCGAACCCACCCCCCCAGAGCGGCCAGAAACGTTTGATCAGGATGAGTTTCCGGAACCTCTCCGGGCGGAATCCGAGCATGCACCGGATGGGTCGACTTCAGACGAACCGGACGAAGCCTCACTCGCCGTCGACGAAGAGGGTGGTATGTGGAGAGCGTACGAAGCAGGAATGGCCGCAGAAGATGATCTCGACCTCGACGAGATGGACGAAATGGACGGCTTCGATTGGCTCGGCGGTCTGGCCGACGAAGACAACCCGCTCGAAGAACCGGATGCAGCCTCCTTTCCGGAGTCCCCCATTGTCGAAGAAGCCCCCTCAAGCGCATCCGAAATTGCAAGCGGTCTCTCGTCTGAAGATCTGGACGACTTATTCAGGTCAGAAACTGAAGATGAGATAGACACGCCCGCGTTTGGCGCCGAGCACCAAGAGCGAGATTCCGAGATGGGCGGGGCCGAGGGGGTTCTTGAAAGAGATCAGGCCGATCCTGATCTTCCGGAGCAGCTCCCCGGACTCGATCGATCAGATCCTGAGGAATCGATGCGAGATGCTGTTGATGATGATGTGAACGCCCCCGATGAGTGGCTGCAGGGCGTAGAGCAGGAGCAAGTCGATCGGAGCAGTCCTGCATTCGCCGACTTCGACGCGCCCGCAGTGGGATCTTCTGAGGCGGATGAAGACGATTCGGATGATTTTCTTTCCAGCTTGCGGGACTCGGCTGCGATACCGCTGGAATCCCAACCTCTTGAGCACACCTCCCTCGAAGAAACGGCTGAAGATGGAGAGGAACCAGCGCCGCCGGACTGGGCGCTCGAAGAGCAAGCAGCGGAGATCGGCAGCATGGCTGCCCGCATGCAATCGGTAACCTCAGAGAGGGGCGAAGAGGATGAAGAACCCCCTCAAGCAAAACAGCCAGACCATGAAGAACGCGAGCTGGAGGCAGTCCGGGAAGACGTGATAAACTACCGCGAGAACGATCCGCCGCCCGGCTACCGCCATCGCGTGATGATCAGGGGCGATCGGGTTGTGTTCCCCGGGGGTGAATGCGTCCATTGTGGACAGACCCCGGTCAGAGGTCAGCTGGCGATCGCCGGGACGCTGCCTGAAGGCCAGGGCATGGGAGATCGGAAACCAACTCGCTTCCAGGTTCCGCTCTGCGCAGAATGCCGTGATCGGGCGACAACTTTAAGTGAGGATGCTCAATCGGCGCGCATCCAATCGATCTTATTCTCATTAATCATCGGCATGGCATTCGTTGTCGGGTCGCTAGCTTTCAGCCTTGTCGATCCTGGAGATATGCAACTCGCGGACTGGTTCATCCTGGTGATCTTATTCATCATCGGGTTTGCCGGATCGGCGATCGTATTGCTCAATCGGATCGGCAATTACCCACCGCCGTTGGACGCAGCCTATGTCCGTACCACACTGCTTGTGCCCACTGAGGCGCAAGGGCTCGAGACTGCGTTCGAATGGCGCAGCCCTGAGTATGCGCAGCGCTTCTACGAGGCGAACGAATCCAACGCTCTCGGGAATGTCACCCAGGTCAAAGACCGACTTGTAATCGGCACCCCCTGATCTCCAACGAGATCGCCAGATTCCACTCGAATTTCCGGCCAGGGTCATCCAGAATCAATCTTTAAGTCTGAAACGGCCTTACCCCGAATTTTCTTTGAAGCTGGTCAGGTCCCTTAAGATAGAACTGACTCAAAGTGACGCGGGATAACCCGCAATTTGCCGGCTCCCGCCGCAGGGCACGCATTCTCCCTGCGCCTCCGGTCGTTCTCAGCCGGGAATCCGGGAGCATACCCGCCGTGCGATGGGTGCTCCCTAAAAGACATTGCGACTTGAGATTGGTGCGGCACAGAGATACGAAAAGCTTCTTGCGCCTCTCCCGATCCTCTCAGCCTACACCCCGGCACCAGAATCCCCGCCGTTCATCGGCACAGGTTCGTGAACGGGGAAGTGCGCCGGCTGTTATAATACGTGTTTGCTTTAAACACATTTGAACAGTCAGATTTGTGGATTATGCCCCAGGAAAAAATCACCGTCGTCGGTGCCCGCGAACACAACCTGAAGAACATCACCGTCGAGATTCCAAGGGATCAACTCGTCGTGATCTCAGGCATCTCGGGCTCCGGAAAATCATCTCTCGCTTTCGACACGATCTTCGCTGAAGGACAGCGAAGGTACGTGGAATCGCTATCAGCATACGCGCGCCAGTTTCTCGGCCAGCTGAACAAGCCCGATGTCGATTACATCGAAGGTTTATCCCCGGCGGTTTCGATCGACCAGCGCGGTGTCTCGCACAACCCCCGATCAACCGTGGGAACTGTCACCGAGGTTTACGACTACCTGCGCTTGCTCTTCGCACGCGTCGGGCAGCCACATTGCCCGGTTTGTGGAAAAGCGGTCCACCAACAATCGGCACAGGAAATCGTCGACGCCGTCGTCAAGCTGCCAGGTGCCAGCCGGATCCTGATCCTGGCCCCGATGATCAGCGCCCGCAAAGGCACCCATCAGAATGTCTTCGAGGAACTCCGGCGCTCCGGGTTTGTGCGCGCCCGTGTGGATGGGGAGATTCACTCGTTAGACGATGACATCGAGCTCGACCGCTACAAGAATCACAGCATTGACGCCGTCGTGGACCGGTTGATCATCCCGGCGGACGAGCAAGAAAAGGACGACGCGTTCCTTACCCGTGTGACCGATTCGATCGAAACCGCTCTCCGCTGGGGTGAGGGCATGATGATCGTCGCCAACCTGAGCGCCAGCCCGCCGGTAGATATCCCCTACTCAGAACATCTCGCCTGTCCGGATCACGGCACGACCATCGCAGAGATCGAGCCGCGCACTTTCTCTTTCAACACCCCGCATGGCGCTTGTCCAGAATGCCAGGGGATCGGCAGTACGCTCGAGATCGATCCGGATCGAATCCTCCCTGACCGCTCGATCTCGATCATTGAAGGTGCACTGGTGGCGATGAACTGGGGCAGCCAGACAAGGGAGCAAGAAGGATATTACTGGCAGATGCTGGAGGCTGTCGCCGATCAATACAAGATCGACCTTGACGCCCCCGTGGAAGAATTGGCCGAGAAGAAACTTGACATTCTGTTGTATGGGACCAATGGTAAAGAAATCCCGATCACCTATACCACCCGTGAGGGAAGGACCGCGAGCTACCAAACAGCCTATGAGGGCGTGATCGGCAATCTAGAACGCCGCTATCAGGAAACCAACTCGGATTACATTCGAAATAAGATCCAGGATTACATGTCCGAACGCCCCTGTCCGGCGTGTATGGGTCAGCGGCTCCGGCCGGAAGCGCTGGCGGTCACCGTCGATGACGTAAACATCGTCGAGGTGACGAGCTGGCCAGTCCTGCGCAGCCTTGAGTGGATCAGGAAGCTCAAAGATGAGAAAGGTCCCCTTTCCGGTCGTGATCAGGCAATCGCAAGGCGGGTGCTGAAAGAGGTCGAAGACCGGCTAGGCTTCCTCGTGGATGTCGGTCTGGACTACCTGACACTCAACCGCTCCGCCGGCACACTCTCGGGCGGTGAGGCGCAGCGCATCCGTCTGGCGACCCAAATCGGCTCACGCTTGATGGGTGTCCTTTACGTGCTTGACGAACCATCGATCGGCCTCCACCCGCGTGATAACGCCCGCTTGATCCGCACCCTGGAGGGTATGCGCGATCTCGGCAACTCGGTGCTTGTCGTCGAACACGACGAGGCTACGATCCGCGCCGCCGACTGGGTTGTGGATCTTGGACCTGGCGCCGGCGACAAAGGCGGCGAGGTCATCGCAGAGGGGACCGTCGCCCAGATTTCAAAGAAACCCAAATCGGTGACCGGTCAATACCTTTCAGGGAAATTAAAAATCGATGTGCCTGCAGAACGGCGCGCAGGCAACGGTGAGGCATTGGTCATTCGTGGTGCGCGGGAGCATAACTTGAAGGATATCGACCTGGAGATTCCCCTGGGACGTTTTGTGTGCATCACCGGCGTCTCCGGCTCGGGAAAATCGACCCTGATGGTCGAGGTGCTTTATAAAGCGCTGGCGCGATCGCTGCACGGCTCCCGGACACTTCCCGGAGAACATGACAGCCTCGAAGGGGTCGAGCACATTGAAAAGGTGATTAACATCGACCAGAGCCCGATCGGACGCACACCGCGCTCGAACCCGGGCACCTACACCGGCCTCTTCGATCATATCCGGTCGCTGTATTCGGAACTGCCCGAATCCAGAGTGCGAGGTTACAAGCCAGGGCGCTTTTCATTCAACGTTCGCGGGGGGAGGTGTGAGGCCTGTCAGGGGCAGGGTCAGCTGCGGATCGAGATGCAGTTCCTGCCGGACGTGTATGTCCCCTGTGAGGTTTGCCAGGGATCACGCTTCAACCGCGAAACACTGCAGGTTCGTTTCAAGGGCAAGACGATCGCTGACGTGCTTGACACAACGATCGACGAAGCGGTCGAATTTTTCGGAGCTTTCCCGCCCATGGTCCGGCGTCTGGAAACACTGCAGGCCGTTGGGCTGGGCTATCTCAAGATCGGGCAGCCGGCTCCCACACTCTCGGGTGGCGAAGCACAACGGGTCAAACTCTCGCGTGAACTCTCCAAGCGCAGCACCGGGCATACTCTGTACGTCCTCGACGAGCCCTCCGTAGGCCTGCACGCTGCGGATGTTCACAAATTGATCGACGTGCTGCAGCAGCTTGTGGACCAGGACAACACCGTGCTGATCATCGAACACCATCCGGACATCATCAAAGTCGCCGATTGGGTTATCGATCTGGGACCCGAGGGTGGTGACGGCGGGGGACAGATCATCACGGAGGGGACGCCAGAAGCGATTGTCAACGTTGCCGCCTCATACACAGGCCAGTTTCTCAAATCACATCTCTGAAGGGGGTAACCGGCGGTTCCCCCCCCCAGACGTCCCGCCATGATCGCTCTCAACTTTCTGATCTCACCGCGCAATCGGTCGATCGCCAGATCATTCGTAGCGCAGCGCTTCCACCGGTTCTAAATCAGCGGCTCGCTTGGCGGGGTAGAGGCCAAAAAACAACCCCACCGCCGTCGAGAAAATAGTTGCCAGCAGGATCGCGTCCAGGCCCATATTGGGCAGCAGTTCGACGTCCTGGGAAGTTGCGATAACGCCGACGAGCGTGGAGAGCCCCCATCCGAGCGCAATCCCGATCAGCCCCCCCATGAGGCTGAGCAGCGATGACTCGGTCAGGAACTGCAGCATGATATCCCTTTTCCGTGCCCCAACAGCTTTGCGTAAACCAATCTCGCGCGTGCGCTCGGTTACAGAGACCAGCATGATGTTCATGATCCCAATGCCGCCGACAAGCAGCGAGATGGCGGCAATACCGCCCAGGAAGATCGTCAGCACATTCGTAATCGTGGTCGCAGTTTGAAGGAAATCCTGCTGGGTAAAGATTGTGAAGTCATCCTCCCCGATCGCCGTGCGGTGACGGGTACGCAGCAAGCTGGCGACTTCTTCTGTCGCTCTGCTCACGCCTTCCGCGCTGATCGCCTGAACCATGATCATGTCGACCGAGTCTCTCGAGCGCGAAAACAGGCGAGTTTGCGCCGTCGACAGAGGGATCATGATCAACTCATCAGGATTGGAAAACCCCGATCCACCGCGCGGCACCATCACTCCCAGAACCCTGAAAGGCTGCCCTCCAATACGAACCGTCTCGCCAATGACCCCTTCAGAACGCCCGAACAGCTCTTCAGCTGCGTCCGGTCCGAGCACCACGACCGCCGCGCGACCGAGGATGTGCACTTCGCCAATGAATTCCCCTTCGAGCATTTCGACGTTGCGCACTGGCATATAATCGGGCGTCACTCCGTAGCCCTGGGTGAAGAGCGATTCGCCTGCGAAACTGAGCTCAACATTTCCAGTGATAATTGGCGCCACACCCGTCACCGAGGGCGCGACGAAAGAATCCCGCAGCGCTTCGGCGTCGGTGAGAGTAAGTGGTTTGGGGTTGCTGACCTCTTCAGATCCACCCGGTACAACGAAGAGCAGGTTCGTGCCGATCCCACTGATCGACCCCGTGATCGTATCCTGTGCGCCGCGCCCGATGGCGAGCATGGCGATCACCGCACCGACACCGATCACGATCCCCAGGATCGTTAAAGCCGAACGCAACTTGTTGCTGGATAAGCTCTGCAGCGCTTCGAGGAGTCCTTGCCAGAAGTTCATTGATTGGCGACCCGTTCTGACTGACGATCCTGTTCGACCAATCCATCACGCAAGTGAATGATACGCTCGGTCATCGATGCGATCTCTGGATCGTGCGTCACGAAAATCAGCGTCGTCCCAAAGTCCTCATTCAAACCGAGCAGAATTTTCATGATCTCTTCACCGGACTTCGTATCGAGATTGCCGGTGGGTTCATCCGCCAGAATAATCGCGGGGTTGTTGACAAGCGCACGGGCGATCGCCACTCGCTGCTGCTGCCCGCCGGACAGCTCGTTTGGCCTGTGATCTATCCGATCGCCAAGACCAACCGATTCAAGCGCCTCAATCGCCCGTTTCCGTCGGCCGCTGTTGACGCCCGCATAACGCATGGGAAGTTCGACATTGTTGAGGGCGCTTTGCCTTCCGAGCAGGTTAAAACTCTGGAAAACGAAACCAACTTTCCGGTTGCGGATAGCGGCCAGCTGATCATCACTCATATCCGCCACTTGTTCCCCTTCGAGATAGTAGCTTCCTGCCGTAGGTCTGTCCAGACATCCTACGATGTTCATCAGGGTGCTCTTACCCGAGCCGGAAGGTCCCATGATCGAGACGATCTCACCAGCAGCAATGCGCAGATCGATCCCGCGCAGCGCGTGGACCTCGATCTGACCCATCTGGTAGACTTTCGTGATCGCGTCAGCCTTGATTACGTACCCGTCGGTCACTGACTACCCCCGACAAATGGTGGTGGTCCATTACTGTGAAATTCGAGTGGTGGGTTCAAGACAATCTGATCGCCTTCCTCGACATCACCCGCGAGCACCTCACTGTAGACCTCTGAGGAAGCGCCCAACTCAATCGGGACAGGCACCAGCTCTCCGTTTCGCAGAATGTACACTACTCGGTCACCCTCTCGTAGGCGAACGGCTCGATTGGGTACCCGCAGGACATCCTCCATCTGCTCGATCACGATGTTGACTGCGGCGGTCATACCTGGTTTCACAAACTCATCCGGATTGATCAACTCGATCGTCACCGGGAAATTCACGACACCCTGAACCGAGTTCCCCACCAACCCGATTTCGACGACAACACCTTCGTAAGTGCGATCCAAGATCGCGTCAAACACCAACTCAACAGGTTGACCATTTTCGATGCGGTTGATGTCGACCTCCGACAGTTGAACGTCGACGAACAAGGGCGAAAAATCAGCCAGCCCGAAAGCGACACTACCCGGGGCCACCTGGTCGCCGACTTTAACTTCAACTGCCGTGATCATGCCATCAAACGGTGCGTTGACCGCTGCCAGTTCCATATTGGCGCGTGCGGCTTCAACCCGCGCTTCCGCCGCAGCGACATCGTCCGGGTCCGGCCCATCTTTGACCCTTTCCCATTCGCGCCGGGCATCCTCAACACGTGCCTCGGCGACGGTGAGTTCGGCTTCCAACAAGCTTTGCTCCCCTTCGTCCGGGAACCCCAGGTACCAGTTAAGGTTCCGCTGCAGACTGTCGCGTTTGCTGCGCGCCGCCGCCAGGTTAGACAGCGCCAGCGCACGTGCCGGGTCGTCCTCGGATCGGCCGGAAAGGCGATCGTAGGCGGCTTTGGCGGCATCGACTTCCGTCTCCGCCAGAAGCAGATTTGCCCGGGCGGCGTCGATCGTGTTTTGACTGGCGCGATTGCCCTGCTGGCGCACTGTGTATGTGTACTCGGCATTCTCAAGTGCGTCCTCAGCTTGAGCAAGCGCTAATTGAGCTGCCGCACGTTCCTGAGTGGAATTCAATAAGTTATCTAATGCACGCTGGGCCGAGACGTATTCAGATTCCGCAAGGATGATCGAGGAAGGCAGTGAACTCCTGGTCAACGAAGCCAATACATCGCCCTTGTGTACTTGCTGACCGAGTGCAACGTTGACCTCTCCGACCGTTCCACTCGTCTGGAAGGTAAGCAGAGCCGATTGATTCGCTCGAACCGTCCCGGTCGCACCAACGGTTGCGGTGAGCGCTCCGGTGGAGATCGGTTCAGTCTGGAGATCCTCAACCGCCCCCGTCGCTCGATCCTGCCGCAAGGCCTGAAATCCAATATATCCACCTACGGCAGCGATTATTATTATGATGACGACCCACATCCAACGCTTCATAGCAAGTACTTTCCTTAGATTTATACGGTCATTCGAAAGACATACAGGGTGAGCGAGGTTTACGTGGACCCCACGTATAGTTCAATCTGGAGTCGACCTTGACTCTGTGATGCCTGTCAACGCTGGATCGATAGATCCAACCTCAGTATCAAACCCGCCGAACCGCGGTAGATCATTGCGGAATCGATGTTTGAATTGTACCGCGATGTTTGTGAACTTCTGCCCAATGTTGTGACAACCATCACACTCGCACATGACTTTCTAGACTAATATCTGACCACTTTGGTCTGTATCATCGTAAGCGTTGGAACGCGCATCGCAGCCCGTGGAGTGATCCTATGTCCGCACGTGAGAACGTCGAAGAAAAACTGGACCGTAAAGCCCGCATGAAAATCCCCTACGAACCTCAATTGGCACGACCGGTTGAGGAGCGTGTGCGTGATTTCGAACCAACATTCATCCCATTAACCCCGGAAGAGGCCATGCAGGCTGCCGAACGCTGCATTCACTGCCCGGACCCTTCGGCGTGTGTCGAAGCGTGTGTTGTTCACAACAACATACCCGAAGCGCTTTATTTGATCGAAGCTGGAGATTTCATCGGCGCCGCAGAAATTTATCGCGAAACCAGTTCGATGCCGGAGATCTGTGGGCGGGTATGCCCTCATAGTGACCTCTGCCAGGGGTCTTGTGTTCGAAGCAAACGCGGCGAACCCGTTCTTACCGGCGCACTGGAAGCATTTGTCGCCGACTATCAACGGCAGCACGGCGAAGTCAGGATCCCAAAAGGCAAACCCACCGGCAAACGCGTGGCGATCGTCGGCTCGGGACCAGCCGGCCTGGCCTGCGCCGAACAGCTTGTGCGTAAAGGACATGAGGCAACCATCATTGAAGCCCTGCCCACCCCGGGCGGTTTGCTGATCTACGGTATCCCGAACTTCAAACTCCCCAAGGACGTAGTCTCCAATATCATCCAGGATCTGGAAAACGCGGGGGTCGAGTTTATCCTGAACACTCGCATCGGGGAAAAGAAGAGCGTGGACGACCTCTTCAAGGGCGGCTACGACGCGGTGTTTCTGGGCGTTGGCACAGGGATCGATGCCAAAATGGATGTGCCCGGCATCGACCTACCCGGCATCCACCAGGCGACACCCTTCCTGATCCAATCCAATGTTGACCCACAATATCTCCCCCCGGGCATGCAGGGAAAGCCTGAAGTCGGTCAGCGGGTGGTCGTCATCGGTGGCGGTGATACTGCGGCAGATTGTCTGCGCAGCGCGCTGCGTCTGGGCGCGGAAGAGGTGACCTGCCTCTACCGCCGCACAGAAGCCGAAATGCCGGGCGGCAAGAAAGATCGCGAACTGGCCCGGGAGGAAGGCGCAGAGTTCCGCTTCCTCACGCAGCCGGTTAAGTTCATCGCCGGCGCTGACGGACATGTGAAGGCGGTTGAATGCCTGCAGTGCGAACTCGGAGAACCGGATGAGAGCGGCCGCAGGCGCCCGATCCCGATCGAGGGATCAAACTTCACTGTTCAGGCCGATACGGTCGTGTTGGCTCTGGGTTATTGGCCTGATCCCCTGGTCGGCGAATCCACCCCCGATCTTGAAACCCACAATTGGGGGTTGATCAAGGCAAATTCCGAAACCGGGGAGACCTCCAGGGATGGTGTTTTCGCCGGAGGTGATGCGGTCACGGGTCCCGATCTGGTCGTGACGGCGATGCTCGCGGGCCGCAAGGCTGCTGCGTCAATTCACGAGTATCTCGAGAAGTAATCCGCATCGGTGCACTGCGATGAGCGGCGGATTGAAACCGCCGCTTTTTGCTTTGAAGTCAGGATAACCATTAGAATGGTCAGATGCTGCACACGGATCCCGTGATTGAGGTCGGCGGTGTGATTTGATAATCGACGCCAACTCACTTGAAAAACAGATAAAATCTACTGCTTACCGCCTCGGGTTTGCACTCGTTGGCATCACGACACCGGATTCGCCTCGATCGTTTGAGAATTACAGGAGATGGATTGATGCCGGCAGGCATGCCGGGATGGGCTATCTTGCGACAGAGCGCGCTCTCAAGCGCCGGGAAGATCCCCGGCGCATCCTCCCGGAATGCAAGAGCATCATCGTCACCGGCACCTCCTATCTGCCCAGAAATCACTTTGCCGCCAGTGAGAAAGCCAGCGCCCGTGTCGCTTCCTACGCATTAGGGGAGGACTATCACGATGTCATCGCCTCCCGGCTCGAAGAGCTCGCCCGTGCCGTTGAGCTGCTCGTTGGAAGATCCATCCCGTATAAAGTCTATACCGATACTGGACCAATCCTGGAGAGGGACCTCGCACAAAGAGCCGGGATCGGATGGATCGGCAAGAACAGCTGTTTGATCAATCCGGATCGCGGGTCTTATTTTCTTCTGGGTGAAATCCTGCTGGGGGTCTCGCTACAGCCTGACCCCCCCTTCCAATCCGATCATTGTGGATCATGCACTCGCTGTATCGAAGCCTGTCCAACCCAGTGCATTCTCGCGGAGCGCACGGTGGACGCCAATCGCTGTGTCTCCTACCTGACAATTGAGGAAAAAGGCGTAATTCCTCATGAACTGCGGGCCGGGGTTGCGAACTGGCTCTTCGGGTGTGACATCTGCCAGCAGGTCTGCCCCTGGAACAAACGCTTTGCCCGTGCTACCGGTGACCCGGCTTTTCAAGCTCGCCCTCAACTCCAGGCGCCCGACCTTGCGGCCTTTCTGGAGCTCAAACCAGAAAGCTGGCTGAGCGGCTTTCGCCACAGTCCTTTAGAGAGACCGCGCCGGCGGGGGCTCGTGCGCAACGCTGCCGTCGTGGCGGGAAATCGTGCTGATACTTCACAGATCGAGGCGCTCCTTAACCTGCTCTCTGACCCTGAGCCGATTGTACGCGGTCACGCGGCCTGGGCGATTGGCCGCCTGGACGTGAGCGCAGGGAATGACGCCCTTCAAGAAGCGCTTGAGTCTGAAGAAGACCCGTACGTAATCGAGGAGATCAGGAACGCACTCCGGTGATTAAGAAGACGCCCCGGTGGGCACCGGGGCGTCGGGATGTTTCGTCAGGTTTACGATCCCGCAATCGCGGTTGGGCTGGGTCCACGCGGGGTGAATGTGGGCGTCGGGGTGGCGATGTTTACCGGGACGATCAGCACATCCCCTACGCCGATATCATTTGGATCCTCAATCTCATTGCGCTCTGCGATCGCCTCAGCCGTGCTGTTGAACTGGGAGGCGATCGTCTCCAGCGTGTCGCCGGGTTCAACCTGATACTGGATCTCCTGGCCCGGGAAGAGATTGTCCGGGATAGGCGTTTTGGTGGGCAGCTCAAAATCCGTTGCCGGGATGATGAGCTCGTCATTTACGAAGAGTTGATTGGCATCGGTGATATTGTTTGCCGCCATGAGCTGCACCACTTCGATGCCAAACTGCTCGGCGATTGAGCTCAACGTATCACCAGATTCGACGATATACGTTATGGGGCCTTCCGGAGTTGGTGTGAGGGACGGCTCCAATGTCTCTGTGATGGTCGGCGTGGCTGTCGGCGGAACAGGCGTGTTCGTTGTTGTAGCCGTCGGTGTCTCGCTGGCCAGGAATCCAGGAACACTGGGTGGACTATCTCCGGTCAGCCACAACACCACAAAGAAGACACCCACAATTAACAATACGACCGCCAGTCCCCCGAGAATGAGGGGCGTTAATCTGGCGCGCCGTTTACGATAGGCTTCGATTACTTCTGCTGCGTCACTGTCTGCTTCAGACATCATGCTCTCCCCTCCCCGGATCAACCAATGGCAATATCGGGTCGGCAGAATTCATTTTACCCGATTTCCACCTTACCACACCACTAACCAAGAACAAGCGTTCGGCTTGCACGAAGCGCATCACCCACAAATTGGAATACTTGTTCCAGGATGCTCTTCCAGGCATCATCCTCGTGCCGGCCTTCATGCTGAATGTACGTGAAATCGATATCCGAGGCTGCGAGCTGCCTCGCAAAACGGTCGACCTCATCAGCAAACTGCGGCTCGCGGTCGCCTACGCTGATCAGAATATTGGATGGCAATTCATCTTCCGCTTGGGCGATGATAAATGGATCGTATGCACGCCGGGGGTGGTTGTATGCCAGCGCCGGGCTCAGCGCACCGACAATATCAAAAACTTCGGGATGGCGAAATCCGATTTCTAATGCCCACACTCCTCCCCGAGAGATCCCCAGGATCGCCTGATCGGACGGTGCAGCAGATGTCCGATATTCTGAATTAACCATCTTCACGAGGTGATCAAGGACCACTTCCTCGAGTGAAGACGGGCCTCCGTCCGATTGGGTGAAATATGGCTCTGGCAGAAACGGAAAAATCAGGATCATGGGCTCAATCTTCCCCAGCGAGTACAGAGCTTCATACGTCTCCAAAACGCCTAGCTCGATCCAATGCTCTTCGTCCTGGGGGTGTCCGTGCAAAAAGTATGCTGCAGGCAGGTCCTCTTCACTTTTTTCGTAGCAAGGCGGCAGGTAGATCTTTACAGGCGCTGTGTTCGTACCTCCGGGCAAATCGTAGCTCTCCTCAATCAGGCGTCCGTTCTCAGCAAGACAAATCGCGGGGGTGCTCGAAGGGGCCGGTACCAATGCCGGCGCCGAAGGCGTGATTGAAGCGGTTCGCGTGGCGGTCGCAGTTGCTTTCCCGGGCGGCTCGCCCAGTTGTGGGATCTGGCTTTGAGCGCACGATACAGTGATCGCGGTCAGCACAAAAACCAAGCACAAGGTCCAGGGCTTAACATTTCTCTCGTTTCGCATACAGCGCTCCAGAAGCGTATCATACCCTAATCCGTGCTGCAGCTGGCCAGACCGGCATCTAAATCCACCCCCCGTTCAATTCAGACCTGTTAAGGTTATAATGTTGCCCATGAAATACCACTTATGGACCGCAGGATGTCAGATGAACGTCGCCGATTCGCAGCGCGTCGCCTCGGCTCTGGAGCGATTGGGCTATGATGCCACCGCGCGCGCTGAAAATGCCGATGTTATCGTGCTCAATACCTGCGTAGTGCGCCAAAGTGCGGAGGATAAAGCGCACGGCCGCCTCAGCTCGCTGCAGCCTTTGAAAGAAAAGAACCCTGAGCTCGTCATCAACCTGATGGGCTGCATGGTGGGCGTCAAGGGCAGCGGGGAAATGCAAAAAGTGTACCCCTTCGTCGATGTCTTCTCACCCCCTTCGGACCCACAGCCTCTGCTGGACCACCTGCGCAGCGCCGAGGCACAGGAACTGACCCTGCATGAAACGGAAGAGCGCTTCGCGGTCATGGATGGCGACCTGCTGCTTCCCAGGGAGGCGCGCGGCAACCTGGTCTCCGCCTTCGTCCCGATCGTGTATGGCTGCTCTCACGCCTGCTCCTATTGTGTGATCCCGTTCCGCCGTGGCGCTGAACAGAGCCGCTCAATCGGCACGATCACTCAAGAGGTCCGGGCGCTCGTCGATCAGGGCGTGCGCGAGGTGACTTTACTGGGCCAGATCGTTGACCGTTACGGCCTCGACATTGAGAATGGTCCGAACCTCTCCGATCTTTTACGCGTGCTGCACGAGATCGACGGCCTGGACCGCATCCGGTTCCTGACCTCCCACCCGAATTGGATGACCGACGAACTTCTACATACGGTCGCCGAACTGCCGAAAGTCTGTGAGCACATCGAGGTACCTGTTCAGGCAGGGGATGATCAGGTCCTGGAGCGCATGAAGCGTGGTTACAGCGTCGATGCATACCGCCGCTTAATCGATCGCATCCGGGTGATCATACCGGGCGTTTCGATTGCAACAGACATCATCGTCGGTTTCCCTGGCGAGACTCGCGCTCAATTTCAAGAAACCTATGATTTGCTCGCCGAATTAAAATTGGATGTCGCCCATCTCGCGCGTTATTCACCCCGACCACAGACCGTCTCATCCCGGAAGATGGAAGACTCGATTTCTGACGATGAGAAAATGCGTCGCTTCCGCCTTCTTGAAGAGCTTCAAGCCGGGATCGCGGCTGAAATTAACGCCACCTATCACAACAAGGTCGTTGAAGTCCTGGTAGAAGAGATGCACAAAACGCGCTGGAAGGGCCGCACACGCACGAACAAGCTCGTATTCTTCGAATCATCACAGGACATGCGGGGGCAGACCGTCGATGTCCTCATCGATTGGACGGGCCCGTGGAGCATGGTGGGCACCCCTGTTGACAAAACTGCCTATCCGAGTGGGGATCAACCAACTCTGGCCGCCTGGGGACCTCTCCAATAATCCCATCCAGCACCCGGAAATCATGCGGGTGATACGATCTGGCGGCCATTTCCCACTTGACCCAAATTAGATGCGGCTGTAGCATGCTGGTATATAAAGTCGTCCATAATTTCATAGACGCCTGAAAGTATGACCCTCAGTTTTCTCAAAACCAAAAGGCAGGAGATAAACCATGACCCAGTTGAAAACCGGCATCAGATTCATCGCACTTATTCTTCTTGCGATCCTCGCGCTCTCAGCATGCAACTTCCCGGGGATGCAGACACCGGACCCATTTCCCACCTACGCAGCCCAAACGGTGGAAGCCCGCTTGACGAGCGCGGTGCAGGAGCCTCCCACGCAGGAAACGCCGCCAGCAGCCCCGACAACACCTGCCCCCGCGACGGCGATAAACACGTCGGAAGCCCCTACGGCGACGAACACCCCCATCCCGACCGAGACTGAGGTGCCCTGCAACAAGGCTGCCTTTGTCACCGACGTCACCATCCCTGATGGAACGGACCTCGAACCAGGCGAGAGCTTCACAAAAACATGGCGCCTGCGCAACACAGGGTCATGCACCTGGAATTCCAATTACGAACTGCTATTCAAGGACGGCGACGCGATGAGCGGGCTGGCCTCCAAGAAGCTGACCGGTTCCGTCGCACCCGGCGCGACCGTCGATATCTCGGTTGACCTGAAGGCACCCAATAGCGAAGGCAGCTACAAGGGCTTCTGGTGGCTGCGGTCGGACGCCGGCATCGTCTTCGGCGTTGGAAGCAGCGGGGATGTTCCCTTCTACGTCGAGATCGATGTCGTCAAGGTCGAAACAGTGTTATCAAGCGGGGAGTTTGACCTCGATCAAACCTGGACTGCCGATCTTGATACAGGAACAGTCGGACCGCCGCCTGCGGATCGGGATATTCAATTCGAAGCGGTATCTGCAGCGGAAAAATATATCCGCCCCTTTAATAACGCCAAGATAAAATTGATGGCCGATCGCACGCCGAGTCTGGATGACTGTAAATCCGCCAGTCTGTCGACAAACCGTGTGCCTCTGGGAGACATCGATCCAGGAGACGTCTTCTGCTATGTGACCAACCTGGGTAACTATGGTCGCTTTGAGGTAGAGACGATCTCGGGTGGTGGTGTCCAGACCATGCATATCGATTATCGAACCTGGGATTCTTAGTCCCGGCTTCTCACAAATACAGCCAAAATAGAGCAGACCCCCGGCAAGATGCGGGGGTCTTTACTTGCAGGGAAAATAACATCGAGCTCTGCAGATCATTCCAGCTAATTACGCCCGAATCCCTTTCTCAAGATGCTACAATCAATGGATATCCAATTTCGCAGGAGATCGCTCGATGGCATCCAAACCTCGTTTGTTCCTGATTGATGGGCATGCGCTCGCTTATCGCACCTACTACGCGTTAACAGGCGCGGGCGGTGGCGATCGCTGGCTCACAAAATCTGGCGAACCAACGGCGGGCACCTACGGTTTCACTTCGGTGCTCTTGAAACTGCTCGAGGAGGAAGAGCCGGAATACCTGGCCGTCTCGTTCGACACCGGGCGAACCTTCCGCGATGATCTCTACGATGAATACAAGGCCACCCGCGAGAAGATGCCTGACGACCTGCGCCTGCAGATTGAGCGCATCCGGGAGGTCGTAAATACATTCGGGATCCCAATCCTTGAAGCGGAGAATTACGAAGCCGATGACGTGCTGGGGACGATCGCGCGGCAGGCTGCTGAAAAGGATATCGAAGTTGTCATTCTCACCGGCGACCGCGATCTGCTCCAACTGGCCTCAGAGAACGTCATCATCAGGCTGGCTGGCCAGAAGCTATCCGAGGCAGTCGATTACGGTCCTGAGGAAGTCCGCAGTCGTTATGAACTGGACCCGGAACAACTCATCGACCAAAAAGCGCTTATGGGAGATTCAAGCGACAACATCCCGGGCATCCGCGGCATCGGGGAAAAGACCTCGCTTAAGCTGCTCAAGGAATATGAAGATCTGGATGGCATTTATGCACACCTCGAACAGGTGGCCACCCGCTATCGCAACATGCTCGAAGACCAGCGCGAGCAAGCTTACCTGAGCCGTGAGCTTGGCAAAATTGTGACCGACGTCCCGATCGAATTTAACCTTGAAGCCTGCCGAGCAGCGGGATACGATCGCGACGCGATCGCCGACCTTTTTCGTGATCTTGAATTCCGCACACTGCTCAATCGCATTCCTGGCGTGGAGGAGCTCGAGCAGGGGGGACAAATGAACCTCTTTGTAAGCGCCACTGATCAGACCACAGAAGCTCTGGTCGAAACCATCACAGTGCAAGATGAAGAATCACTATCCAACTTACGTGAGAAGCTCAAACAGGCGGATTTGATCGCTTTCGATGTTGAGACGACGAGTACCGACCCGATGCAAGCGGAGCTCGTCGGGATTTCGGTCGCCATAACCCCAGAGGAAGGCTATTACATCCCCACCGGTCATGCCGGTAACCACGACGGCGGCAGCCAGCTTCCGCTTGGAAGGGTTCTTGACAGCCTGCGTGAATCTTTCACGGATCCGGATGTACCGAAGATCGGGCACAATCTAAAATACGACTACCTGGTTCTCGCCAGGTACGGCCTGGAAGCCGAACCGCTGGCTTTCGATACGATGATTGCCGAATGGCTCTGTGACCCGGCTTCTCGCAACCTTGGTTTGAAGAGCCTCGCCTGGGTGCGATTGGGGCTCGAGATGACCGAGATCAGCGAGCTCATCGGTCGCGGCCGCAGCCAGCGCACGATGGCTATGGTGACCATTGAGGCAGCCGCGCCCTATGCCGCTGCCGACGCTGCCATCTGTCTGCGCTTGAAACCTGGGCTCGAAGAGGAGCTCAAGAGCAAAGAACAGTGGGAGCTGTTTAACAATGTTGAGATGCCACTCGTGCCCATCTTAGCCGGGATGGAGCGGGCCGGGATCAGATTAGACACCGGATTTCTTGACCAACTTGCTGGGACCATGCAGTCACGGCTCGATGAGATCGAAACCGAGATCTTTGAGATCGTCGGGCATGAATTCAACATCAACTCGACCCAGCAGCTCTCCACTGTGCTTTTCGACGAACTCAAACTGGCGCCTCCTGACCGGACCCGGAAGACAAGCTCGGGGTTTTATTCCACCGCAGCTTCCGTGCTTGAGGAATTGAAAACACAGCATGAGATTGCGGCGCTGGTTCTCGAACACCGCGAAATTGCCAAACTCAAGTCAACCTATGCCGATTCATTCCCCGACCAGGTGAACCCGGAAACCGGGCGCGTGCACACCTCCTACAATCAGACGGGATCGGTCACCGGTCGGCTCGCTTCTTCAGACCCTAATTTGCAGAATATCCCGATCCGTACAGAATTGGGGCGCGAGATCCGTAGAGCTTTTGTTGCCGATCCCGGAAACGTTCTGCTGAGCACCGACTACTCTCAGATCGAACTGCGCATCGTTGCCCATATCGCAGAAGATACGGCGATGATCGAGGCTTTCCTCAATGACCAGGATATTCACGCTGCCACCGCCGCGGCGATTTCCGGCACAGCGCTTGAAGACGTCACACCCGATCTGCGCCGCAATGCTAAGGCGATCAACTTCGGGTTGATCTACGGGATGAGCCCTTACGGTCTTACACGGACCACAAATCTCACCCTCGCGGAAGCCGAGAACTTCGTGCAGGCCTACTTCGAACGCTTTCCAGGCGTCAAAAACTACCTGGACCAGGTCCGGGAACGTGTGATCGTAGATGGATACGTTTCCACACTGCTGGGTCGCCGACGATACTTTCCCCAGTTGGAGCAGAGCTCAAGCGTCAACGAAATGGTCCGCTCCCGGGCGCTGCGCGAGGCGATTAACGCGCCTATTCAGGGAACCGCCGCGGACATCATCAAGCTCGCTATGCTTGATCTCCCCGAAGAACTTGAAAAATCCGGTTTGAAGGCGACGATGCTGCTGCAGGTCCATGATGAACTTGTCTTCGAGTGCCCATCTGGTGAACTGCACGCGACCGCGGATCTGGTCGAGAAGGTCATGCAGAAGGCTTATGAGCTCGACGTTCCATTAAAGACCGATACGAAGTTCGGTGAAAATTGGGCTGATATGAAGCTTCTTGAATGAATTGGTGTTGTAATTAACACCGAAAACATGTCTGAACGCCGCATTTTGGGAGCCGGCTGACTGGCCTTGTTCATGCATCTAGAATCGGAAAGAATGTGCTTCAGTTCAGAAAGAAATCGGGGCCCGGGGCGGCCGGATCGAGACTATGCTATACTCGCCTCGCTACCCCAATAGATAAGCTACGGACACAATGACAGAGCGTCAGCAGCACTTCGAGGAATCAATGCGTTTAGGCCACTCCGCTGCCTGGGATTTGGAGTGGGATAAAGCCATTGGCTTCTACCGCAAAGCGCTGGCATTAAGCCCCGATCATCCGGGCGCGCTCACCAGCCTTGGCCTCGCCTTGCTGGAATCAGAGCAGTATCAGGAAGCGCTCAAGATCTACCAGCACGCGGGCAAACTTTCACCGGAAAACCCGATACCGATTGAGAAGATCTCAGAAATTCTCGAGCGGCTCGGAAAGATTGATGATGCCGTCGCACGCCGCAAGGCAGCTGCCGACCTGCACATTAAGCAGCACAACGCAGAGCGTGCCATCGACAATTGGTCGCACATCGCACGCTTACAGCCCAATAACCGCTCCAGCCGGGCAAAGCTAGCCGAAGTTTACGATCGTCTCGGACGCAAACGGGAAGCGGTCTATGAGTACCTCGCCCTCGCTTCGATCCTCCAGAAAGAGGGCAAGATTGACCGCGCGATCGAAGCGGTCCAACGGGCATTGCGCATCATTCCGGGAGAGAAAGAAGCCGCCCAGGCATTGCGCAAACTCCAACAGGGCGATCAACTGCCTGCTCCGCTCGAGCCGCGCGGGGCGACTGCGCCCCTGCGGATGAAAGATGTGCGGGATTTCCTTAAATCCGAGGACGATGAAATTGAGGTCGAGGACAGTCAGCAGGCAGACCCTGAAGCCGTCGCTCAAACCAGGGCGTTGACGATCATTGCCGGACTCGTCTTCGAGGACCAATCCGATGATGAGCAGGGCGACTCCTCCCCGGCGGAATTGTCCGATCTGACGGAAGGGCGCATTAGCCTGGAACGCAAGCAGATCGGCCAGCCGCGCATGCTGCATTATCTCGGCCAGGCGATCGACCTCCAGACGCACGGCAATCAGCGCCAGGCGGTCAGTGAGTACGAACGGGCCATTCAAGCCGGACTTGATCATCCAGCGGTGCACTACAACCTCGGCATCCTGCTCAAGAATCTCGAAGAACGGGACGAAGCCGCCAAGCATCTCAGCCTCTCGCTCGGACACCCTGAATTGGACCTCGGAGCGAATCTGGCGCTGGGGCGGCTCGCCCGCATCAAAGAGGATCTGCCCGAAGCAGCCCGCCACCTTTTGCAAGCACTGCACAAGGCGGACAGTCTCTCCATCGACGAAAGCCAATCCAGCCAGCTCACCCAGCTTTACGACACTATTCTCGCTTCACTCAATGAGGGAGACGAGGATTCGCTTTCAAAGATCGTCGAGAACACTCTGAATTTCCTGAGCGGACCAGAGTGGCTGGAACGTCTGCGACAGGCGCGCCGCTCCTTGGCATCTGGCAGCGATGGCGCCGCACTGGTGCCGATCGCCGATATGCTCGCCGTCGGCGGCACAGAAAAAGTGCTCAAATCCATCGGGCGTATTGATGACTTTATGAACCGCGGCCTGCATCTTGTTGCCCTCGAAGAGGCGATGCTGGCGATGGACTACGTTCCCAGCTATCTGGGATTGCACTTCCGCATCGCTGAGATCCTGATCCAGCGCGGAAACACACCCGGAGGGATGACAAAACTCCGCACGATTGCCCGCGCGCATAAAGTCCGTGGGGAGATCTCTCAGGCCGCAACAATTTTCAAACGCATCATCCGGCATTCACCGATCGACATCAGCGCCCGCAAACAGCTCATTCACCTGCTCGCCCAGCAGGATCGTGTTCAGGAAGCGCTCGAGCAATATATTGAACTGGCCGACCTGTACCGGCAAATGGCGGAAATCGATAACGCCCGCATCGCCCTCCAGGAAGCGCTCGCGCTCACCCAGCGCAGCGCGGTGGATCGCGAGTGGCGCATCCGGCTGCTTAACCGCATCGGAGACATCGATCTTTCGCATCTCGACTGGCGTGAAGCACTGCGTATTTTCGAGGAGGTCTGTGAGCTTGATCCTGATAACGAGAGCGCCCGTTTACAGGTCATCGATCTCAATCTCCGCCTGGGCCAGGAAAACGAAGCCGGCAAGGCGCTGGACCAGCAGCTTGAACACCTCGTTCAATCCGATCAATCGAAGGAAGCGCTCTCATTGATCGAGGACCTCGCCCGCGAGTATCCCGGCAAACAGATCCTGCACTCAAGGCTCGCCAGAGCCTACCGGGCTGCCGGTCGCAAGGCCGACGCGATCGCACAATATGATGCGCTCGGAGAAATTCAACTAGATGCCGGGCAGACCACGGAAGCTGCCCGGACGATCGAGACGATTATCAGCCTCGACCCTCCGAATATCGAGGGCTATCAGGAATTACTGCGCAACATCAAGAATGATCAGTAAACCGCAGCAAAAGGCATCAGGAACCCTAACGTGGCCGATTTTCTACAAGAGCTGAGTTTTTTCTTCCAACGCTTCGATTGGCTGAGCGCCATCGATGTCGCTCTGGTTACGTTGGTTGTGTTCTTCTTGCTGCGGCTTTTGAGAGGTACGCAAGCGGTCGTGCTGCTGCGCGGGATGATTGTGCTCATCATCACCATCGCGCTGCTGACCAGTATGCTCAATCTTCCCGCGTTTACCTGGCTGTTGAACAACTCTCTGCCTGCACTGTTGGTCGCCATTCCGGTGATTTTCGCACCCGAGATACGCCGCGCCCTGGAGCGCCTGGGGCGTACCGGTAGGATGTTCAGCGTATCGAGCAGCCCCGATCAGGTTGAACATCTGATCGATACGATCGGCACCACTGCCCAGCGCTTGTCCGATCGCCGCTACGGTGCCCTGATCGTCATCGAACGGGAGATTCCGCTCGAAGAGTATAAGGACACCGGTGTACGTCTGGATGCGGAGCTGACGCCCGAACTGCTGCTGCAAATCTTCCATATCAACACTCCGCTGCACGACGGAGCGGCGATCATCCAGGAAGGTCGCATTGCCGCCGCGGCATGCGTCATGCCGCTTTCCTCCAGCGGTACGCTTACCCGCACACCTGAGCGTCAGATGGGATTACGGCATCGTGCCGCGCTCGGCATCAGCGAGGTGAGCGATGCCGTTTCTGTCGTCGTGTCCGAGGAGACCGGAGGTATCTCGGTGACGCATAACGGCAGGATCATTCGCCGGCTGGATCAAGCCCGCTTACGCAATATCCTGACGGCCTTCTTCCGGCCACGCACCAGCAGCCGACTGCCCGCCTGGCTCGAACGGTTCTTTGTCCGGCAGAACCGGTTGTTCTCTGGCACGATCGGGGAATGAGGCGCTAAATCATGATCGGTTGGCTGCGCGAGAACCTCGGGACACTATTTCTGGCCTTTATCCTCTCCATCAGCGCGTGGGTCGCTGCGATCAGCGCGGAAGATCCGCTGCAGCAGCAGGTCTTCCTAGAGCTCGTGCCGATCGAATACCGCGATCTTCAATCCGGGCTAACGATTGTCGGTGATCTTCCCCAGGAAGCCGAAGTGACAATCCGGGCACCCTCCTCTGTGTGGCGCAATCTCTCCCAGCAAGACCTCGCGATCTACGCAGACCTCGCCGGCCTTGAAGCTGGCGTTCACCGCGTGCAGATCGAGGGAGATATCGACCAGCGTGCCACACAGATCACCGAAATCTCGCCGGGATCCGTCTCCGTCACGATCGAGCCGCTGGCCACAAAGCAAGTCGATATTCGCGTGATATTAACCGGAGAACCCGGCGCGGACTACGCCGCTGATGAACCGGTCCTCGAAATCGAACAGATCACGCTCAAAGGACCCCGCAGTGCGGTCGATGATGTCGAATCAGCCCAGATCAGAATCGACTTAAATAATCGCCAGCGTTCCATCGACCAACAATTTCCACTCACCCCGGTCGACGCTCAAGGAAATCCAGTCGAAGGTGTCGAGCTAGAACAAGAGAGCGTGAGTGTCCAGCTTCAAATCACCAAGCGCGAGAACATCCGCCGCCTGGTCGTCGTACCCATCGTTGAGGGGCGCGAGCAGCTGGAAGAGGACGGCTACTACCGCCTGACACGGATCAGCGTGGATCCGACGGAGGTTGCGGTATTCTCCGAGGACCCTGTTGCGCTCGAAGCGCTGCCGGGCTTCATCCAGACAGAGCCGTTGAACATCGCCAATCTGACAGAGGATCAGACCAGGACGGTGGCCCTTGATTTGCCGGAAGACTTCACTCTGGTCGGCGTCCAGAGTGTTGATATGACCGTAGAAATTGAGACGGTTGAGACCTCGATCGTGCTCACGCGTCCAGTTCAAATCGCCAACCTCGGTTTCGGCCTCTTTGCCTATCCTTCCCCTGAGGAAGTGTCAATCATCCTCACCGGACCGAAAGTGATCCTTGATCAGATTACTTCCGAGCAGGTGAAAATTGTTGTTGACCTTGAAGATCTCTCGATAGGGGTCTATCAACTCGATGTTGAAATCTCTGACGTTCCCGACCAGGTATCATTCGAAGAACCAAATCCGCCTGTGATCGAGGTTGAGATCACCTTCACGCCACGCCCCACACCAACCGCAACATTCCAACCCGAATCTTGAACCGATGAATCCGCGCCCCGTCGTCGCCCTGGTTGGACGTCCCAATGTAGGAAAGTCCACACTCTTCAACCGGCTCGCCGGCGAACGCCTGGCGGTCGTCGACGCCACCCCGGGAACCACGCGCGACCGATTGGTCGCAGAGGCGGAATGGAACGGGGTGGTATTTGACGTCGTCGATACCGGCGGAATTGATCCGATGGCAATGAGCCGGGGCGAACCGCTTTCCGTGGGTTCGGCTGAGTACATCGATCATATCCGGACCCAGGCAGAGATAGCCACCCGGCATGCTGATGCAATCATTTTTATGGTCGACGTGACCAGTGGTGTGACCTCAGCCGACGAGGAAGTCGCCAACATCATCCGCCGCATGCAGCGCCGTAAAGATGGCGAGCTCCAGCCTAAGGTGCTGCTCGCCGTCAACCGCTGCGAGAATGAGCAGCGGCGTGCCGAGGCTTCACAATTCTACGAGTTGGGCATGGGAGACCCACAGCCAATTTCCGCGCTGCATGGTACCGGCACCGGCGACCTATTAGATGAACTGATCGTCCTCATCGCACCCAGTGGCCCCGGTGAAGAAACTGAGGAGAGTGATCTGGGGATCGCGATTGTCGGGCGGCCAAATGCGGGCAAGTCCAGCCTGCTCAACAAGCTGCTCGGCGAAGAACGTGTGATCGTCTCACCGATTCCCGGCACGACCAGGGACGCTGTGGATACCCGTTTGGTTTACGAAGACAAAGTCATCACGTTGATCGACACCGCTGGGATCCGCCGCCGTGGGAAGATCGAGCCTGGTGTCGAACGGTATTCTGTCATGCGGGCGCTGAAGGCGATCGAACGGGCCGACGTGATCTTGCTGATCATCGACGCCGTGCGCGGCGTGACCGCACAAGACACGCATATCGCCGGGATGGTCCTCGACAAGACCAAGAGCGTGGTGGTCTTGATCAACAAATGGGATCTAATCGCTAAAGACACGTATACGATGGATGAATATACACAGCACGTGCGCAGCATGCTTAATTTCCTCGACTATGTGCCCGTGCTCTTCATATCAGCCAAAACCGGGCTGCGGGTCCATAAAGTCTTGCCGCTGGCGATCGATGTCCAGGAGCAGCGCTTCGTTCGCATCCCAACCGGTGAGTTGAACCGTCTCCTCCAAAAAGCGCTCGCCGCGCACGCCCCTCCGACAAGAAAAGGGCGGCGCCTCAAGTTCATGTTCGCCAGCCAGGTCCGGACAGATCCGCCCACCTTTCTCTTTCACGTCAATGACCCGGACCTGGTCCATTTCACCTACGCGCGCTACCTGGAGAACCGGATCCGTTCCGAATTTCCATTCGTGGGCACGCCGATACGGCTCTCATTCAGGCCGCGCTCGCGGGATGATCGACCGGGAGGCAAATCCTCCGCAAAGCGAAGTTAAAATCATTGCGCCCTGCATGTTATAATCACGTGCTGTGAACGAGACACCGATGATCACCCCCTCACCGCCGGAATGGGGCGAATCCCAAATATCCACCGGCACCAGAATCAGGCAATTCCTGGGCGAAGTCTTCCAAACTGTTCTCATCGCCGGCTTGCTGTTTCTGGCCGTCAACCTGCTGACCGCTCGCATCCGGGTGGAGGGGATCAGCATGGAGCCTAACCTCCACGAAGGACAGTTTGTCATCGTCAACCGCCTTGCCTACCGGTGGGATTTACCCAGCCGCGGCGACATCGTCGTTTTTCGTTTTCCTCTGAACCCCGATCGTCGTTTCATCAAACGGGTCATCGGTCTGCCCGGCGATCATGTCTCAATCGAATCCGGTCAGGTCTTTGTCAACGACAAAGCGATCAACGAACCCTACCTTACCGTGACGCCACGCTACAGCGGTGAATGGATCATCGGTGACGAGGAGATCTTTGTCCTGGGCGACAATCGCAATAACTCGTCTGATTCGCAGAACTGGGGCGCGCTGCCACTCGGAAATATCATCGGTAAAGCGTTCATAATCTACTGGCCTCCTGCTGAAGCCGGCATCATCCCCCACTACGATCTGGCGATCGCCTCCCAGGGCTGAAACTGATCTGTACCTCCCCCCGGCCAAAAAGTACGCTTGTCCCCGCTGTTGATTTTGCGCTACTATAGGGGGACGTAGAATCATACAAACGTCACAACCACTTACTTCCGGCTGATAATATGGAGCCAAGCACAGGCCAGAGCAATTCATTGAACGTGATCGTCGTCGCTGATGTGGATTCAAACGCACAGGCGATCGTCGAACGGATCCTCAAACCATCGGGTTTTCACGCATGGGTGCGCGGAGATGAAGCCCCCGAACCCGATATGCTCGTCGTCGATGTGACGCAGCTGCGCGGCGACCCGCTCGCCAGTCTGCGCAATGTGCGCTCGATGGGCACCGAAGCGCCGGCAATCTTGCTGGCCGCTCATTTTCCGCTCGCGCGTTTAAGGGAGCTATTTAAACTTGGCGTAAAAGATTTTTTACTGAAACCTTACCGTCCTTCAGAACTCGTTCGGGCCATCACCACCGTAGGAGAAGCGCGCGCCAAACAATCGAGCAGCCAGATGCTCTCCGGACGACTTGAACGGATGCGCGAACAACTCGAACGCCGCACGGAAGAGATCCGCATGCTCAGCGAGATCGGGCGCGTCGTTGTGCGCATGGACGATCTCAACCAAATCCTGCGCAGCGTTGTTGAAGCCGCCTCATTCGTCACCGACGCCGAAGAATCGGCGATCTACCTCGCCGAGCCAGATAGCGAGGACCTCGTCCTGCGAGCCAGCAAACAGGCTGGTGAACGCCACGCAACGCTCCAGAAGATACGTACAAATGACACCCTGGTCGGCGAAGTGTACCGGACTGGCAAGCCGATCCTGCGCCAGCCGTCGACACAAGCCGGCCCGGTCAAGGTCCAGACCGGCTTTCTGGTCCAATCGACCCTGAACGTGCCGCTGCACGTCGACAATCAGATCGTCGGTGTGCTGGGCGTTTACAACCGCCTGGCACCGCGCACGTTCACCGAACACCACCGCACCCTGCTGATCGCCCTCTCAGATTGGGCGGGGGTTGCATTGGAGCAGGCCTCGCTGCGGCGCGATACAACCCCGCCGGAACCCGCCGAAACACACCCGATGAGCGCGCCTCCAGAAACCACGCCGGTGGCTACTGCGCAATGGGTAGCTGGCGTAGAGGACGCCATTGACACACTTCAGCGCTTCCTCGGAAACACCGGTGCACTCAAAGACCCTGCCGACCGCGCTGATTTAAACGGCTTACTCAACAAGCTCCGTTCGCTGCTTGATATCCCTGTTATCCACCTCGATGAGGAGCAGACCCGGGAGTTGGTCGATTTGAACAGCTTGATGAGCAAGTCTGTTGAAGCAATGCGCTCCGATGCCCGCCAGCGTGGGCTTGAGATCGTTGCCGAGCGCAGCGACCCAATCCCAATGTTCCGCGCGGACCGGGACAAAATCCGCCAGGTCCTCGAAGCCCTGATCGCCGCCGCCATCCGGCGCACCAAGCGCGGTCGCATCGTGCTTGAAGCCCACACATTCGACATCTTGCGTTCGCAAAGTCAAGAGTTTCCGTTGACGGTGAATGTTGACATGCATGATGGCGCCTGGGCTGCAGTGCGCGTGTCCGATTCAAGCTCGGGCTTGAGCCCTGACACGATACAGGCGCTCACAACCGCAACGACGGACCCGCTCTCCGGCAAGATGGGACCCGGGCTTTCCATGGGCGAGATCCGCATGATCGTGCAGAGCATGAAGGGTGTGATGTGGTACGAACATACACCCGCCAGCACCTCGATCACATTCGCTCTGCCGATCCATTAAATTAGGAGAACCGCCCATGGCTCCCAGACCTATTTCGATCGAGTTTTACACCACCAGCCACCGTATCCTGGGGCGAGTCAGCCCTACGGGCACAGGACTTTTCAGCCATATCAACGACCCGACCTCCTCGTTCATTGAGGTTGAAGGGGCTCATCTTATGCGGCTGCATCAACCCGGCCGGCTCGTAGCTCGCTATCCCACCCTCTGGCTTGTAAAGAGTGAGGTCGTTGCGGGGCTGCTCTCAAACCGCAATGAACTGGGCCCCACCGGCTATGCTCGCGGCGGATATACAACCAGCGTTCCCCATTGGGTCCGTGTGGTCATGGGAGGCTATGAACTCAAAGGGATCGTTGAGACCCCGGGCAAGTTTAATTTCGGTTCGCTGATGTTTGAAACCGACCGCTTTTTTATGCCGATCTACAGCGCGACCCTGACCGCGATCTTGTTTCCAAACGTCCAAGGGGAGAGTCAGGCGATGATATTTAACCGGGCGATGGTTGATGCAATCGCCCTGCTCCCCAAGGATGAGATACCTTCCGCCACAGGCGAAGGTTAGCCCGTCGGTCCGCTGATGGACGGGCTGATCGTCAATCTCTAACATTTGCGCGACGGCGCACATCAACCAGACGCAAGGGGGTTTCATGGGGATCGTCTGGGTCTCGATTTTCTGGCTCGTCGGCATCTACGCCGGTCGTGAGCTTCCTCTCCGGCCCATCCAATGGGCCGTGCTCCTTATTCTGACAATCCTCGCCGCGTTGATGCTCCGAAAGCACCGGCTGCACAGAAGCACTTATCTTCTGCTCATACCCTTCTTCCTGGGAGCACTTCGCGCCCGCCTGGACGTGAAAGAGCTGTCGCCCGACGATGTAGCTTTCTACAACGATCTCGATCTCCCGGTAAGGATAACCGGAACGATCGTCGACGATCCTGAACCCCATGAAACGTACACCGCTCTGCGTGTCAGAGCCGAACGCCTGGTGATCCCTGACCTCGATCTCGCCCGTACAATCCAGGGCGATATCCTCGTCCACGCCAATCCCTATCGCGACTGGACCTACGGTGATTGGGTCCGTGTTAAAGGCGAGATCGAAACTCCCCCGCTGCTTGATTCATTCTCATACAAGGACTATCTGGCCCGCAAGGATATCTTCAGCTGGATGCCGCAGGCAGCCGTACTCAAGTTGGACCACGGCAGAGGCAATCCGCTGCTCAGGTGGATCTATCAGGTGCGTCACCGCCTATACCAGACCATTGTCCGGATACTGCCTGAGCCGGAAGCCTCGCTCTCGGCAGGCATTTTGCTGGGGATTGAGAGCATGATCCCCGATGACGTTTACGAAGATTTCAGCCGTACCGGCACTACGCATATCATCGCTATATCGGGATTCAACATAACCTTGATCGCAAACATGATCATTTCTCTCTCGCGCCGGTTTTTCGGATCGCGCAGAGGCTTGTTCGTGGCAGCGTTCGGCATAACGCTGTACACGATCCTGGTCGGCGCGGATGCGGCCGTGGTCCGCGCAGCGGTGATGGGTGGGTTAGCCCTGGGTGCCCGCTACTGGGGACGCGAGACCCTCGGGCTGGCGTCGCTGGGAACCAGCAGCATGCTGATGACCGCATTCGACCCTGCAGTCCTGTGGGACGTCGGTTTTCAATTGTCATTCGCGGCTACCCTGGGACTGGTCCTTTACGCTCGACCGCTGCAGCGCTGGTCCACTGAATCCCTGTTTGCTCGGTTGTCTCCGGATCGAGCTAAACAGGCCGGTGGATTTGTTTCAGAGTTCGTGCTCTTCACCATGGCGGCACAGGTCACGACATGGCCGCTCACGGTGGTCTACTTCCAGCGCTTCTCATTCGTCTCGTTTCTCACCAACCCGATGATCCTTCCGCTCCAGCCACCATTGATGATCTTGTCCGGGGCGGCGGCGATCGCCGGGACCATCTGGATGCCGATCGGGAACGTGCTCGCGCTGTTTGCGTGGCCGTTCCCTGCGCTCACGATCAGAATCGTCCGCCTGATGGCCCGTTTCGCCACCGGTGGATATGGACTGTCAGCGGAAAGTGGCTGGCTCATCGCCGGCTACTACATCATCCTGTTTGGCATGACGGGCGCCCTCCAGTTCCTCAATCGAGACAGCCGGTTGATAATCTCGCTCAAACGGCGGCTGTCTGGTGTGCGCGTGCGCAGTGTCTGGCTCCTGGTCGCTGCCGCACTCGCGACCGGCTTCGTGTGGCAGAGCGCAGCCAACTCTGCAGATGGGCTCCTGCACCTGACAATCTTTGATGTCGGTTCCGGTGATGCGGTCCTGATCCGGTCCCCTGCCGGCGAGAACATCTTGATCGATGGCGGGAAGAGCCCCACGAAGTTATTGAACCAGCTCGGCCTCCGACTTCCACTCCTACAGCGCAGGTTAGACTGGCTCATTCTGGGTGGTACGCATCGCGACCAGATGGCCGGACTTGTAGGGCTCGTGGATCATCTCGCCATTGAGAATGCGCTCGTGCCGCAAGCACTCGGCAGCTACAGTTTTCAGCGCGTGAAAGAGCTGCTCGTCACCTCTGAGGTTCAAATGCACCCGGCCAGCACAGGCCAAGAGCTGCGAATCGACGGGAGCATGACTCTGGAGATCATCGACTGCAGCGATTCGGGGCTGATCCTTTTGATCGAATACGGACGGGCACGGATCCTGATCCCCTCCGGTATGACCCCCGAAGCGGTCGAGACGATCATCCATGATCACCGCATGCGGGACCTATCCGTGATGCTCCTGCCTGACGGTGGCCACCCTTCAGTCAACCCTGCCGAGTGGCTCGAGATCACCAATCCGCGGGTTGTCATCCTTTCGGTAGGCGGCACGGGGCGTACAGAGAGGCCTTCCATGGAAGTGCTGGACAGCCTCGAGGGTCGGACGATCTTGCGCACCGATCGCCATGGCACGATCGAGATTATTTCGGATGGCGAAGCGCTGTGGGTTGAGACCGAACGGGCATTCAATGAATAGGTAAAGACGGGTACGCCCCGCCTCAGCGGCGGTCACAGCAAGGTCAGCAGATCGTCACGGACCTGCCATGCACGTTCCATCAGGAAACCCATCCACAAGATTAATTGTTTGCGTCGACGGCGCACCTGAAACCGAGGAAATCTTCTGCAGTCGTCGATTCGAAATGTGCTCTCACAAATGTGTAAAGCTCCGCCATCTCCACCGATCTCCAGGAGCCACCTCGCGCGACATGGCCATCGGGGGAGTCGTCCGGTCCTCGGGGATTCTTAGGCGGATTTTCAAAGTCAGTAAAATTCGAATAGTAATCCGGGTCGTAGTAATCGAAAACCCATTCCATCACATTCCCGGCCATATCGTAGGCACCATAGTAGCTCCTACCAAACTCAAATGACCCTGTAATCGTCGTGTCCTCAGCGTTGAAATAGGCGCGGTATTCATTCGGCTGCTCGCTCCCCCACGGATACACTGACGATCTTTGTGAATTCCACCTGGCCGCCTTTTCCCACTCAGCTTCGGTTGGCAACCGCAGCCCTTTCCAGCCGCAGTAATTCTTCGCATCATGCCAGGTCACGAAAATCACCGGGTAGTCCGAATACATCGGATTGCCATAATAGGCATCCCGCGTTCTGCTTGATAAAAACCTGGGCTCATTGCACGCGTTCCCTTTAACGCACGCCGCGTACTCTTCATTTGTCACCTCAAATTCGTCGATGTAAAAAGCGTCCAGGTACACGTAATGTCCCGGGGCGAAATCAGCTTCCAGAGGAGTGTACGCGCCCATAAAGAACCGGCCGGCCGGGACCCTCACCATCCGTGATAGGGGATCCATTGTAGGAGTCTGCGTCGGTGTGCTCGCCGGCGTATTCGTGGATGTCGCTGATGGAACCGTCGGGGTGGCTGTCGGCGCTGGTGCTTGTGTGTGAGCCGGCGTTGGTTTATTGGGCTCGAAGTCGATGAGTATTCCGTGAACGTTAATTCTTGAACTGAAAACATCCTTCAATGAAATCGGATTATTTATCAGCAGCACCGGGGTAGCGCCTACGAACAACTCGATCTCGCCTTTCGCGAGATCTCCAACCGAGAACTTCCCCTTTTTGTTTGGGAATTGGGTTGCAACATAATCTGAGCTGTCGACAGCGACAACCGCGATTTGATCAACCGGCTGCTTGTCTTGTGAGTAGAGATAGCCGGTCACTTC
Organism: Anaerolineales bacterium; assembly: GCA_029210945.1. GTDB lineage: Bacteria > Chloroflexota > Anaerolineae > Anaerolineales > E44-bin32 > E44-bin32. Next base: position 63,219 of record JARGGH010000005.1, read on the forward strand.
ATTCTTATGGACAAACAGGCTCACGAAGATCGATATCAGGATAAGGGAAGCAAATCCGGCGATGAATTTCGTCCGATGCTTAAATCCACTGTAAAAAAGGATCGCGGTTATCGACGCCCCCAGCAGGATGATCGATAAGATCGACGGTATTTCCGGGAAGAGTAAGGTCAGCAGGGTAGTGACCGGGCCGATGATCTTCAATGCCAGCTGCAAAGCGGGGTTGAGATCCTTCGAGGGATTTGGTGGCATAGCACACCCCCTGGAGCCGGGACTAAAAGTTCAATCGTCGATTGCGGTGTATTCTAGGTAGAGAAATTTCAATGCGCAAGGATTCAATGTGTTTGAGGCAAGACAGCATCACCAGGGAATAGGGATTCGTGGTCACCGGACGCCACACGTCATTTCGAAGCACTGTAGGTGCCTTGGTCCATGATCCAGCGTGTTCATTTGGCCGATCCCCTTTGAGGAAAGCCTCCGGACTCTCTAATAGAGTTCCAGTGCTAATCTAGCCCGCGGAGTCCGTCAGCTTGCTGACAGCTGCGCAGCAGAACGGAGATCCTGCGGCCGAAAGATCCTTACGCAGGCCAATCAGACCTCCTCGTTTGCCGGCTCCCGCCGGCCCCGAAGGCAAGCCTTCGGACTCCAACCTACAACCGTTACCTTGAAACCTATTTGTGCAACCCGGGTGCCTGATCCGCCGGGTGCGATGGAGGTGAGGGACAAAGGTTCGTTACCGTCTTCCATTACTGAACCCTTCTTGCAATGTGCTCAGGTCCCATTGTGGGGTAGGCATGAAGCGCAAGCCGCCACTCAAGAAACTGTGTTGACATGGTCATGATGGCAATCCGATGATCGCGCTTCTACCACCCATTCTACTGGATCCGATCAGCGGTGACTTGCTGCTTGATTGTGAACCGCCATCTTCGCCGTTCCTCCGTCGGAGAGAACGCCGCCTGCTATCATCCAGCAGGAAGTGAGGCCTCCATGGAGCATGTACGCGTGGAGGCCTGGTTTGTACTGCTCGAGGCGCGGTTTAATGCCGGCATTGACCTCAGTCGCACAGGACCAATCGGATAGCCATCGGGGGGAAATGTTAGAGAGCGATCTCCTGTTGGAATTTTCCCGGGCGCAGACGCCAGCGGAGGGATTGTTTTGCTGTGCTCAGGTACGCCGGACGATCACACTCATTATCAAAATACCATTATAGATGTTATGAGAATGGGAGACAATTTTCCACTCAGCAGGGCCTAACTGGTCGAGACGTTTGTGAAGCTGTTTCTCTAGATCGGCAAAGGCACCCTTGACTTCAGGGACCTGGTCACTCATTGTCTCCAAAACCCCCGGGGAATTTAACCTGCGGGTTAGAACCACGATCTGGGAATTGTGATCATCAAAAGCCACAAGATCTCCCTCCAGAGCTTATCTCTACGGATAGCTCTCGTCATCCTGAGTGATGTGCTGGGTGAGCCAACGGGGGTTGTTGCCCCACCGTCGGCTCACCCAGGCAGCGAGGCATTTACCTACAATGCAAGTCGCGTGCCGTCAAGGCACGAATCTGTGCTCGTCAACACATCGATCTTGAAGTGCTGTTGGTCGCGAATCTCCAGCATGAGACACTTGCAAGATCTCGCGTTGTTGCGGGTTAGGCTTCGCTGGGTAGAATCAAGGACAGCAGACCTCAACGCGGTGGGGCTCTTAGTACATCCGATTCCAGACAGAACAAACCTGCCGTCCAGGGGTTTACCTCCTGATCGTTGACAATCGCCTCAATCGTGGAGGGTCGAATATTGAAGCGCAAGCTCCGCGGACTTAAACAGAGAAGCATTCAGCTTGACCTCAATCTCTACCGGCGCGAGGTGCCTATAAGCGGGTTGAGAGACACCTATCTCAGCGTTGTGGACATCCGGCCAGAGGGAGCGCTGCACACGATCGTATTCGTTCACGGCTACGCCGGGGTCGCTGAAACCTGGGAGTACCAGATCAACCACTTCATGCGCTATGCCCGCATCGTCGTGCCCGACCTGCGCGGCCACGGTCAGAGCGACGCCCCCATGACCCGTTACACCATGGATGAACTCGTCGCAGATCTGGAAGCCATCACCGAGCATCTGAATCTGCCGGAGAAGTTCAGTCTGGTGGGGCACTCCTTCGGCGGATCGATCTGTGTGGAATATGCTGCCCGGCATCCGGAACGTCTCGACCATCTCGTGCTGATCACGACTGCAGGTGAATACCCCATCCCCAGAGCGAGCGCCCTGCTCTCGCGCGTGCCAACCGCAGCACTCCGACCTTTATGGCGCTTCAGGCCGCGCTGGAACGCTGAGATTCACGTGATGAAACGAATGATGTTGAACAACCTGAGGAAGTGGAATGGTTGGTCGCTGATGCAGCAGCTGCAGACACCGACACTTGTCATCACGGGAGAGCGCGACCGCTATTTTCCCCGTACGGTCTTCGAGCGGGTAGGAGAAATCATCCCCGGAGCCGAGGTTGTAGATATCGGGGCGTCAAAACACAAAGTCCAGCTCGAGCGCTATAAGGCTGTCAACCGGACGTTGGAACGTGTCATCTTTGCTGCTGAAGCGGGCCGCCGTCCGAGCTGGAGACAGGCCGCTCCGGATGATCATCTTGCCGGCGACCGGCCGTGGCTTCGAAGTTACGGTGAGCATACCCCCCACACCATTCCGATCCCGGACCAGCCGCTGTACCGCTTTCTCGAAACCGCCGCCAACTGGATGCCGAAACACATCGCGACGGTTTTCTACGGGTCAAGATTAACTTACCAGCAGCTCGAACGGAAGGTAAATCAGTTCGCGCACGCGCTGCACGGCCTCGGGATTAAGCCGGGTGATCGGGTGATGGTCGTTCTGCCCAACATGCCTCAGTTAATCATCGCCTACTATGCCATCATGAAGGCCGGTGGCGTGGTGGTCCTGCCGAATCCAGATGCCGATGCCAGGAGCATCATCCGCCAGGTGCGTGAGGTCGCTGCGGAGGTCCTGATCACGTTGGATGCGTTTGGGGAGCTGATCCAGGCGGTCGATCTCCATACCGATGCGAGAATCATCCGGACGACGCTTCGTGAGGCGGTCTCAGGACGCACCTACCGCCAGCTCATCGGTCGCTGGCAGGGGGCGGGATTCGAACAGGATCTGTCAAGTGATCTGGCGGCGACGATTCCCGATATGGACCGGCTGATGATGGACGCCCGTTGGGACCCTCCCGACGCGCAGGTCGGCCCGGATTCATTAGCTGCCATTCTTTACACAAGCGGAACGACGGATGAACCCAAGGGCGTTTGCCTTACGCATCGCAACCTCGTGGCAAACGCGCTGCAAACCCGTCACTGGATTCCAGAACTCGAAATGGGATCGGAGACCTTCTTGGCCGTCATCCCGCTGACACATAGCTACGGCATGACCAGCGCGATGAACATCCCGATCGCGCTGGGCGCCACGATCGTCCTGTTGTCTGTTTTCGAGTTGGATCAGGTCCTGGAGCACATCCGTGACTACAAACCCACCATTTTCCCCGGCGTGCCTTCGATCTACACCGCCATCAATGAAGCGAAGCGCGTGCGCTCCTACGGGTTATCATCAATTAAGGCTTGCATCAGCGGCGCGGCGCCGCTCCCTATCGAGGTGCAGGAGAAATTTGAAAAGCTATCCAACGGTCGGCTTGTCGAAGGATACGGCCTGACCGAAGCGTCACCTGTAACACATGCCGTCCCATTTGATGGTCCTTCGAAGCCAGGCTCGATGGGGATCCCAATCCCCAATACCGAAGCGAAAATCGTCGACCTGATCACCGGCAGCGATCTGCCGCCCGGTGCGGTCGGTGAACTGACCGTGCGCGGCCCGCAGGTGATGCAAGGATACTGGCGTGATGACGGCGGCAGCGAAGAAACCTCATCGGTTCTCCGTGATGGATGGCTGTTTACCGGTGATGTCGCCGTCATGGATCAGGATGGTTTCTTCACGGTGATCAGCCGAAAACGGGATACGATCATGGCCGGGAATTACAGTATCTACCCGCGTGATGTCGAAGAGGTTCTTTACGAGAACAGTAAAGTCATGGAGGTCGCGGTGGTTGGAGTTCAGGCAGAGAGCGGTGAGCAGCGCGTGAAAGCCTTCATCGTTCCCCGCCCCGGCGCGCAGATCACGAAAGAAGAGCTGCTCGAACTATGCCGGCGCCGTCTGGAACCTTATGCCGTCCCCTGGGAGATCGAGTTCCGGGAGGAGCTGCCGAAATCTTTCGTCGGGAAGGTGCTCAGACGGATGCTTACCGAACCGCCGCCGGATTGACCCCGACGGCTTGAGAGACCCGAAAGATTCGCGATTGGCTGAGTTGCTGAACTTTTGCGACCAGCAATCTCATGTATCCGCTCGAGGTCGTCTGCATTGAAACCCGGGGGCTGGAGTGCGCTCCTCCTGGCCGTGATCTTATTGACAATCTTGTCCGGATGGATAGCATTGATCCTGCCGATGACACCTCTATTCCATAACTGGGCGCGCCTTAACGCGCGCGTCTTATACGAAGTTCAAACTCAGGAGCCCATCATCGCGCTGACGATCGATGACGGCCCGGATCCGCGAACGACGCCACAGATCTTAGATCTGCTGGCACGCTACGATGCGCACGCAACCTTCTTCGTGCTGGCTGACCGGCTGGAGGATAACGACGACCTTGTCTCCCGGATGGTCGCCGAGGGGCATGAGCTGGGCAACCACATGCTCGAAGATCGCCCCAGCATTTTCCACCCGGTTGAAGAATTCCAATCTCGACTGAACCAGGCTCATGCGATCTTGAGCCAATTCGGAAAGATCCGTTGGTTCCGGCCTGGATCGGCGCTCTACTCCCGCGAGATGCTGGCAATTGTCGAGCAGGCGGACTATCAGACCACTCTTGGATCGGTTTACCCATTCGATTCGCATATCCCTTCACCCTATTTCGCCTCCCGCTACATCCTCTGGCAAGCCAGGCCAGGATCGGTGATCGTGCTGCACGATTACGGCGCCAGGGGGGAGCGTACCCTGGAAACGTTATCGATCATCCTGCCTGAGTTGATCGAGCGAGGCTATTCGATCCGCACATTATCTGAGTTAGTTGCCGGGGCAGGAGATTGACACACAACCCGGGCATGAAAGAGTGAGCAATCGCCTACGAAGGAGAAAAAATATGACCGCTGAAGCCCCTTATCAAGCATTGGCGGAGCGTCTTCACTCACTCCCCAACGGCTTCCCCGCCACCCGGAGCGGTGTGGAGCGCAGGCTGCTTGCCATGCTCTTCACGCCTGATCAGGCCGCGCTTGCCGCACAGCTTCGCCTCACGAAAGAGACCGCTGGCGAGATCGCCCGGCGCCTCGACCGTGATCCCGGCGAAACCCGGGCGCTGCTCAAATCTATGGCACGGGCGGGTTGCATCGCGGCGGAGCGAAGTGATGCCGGGATCGTCTACGGGCTGATGCCCTTTGTCGTGGGCATCTACGAGATGCAGGTCAGCCGCATGGAAACGGAACTCGCCCGGCTGTTCGAAGACTACTATCAGGAGACGTTCGGCACGGCCTTGGCTTACGAGCCATCATTCCATCGCGTGATCCCGGTGCAGGAGAGCGTCCATTTCGAAAACCAGATCCAACCATTCGAACATGTCAGCACCATCCTTGAATCTGCAAGGTCCTGGGGTGTGATGGACTGCATCTGCCGCAAGCAGAAGGCGCTCATCGGTGATCCCTGCGATCATCCCGTGGATGTATGTATGGTGTTGGGATCAGTCCCCAACGCTTTTGACAAAAACGAGACCATCCGGGGCCTGACCCTGGAACAGGCCAGAGAGGCCCTGCGGTTCGCGGCTGAAGCCGGTCTGGTCCATTGCGTGAGCAATAACCAGAAGGGTATTCACTATATTTGCAACTGCTGCACCTGCTCATGTGGGATTCTGCGCGGCATCGCAGACTTCGGCGTCGCCAACGTTGTCGCTCACTCATCCTACGTGAACACGGTCGAGGATGGGACATGCATCGAATGTGAATTATGCCTCGGCCATTGTCCGTTCGATGCCCTCAGCCTCACGACCTCCTTTCAAATCGACCAGGAGCGCTGCGTAGGCTGCGGCGTCTGTGTCCAGCACTGCCCGGAGGAAGCGCTCAAGCTCGTTCTGAGGGAAGAAGCTCAAACCCCACCGGAGACGATCAAAGAATGGGGCCTGCTGCGGGCAAGCCAACGTGGGCTGGACCTACGGGATGTCCTCTAGGCGCCCATGGATCGTCTCTATCTTCCCGGTCGCGTCAAGCCTTACGTCATGGCCCACCGCGGCAACCGCGTCCGCTATCCTGAGAACACCCTCACGGCATTTAGACAGGCCATCGCGGATGGAGCGGACATCATCGAAACGGATCTCCATCTGACCTCGGACGGCGAGATCGTTTGCATTCATGACGGCACCGTGGACCGTACGACCGATGGCACCGGCCGCGTGGATTCGATGACCCTCGCTGAACTGCGCTCGTTGAACGCTGCTGCAGCGATGCCGGCTCTCGACCCGGAACCAGTTCCAACGCTGGCAGAACTGGCTGCGCTGATCCCTTCTGAGGTCGGACTCGCACTGGAATTGAAATCCGAAGAATTTACCAAACCCTGGCGGGCGCTTCAATTGAGCGAATTGCTACACGACCGCGAGGTTCATGACCGCAGCGTGGTGCTCTCCTTTGACCGCCGGCACCTGCAAACAATCCGGCGAGCCGATCCTGACCTCCCAACCGGCTTGATCACGCTCTCAAAACCCTACCCTCTTGATGGCGTAGAGATGATGGGGCCTTTCTGGCCGATCCTCTTTCTTAATCCAGTGTACGTCTGGTGGGCCCATCGCCGCGGCCAGCTCGTATGCCCTCTTGATCCCGCTCCCGAACCCCGCCTCTGGTATTATCGCCTGCTCGGCTGCGACGCCGTGCTCTCCGATGATCCGGGAACGACATGCCGTGCACTCGGACGCGGCGGGTCAGGACGGACCTCAAAACCCGAAAAGACCATAAAGGAGCAGTAGATGCCCGTCGACAGCTTCAAATTTCTCCCTCGCTTGATCGAAATGTTCTATCGGATGACCGATGTTCCGGCACCGGACATGATCCCCTGGACGCCACTAAGCAAGCCCGTTCAAGATTGCAAATTTGGATTGATCACTTCTGCTGGTCTTTATGACCGGACGCAGGACGAACCTTTTGACCTTGAACGCGAACGGCAGGAGCCATCATGGGGTGACCCATCCATGCGTATGCTGCCGAGCAATCTTCCCCAGCAAGAAGTCGGTGTCAGCCACCTGCACCTCAACACGAAGCCGATTCTCGAGGATTTCAACATTGTCCTGCCTCTAGAGCGTTTTCAAACCCTCCAGCAGTCAGGCGAGATCGGTGAGCTGGCCAGGTTCCATTTCTCTGTCATGGGCTTCCAGGGCTTTCCACCCGATACGACGATATGGCGCGAAGAGACCGGTCCACAAATTGCTCAGCACTTCAAATCGGAAGAGGTTGACTGCATTCTGCTCACACCTGCTTGACCGGACTGCGCCATAAACGTGCCCGTGTTGGCACGCACGTTAGAAGCAGCCGGATTTGCCACGATCCTGGTGACCATGATGCCCTACTGGGCTGAGAAAGTCGGGACACCGCGCACATTGGCGGTGGAGCACCCTTTCGGACACACACTCGGCCGTCCCGGTGATCCGGAAGGACATCTCTCGATCATCCGGGAAGCGCTTCTCGCCCTGAAAAAGATGGAGCATCCTGGAGAGATCATCCACTCAAGTTCGCTCTGGCCCGAGCCCGTGGATGAAGCGATCAATGCATGGCAGCCGCCTGAACCATCGCCCATCATCCGTGAGCTGCGACCCAGATTCCGGGACATGCTGAGGCAGCATCGTGACGCAGACAGCTGACAGCCCTCTCCTTCCTGTAAGGGCGAGGAGCTTTATCTGAAAATGAGCACTTTATCCGGATTCTTACCCCCTGTCCGCCCGGGCGTGATATCTTTAGAGTCCTGTACTATAAACCCAAATAACTGTTCCCCGGTCACAAGGAGACAAGCATGCGCCGACATGCAATCGTCATTCTTTCCGCTCTTGCCCTTCTGGTCACCGCCTGTCAGTCATCACAATCGGACGGGACCGCGGAGTTAACCGAAGCTGAACCACAGGTAGTGATCAGCGAGATCCAGGCCGGGGTTGAAGGGAACAACAATCACGAGTTCATCGAACTTTATAATCCCGGCGCAATCCCGGTCGACCTTGCCGGGTGGTCTATGTGGTATCAACTCCCCACCGATCAGCAAGCTCAACTTGTATTCCGCTGGGAAAGTCAGGCATTCATCCCGGCAAGCGGCCACTACCTGCTCGTACGCGCGGATGAAGATATCGGGACAACACCGGATGGCCACTTCACCCAGAGCCTTAATACCTCCGGGGGCAACCTGTGGCTGCTCGATTCAAACGATGAAAGAATGGATGCCTTAGCGTGGGGCACTGCCAGTGGCGCGCTTGGTGAAGGTGAGCCTTCTCCATCGCTTGCCAACGGAGAATCGCTTGAGAGACGGCCCGGCGGCAAAGCTGGCAATGGTCAGGATCATGATGACAACCTGACGGATTTCAAACTGCAGACCTCCCCTGCCCCCCAGAACGTCGCAGCCGCTCCGGCACCAGGGGAAGCCTCGCCGCTCCAATTGGCCGTGACGCTGCCTGAGCAAATCAAACCGGGTGCAGATTTTCTAGTCAACGTAAAGGTGACGAACGTTTCAAACGCCACATTCGACAACCTGCAGGTCGTAATTCCTCTCCCCGGCCTGCTCGATGTGTCGCCACTGCAAACGGATTTCAAGCTGCAAAATGGCACCGCTCGATGGTCCATCGACAGCATCTCCGGCGACGGGTCGCTCGAAGCTAGTTTAGAACTTACCGCTCCCTGGACTTACCTTTCATTGAAATTTCCCAACCTCCGCATCGAACATTCGACTCCCAGGGAATTTATCTTCGCGGAGACGCAGTGGGTCGAGATCGGCGGGGGGACAATCCCGGTGGCGATCGCCCGCGAACTGGTCGGTTCGGAGGTCATCGTCGAAGGCATCGCCACGATGTACACCGGCGGATATTTCGCCGGGTCAGGCAATTTAAAGTTCTACCTGGAAGATGAAACCCACGGAGTGCAGGTCTGGGTCCCATCCGGTCAAGGAAGTCTCGAGGTGCCCCTGGGAGCCGTGGTCCGTGTGCGCGGCGCGATGGAGGTTTACCGCGGTGCGCGTGAACTCGTGGCCGCTGCCCCGGAGGACGTCGAGGTGCTTTCAGAGGGGGCTCCCCCCGATGCTATCCCGGTATCGATCCAGCAAGCGGTCCATGATGAAGGCGCCCTCCCCGGGCGATTGGTTGAACTGCAGGGTACCGCGACGAGGATCGAGGAATTCAACTACAGCTACGAAATGGATCTCGTCGATCAGAGCGGCAACTTAATCACGCTCTATATCGACAAGCAGACAGGGATGTCTGCCGAAGCGTTTGAGGTCGGGCGACAGTATGCTGCCGCCGGGATCCTGGAGAGCACCGATGACCGCGTTCGGCTCTACCCACGGATTGCCGAAGATCTGCGGGAGGTGTTTCCACCAGTTGTGCGCGTCGAAGTGGAAGCGCCGATTAACGTGATCCGCAACCAAGAGTTCGAGATAATCTTCACCGTTCACAACAACACGCTCGAATCGCAAACAGAACTTGAACTGTGGCTTGAGATCCCCCCGGAAGTTCACCTTGTTCGCGCTGAAGGGGATCCAGAAACATTCGAAAACTCGGTCCAATGGTCGCTTCCAGAAATCCCACCTCAGGGCGGATTTATCGAGCGAACGGTGAGGGTCAGGACGAGCACCGATCAAGAGTCCGTTCGCATCGAGCGGTTTGGATTGCGCACGCCCTCCGCCGGCGAAATCTCCCCGGATGCACCCGTGCAGATTTTCCTGGGCGAGACCGTCCCGATTTGGGCGATCCAATGGGAGGGCACCTCGTCCCCCTTCAAACTAAGGCGATTAAAGACTACCGGCGTGGTAACCGGTATCTTCCCGGAACTCGGGGGGTTCTGGATCCAGAATATTGACCCGGACGAAAATCCCCGGACGTCTGAAGGGTTATTCGTCGCCGTTGATGGGCTCACTCTCGATATTAACCCGGGTGATCTGATCCAGGTTGAAGGTCAGATCCGCGAAATCTCGTCTCAGACACAGCTTCTGCTCGAGGGTAGCGATTCAATTCAATTAATAGCGGCCAACCTGGCGCTGCCTCCAGCCGTGCCGATTGAACTCCCACAGGGGACAGAAGCGGCGCGCGATTATTACGAGCAGTTTGAAGGCATGCTCGCAGAGGTCGGCGAGCCCGCCCTGGTCGTCGGTCCGAGTTCACGCTATGGAGAAGTCGTGCTCGTACTTGCTTGGCACGAAAAAACGCGCTTCTATCGTGGCGAGGAGACTGGCTGGTTGATCCATGTCGACGATGGCTCTGAAACTGCGCACAACGATCGGTCAACACTGCCATACGCCCTCTCGACGGGCGATCTGGTCCTTCAAGTCTACGGACCGTTAGCCTACACGTACGGCAACTACAAAATCGAACCACTTGCCTATCCCCGATTTGAAACCGAGCCGGTGACGCTTCCCTCGATCGAGCTGCCGCAGGCGCAGTCCTTTAGCGTGATGACCTGGAACGTGGAGAACCTCTTCGACATCCTGGACCCCCATCCATCAAGCCCTCCCCGACCCCGCAAAGCTGAGTACGAGCTCGAGCTCACAAAGATCGCAAACACGCTTCTGGCCGCCGACACACCGACGATCGTCGCTTTGCAGGAGGTGGAGCATCTCGGTATCCTCGAAGATCTCGCCGCTCACCCTCTCCTTGTTGAGTCCGGCTATGAGCCTTATTTGCTGGAAGGGACGGACAGCCGGGGGATCGACGTGGGTTACCTCGTACGCTCAGAGACGGTGGAGGTGCTGGATGTGCGACAGTATCCCGCTCCCGAGGGATTGACGAGCCGTCCGCCGCTCATGCTGCATCTGAATGTAATTCTGGAGGGTGAAACTCAGGAGATCTACTTACTCAACAACCACTTCACATCACTCGCCGGTGGAGAGTCTGCGACCGAGCCGCGCCGGGTCGCCCAGGCTGCCTGGAACGTTTCGATCGTCGATCAGATCCGCGCCAGCTCACCCCAGGCAGGGATCATCGTGCTGGGAGACCTGAACTCTTTCTACGATTCGCCGCCGCTGGAGGCGCTGCTCCAGGCCGGCCTCCACCACGTCTATGAGCGACTCCCAGAGCCAGATGAGTACACATACATATTCGAGGGGGTATCGCAAAATCTAGACCACATCTTCGTGAGCCCCTCGCTCTTCGAGACGCTGAGCGATGTGGCCGTGCTGCACGTGAACGCCGACTATGCGCTACCCGCACCAGAAGATGATTCGCCTCTGCGCAAATCAGATCACGATCCCGTAATTGCCGTTTTTGAACCTTTACTGCGACCATGAACGGGTTTCACGCACGCCGGGGTAAATGCGATTGCTCACAGTATTTATACATCACGCAGCCGATCGCGCGTGTCAACCGCCCGCCCGAAAACCGCCCCGAAGCTGGTCGTGATCAGCAGGATCGCCAGGCCGAGTTTGTCTGACCATGCTGCCTGAATGACATACGGCAAGATCAGCAAGGCGAGCAGGCCTAATAACACGCCGATCAATGTATACGTGATCACCTTTGGCAGATCGGTGAAAATGCGCGTGAAATCAAAAGCTTCCAGACTGCTCCGTCTCCGCCTGGAGATGTGTTTCTGGAGTTTCTTCTGTTTGATCTGGGGATCGCGCATCTGGATCTGCCGGTCACGGATCCGCCGAATGCGCTCGACCTCGTCTTCACGAGACATTCTAAGCTCCTTCCGGATCAATACGAAAGATCTGCTCCCCATTGTAGAGTACGAATGGAATGCAATCAATCGAATCATATAGCTAACCGGGCAAGGAGCCGGGTGAGATAATGCTCTTCACAATCCCCGATCAATGGATCAAATTCGCCTGGTCTTTAATCGCGCCGCGGGTTTCGAGCGGCTGTTCTGTGGCGGGATCGGCAGCTGCGGGGGCTTTGGTCTTTGCGATCCGAACAGCACAGACTTTGTAATCGGGGATCTTTGCGCGTTGATCTGTACGATCGTCGGTAAGGATGTTTGCCGCGGCCTCGACGAAGTGAAATGGAATAAAAACGACACCCTCCGGGGAGCGACCGGTCACCATTGCCCGCAGTTTGATCGCGCCGCGGCGCGAGGCAACCTCAACCCAATCGCCCGTTGACAGATCATGTGTGAGCGCATCTGCAGGATGGATTTCGACCATCGCCTCCGGCCAGGCCTCGTCCAGCTTCGATCGGCGCGTCATCGTCCCGCCATGCCAGTGATAAAGCACTCGTCCCGTCGAAAGCAGGAAAGGGAATTCATCATCCGGAAGTTCTGAGTCGGTTCCATACTCCAGCGACCAGAATTTGCCCCGCCCGCGCGGGAACGATTCTGCAAACAGATAGGGCGTGCCGGGGTGAGTCTCGGATGGACACGGCCAGTGCACGCCGCCCTCACGCTCCAACCGCTGGTAGGTGATGCCCCGGAAATCCGGTGTCAGCGCGCGCATCTCCTCCCAGATTTCGGAGGGATGGCTGTAGTCCCAACCTGCGCTGGTCAGCTGCCCCAGCTTCTCCTCAACCCGCCGGGCCAGATCGGCGATGATAAGCCAATCGGATCGGCTCTCCCCGACGGGCGGGATCGCTTGCCGGACGAGCTGGACCCGGCGGTCAGAATTTGTGAATGTGCCATCTTTCTCGGCAAATGAACTGGACGGCAAGATGACATCCGCCATCTGCCCGGTGGAGTTGATAAAGATGTCCTGGCAGACGATCAGATCCAGCTCCTCGAAAGCGTGCTTCGCGTGGTTGAGGTTCGGTTCGCTGGTCAGCGGATCCTCGCCCATGATGTAGAACGCCTTGATTGCGCCGGTCAGCGCTCCGTCCACCAACTCGGTCACCGTCAATCCCGGCTCAGGGTTGAGGGATGCCCGGTTCCAATATGCCGAGAAACGCTGACGCACTTCCTCTTCATCCACCCTCTGGTAGGCAGTAAAGACGTTCGGCAGACCACCGCTGTCCGAACAGCCCTGCACGTTGTTCTGTCCGCGCAGCGGGTTCAATCCGGTCCCGGGTTTGCCAACATGACCGCACATCAGGGCCAGATTGGTCACGCCAAGCGTGTTATCGGTGCCGTGCGTGCTCTGGCTGATGCCCATACCCCAGTAAATAGATGCGGTGGGGGCCTGCGCATACATGCGCGCTGCCTGGCGGATGTCGTCCGCCGGCACACCGGTGATCCCTTCTGCCCACTCAGCTGTGAAACCCTTCAGCGATGCAGTGTAATCGCGGAAGCCCTCCGTGCGCTCCTGAATGAAGTCCTCATCGTAGAGCTTCTGCTCGACGATGACATGCGCCATAGCTTGCCAGAGGGCGACGTCGGTTCCAGGTCGTTGGCGCAGCCACAACATGGCGAAATCGGTCATCTCGATCTTACGGGGATCGATGACGATCAAATTTGCCCCGTTCTCGCGCACGGCGCGCTTGAGGAAATTACTGATCACCGGATGTGTTTCGGTGGTGTTCGATCCGGTGACGATAAATGTGTCAAGCTGTTCCATCTCGGCGATGGAATTGCTCATCGCGCTTGAACCTATGGCGAGTTGGAGTCCGGTTACGCTCCCGGCATGGCATAAGCGAGCGCAGTGGTCGACGTTGTTGGTTCCCAGGACTGCCCGGATGAACTTCTGGAAGACGTAGTTCTCTTCATTCGTCGCTTTAGCACAGGCAAAGCCGGCGACGCTGTCACCGCCGTGTTCCTGCACGATGTCTGTCAACCGGCCGGCGACGAAATCCAGCGCTTCGTCCCAGCTCGCCTCGCGCCAGACCGGCCTGGCAGAACGAGGCTCGCCCGAATTAACCCTCAGAAGCGGCTTGCGTACACGGTCTGGATGGTTGACAAAATCGGTGCCGAAGCGACCCTTAACACAGAGCATTCCGTAGTTCGGTGCCGCCTCGAAGGGCGCGCTCACACGGTAGATATGATCGTCCTTCACGTGCAGATTAACCTGGCAGCCCACACCGCAGTATGGACAGGTGCTGCGCACAACCTGATCCGCTTGGAGCATAATCACCTTTCCCGGCACAAACCGAACTATGCGAAGTATAGCCGCGCCAGGAGTATTTTGACAATAAGTATCCGATTATGATCGCTTCGCGGCGGACCACCCCTCCACCCACCCAAACCTGGAATCACGATAGGGGTAGGAAGGATCGGTTGATTTCCCGGTCCCTCCCCCCTCCGAACCGGACGTGCGGATCTCCCGCATCCGGCTCTCCAGTCGGTGGTTCACCTCCGAGAGGATTGGCTGGCGGCTGCAAAGGCTGCGAATATGGAGAACGACCCTTGCACCGCAAAGTCACCCCTTCTTCAGGGGCCGCCAACATGCGCTCCGTCCAGACGCTTGGTTCCACCCATTTCCATTTCCCCCGGATGTCTTCGGCTTGTTTAGCCTTTTCAGGCACTCCCGCCGATGTCTTTTCCGTTTGCCTGTCTTTCACGCTTCCACCTTCCTGCTTCCCTTCGCTCCTCACCCGTTACGGTGTCTCCTCGCTACTATGGAAGCTCTGACTCCTGCACAGCTCTCCTCACTGTCCAGGTCTCCCTGCTTTACGTGCATGCCCTTCCGAACCATTCCGTCTCCACCCACCTTGTGTGCTCCCAACGCCGCTTTCACACGCTACCCCTCAGCTCGTTGGATCTCCGCCCCCTCCGGTCCAGGCTTCGCCCTTGGCTAGCAGGCTCGCCAATCACACCCGGCCGTATCGAGTTCGTTATCCTACGGACTGGTCCTTCACCTCCTGCTGCTTCCCACCCCGCCTCACGGCGACGCTGTTGCGTTCGGTTACAGGCCGGAGAGCGCATGCCTGAAGGGGACTTTCACCCCTCTGTTCGTGCACGCTCACAGGCGCACTAGGGGCGACCGGCCGGTCGCCCCTACGCGGTGTCTAACGATGATCAAATACAGATCAGGAGGTCTCTTCAACCGCCTCCGCCGCGGCTGCGTTCAGCTCCAGCAGCAGGCTCGGGATCTGATCCGGCTCGCTCTGGATGATCGTCGCGAACGTATCCTGCACCTCACGGCGCACAGTCCCCCAGGATGCCCAGCCAGGCTCAGAGACGCCCAGCGGGACGAGCGCGATACCATCAGCCCAGAGCGGGTTCTCGGCGATGTAATCATCGAGATATTCAACCGTACCCTGGCGGATGGGGTGATACGCGCTGGCCTCAATCCAGCGGGCGTTGATCTCGGGGCTGGTGAACCACTTCAGGAACAGCCAGGATGCCAGCTGCTTCTCGGGCGTGGTCTTCACGATCGCCGAGTTCTGTGCATACGCGTTGACCGCCACGTTGTCACCCGGTCCCGGGAAGGGGATGAAGCCCCAGGTGTCATCGGTGGCGCCTTCATCCTCGAACGCGCCGATCTGGTAGGGCAGACCGGCGGTCGAGCTCGCGGTGAACAGCGCTTTGCGGGTGGCGAACTCTGGGTTTGGATAACTATCAGTGCCGAACGCACACGCATCATCCCAGAGGCTCTTTAAGAACGTGGCGACCTCTTCAACGACAGGCTTGGTGAAGTCATAGCCATCGCCTGCATCGTTCGTGAAATCCCCGCCGAACGCGAAGGTCCATGCGGCGATATCCGAAGCGCCGGTATAGAGTACGTAGCCACCGGTGCCATCGTTGTCCGGGTTATCGTCTGTGGCGTTAAACTCCGCTGCAGCGCAGGCTTGTGCGCGGAACTCTTCTGGTGTGGTTGGTGGTGCATCAAACCCAAGTTCCTCTGCCCATGTGTAGTTGTAGAAGAGCACGTTCGCGGATTGCCCGTGTGGGTAACCCACTCGTGCGCCTGCCGAGTTGATGCCGCTGTTCCAGACGCCTTCGTAGAAGTCGGCGATTTCCGCCGCACTGAGCCCCCATTCAGGATCATTGACATACTCGTTCATATCGACGAGTGAGTCAACGGAATACCAGTTATCGAGGGCGTTTGTGTATCCCACGACGATATCGGGCACATCACCGGACTGGATCGCAGCGTTCATCGCGTCTTCGAGATCGCTGTAGCGACCTTGTCCGAGCGCTTCGACAGTGATGCCCCACTCGTTCACTGCGTTGAATTCCTCAACGATCGCCGCCAGCCCCTCGCTCACGGTCCCGGTTCCCCAGACATGCCAGAACACAACCGTTTGACCGTTCGGGTCGACAGCCGGTTCTTCCGGCTCTGCGGCGGGTTCCTCCGCCTCTTCCGGCTCTTCCACTTCTTCCGCCGGCTCTTCAGCTTCGGGCGCCTCCGCCGGTGCTTCCGCCTCCGGAGCGGCACAGGCTGTCAGGACCATCGGCAGCAAGAGCGCCAGGATCAGCAGCCATGCAAACTTCTTCTTCATCACACTTCCTCCTCAAAAATGAAATCCGTTGGGTTTAGTTACGTCAGAGCAAATTTCCCTTTAGCCACCTCCCTCAACAACGATATTTAGCCTTTTAATCCACTGCGTGCAATTGATTCGGTAAATTGCTTCTGGGTGAAGAAATAAATAAGCAGGATTGGGATGATCGTAATCACTGCGCCCGCCATCATCAGATTGAGCATCTGCCCGGCTTCATCGACAAAATTTAGCAGCCCGACCGCGATCGGCCGCCAATCCGGCGAATTGGTCACCAGCAGCGGCCAGGCCAGTGCGTTCCATGCCCCCATGAACGAGAGCACCACGATAACCATCAATGGCGCCTTCGCCAGCGGGATCACCACGGTCAGCAGGAATCGAAAATGTCCGGCTCCATCCATTTGTGCTGCGTCAAAGAGCTCGTCGGGTATCTGGGCAAAGAATTGACGCAGAAGGAATATCGAGAAGATGCTCCCCATAAACGGAATCGTGAGCGCCGGCCAATTGTTAATCCATTTGATCGGTCCGATGCGTCCCAACCAGGTGACGGTCAGAAAATTGGGAATGATAATGACCATCGCCGGGATCATCAATGTGCTCAACAAGACGCCGAAAATGAGATCGCGGCCCGGGAAATCAATGCGTGCAAATGCATAAGCAGCCAGCACACTGAACGTCAGCTGGCCCGCAAGCGTAATTGCGGTGATCTGGACGCTGTTGATGAAGTATTCTGCGAACTGCGCTTCCTTCCACGCCAGCAGGTAGTTCTCCAGATGGATTTCGGTGGGGAAAAACCGCACCCCCTGCGCCTCCCCGATAGACATGAGAGAGGTGGAAATCATCCAGATGAATGGTGCTACCGCAATCAACGCGCCGAGGGTCAGGATTGCGTACGTCCCTGCGTTGCGCATCAGCTTACGGACGGAGAGCCCCTTGCTCTCACCACCATCCCGGAAGATATGCGCCTTGCGATCAGCCATAGAACACCCTCGAGCCCTGAATACGATTGTTGATCACCGTGAGTCCGAGAATGATCGCGAAGAGCACAAATGCGAGCGCCGAGGCATACCCGTAGCGTACTTTATCGAAGAATTCGAGGAAGATCGTCACGCTGAAGGTATCAACCGTGCCCAGAGCCAGCTCATGCCTCATAACCCAGATATGGCTGAAGGCCTTGAATGTGCCGATCACCGCAATCAGCGAAAGAAAATAGGTTGTGGGTGAGAGCAAAGGAAAGATGATGTAGCGGAAGATCTGCCAGCGCCCGGCACCATCGATTTCGGCCGCTTCGAGCAGCTCCGTCGAGATGTTGCCCAGACCTGCCAGGTAGATGACCGTATCGTAGCCGACATAAACCCAGATGCTGTAAATCATCACCACAACAAGCGCCAGGCTCGGGCCGGCAGCCCAGGCTGGCAATGCAACGCCGAGGCGTTCACCAAGCATCATGAGAACACCCTGCGGTTCCTGAATCCAACGCAGTGGCTCAAGCCCGAGAAATTGTAGAGCCTGGTTCACGGGCGCTTGAGGCCGCACTGAGAACATCTGTCTGAAAACCGCTGCGCTGGCGACAAACGGGGTGACATAAGGTAGAAAGAAGAGCATGCGGAAGAATTCGGAGCCCGCCAACTGCTGGAAGAGCAGCACGGCGAGGAAGAGCGAGATCGCAAGCTGAAATGGGACCGTGCCGAGCGAGTAGAAGATCGTAATTTTCAACCCGGCCCACATGTCTTTGTCCCCGGCGGCGATCACCATCGGCAGCTCCCCGATCAGCACCCAGCCCCCGACCAGCAAGAACATCGTTCCCAGAACCCGGATCCAGAAGGCCCGATCGGATTCCTGCTTTTCCGCGCCTCTCCAGGTCAGCCAGGCAAAGACCAATAAGACCACCCCGGAACTGATCGTGATGACCTGTGCCCAGAGGTCTGGGGTTCCACCCGCTTGCAGCGTCTCGCGGTAGCTGCGCATCGCCTCCATATATGTGAACCAGAGCAGAAAGAACCCAATGCTCGCGGCAAGCAGGATCATCGTCAGGCGCGCTTGCACGACGATGTTATGGATGGAACGCCAGAATCGACGCCCGATAAATAGCAATCCAATCGACAGGATGAGCAGGAGGATAAATAGCCGAAACGCAGGCAAGACGGTCTCAGCGCGAAATGCATCACCGAGAAGCTCAAAGAAAAGTGCGCGCGTTTTCTCCAGGCCGACAATGATGTTGGCGATATCCAGAACTTGAGGGAGCAGCAGCACCGTCCAGCGAATAAATGCGAAGACGGCCGCCGTGTGAGCGACAGCCGGCAGGGTCAGCAGCCACGGTGAGGCCCCCCAGTTTTCGAAATCGCGTTTCAGGCGGCGCAGGAAGAAGAAGGCCGCGACCAGCGCCCCGATGGCCAACGCGAACAACAGCACGTAGATCAGGTTGTCGACGGCACGCACGTAATTATCGATCCCGATGAAATCGCCGCGTTTCAGGCGCCATTTGTGCAGGCTGACATAAAGCGCAAATCCGACGGGAAAAATTCCGAAGATAAAGATCAGCAAGACCGCAGGGAAGATCATCAAATACGCGGTCAGATATTCCTTGAGACGGCGTCCACGGCGCCCAGAGAATCTGCTCTGGATCCACTGAACCCAACGCATTCCCAGGTTGTCTTTCATCGGTGACGATGCAGGTTCGTGCAACAGCTCTCCAGATGATTTATCCAGCTGGTCGGGTAGAATTATAGGTCAACGCCCGTTTAGCTACCAGTGACACTGATCAGTTAGAAGAAGAGATAATTGGCAATGCATGACCTGATCGAAAGCACCCTGCGGCAAATCGAACAAAAGCGCCTTCCTGGTATCGAGCTTGACTCCGACTTAACCCACCCTGCTTACGACGGGTTGTCCATTCTGAACCTGCCAGCCAGCATCAGCCAATGGCTGGGGGCAGGGCCGCTCGCGCACCCCGCTCTGCAGGTCCCGACTCTTGATCAGGTGGCTGAGGGGATCGAGCAGGTCGTGCTGGTCCTGGTTGACGCGGTCAGCCTTGATCGCTGCCTGCGCTGGCTGGACTCAAGCGCAGGCTCGCTGAACACGGCGATGCAAGGAGGACTGATAACCACGCTCACGTCGATCGTGCCCTCCACAACCAGCGCTGCGCTGACGACCCTGTGGACAGGGCGCAGCCCAGCAGAGCACGGCATTTTAGGATATGAAATCTTCCTGCGCGAATTTGGACTGATCGCCAACATGATCACCCATGCGCCCGCTTCGATCGATGGGAACGCCGGTTTGCTGTATGAAGCCGGCTTAACCCCCGAGGATTTCCTGCCTGTTGATACTGTCGGACCTCATTTCGCAGACGCTGGCATTCAAACCCACGCGTTTCTTCATCAGGCGATCAGCGGCTCCGGTCTCTCCCGGATGCATTACCAGCAGGTCCAAAAACACACCTTTAGAGGGCTCGCCGATCTATGGCTGAATGTCCGCCGCCTGGTCAATTCACCGCTCGAGTCACGCCGCTATATCTGGGTTTATTACGGCGCCGTGGATTGGTTATCACACCTGATCGGACCCGATTCTGAGGACGCGGAGGTTGCTTTCAAGATCTTCACGGACGTGCTGGTTGAGCAGTTCCTGAACCACGTCGAGCCGGCCAATGCCCGCAAAACGCTCTTCATGCTGGTCGCGGATCATGGCCAACTCCACACAACTAAAGATCCGCATTACGAGCTCAAGAATCACCCGGACCTTTCACGACGCCTGCAGATGGTGCCCACCGGAGAAAACAGGCTCGCCTATCTCTATCCAAAACCGGGACAGCTGGACGCCGTCGATGATTACATTCAGCGCAACTGGCCCGGTATGTTTTCAGTGATCCCCTCCAGCCATGCGCTGCATAGCGGCCTCTTCGGACCAGGCGAAGCGAGCCCTCGATCACTCGATCGTCTGGGGGAGCGGGTCGTCATCACCCACGGGGGCTCGTACCTGTGGTGGGCTCCGAAAGACAACCCGCTGGTAGGTCGCCATGGGGGTGTCTCTCGGGAGGAAATGCTCGTCCCGCTGCTCGCCAAACGGCTCGGCTGAATTTTCTCAAGATTGAACGAACAGAAAAAGCCTCCCATCTTCAGGAGGCTTTTTCATATCGGTATGATTATCGATCTTGACTTATTGGGTTGGAACGACTGTGTTCCCGTCGAGTGAGGGCAGCGGCAGCAAGTACGGGTTGTCATTCGGGACCAGCATGACCTGGATCCCGGGCGAGAGTTTCTGGATGTACTCGAAGCTCAACAAGTCCGGATTATCGCGCAATGCTTCGGCGATCAGCAGCAGAGCCTCTTGTTCCGCTTCGGCTTCGATGATGCGTGCCTTCGCCCGGCCTGACGCCTCGATCACCGCTGCGTCCGCCTGACCCTGGGCAACCTGCCGGGCTTGCTCAGCCTCTTGCGCGCGCTGTTCGACTACAAAGGCCGCTTCCTGCGCACGCTGCTCCGCGATCTGTTTCTGTTCAACAGAATCGGCGTACTCGTCTGAGAAAGCGATGTTGCGCAGCACGAAATCGTGCAGGATCAAACCACCTTCATCAAGGGATTCTTCCAGATTTTCTGTAATTGCGTCCATCAATGCGAAACGCTGGCTTGTGACGACTTCCTCCACACCAAACTGGGAGACCCCGTCACGGATGACGCCGCGTGATACGGTGCGAACCAGGTTGTCGATATATGCGCCCTGCCACTTGATGTGCGCTTCAACGACTCGATCCGGATCAATCGAGAAGATGACCGAGGCGTCGACCCGCACGATCTGTCCATCCGAGGTGCGTGCTTCAACAGAATCATCGCCGCGGATCGCCCCCTCTTCAGGTGCGATCGACATCGTGTAGGTCTGGCGTGTAATCGGGTATGTGACTACGTTCTCCAGAAAAGGCACCACCCAGTTCAAACCAGGCTGCAGCTCTTCGGGGCGGACGCCGTCCACGAGCGCCGAGATCACGACGCCGCGTTCCGTCGGCTGGATAAAAACCAGCCCGGCGCTCGCAGTGGTGAGAACCAGCGCAAGCACGATGATCCCGATGACCAATCCGCTGGCGGCTTTAACCGGCTGACCACGAGCTGCGCGCATGATCGAGAAACCAATCACGACCAATGCACCTACCCACGCAATCGTGGACAGTGCGGAGAGAAATACAGCGACATTCATTGAATACTCCTCCTGGACTATTCTTATCAAGTTTCAATCAGTATCTGAAAGGATTCTATCACGCCGCCCAGCGACAGGCAGACGCAACGCTGACATTGCCCTGCCTTGGCCTGCTGGTTAGCATCCACGACCTGGCGAAAATGATCGGTGATGATGCCGCCGATTGCGCAAATCCCAAATGCCAGCCGGCGCTGCGCGTGAGTGTGAATCGGCTCGTATCCCTGAATCAGGCTAACCCCGACCCATCCTCATATAGATTCGCGGTCAAGCTAAGACCCTCCGGCGAATAATCCCCGGGGATCGAAAAAGGACGAGCCGTCGCCCGTCCTCGTTTCTGAAATCCATGGTCGCTCATGAGGCCAATGCTATTCTGTTCCATGCTTCTCCAGAAGGATTGTCACCGGACCGTCATTCTCGATCTCAACGACCATATGGGCACCGAACACACCCATTTGAACAGGGACGCCCTGAGCCTCAAGCTGCCCGGCAAAATGCTCGACCAGCGGCTCTGCGACCTCAGGCCGGGCTGCGTCGATAAAACTCGGTCGCCGGCCCTTGCTCGAGTCTGCGTAGAGCGTGAACTGGGAGACCACCAGCGCCTCACCGCCAACGTCGAGGAGGGAGAGGTTGCTCAGGCCTTGATCGTCCTGGAAAATGCGCAAGACCGCGGTCTTCTCGGCAAGCCAGGTGGCGACTTCGCGATCATCTTCCTTACCGACGCCGAGCAAAATCACCAATCCAGGCCCGATTTCAGCCTTGCGTTCGTTTTCCACCGTGACACACCCGCGGCGCACCCGCTGGAGCACAGCCCGCATGGGACGATCTCCTCAGTTATGTCCGATTGTCGGACACGAATTTCTCATCCGCAAGATCAACAGCCCGGACTTACAGCAATTCACCAACGAGCTTAACCAAGTCGCCCGGATCGATATGCTGCCCGGTCTGCAGCTTGGAATAAATCAGATTATCGCCAACCTTTACCTCGAACCTTCCCCCATCGGAGGGAATTAATTTAACCGACTGAAGTTTGAATTCGTAGGCACGCAGCAGTTCAGCCATCGCACCGATGGCCCTATCCGTATAGTGTCAAACTGCGCAGTATTCAATCGAAACCGAAAGCATGCATTCCTCCTTAGAATATATCCAGTGGTTACATCGCTGTTCGTTCCAGACAGCAGCCAAGAGTATACCCTCTCCAATCCGTTGAATTCAAATAGCCAGGCGAGAGGATTGCTTTTCAACTAAAGATTATCCTGAACCCCGCGGGACACCTTGGTGCAAAGTTCATCCTGTGACATAATGAGATTACGTAAACAAGGAGGATACTATGCGACGCTTTTCCAGTTTCATGACAGGTGTCTTCTGGGGTGCATTGGTGGGATCGGTGACCGTGTTGCTGCTCACACCCGAATCGGGTGATGAACTCCGCAGCAAAATTAACCGACGAACCCAAACGTTCCGGGATGAAGTCCAGCAGGCATATGCCGCCCGCGTGGCGCAGCTTGAAGCGGAGCTAGAACAACTGCGCAGCCAGGTTAAGAAATAGGTCTATTCCGCTGCAAAGCGTCTTCTTCAAGGCAGGATCTCGACAGTGTACGCGGCCGGTTGCCAGGTGTGCCGGGTCGTCCCGGAAACGATGAGCGTCGCCGGAGAAGAAGCCGCCGGCACATTCACGGTGATCTCACCCATGTTGTTTTCGTCAAGCACGACTTCACGGATGTTCGTCTCCCCGTTCTCTTCGACCAGCACCACGCTGTAGGTCTGCGGCAGACGATTGTAAAGGCGCACAAAGCCGCGAGCATCCCAGCCCTCTGCTCCTTGCTCAAAACCTTCGTAGTAGCCAAGCACATCAATCTGAAGGTCATCCAAGAGCAAGCCATCACCATTGACGGCCGCGTCCGTGATGTACTCGAAGCGCACAAGGATCTCCCGCCCGGCGTACTCAGACAGATCAATCTTCTCCTGGATCCAGGCGGGTTCTGCCCCACCGCCGCTAAACCCCGTGTAGGCCCAGCCATAGGACGAACCCGAGGTGTCTTCATCCGTTCCGGAAGGGGTCTCGATAATCTCCCACGTCTCGCCTCCATCCGGAGAAACGACGAGGTAGAGATAATCCCATCCTTCCTCGATGTCGTACCAGACCCAATAACGCATTTCGACCGAACCTTCCACATCGGACAGATCGAAGGCGCGCGTCAGCGTCATATCTGATTCGTCTCCGCGATTAGACCAGAACGCATAATCTCCCGAAAGCGCGTCTGCGGGCAGGACCTTAACTTCCGATGCGCCGTCAAAACGCAGCGTAAACTCCCCCTCACAGAAGATGTCGATGTAATCGACTCCATACTGGCTCACCTGTCTATCCTGAGCCGCTAACGGACACTCATCGAAACGATCGTTCGCCCTCACAAGCGGGGGTGTGTAGGATCGATATGCATAGCGCCCGTCACCTACTTCAGGATCCTGCACATACATCGTGACGATCCAGTCCCGGTGGAAATCGTCCGCCGTGACCGGTTCGCCTGTGAGTGGGTCAAGGATGCCCAAATCGGAAAAAGTTTGATCGATCGAATCGAGTCCGTTGTCTACGTGCGCCGCGACCGATTGCGTCGCCTCAGAACCAAAGCGGTCCAGAAAGTAGGTCACATAAAGGAACGATTGGCCGTAATGCGTACCACCGTTTGTAGGCCATTCTGTGAGTGCAATATCGGGGTCGTCTGCGTAGGCATAATCCCAGCCGCCCACGTCGTAACCACTCAGGAGTGCTGAAAGTTCAGAGAACCCTTCGTTAATCCAGGATTGTTCATTCCGATCCAGATTCCAATGGATCATATGTTGAAATTCGTGAGCGAGCACGCTGTAGGCATACTCCTCGCGCAGGTCCACGACATCCGCGCAGAGGTAGAACATCTCATGCGCGTTTGAGTATTCGTGTGCAAGAGGCGACAGCTCGTCGGAGGGTGAAAAATAACCCGCAGTCACAGCCCCGAGATTCCGTGCGTAAAGAATATAGAGGTGTTCATCGCCATCTACACCCGGGGACCACTCCGGCCCGAAGAAGGCGCGTGTCGTTGGGTAGACCTCATCTTCAAATGTATCGACCAGCGCCTGGACATCATCCAGGTCATAGCGGACGCCTTCCTGGATCCAGAAATAAACGTGCTTTCTAGCGTAGACGAGCTCAGCCTGAAGTTGAAAATGTGTAATCGTGTCCAGATTCGCCGCCCAGAAGGTCTCGACGGTTCCAATCGCGATCTCCTCAGCATCTTCAGCGACGATTTGGGGTACGTCAGGCACGCCGCCAAGCCGTTCGGCTAATTCAATCGGCGAGTTGATCGGTACGATCGTGTTGGAGAGCTCCTCCAGCATCGCAAAAGAGCGATCCAGGTCTTCGGGGGGTTCGGAGGCTGGGACGGAAGGCTGGCGAGTGGGCACGGTCGTCTCGATGATCGTCTCTGGCAACCCGGTTTGTTCGAACGCTTTGATCCCCAACCATGCTGCACCGAACGTGCCCCCGATACAGAGAAAACACAGCATTATCGTCCCGATCAGGGCAATGATGAACCATTTGGTTTTTGACGGCTGGTCTGATGTCATTTGTTCCTCCACGATGCCAATTTACGAATTATATCGGAATTGAGGAACGAGGGATTTGGGGTTAGCGATGTGGGCAGTCAAGCATCCGGGCAATTGGGTGGCCGGTCAAGTAGAGCAGGAGCGTTTTTAAGTCTGCTTGCGGTGGGCAGAAAGAAGCCTGCTGTCATCTGGCCTCACCACCGGGAGCTGGACCGAGAAACGGCTGCCCCTCTCCAGCTTGCTCTGCGCAAGTATGCGCCCTTTATGAAGGCGGATGATCTCCTGGGATATCGCCAGCCCAAGCCCGGTCCCACGGTCGGCGCCTCCCGGTCTGGCTTTATTAACCATATAGAAACGCTCAAAGATTCGCTCCAGATCGGATTCCGGGATCCCCGCCCCATCATCATCTACGTGGATCGAAACCCACCCCGAATCCTGCTCGCCCCAGATGCGCACCAGCCCTCCAGCCGGGGAGTGTTTAACGGCGTTATCCAGCAGATTCGTGAAGACCTGGGCGAGGCGGTCACCATCACCGACCAGGGGCGAAAAATCAGGTATCTGCAGTTCGATCTGGACTTGTGCATCGCGCGCCTTGACGCTCAATCGTTCAATTACTGCAGCCAGGAGTGCATTGAGATCCACCCGCTGAAACTGAAATTCAACCTGTCCGCTATCCAACCTTGCCAGGTCGAGCAGATCCTTCACCAACCGTTGGAGGCGATCACTCTCATCACGGATGATCCTCACCGCCCGGTCCCGTTCTTCGGGCTCGACCGCTGCCCCGTCGAGGATCGCCTGCGCGAACCCCCGGATGGAGGTTAAAGGTGTTTTCAGTTCGTGAGAGACATTGGCGACAAAGTCCCGCTGTGATTGCTGGCTCGCTTGCACTTCCCGAACCATATCATTAAACGCCCGTGCCACGCTCTGAATCTCTTCAGGGCCGGCGACCTCCAAATGTTGATCGTAGCGACCGCTCGCTACCGATCTTGAGGCCGCCGCAATGTGATCAAGCGGCGCCGCGATCCAGCGGGCAATCAGGAACGAGAGCAGAATTGAGACGATCAGCGCGATGCCCCCGGCCAGCAGAACCGGACGCATGAAATCATCACCCCACACACGGATCGTGCCCAGACCAATCCTTGGAGAGGCAATCACGATCGCATTCCCATCCGCGAGAGGCTGCATCAGATAAAGCCAACGATCACCGCCATTTCCGAATCGTCCGCGGGATGAGGTGCGGTTGGATACCGCCTGATCCCGGACCTCACGCGGCAGTTCGGTCTCGTCTGGTCGACTGTCCTCCTTGATTTCACCTCCGGGACCGATCAGAATCACTCGGCTACCGAGGCGTTGATCGAGAACCGCGACTGCACGTTCAAGCTGGTCTTGAGGCAGTTGGAGCAGAATTTGGCCCTGGCCCCGCACGGTCTGAGGAAGGCTGCGTTCGAGTTGAAGAAAGGTAGCCTGGTCCAGAAATGGGCTCCGCACCAGCAGCAGGAGCAGGCTGAAGGTGAGGACCACCAGCACGACGGCAGTCACAATGAGATAGGTTAGAAAGAGTCGGGATTGCAGTGATCGCAGCACAGCACCTCAGGCAACCAGTTTGTATCCTACACCCGTGATGGTTTCGATCGAAACCTGCTCACTCATGGCCAGATGCTTGCGAAGATGCGCCACGTGCACATCGACCGTACGGCTCTCTCCGTAGAAATCATAGCCCCAGACAAGGTTGAGGAGCTGCTCCCTGCTTAAAACAATGCCTTCGTGCTCGGCAAGCGCAGCCAGCAGGTCAAACTCCTTGGCACGCATCTCGATGAGTTGGCCCAAGATGTGGACCTCTCTGCGCGCTGGGTCGATCGAGATGTCTCCGACGCGGATCGGTTCATGCGACTGCGGAGTTTCTCGATCCAGCCTGCGCAGGATCGCCTTTACGCGCGCAACCAGTTCGCGTGGGTTAAAAGGCTTGGTGAGATAATCATCTGCCCCCAATTCGAGACCGACGATCTTATCAACATCATCATCCCGGGCTGTCAGCATCAGGATTGGCACGTCGCTGTCGGCCCGGACCCTGCGGCACACCTCGAAACCGTCCATTTCCGGCAGCATGATGTCGAGGACGATCACTGCTGGCGAGTGCCTCTCTATACTATCCAGGGCGCTCAGCCCATCGCCGGCCGACTCAACCCTGAAACCTTCACGTTCAAGATACAACGTTGCCAGCTCGACAATGTTCGGCTCGTCATCGACAACCAGGACTAATTTGCCAGGCATTCAAATCTCACAAGCTCGGTAGAGGGTCTGCATTGAGTGTGTCGATCTCCGATTGCTGTAATGGCTCTGACCACTTTCTGGCAGAACCGGTCCCCCGGGGAAATCGAAAAGTCGATGAAAAAATCTTTCCCTGGGTGAAGCGGGTGTCACCAGGAGAGGGGCTACGGAGAGGTGAGGGCAATAACCTCAATCTCCACGTCTGCTGCCTTTGGCAGCGCGGCCACCTGGACCGCGGAGCGGGCCGGTGGAGCCGCAGCGAAGAACTCTGCGTAGACCGCGTTCACGGCTGTATAGTCGTTGATATCCGCCAGGAAAACGGTCGTCTTCACGACCTGATCGAGAGACGAGCCCGCTTCGGCGAGAACTGCTGATAAATTTTTAAGCGATTGGCGCGTCTGCGCTTCGACACCGCCTGGCACAAGCTCACCCGTCTCAGGATCGATGCCAAGCGATCCTGAGGCAAAGACAAACATGCCAGCGTTGATCGCCTGTGAATAAGGTCCGATAGCTGCCGGCGCGCCCTCGGATGCGATGACTTCACGTTTCATAACGATCTCCTTGCGCGTATAGGATTAGATCAACCGATTGTACGCTCCGTGTAAGCGTGATGCAAAATCGGGGTTAAATCTTCAACCCAGTTCCCGGCACTATGCCCGTGCCGGGAACTGGGCAGGTGGCGGGAAACAATCTCAATCTATGCTATGACTGCGACTCCTTTTTATCTCTCAATACCGCAGCTACCACTTGTCGGTAATCTTCGCCGAGCTTCAGGCCGAGATTAATGTGAGCCTTCATCGGATCAACTACAGCACTGCTTCCAATCCATCGGTTATAGTCAGAGTATGGCCAATGCTCGGGTTCTCTAACAAGACCAGCGAGCACTGGGTTCAGGTGCACGTATGCACATATTTGCTCAAGGTACTCTTGGGTCCCGATATGTTTCGCACGATAGCGGCCTTGAAACAGAGTTCCACTCCTCTCATTCCGCCGATTAAATCGCTTGCTGTAGGAGTTGCAGACGCGCTGGGGAAGCTGTCCAGTAGGTGTGTCGGCGGCTTGCATTACGACCAGGTGATAATGGTTTGGCATAAGGCAGCAAGCTAGGATTGGGATCTTCAGTGATTTGCTGTACGACCAGATCTTTGTTGTGAAAAAATAGTAGTCATCAGGGGCAGCGAAGATCGGGGATTTCCCAGCCCCGCGATTATAGAGATGGTAGACCTCGCCGGACACGTACTCGAGATTTCGTCTTGGCATAGTTTTCCCCCTTTTATGGCCAGTCCCCGGCACTGTGCCAGTGCCGGGGAAAATTGTATCGCTAGACCACGATATTCACCAGGCGCCCCGGAACGTAGATTACATCGCGCGGTTCCTTGCCTTCCATGAAACGCTGCACGATTTCGCTGCCCAGCGCTAACTGCCTGGCCTCGTCCTCGGCGATCTCTGCAGGGACCTCGATCCGGTCGCGGACCTTGCCGTTCACCTGCACGATCAACGTGATCTGCTCCTCGGCAGCCAGGTCGGGGTCAAATACCGGCCAACCCTGTTGATGGATTGAATACTGCCGGCCGCGCTGTGACCAGAGCTCTTCGGCGATGTGCGGGGTTGAAGGCGCCATCAAGAGCAGAAGCGTATCAAGTGCCTCTTCAAAGACCGGATTCCCGGCCATCCCCTTATCGTTCGCTGCAAGAATCTCATTGGTCAGTTCCATAAGCGCCGAAATCACCGTGTTGAATTCAAACTGCTCCAGGTCTTGTGCCACCTGCCGGATCGTCTGGTGCACCTTGCGCTGCAGCGATCTTTCCAGCTCTCGCCCGGAGGCGCCCGCCTCCCCGTCTTCCGTCTCCATCACCAGGCTCCACACACGGTTCAGCCAGCGCACGACGCCCTGGATGTTGTCCGGGTTCCATGGTCCGCCTTCCGTCCAGCGGTAGCCAAACATCAGGTAGGCGCGCACCGCGTCTGCCCCGTAGTTGGCAACCTGTTCATCCGGATCGACGACGTTGCCGCGCGATTTGCTCATCCGCTGCCCATCAGGCCCGAGGATCTGGCCTTGATTCCGCAGCTGCAGCATGGGCTCAGGACCTTCGGTCACGCCGAGGCCCCGCATCACTTTGTGAAAATAGCGCGTGTAGATCAGGTGCATCGTGGCGTGTTCCATGCCGCCGGTGTACGTGTCGACTGGCATCCAGTAGTCGTACTCGCCCGGGTCGAACGGACCCTGATCGTAGTCCGGGCTCAGGTAGCGCAGGTGATACCAGGACGAGCACATGAACGTATCCATCGTGTCAGTCTCGCGCTCCGCGGGACCATCACACTCCGGACAGGTCGTGTTCTTCCACGTCGGATGGAATTTGAGCGGGCTTTCGCCGGTTGGCTTCCACTCCACGTCCTCCGGCAGCTCGACAGGCAGTTGGTCTTCAGGGACGGGCACAATGCCGCAGTTCTCGCAGTACAGCATCGGGATTGGTGCGCCCCAGTAACGCTGTCTCGAGATCAGCCAATCGTGCAGGCGGTAGTTAACCGCTGCCCGCCCGGTGCCGCGCTCTTCCAGGTAGGCAACCGCGGCATCGAACGCCTGATCCGCCGGCGTTCCTGTGAGCGGTCCGGAGTTGATCATTTCCCCGTACTCCGGCAGCGCCCCTTCCATCAACTCACCATCGAGCGAATCAAATCCTTCTGGGAGAATCACCGGACGAATCTCCAGCCCGAACTTGCGTGCGAATTCGAAATCGCGCTGATCGTGGGCAGGGACCGCCATGATCGCGCCGGTCCCATAGGTCATCAGCACATAATCCGCGATCCAGATCGGGATGCGTTCACCGTTAACCGGATTGATCGCATACCCTCCGGTGAAGACGCCGGATTTCTCTTTATCCAGAGATTCGCGCTCGATGTCCGTCTGTCGCACAGCCTCCTGGGTATAAGCGTGCACCTCTTGCTCCTGCTCAGGCGTGGTGATCTTTTCAACCAGTGGATGTTCCGGCGCCAGCACCATGAACGTCGCACCCCACAGTGTATCGGGGCGCGTGGTGAAGACCTCGATCTCATCGCCGCCCTCCGTCTTGAACACCACACGCGCGCCTTCACTGCGCCCGATCCAATTCGTCTGCAGGACCTTCACCGGATCGGGCCAGTCGATGAAATCGAAATTGAGCAGCTCTTCGGCGTAATCGGTGATGCGGAAAAACCACTGCTCAAGATCCTTCTTGATCACCGGGGTTTTGCAGCGTTCGCATACCCGGTTGTCGCCGATGACCTGCTCGCGCGCCAGCGTCGTGTTGCAGTGCGGGCACCAATCGACCGGTGACATTTTCCGGTAGGCGATGTCGTTCTTATACATCCTCAAGAAGAACCATTGGGTCCAGCGGTAATACTCCGGATCGGCGGAAATCGCTTCACGCGACCAATCCCACATCGCGCCCATGCTGCGCAGTTGGCGTCGCATGTTTTCAATGTTGGCGTAGGTCCATTCTTTGGGGTGGATGTCCCTCTGGATAGCGGCGTTCTCCGCCGGAAGCCCAAACGCATCGAAGCCGATCGGGTACATCACGTTGTAACCCCGCATACGCAGATAACGGGCGCGCGCATCCGATGGCGCCATCGCGTACCAATGCCCGATATGTAGATCCCCCGAAGTGTAGGGAAGCATGGTCAGGAAGTAGAATTTCTCACGGCTTTCGTCGATCACCGCTTTATAGAGCTCATCCTGTTCCCAGCGGGACTGCCAGCGGCTCTCGATCTTGGAGGGCTCATAGCGCCCCATCTTTTCTTCGATTTGCTCAGTCATCATTCATGCTCCTACAACGCTCGTGTTTTCACACCATCTTAATAAAAAGAAAAATCCCTCCGCCCGGCAGGGACGAAGGGGACCTCCGCGGTACCACCCTGATTGACCAGCTTTCGCTGGACCGCTCATCACGATAACGGGTGTAAACCGCCCCCGGCTACATTCGCAGTTCACCGGAGGGACCTGTCCTCAATGAAGGACGGCAGGCGAGTTCAGCCGTGGTGTTCCGCGGACACCAGCCGGGCTCTCACTCTCCCCGGCTCGCTGGCGGATGGCTTACTGCTCCTACCATGGTCAATAGATCAATTATCAGGTGGACCCAGTGGGATTCGAACCCACGACCTTCTCAATGCCATTGAGACGCGCTCCCAGCTGCGCCATGGGCCCTTGCTCGAGTGGACCTGGCGGGATTCGAACCCGCGACCTCATCAGTGCGATTGATGCGCGCTCCCAACTGCGCTACAGGCCCGCGTTGGGTCCGAAGATTGTACCCCCCCGGGAGAGACGCTGTCAAGGCGCCGCATCTGATCTCAATCAGGTGCGGCTCTCCAGCCGGCTCGCAACACATGTCTTTGACGCAGTGAAAATGGGATTGCCCCACGTTGTTCTGTCAAATGCCCGCCGCTATAATCACGAGCAGTGGAGGTCCCATGAACCCAAAGCGCATCGAGGCTCTCGACGGCCGGCTCAAGCATTTCGGTTTTGACGGCGCAATCCTCATCCCCGGGTCGACGCTGTACTATCTGACTGGGTACTCCTTCCACCTGATGGAACGTCCGGTGTTCTTGCTCGTCGTACGCGGCCAGACCCCGGTTATCGTGCTCCCCGATCTGGAGCGACCCAGAGTGACTGCGTCTCCCTCCAGTTTGGAGCTTTTCAGCTATGCGGAAGATGACGCCTCCCGCAGTGCAGCACTTCAAAAAGCGATCGACCGGGTCAGCTCGACCGCACTCGACATGGCGATCGAGCCGCTCATCATGCGATATTTCGAATTGAATCTGCTCCGCTCCGCCGCTCCCGATTGGACCTTCCGATCAGGTGATGAGCTCTTCTCTGCCCTGCGGGCTCGCAAGGATCCCGCCGAAATCGAACATATGCAGCGCGCGGTTGACATCGCCGAGACTGCTTTGCAGAAAACGATACCCCTGATCAAAGTTGGGATGACCGAAGACGAATTAGCCGCCGAACTCGTCGTCCAGCTTCTGCGCGCCGGATCGGAACCCGATCTGCCGTTTCAGCCGATCGTCGCTTCAGGTCCGAACAGCGCTCTCCCCCATGCCACTCCAACCAACCGCCGGCTTGCCAAGGGGGACCTGTTAATCCTCGATTGGGGGGCACGATCCGGAGGATATGTATCAGACATCACCCGGACATTCGCGTTGGGTGAGATCGACCCGGAGTACAGCCGGATCCACCAGATCGTGCTTGAAGCGAACATCGCCGGGCGATCAGCCGCCCAACCTGGCGTGACCTGTCATGCTGTCGATCTAGCCGCCCGACAGATCGTCCTTGAATCCGGCTACGGTGAGTATTTCATCCACCGCACCGGCCACGGTATCGGGCTGGAAGCACACGAACCGCCGAATGTGCGCGCTAAAAACATGGACCCGCTTGAAGCGGGAATGACATTCACCATCGAACCCGGGATTTACCTCCCCGGAAGGGCGGGGGTGCGCATTGAAGACAATCTTCACGTCACCGACGGAGGCGCCAGAACGATGACCTCACTGACGTGCACACTGGATCTCGTCGGTTGAAAATACTTGAACCGCGCGCCAGGCCTTTTTTCTACCCGGCCGGGAAGACCGGATGCCTGCTGATTCATGGCTTTCCCGGCGCGCCGGAAGAGATGCGCTGGTTGGGCCAGCACCTATCCCGGCACGGGATCACGGCTCTGGGTATACGCCTCTTTGGGCATGGCACGCAGCCATCAGATTTGATCCGGTCACGCAAAGAGCATTGGATAGCGAATGCCGAAGACGGCCTGGCTTTACTGCGTGAGACCTGCGAGCAGGTGTTCGTCATCGGCCTTTCAATGGGGGGTGTGCTCGCGCTGAATCTGGCGAGTCGATTTGAGCTGACTGGTGTTGTTGCCATGGCGACCCCAGCCGCGTTACCCACGCTCGCCCGCCGGTTGCGTCCGATCTTGAAATCGCTCAGTCTTTTCTGGCGTTACCGCACCCCGGTCGAGGAACCCTACTGGCATGATCAAGAAGCCAGAGCGCTAAACTTCCATTACCCCGTACAGCCGGTGCGTGCGATTGCGGAGGTGCATGATCTCGTCGAGCTCACGCGTGCCAGCTTGCACAACGTGAGCACGCCCGTGCTGCTAATTTACTCCCGCAACGATGACAGCGTCTCGCCCGAGAACGCAGAGCGCATATACGCTCTGCTGGGTTCAGCGCAGAAGACACTCGAGTGGGTCGAGAACAGCGGGCACAACATCCCCCGCGATGCCGAGCGCGGACGGGTATTCGAGCGTATCACGACCTTTATCCATGACGTGATCGGGGAATCATCATGACCGTGATCATGCCCGGCGCTGAACCATTCTTCTTCAAACGGGGTCCTACCGGCGTGCTGCTGACTCATGGTTTCACAGCCAGCCCGCAGGAAGTTCGTCAGATGGGAACTTACCTGGCGGGTAAGGGCTTCAGCGCTCTCGGGATTCGCCTGGCTGGCCATGGGACTTCGCTCGAAGAGCTCGGGGCTACACACTGGCAGGATTGGCTGCACTCGTTGGAAGATGGCCATGCCATGCTCCAGAGCCACTGCGAATCGATCGTGCTCGCCGGGTTTTCAACCGGCGGCGTGCTCAGCCTGCTCTACTCAACTGAAGTCCAGGTGGATGGAATCATCACTATGTCCACCCCCATCGACCTGCCTCCCGGTCGCACATTGAGGCTTCTCTACCCCATCTTAAAGATCACCGCTCCGGTTCTGCCTCCCATCCCCAAAGGGCCTCCCGATTGGTTCGACGAGCAGGCCCTTCAATATCGAGTCGCCTACAGCGCATACAGCGCCGAAGCGGTCGTCCAATTTGGCAAGCTGGTGCGCAGGTTAAAACCGGCTCTACCGCAGGTGAAGGCGCCCATCCTGATGATGCACTCAACCAATGACGATTTCATCCCAATCCAACAAATGCGCCAGATACACGACGCCGTCGGGAGCACGCATAAGGAGGTGTTCACTGTGGACCAAAGCGGTCACATCATCACATGTGACGCCGAACGTGACCGCGTCTTCCACAGGGCGGAGCAGTTCATCCACGGTCTTAACAGCAGCCAGGTCTGAGAACCTGAAAGGAGTCACGCACGATGGACGCGATGCTTGAATGGGGAATTCCAATCATCGAGTGGCTGCAATCGCTGGGGGCATGGCTCGAACCCGTCATGCAGTTTTTCACGTTTCTCGGGACAGAGAACTTCTACTTGCTGATCCTGCCGGTATTTCTATGGTGGATCGATGTCCGCCTGGGAATCCGCATCGGTCTGGCCCTGCTGGTCAGCGCCGTTTTCAACGGCATCTTGAAAGTGCTTTTTGGCCTGCCGCGCCCGTACTGGGTATCCGATGATATCCAGGCTTTCAGCAGCGAGACCTCGTTCGGACTCCCTTCCGGGCACGCTCAGAACGCGATCGTCATCTGGGGCTTGCTGGCAGCCTGGAGTAAGAACCGGTGGTTCCGTGCTGGGATGGTGCTCCTGATTGCGATGATCTCACTCTCGCGCACGTTCCTCGGTGTCCATTTTCCTTCCGACACAATCGCCGGGTTGCTAGTGGGCGGCGTGATCCTCTGGGTACTCCTCCGGCTTGAAGAACCGGTCAGGAAGCGGTTTGAAAGCATCGTGATGGGCAAGCAGATCCTGCTCGTCTCGATCCTCGCGCTGCTGCTGTTAGGCCTGGGCTTGGGCAGCCTCTACCTCACCCGCGGTCGTCCGATCCCTGAAGAGTGGGTCGCACAGGCTGCCGCTGCGATGCCCAGATCTGACGCCATCGATCCAGTAAGCCCGGACGGGATCATTTCCAATGTTGCCACCATTTTCGGGATTTCAGTTGGAGCGATCCTGCTGGTCGACTGGGGCGGATTCGATCCGCGGGGAACTTGGGCGCAGCGCCTCGGACGTTATTTTCTCGGGTTGATTGGGCTGATCCTGCTTTTCTTCGGCTTACGGTTGATCCTCCCGACAGATCCACCCTTATTGGGGGCTTTCTTCCGCTTCCTGCGTTATGCGCTGGTCGGGCTCTGGGTCGCCTATCTTGCGCCACGCTTTTTCTGCAAGATCCGCTTAGCCTGAGACGAAGGACCTGTTTACATTTCAAACCCCGTGCACTATCTTCATGCTGAAACCAAACGCACACTTTAAGGAGTCGTGTATGTACACCGTATTCACTTATGACCATTACACACTGAAACGACAGGTGTTAGCCCTCACGGGAAAAGTCCGGGTATTCACACCGGATGGACGCCTCGGATTGTATTCCGAACAGAAGATGTTCCGTCTACGCGAAGACATCCGTGTGTTTGAGGACGAATCCAGAACGCGCGAATTATTGTGGATCCAGGCAAGACAGGTAATCGATTTCGCGGCCGCGTATGACGTCACCGATCAGACATCCGGACAGAAGGTCGGCGCGCTGCGCAGAAAAGGTTGGAAGTCGATCGTGCGCGATGCCTGGGAGGTTTTAGACCCGATGGACCAGGTGATTGCAACCATCCGCGAGGAGAGTGTCGGCCTGGCGATGCTGCGCAGATTTCTATTGGGATCACTGCTTCCGCAGAGGTATGAGGCCGTCGATATGAATGAGACCGTGCTCGCTAACTACCAGCAGTTATTCCACCTTTTCCGGTACCAGATGAACATCCATTTCAGTCCCGGACCGATCCAACTGGATCGCAGGCTGGGTCTGGCGGCCAGCATTTTGCTCGCAATCATTGAGGGCAAACAATCGTCGTAACCGCAGGCTGCAGAGGTCAAGAAGCGCGCCGCAATTCTCGCCAGACAAACCAGTGCCCCTGACGATCGGCAGCATGTTCAGGGGCACGATCATAATAAATATCGAAGATCTGTCCAGCGCTGACTTCCACCCGGAAGTAATACCGGCCCACGCCCCACGAGCCGAGGCGTTCCGCCTTGCGCAGATTTTCAGGGCGCATGTTCATCGACATGCGCCCACGCCGACCGCGGTCAAACCACTCCCCGAGCAGCGCGGTGACCTCAAAGGTCTTCCCCTGCCAACCAAAACGATCGGGCACTCCCGGCTTCTTGGCGAGCACCGGCGGCTGGTCAAACTCCACAGTGATCGCATCGCCGATGAAGCGAACCGGTTCGAACTCAGCCTGCATCACTGGATGATTGATCTGCTTGTCTGGCCGCAGGTGTTGTGAGGAGCAGCAGGAGCAGGGCCGCCAGCACAGTTCCAAGATATGGGAAAGGCAAGGCAAGCACGCTCAACAAGATCATCGCCGGCACGCTCCACCGCTCACCAATCCAGAAGCCGACCAGCGCGCCCCCCCAGGAGGATCCGAAGACGACCATCGGCCAGGCTAACTGACTCACACCGCCCACGTCGAGGCTCGCCTGGCGAAAGAGATGTTCGGGGTAGCTTAAAGCGGCGATCTGCTGGTTCCAGCGCAAGTATGATCCGAAGATGCGCAGCTCCAGCCCACCGAGAGTCAGCCAGAATCCCAACAGGATCCCGAAGAGGCTGATCAAGATCCTGACAATCCGTGTGCGCGTCATGTGTGATCGATCCAATAATCGGGA
Source organism: Anaerolineales bacterium (assembly GCA_029210945.1). Lineage (GTDB taxonomy): Bacteria > Chloroflexota > Anaerolineae > Anaerolineales > E44-bin32 > E44-bin32. Next base: position 100,362 of record JARGGH010000005.1, read on the forward strand.
TAGGGGAGGGCCTCACGGCCCTACCCCTCCCACACCACCGGACATGCGGGTCCGCATCCGGCGGTTCGG
>JARGGH010000060.1 GCA_029210945.1 Anaerolineales bacterium
TATATTAAGAATCATCCCTTTTGAGGAGGGTAGAAACTGGACCAGTTCGGTCCGGTCGTTTTTGCAGTGCGATCATATATAGGAAAAGCGGCGCGCCGAAGAAGGATGTAATCGCGCCCACCGGGAGGACAACCGGCGATATCAGGGTGCGCGCCAACGTATCGGCGAAAAGCAGCAGGCCCGCGCCGGTCACCGCCGAAGCTGGGATGAGAAAGCGGTGGTCGATACCCAGAACTCGCCGCATCATCTGAGGAGCGATCAGCCCGATAAAGCCGATGATCCCCATGAAGGCCACCGCCACCGCCGTGACCAGCGAGGCCACCAGCATGCTACGCAGGCGGATCTGCCCCACGTGAACGCCCAGGCTTTTCGCGGCATCCTCGCCGCTTTCGAGGGCGTTGTAGTTCCAGCGATGCAGCAGGAAGTAGATCAGCGCGGCCATCGTGAGGGCCGAAAGGATAGCCCACCTCCTGCCAGGAGACTCGGCCCAAATCGCCGAACGTCCAGAAGGCCATGGTGGCCACCTGCACATCCTCGGCGAAATACTGGACCAAGGTAGAACCGGCCGCAAAGAGCGAGCCGAAGGCCACCCCCGCTAACACCACCGATTCGGGCGAAAAGCCGCGCAGGCGAGCCAGGAGCAAAATAAGGAACATGGTGACGACCGAAAAGACGAAAGCGCTGATGGCGACGGTATAGGGGTTGGCGATGAAAACCGCATCGTGCGTGTTGCTGTGCAGGGTTCCGGCGCTCAGGAAGACGATCGCCAGGTTGGCGCCGAAGGCAGCGGCGCTGGAGATACCCAGCGTGAACGGCGAGGCCAGCGGGTTGCGCAGGCAAGTCTGCATAACACAGCCGGCCACCGCCAATCCCGCGCCGGCCATCATGCCTCCGATGACACGCGGCAGGCGGATGCTCCAGACAACCACGCTGGAAGTGCCGCTTTCCAGACCCAGCAGTGCCCGCAGTACCTGCACGGGATGTGTATCTGCTGCTCCGGCGTTGATGGCGATGGCGGCCAGCAGGATGGTTATCGCCGTCAGAGCCAGGATATGGTGTTTTTTACGGGATGAATCCCGCTGGAAGGCCGCTACCGCCGGGTTCTGGAAGTTGCCGCGTGTGGATATTTCCTTACGCATCCGGCTTCCTCCCGTTCGATATCTTGCCCGGACTATTGAGTATGTTCCCGGTGGTGCCCAGGGGAATAAAATCCAGAGCTGGGGCATAGAGTTTGAGATCCAGCAGAGGGCTGTCGTCCAGGGGGTCGACCCTACGCACGACGAGATAATCGCCCTCTCGGTGGATCAAATCGGCCACGTAGAAAGCAATCGGGCTGGGGCAGTTAGTCGAGCGGCTGGAGAAAAAACCCACCGGCACCTCGCTGATCAGCGTGCGCAGTTGCAGGGCTTCTCGGTTAGCACGGTCACCCCAATAAAGCACGATCAGGTGCGAGCAGCTTTCGATGTCTTTAAGCGCCTCGGCGAATGGATGGAAAATCACCAGGGTGATTTCCTCCTCCGATAGCCTGCCCTGGTGGGGCGCCTGGCTGCGCTCTTTGAAGGGATTGTGGATCGCACCAATGGGCGTCAGCTCTATCAACGGGTCTCCTAGAAGAGTATTTTCGCCATCTTCAATGCCTGTTGCTTCCATGGCAGACGGTGAGTCACGCCAGAGTCCCTGGTAAGGCGTTCTTTGTTATCCAAATACCACTCGAAGTTGCGCAACAAGGCATCACGATTTGAATACTTTGGGAGATACCCCAGGATACGCTGCGCTTTTGCAATGGAAACGAAGGAATCTTTCGAAGCGGTTTCATAAATCCAAGGATATAAAGGGGAAAGCTTCAGCGATTCAAGCAACCTCAAGATCATAACCACCGGGCCTGCCGGAAACGGTATGATGCGTTTCCCAAAACCGGCTTCATCCATCACTGCCTGGTAATCCTGTCGCATACTGGTAAATTCAGCCGCACCGATATTGAAGATGTCGTTGACCAACGTCTCTTCCAGTGTCATGCAAGCCATAATCGCCTGGCATAGGTCCTCCACATCCAACAATTGGTAGCGGTTATTACCTAACCCAATCATCGGAAAATGGTGCCCTTCGCTGGCCCATTCATAAAAGATGGCGAAGACCCCCAAACGTTCTGGCCCCACGAAGGATTTAGGCCTCAGGATGGGAACGCACAAACCATTCTGTCGAAATTCTTGACAAATCTCCTCCGCCCGGATTTTTGCTTTTCCGTAAGGTCCCACTCCGCTGACCGGATCTGACTCATAGAGTGGATGATGATCGGGCACACCGTAGACTGCGGTAGTAGATATGTGAATGACACGCCGGATGCCATACTCCAGCGCCTGCTGCAGTACGATCCTGGTGCCCTCCACTTCCGTCGAGTAGATATCTTCCGGCGGATAAAGCGGCAGAGCAGCCGCGGTGTGGATCACAATGTCGGCTCCGGCCATGCTCTGTCGAACATCTTCCAGGTTGCGGATATCGCCTTGCAGGAACTCGATCTGGCCGCGTTCTGGATACGAGAATTCCACTAGGTCTATGCCGGCCAGCTGATCATAGCCGCGTTTCATCAGGTAGCGGGCAAAGTTGATACCTAGAAAGCCACTGATTCCGGTAATGTAGATTTTCATTTGAGTTCATTCCGCATGGTGCTAAGGGAATTTCGAATAACACAGCCGGCAGATGTTTTCGCCGTCGACCTCGACGAGATGTGTTCATGAGATCGTTTGATGGAACATTCAAGGGCGGGAGCACTTGGGCGAGTCTCTGTTGTTGGCGACATGATCGGAGAAAGCAGCATCGGAGATGGAATGGGATAGCCCAGCTGCTCACGGATAAACATGATCAATCCACCGGCCACTTGAAGATGTTTCACATATCTATTCAAATACACCCGATCGATACATTCGATGTCCCGGCTGATTTTGTCCGTCAAGATTTCTTTAACCGTGAGCATAGTCCACCTCCGTCTGGCTATGCTACAAGATTATCATGGCTTCGTGATACTTGTCGGTTTGAGGCGAAGCTTCGTTAGGTAGTTACCGCGATTCATCGATTTCATGCTTCATACCAGCAATCTGATAGGGTAAGAGAGTCGATTCGAGTGATAATGAATTCAGTGTTTCCCGTGCCCACGTTAGGCCGCCAAAGGATCTGTAAGACGGGAAAGAGAAGGTGAGGGCGATGTCCGTGCATGAGAGCTATCTGGACAGCCACGTACGATCCATCCGTGTCGCCATGACCGGCAAGAGCGATGAAGCCAATAACGGAGCGTTAACCATCGTTCAAGGATTGATACGTTTCATTCGCGGGCTGAAAGAAGAGGATCAGACCACGGATGTGATCCTGGAAATGCTGGAGAAGCTATCAAAAGATTTGCCGACATCGACATAGACCAGGCTCCAATTCTCGCCGGGTAACCCCATCTCGTTTTCCAAAACGTACCTGAACTGGTCGAAAAATAAGTGCTGTCGCAACTGTCCCCAAGCCGTGCGTCGTTGCATTTCCACGGTGTAATTACCCATCCACCACCTATCACTGTGCTCGGGACTGATTCGAAGAAGAGGCGGCTGGCTTCGATGGCTTCCTTCCCGCGCTCCCATGGTGGTTTACCGTCGTCTGGAAGTCTGGGGAACGACTGCCTCTATTCCGGACGCGGAAGCTGAGCATGGGTGGGCGTTTCATCTGCGGCTCGTGCCTTGAATCCCTTATAGAACACTGGCATGAGATGCTTGCACTGAAGCACCGGTGCTGTGGCGGTCAGAACCATCGAGGCCAGCGCCAGGTCTTGAGACCTTCAGAGTATTCTATTGTTACGTGTATTTAGGTCTTTCTCGCTCGTTGGCTGAAGTGTATCGGGCGACCATCCCGGGGCTTCATCTAATGTCCGGGCGAGCCATGATTCCGTCTGCTTTCGATTGGTACTAATAATGGAGTCTTTACATCTCCTTCACCGTTCTTTCTCGAGATGTATAAAGCATTTGTTGTTGAATGGATGAACATTCAATTGCCTAATTAGTCAGAAGTTGAATCTGGGCTACAAATATCGCTATTGGATTTGAATTGCTATTCTTAGGGGGAAGTTGTTTTAGCCATCTTGTATGCGTATACAACATGCGCTTCTTTAGGTAGCTTCTCGGGATCTCCCCGTGTTCCGAGAACATCAGTGAAGCGACGGACGACTTCCTTCGCACTCTCTGCGGATTCAGCGACGAGATAGATCCAGTTGTCGCTGGTTTTTCTCACTTTATGTATCTCAAACAATGTGGCGTGCGGGTCTAAGGAGGCTCCGACATACCACTCGCTAAAATCACCCCCGCGTGGACGCATAAATGACATCATATCTCCGATGAGATCAAACCGATTCCCCATAATGCATCCTGTCCCTCTGCCCGTCGTCATTATTAGTATAGTCTCCGTTTTACTGAAGGGACGAATGCATATCAGCTATCCTCGACCGGTTCGCCATCTTGACTAAGCTCTTAGTTTAGTCTAGAATCGTATTGGGAGCCTCGAGAAGGGATGCTTGAAGGATGAAGAAGATGGTGAATATACATGAAGCCAAGACGC
>JARGGH010000061.1 GCA_029210945.1 Anaerolineales bacterium
CAGGCGGGCGAGAGTTTCAGAGTCGGCGCGATCGCCTTTTCGGGGGTTATGGTAGATCGCCCGGAGCTTGCGGGCGTTGGCGACCAGCATGTCATGCCCGAGATCTTTGAGCAAATGGCTTGCCCAATGCGAATGAGTGCCAACCTCCATGGCCACCCGGCAGGGCTGGATGGTGGAGAACTTGCGCTGGAAGGATGCCTTTGTGGTGGGCAGGCGCGATTCTTCGATCAATTCGCCCTCCGGGTCCAGGCTTGCGACGTAGGAGTGCTTATCTCTCAGGTCCAAACCAATGAAGAATGTGCTATTGTTAAACATGGCTGGTTCCTCCTTTTGCACCTTTGAGTGCGCATAAGTTTGTGCTCATCGTACACGATGAAGCACGTATACGAGGAGCCAGCCTTCTCATTCCAATCTCGCTGCCCCGCAAAGAGCGCGGGATCTTCGAGAGGCGACACCCGCCAAGAACGCTGGACTTCCCTACGACAGATCCAGAAGGATCGACAGCGGCAGGTGAAATCGGGCTTTTAAAGTGGCGTTTGCTTTCCCTGTCCAATACATGTAGAAAATAAATATTTGGAGAAATCCATGTCGACTGATGGATCTCAATCCATTCTCGAACGCATGAGTTTAGCGGAAAAAATCCGCTTGTGTTCGGGCGCAGATTTCTGGACCACTATCCGATTTGACGAAAACGGTATTCCGTCGGTGCGTATGGCGGACGGCCCACACGGGTTGCGCCGTACGAGTGAGAGCGCTGATTTGCCGGGCAGCGGGGCGATGCCGGCGACTTGCTTCCCCCCAGCGGTGACAAGCGCATGCTCGTGGGACCGGGAACTGCTGCAGGCGATGGGGGAGGCTATCGCCGCTGAGGCGCGCGCTGCAGGCGTCCAGATTGTGCTGGGGCCGGGTGTGAATATCAAGAGGAACCCGCTTTGCGGGCGCAACTTCGAGTACTTCTCGGAGGACCCTTATCTGGCCGGCGAGCTGGCCGCAGCCTGGATCGAGGGCTTGCAAGAGCACGGTGTCGGCGCATCGCTGAAGCACTTCGCGGCGAACAACCAGGAAAGCTGGCGCATGACCGCGGACAGCATCGTGGACGAGCGGGCGCTTCGTGAGCTTTACCTGGCGGCCTTTGAGATCGTCGTGAAAAAAGCCCCGCCGGCGACCGTGATGTGCGCTTACAACAAGCTGAACGGCACATACTGCAGCGAACACAGCTGGCTGCTGCGATCGATCTTGCGGGATGAGTGGGGCTATGACGGGGTCATCATCTCGGATTGGGGCGCTGTCCACGACCGGACGGCGTCCTTCGAAGCGGGGCTTGACCTTGAAATGCCGGGGGGCAGCCGGCTCTTCGACCAGGCTGTGCTCGATGCTGTCCGTTCAGGGAGTCTGGAGGAAGCGCGAGTCGATGAATCGTGCAGTCGCCTGCTGCGTCTGACCCGAGAGTATCCGCACAGATCGGCTGGCACAATTGATCCCGATCAACACCATCGGCTGGCGCGCAGGATTGCCGCCGCGTCCGCCGTGCTGCTGAAGAACGAAGGCGGGCTTCTCCCGCTCCGCGAAGGCCCGCGCCTAGCCGTGATCGGCGCCATGGCTGCCGAGCCGAGAATCCAGGGCGCTGGGAGCTCGTTCATCGAGCCGATGAGGGTGGAGAGCCCACTCGAAGGCTTCAAGGGGCTTGTTCAGACGTTCACTTACTTTCCGGGTTATTCCTTAACGGGAGAGGCAGACGGAAATCTGGCAGACGAAGCGGTGGCCGGGGCAGCCCGACATGACATCGCCGTGGTGTTTGCCGGCTTGCCCGCCGCTGCGGAGGGGGAGGGTTACGACCGCAAGCACATGCGGCTGCCGGCGGCGCAGGATGCGCTGATTGAGAGAGTGGCAGCTGCAAATCCCCGAACCGTCGTCGTGCTCCTCGCCGGGGCGCCGGTCGAGATGCCCTGGCTCGATAAGGTCCAGGCGCTGATCTACCTCGGTCTGCCGGGGCAGGCTGGCGGTTCTGCTGTGGGTGAAGTGCTCGCGGGGGTGGCCAACCCGGGCGGAAAACTAGCGGAGAGCTGGCCGGTTACGTACGCTGACGTCCCCAGCGCAGGCTTCTTCGGAGAACGCCAGGCCGAATACCGGGAGTCGATCTATGTGGGTTACCGCTACTTCGATGCCGCTCGCAAGTCAGTCGCGTTCCCCTTCGGCCATGGGCTGTCTTACACTGAATTTGAGTACCGAGACCTGCAGCTCTCCTCGCTGTCTTTCGACGTGCGCCGGGAAGGCTCTCAGCTCGTCGTCACGGCGCGGGTTCGCAACACTGGGAAACGGCCCGGCGCCGAAGTCGTTCAGCTCTACGTGGGACAGCTTGACGCGAAAATCTTCCGCCCCGAAAAGGAGCTAAAAGGCTTTGAGAAGGTGTATCTCGAGCCGGGGGAGGAGGCGCAGGTGGTGTTTCACCTCCGTTTCCGCGACTTCGCCATCTATCACCCCCCGGCTGGCAGTTGGGCAGCCCCGGAGGGTCGCTACCGCATCCTGGTCGGATCCTCCAGCCAGGATATCCGGCTGCAAGCAGAGATTCTTGTGAATGGAGATCGTGCAGCTGCATCCGAGGCGCCGGACTGGTACCGGACGCTCAGGGGAGCGCCAACCCGGGAGGACTTCGAATGGCTGCTGGGCCGCACCCTCAAACCGGCTCCAGCGCGGCGCAAGGGTCATTACACACTTGAGTCTTCGCTCCAGGAGATGCGGACGAGCCTTGCCATCCGATTGTTCGAGGCCTATTTGAGACGGCGGATAGCGCGTGATGCTGGCGGTGCCGATCCTCTAGATCCGAACTACCTCGGTATGCTGGCGAACATCACCGAAAATCCGCTGCGCAATCTCGTGGTGAACAGCGGCGGGGATTTCCCGGCGCATGTCGCCCGGGGATTGGTAGAACTGGCGAATGGACGGTGGGGTAGGGCTATCGCCCATCTTCTCGGCAAGCAGCCGGAGATCCAGGACCGCGATCGGCAAGAGCCGCCTTGGGTGTGAGTTCATTGGCGGTCATGCGCTATTCGCCGCGTATTGACCTGGATTGTCCGATTCTGCTATTCTGGAAGTCGCAAGATGCAGTGAAACCCTGGCGTTTGTCTCATAGCATCCGGTTTGGGGTGCTGCACAAAGATCAGGACCATCAGGTCGTCGACCGACGTGCAAGAGAAAGGGATGCAGCAACCTAAAGAATCCACTGGGTGCCCGTCACTTTTAATCGTGATCTTCTTGATGTTTCTCCTGACCTGGCCAGTCATGCTTGCAGAAGCCGGGACCCTGCCTTTCGAGCCGCCATTGGCAGTGAGTCTCTTTATCGGCTGGGGCGTCTCTGCAGCCGCTCTAATCATGACAGCGTGGACCCTTGGCAAAGCGGGCGTTCTATCGGCTCAAAGATCATTGCATCGATCGTGTTTCCAGGTGTTGAGAAGATATAATCCCAGGAAACCAGCAAAACATGCATAGCCCTGGTCGATCTCGGATCATGCAAGGACAAGGCTGTTGCCTGAAGGTGCATTTGGCCCGCGCCAATCGTGTGCTGGGCCTGAAGTCTTATCTGCGCTTTGCTTCGGTTCCCATTTCCCCGTTTTGACTCCATAAAACGCTCACTATGATCTTCGTTGCTCCGTGAGTTAGTGGCTCGTTAGGGCAGACATTACATCATGCAGAAGGGATCTAGCGATCGCGGATAGGAGAATGGAGGGATTTCACTCGCTCCAGTCATTCTCGGGCGTGTGCGACGCGTCTTCGACCTGGGATCCTGGATGTTTTCCCAACCTGCGGGGCAGCAGTTCTGTTACAGCCAGATACAGCGCAAGGCCGCCGACGGCGAGCCAGGTTTCAATGGCGTACAGTCGTCTTTTCATGATAATCTCGATGGGCGTTTCAAGTGCGCTCCTGAGCAATGGAAATCTCGAACCGCCTACCGCGAAGAAGACCATATATGAGGTGTAAATAATCTCGACCAGGAAGTTCAGGATGATAAGGTTATGGATCAGGCGCCACCACTTATTGAGCATGCAAGCTCCTCTGGATCGCTTATCGATGGGTTGATGCCCTCATTCTATACCATGCTCCCTTCTTGTTGCCGGCTGTCAACCCTGCGATACTGGATCTGGGACTGCCAGGTATATTGGCGAAATCCGGAATTGAAGTGTTCTGAGGTCAACCATTGTCGGATCTGAGCCTTCTGCTGATCGTGCTCTTCTCAATATTGACGGTTTCGCTGGCGCTGCTGCGGAGCTGGTTCAGGAATCGTTCT
>JARGGH010000062.1 GCA_029210945.1 Anaerolineales bacterium
CTTTGCCTGCCTTCGGCAGACCGGCTTTCCTCCCCGCCGCAAGCGGCGGGGTTTCCAGCCGGAATCTCTCATGAATTACCTTCCAGGCCAGGACACGTGAAAAGAATGAACAAGGGAGATCTTCCCCGCACGATCTTGCACGTCGATCTAGACGCTTTCTACTGCTCTGTTGAGGAGACATTGCAGCCCTCCTTACGCGGCAAAGCATTTGTCGTGGGCGGCACCCCTGAGGGGCGCGGCGTGGTTGCCTCGGCGTCCTACGCGGCGCGCGTGTACGGTATCCATTCTGCAATGCCCACTGCTCAGGCCCTGCGGCTGGCTCCAGATCTGATTGTCGTGAGCGGGCGCCATCATGTTTACAGCGAACAATCCAGGAAGGTCATGGCGATTCTGCGGGAGAAGGCTCCCTTGATGCAGCAGATTTCAATCGATGAAGCGTTCCTGGACGTCACCGGCGTCTCCGATTCGGGCGCATCTATCGCGCGGCGATTGCAGGCCAGGATCCTTGATGAATATCAGCTGCCCACGTCGTGGGGGATTGCATCCAACAAACTCGTTGCCAAAATCGCCACGGAAGTTGGGAAGCCTGCCGGTTTGGTGCAAGTGCCACCTGGTGAGGAGGCCGGATTTCTGGCACCGCTGGGGGTCAGAATGTTGTGGGGAGTCGGTCCAAAAACCCAGGAACGGTTGGCGGAAATCGGGGTCAAGACGATCGGAGACCTGGCTGCGCTGCACCCGGACTTATTGAGACAGCGTTTTGGGGAACATGGTCTGGAACTTGCATCAAGAGCAAGGGGGGAGGATGAACGCCCCGTGGTGGAAGAGCATGACCCACGCTCGATATCCGCCGAACGCACTTTTTCAGAAGATATTGTCGATCCGGTGGAGATTCAGCAGAAAGTGTTGCGTCTGAGTGAGCAGGTGGCCCGGAGGTTGCGCAAGGAAGAGCGTATGGGATGGACGGTAAAGCTAAAGCTGCGTTGGCCGGATTTTGAGACAATCACCCGGCAGACTAAGTTGAGGCAGCCGACCGATCGCGTTCCGGAAATTTTCGGGACGGCGCTCGCCCTGCTGGATCAGGCCTGGCAGGGGGGACGATCCATCCGGTTAATTGGTGTTGGCGTCTCGGATCTTGTCGAACCCGTGCGCCAGCTGGAGCTGTTCGATCGGACGTGGGAAGAAGAGGAGCGGTTGCAGGAGGCGATCGATAGTATTCGAGAACGGTATGGTCCTGACGCAGTCAGACGCGCAGGTGGTCTGGATGCAGAAACGCGGGCGCAAGGCACCGGCCTTGAAGCTGATGAACCGGTGGTTGATTAATTGAGCGAAGTTGTGGAGGTTTGTGGATGAGCTTGAAGGGTAAAGGATATTATCTCTGGCAATTGCCATATTGTGATGGTGGCTCAGCAGAGTTGATCGCCGCGCGTGCGAAGAAGGCCGGCCTCTCGCATGCAATGATTAAGATCGCTGATGGATCCACCTGGCCATACAATTTCGATTTTGACCGCAACATCGATCTCATCCCGCCGGTGGCTTCAGCTCTGAAAGCCGAAGGGATCGAGGTCTGGGGGTGGCATTACGTGCGCGGTTATGATCCTTTGAACGAAGCTCGGCTTGCATTAAACCGGATGACCGAGCTGGATCTTGACGGTTATGTGATCGATGCAGAAGGTGAGTACCGGGACACCAGCAAACGTGCTGCGGCCAGCCTATTTATGCAAGAACTGCGTTCAGGTCTTCCGGATACGCCGGTCGCGCTCAGTACCTACCGCTACCCGCGGACTCACCAGGCCTTCCCGTATACGGAGTTCTTGGAGGCATGTGATTACAGCATGCCCCAGGTCTATTTTGAGCAAATGCACAATCCGGAAGAGCAGCTGGAACGTTGTGTCGAGCAGTATATGGCGCTGAAGCCGGCGCGGCCGGTTATACCGACGGCACCGACGTACGCTCGTGGCGATTGGCGACCAACGGCGGATGAAATCACGCGGTTCCTGGCGAAAGCACAAGCCCTGGGTCTATCCGCTGCCAACGCCTGGTCGTGGGATTTCGCGGCGCGTCCTAAATACATTGACCTCTTCAACGCCGTCGGGGATTACGATTGGCCGGCAGAGCCACCCGTTGCTGACATGCCCGAGCGATTGATCGGGCGCATGAACCAGCATGACCCTATGTTTGTTGCCGGGTTGTACAATGAAAATGCGGCGCACGTCACAGGGGAAAGGACGATTGTCGGGCGGCCCCATGTGGAACAGTGGTACCGTTCATTATTCACCGAATTGATACCCGGGGCGGAGTATAAAGTCACCGGCAAGTCGGGCACGGGTAGGACCCGCCACTTCACCTGGGAAGCCTGGAGTGAAAAAGGCCTGATTGTGGACGGCAATGATACGCTGGGGCTGGTCAAAGGGCGCATTCAATACCATTACACGTACTTCACACTCCAGAAAACGCTGAGAGCAGCCGCGTGAGCGAGGCTCTACAACCTGAGATGGCATAAAAAAACCCGCTTGTCAGCGGGTTTCGTCTTTATCCGATGCTTTCTCCGATTCACCATCCAATCGCAATCTCGGAGACAGGCGGCTGATTAGATAGTAAATCGAGCTCCCGACAATGATGGAACCGGCAGCGATCATGTCGCCAGGCTCAACCCCTCCCGACCTCAAGCCGATCATGATGACGGCGAAAAGGTAATAAACCTGTGCCCACCGAACTCTCGACGGATCGAGCGTTTCACCGGTCAGATCGCCAACCGTTCTGATCGTTCTCGATCCTGAGTATAAAGGCAGGCTTATGAGCAAGAAGCCAACCGCGAGCACCAGGATTTGACCATTTAAACCGGAAAAGGAGTTTGCGGCCGGGTGCCAAAACCGCGTGACAACTGCGATCAACACTCCAAGCGCGGCGAATGAAAACCTGATCCTGCGCTCTTCAGCGAGCATCCCGTCGATTGAATATGCAACAGCGGCCAGAATACCCACGGTCCAGTCCATTGTCCAGCTGAGCCACGCGGTGAGGATCAGGCCGGCCGACAAATCGACAAATGTGGCAGCTTCGCCGGTGCTGCGGTTGATGTAGCGCAGCATGAGTAGAAGGAATGCAATGAAAAGCAGGCTGGTGGTATACCCCCGAGCAGAGATGCGACCAGGATTGCCAGAGCGGCCGCAAATGCGGAATGGGGATGGTCCGGGTCATACTCCCGGGCGATAGCCCACCCCAGGAAAAATGTAACGGAGAGGCGTCCGCCTATGGCCAGCGCAGGGAGGAGGCTTGCGCCGCTGATAAACGTAATCCCGGCTGCCGCACCGGCAACGATCAATGTCAGGACAAGGATTGCGAGATTGGTCGGGTGCCGGGGATCGATCGGGCGGCTGATTCGAGTAAACACCGGCTGGCTCATCATTAATTCCCACTTTCGGCAGAGTATGCCTTCGATTTTTAACCTTGTTCAAGATTAGCCCAGGTCTCAACCATCATTCTTGCAGCCCCGCGCTCCTGTCCAAATCGCCCCGGCGTTGCTTTAAGCGGAGATGAATCAGATCAGAAACGGGATGAAAAGTTTGGTCCTGCGTTTGTATGCTTCGAACTCTGGATAGCGCGAGAGCGAACGGTCTTTGCGGAGCATGTTCGGAATCCAGTAGAGCGTGAGATATGCCGCAAGGACGAGAAATGGCGCCCAGTGGGATGAGAGCAGCGCCAGGGATCCGTAGATAAGCAGTTCCCCCAGGTAATTTGGATTACAAACACGCCGGAATAGGCCGTCCTGGATTAGATGCTCGGGTTTCATGAGAGATTCCGGCTGGAAACCCCGCCGCTTGCGGCGGGGAGGAAAGCCGGTCTGCCGAAGGCAGGCAAAGCG
>JARGGH010000063.1 GCA_029210945.1 Anaerolineales bacterium
AAGTGGTCGAAGCGGCTCATGGGTCCTCCTGACGGTATAGGGGGATAGTCTATATGGAATGCGCGGAGGGGGGAAATATTAAGGTATGTGATCAGGGATCAGTGATTAGGTAACCCGGGCACCCGGGCGCCACAAACTGAGTCCGCCGACACAGAAGACAAACCATCGGATTCCGGATGATGGATTCGGAGGAAAGAGCCATCGCGGAGTCCGTCAGCTTGCTGACGGCTGCGGAGCAGAGCCATGATTTTGAGGTTGGAGGGGGCCTGCGCAGGCAATCAGACTTTATATGCAGGGTGAAGGGGGATGAGCCGCGCTTTGTGGAGAAATCCGCCGGGTTGGGGATGAACCGCAGCGTCTGTGTATGATAGCCTTCCTTGCCGTCAGAGGAGGTTAAGGCATACAATCAACTTGTCAGACAGCTCGACCCGCCTGGCCTCCAAGTGGCCGTCAATGAAGCTATCCACAAGGGAGCATCCAAACATGTCCGATTTCCTCTTCCGCGGTGATCTTGAAGACATCGATCCCGCAGTGCACGAGCTGACCCAGATTGAAGCCGAAAGACAATTTCGCAAATTAATCTTGATCCCCTCTGAGAGCGCCGCGCCGGCGGCTGTGCGCGAAGCGCTCAGCTCGGCGTTCCAGAACGTCTACGCCGAAGGCTACCCGCCGGAGGCGACGCGCAGGATGGACGAGAGCGAGATCCTGGATTACGAACCGCGCCTGGCGGCCTACCGCCGCTACTCCGACCCGCGCTATTACAAAGGTGTCGAGTACGCCGACGCGATCGAGGCCCTGGCACGGCGCCGCTGCGCCGAGACGTTCGCAACCAACGGCCTGACGGCGGATGACCTGTATGTCAACGTACAGGCGCTCTCCGGCGCACCGGCCAACAACGCCGTCTACAACGCGCTCTTGAAACCCGGCGACACGTTGATGGGCATGAACCTGCTCCACGGCGGGCACCTGACGCATGGCTCATCGGTCAACCGCTCAGGGCAGCTGTACAACCCCGTCCACTACACCGTCGATCCGGAGACGGAGCGTCTCGACTACGACCAGATCGCCGCTCTGGCCGAGCAGCACAAACCGAAGATCATCATCGCTGGTTATTCGTCGTACCCCTGGCAGGTCGATTGGAAACGTTTCCGTGAGATCGCCGATTCAACTGGTGCGATCTTGTTCGCCGATATCGCCCACGTCGCCGGCCTGGTGGCGGCCGGTGTTTACCCCTCGCCGGTCGGCATCGCCGATGTGATCACGTTCACGACGCACAAATCACTCTGCGGGCCGCGCGGCGCGGTGATCCTGACTGCCTCAAAGTCGATCGCCCGCAAGGTTGACCGGGGCGTCTTCCCCGGGGAGCAGGGCGGGCCGCACATCCAGAAAATGGTCGGTCAGGCAGTGGCGTTCAAGCTGGCGCAGACGGAGCAGTTCAGGAAACTGCAAAAAGGTGTCGTGGAGAACTGCATCGCGTTCACAGAAACGTTCGAAGCGGCCGGCTTCCGCATCCCGTATGGCGGGACGGACACGCACCTGATGAACCTGGATTGCACCTCTATCGTCGGCGACGACGGAACGACGCTCTCCGGGGACCAGGCGGCGCGCATTCTGGACATCGCCGGGGTGGTCGTCAACCGCAACACGATTCCGGGCGACCTCTCAGCCTTCGATCCCGACGGCATCCGTATGGGCACCTCCTGGATCACGCAGCGCGGTTTCGGTGTGGGCGAGGTGAAACAGCTCGCCGGGTACATCGCCGAACTGCTGCAGGCCTGCGAACCCTACGGCTACGCTGGCCGGAAGGGCACGCTGCGCCGGTCGAAGGTCGATTTTGACGTGCTCGAAGACGTGAAGATGAAGGTGCGTGATCTGGCGCTCAAGGCGGGCATCGATTTCGAACCTACCGAACACGGCTATCCACACTTCTACTACCTTGATGATGCCATCCCCGATGCAGCCTTCATGACGATCGAACTGGAGGGTGATGAGGTCGAGGATTTCGTGCGCTGGATGACCTCCGCCCGGCCGTTGGCGATCAATCCGGGCGAATCGCACACCGTGAAGCTCGGGCTTGACGAGGGCAGCATCACTGCAGCCGTGTCGCGGCCAGTGGATGGTGGCGTCTGGAAGCTCACCGTGCCCGGCGCCTCGGCGGGCAGGTTGGTCGCCTGGCTGCGCGACCTCTCCGATGGCTACGTTGCCGTCGTGGATGGCGATCTTGATCTTAAGTTCCCCGGGCCGGTGGTCGTGCGGGCTACTGATGGCGTCGATTCGCTTCCCAAATCGACCGATGAGGCTGATGGCAGCGACAAACCGTGGTATCTCGGCATGGAAGAGGTGAGCGGTGAGGCGCTGCCCGCCTTCACCTGGGAAGAGCCGGAAGACCCGCCGGTCAGGAAGACGGCGCTCAACGAGACCCACCGCGAGATGGGCGCCAAGATGGTGCCCTTTGCGGGCTGGGATATGCCGGTCTGGTATACGGGCGTGCTCGAGGAGCACACCGCAACGCGGCAAGCGGCCGGGCTGTTCGACGTGAGCCACATGGGCGTCTACCAGGTCAGCGGTCCGGAGGCGTGCGCCTTCCTGAACTCGGTGCTCACCAACGACGCCGCTTCTCTGGAGGTAGGCGAATCGCTCTACGCGCAGTTCCTGGACCTGACCGGCCATGTGATCGACGATACGATGGTCTACCGTTACAGGCCCGAGACCTATCTCGTGGTGGTGAACGCCTCCAACGACGACAAGGACTGGGCCTGGTTGAACGCGGTTAAAAATGGCGAGGTGCGTGTCGATGAAGACCGGCCGTGGGCGAAGGCGTTCGGCCGGGGGTGCACGCTGCGCAACCTGCGTGATCCCAAAGAAGGCGTGGACATGCGCGTCGACATCGCCATCCAGGGCCCGAAGAGCCGCGAGATCCTGCTGGCGATGGGCTGCGATGATGAGACCGCTGCGACGCTGAAGGCGATGCCCTGGGCGGGCGTGATGGAAGGCGAGTTCGGCGGGTTTGACCTGATCGTAAGCCGCACGGGCTACACCGGCGAGCGGGTGGCGTACGAACTGTTCGTGCACCCGGATAGGTGCGTTGGGCTCTGGAAGAAGCTGCTCGAGGTCGGTGAGCCGTTCGGGTTGCTGCCGGTCGGGTTGGGGGCGCGCGACTCGCTGCGCACCGAAGCCGGTCTGCCGTTGTACGGCCACGAGATGGCCGGCGATCGCGACCTGGGCGTCGGGCACGCCGGTTTCGCGGCCTACGTGAAGACCTACAAGCCGTGGTTCATCGGGCGCACGGCCTATCTGGAGCAGGAGGCCGGGCGGGACAGCGTGGTCGTGCGCTTCCGTTTCAACGAAAAGGGCGTGCGCATGGCGCACACCGGCGATCCGGTCGTCGAGGCGCGCGGCAAGGTGGTTGGTTTTGTGACCTCCTGTGCGGTCGATTCAGAGGGCTACCTGCTCGGGCAGGCGCTGGTCGATTTGAAACTGGCGGAGAAGGGGACGCCAATCGCGGTCTTCCAGAGCGCTTCGAAGAAGGCCGGCAAGGCGCCGGCCGAGTTAGCGCTGGGGGAGCGCACGCCGGTCCCGACGCCGGCGACGGTGCTTTCAAGGTTTCCGTAAAGATCGGTTGCTTGCATCTAACAGGGGCGACCTTCCGGGTCGCCCCTGTTTGTACGCCCGGCATGGGCGATAGCTAGGAGGTGAGAGTCCTCTGCGGGCGTTGATCCGACGAACCGCTAGCC
>JARGGH010000064.1 GCA_029210945.1 Anaerolineales bacterium
TTCTCAAGATACCTTTGAGTATATGATGAGAATCTCTATTTGAGTGCTCAATAAGGCGATCTACTCTTTGAGTTCCAAGTCCTTCTCCCCCAGGTATGGTTGCTCATTTTATACAGTATCCCCCTTGCAATTAGAAAGAGGAATATTCGAGTCCAGTTACCACCGTCCATCCTGGTTGCGACCGTTGTCTGGAGCGCTAGACCACAGCGTAAGACAACATCATTGTCGCGATACTTAATCCTTGCTATGCTTAACCGCAGGATAAAATCCTCTGGAGCTTATGAAGAATGAGATCTTCCCGAGTCTCACCGCTCAGCGTGCAACTATTTCTCACCGATCTCCTGATTACCCCGATCGGGCTCTACATCGCTACTTATCTCCGGTCGGTATTGCCTTTCGGTCGCTCCGGGGCGCTTCCCACAGAGGTCACAACACTGCCCTGGCCTGTCTACCTCGTTGCGATCCTTTCGTGGTCAGTGGCGTTGGTGTTGAATGATGTCTACAACCCCGAGCGGGTCTTGCGTTGGTTCAACGAAGCGGGCAGGGTTATCTGGTCCTCAATCGTCGCGACCATTCTCATGGCAGGTTTCATTTACTTGACTTACCGTGAGATCTCGCGGCTGCAGTTTATCTACTTCTTTATTGTAAACCTGGGATTATTGCTCCTCTACCGGGCAATACTGCGGATTTACTATCGACTGGTGGGTCGCACACGACCTGGTGTGCGAAACAGAATCTTGATCCTGGGCGCGGGAGAGTTAGGGCAACGTGTCGCGCAGGTCATCGAAGATCACAGCCGCTGGGGCTACAACCTTGTGGGATTCTTAGACGATGACCCCGAGAAACTGGGTCAACAGTTTCAAGGTTTGCAGGTCCTTGGGAATATACTTGATGTTCAGCAGGTTGTGTCTGATAAGAAAGTTGACGAAGTTTGGGTAGCCCTGCCAATCTGGGCCTTGGACCGCATTAATCTCGTGATGACTGAGCTTGAGAGACTTCCGGTACGCATCAAGATCATACCGGATTATTTCTCAATGGCTCTCGTCAGGGCGAACGCAGAAGTTCTCGGGGGTATCCCGATCATTGGCCTTCGCGACCCGGTCATTGTCGGACCGGTGAGATGGTTGAAACGAGCTTTTGATGTAATCGTAGGTTCGATTCTGCTGCTTCTGAGTTCGCCAGTCATGCTCGCTGCGGCAATCTTAATCAGAATGGACAGCCCGGGGAATGTGCTCTTTAAGCAGAAGCGGGTGGGCGAGAACGGGCGTATTTTCGAGATGCTCAAATTCCGCACGATGAAGGTCGGTGCAGAGGAGGAGCTGGAACAGATCGCCGAAATCACTGATGATGGTGCGGTGATCCACAAACGCCCCGACGACCCGCGCGTGACGCGCGTGGGGAAATTCCTCCGCCGCTACAGCCTGGATGAACTGCCCCAGTTGTTTAACGTCCTTAAAGGGGACATGAGCCTGGTGGGGCCGCGGCCGGAGATGCCCTGGCTCGTCGATCGCTACGACTCCTGGCAGCGCAAGCGCTTCGCCGTGCCGCAGGGCATCACCGGCTGGTGGCAGATCAACGGACGTTCTGATAAGCCCATGCACCTGAACACCGATGATGACCTCTATTACGTCTACAACTACTCCCTCTGGCTGGATATCCAGATTCTGCTGCGCACACCCTGGGTGGTCATCCGCGGCAAAGGGGCCTTCTAGTTTCCTAAAGGCCAGTTTCCCATTAGACTATCGGTAAATTGTTGCTATCGGAGAGTGGCATGGCTGACTATGGGTTGAGCACTCTATTCGTCGTTTTTGTCCTGGGCGGGGTCGCATTTGTGGCCGCCTGGAAGCGGCCATTCCCGGTGCTGGCCGCGCTGGTGCTGCTCGTTCCGTTCCGCGATCTATCGATCCGCTGGATGAATGCCAGCACCGACCTTTCGCCGGAGTGGGTTAACGCCATTTCCAGGTGGTGGTTTGTGCTCATCCTGGCATTGGCGTTGGTTCTGGCAGCGCAGTGGCTGAAAGATTATTGGCGGACGAGAGAGCTGCCTAAGCTTCGTTTGCTCGATTGGCTATTGATCGCCGCAATTTTAGTGGCAATTATTCATACTCTTCTCTCACCTAATTTGCGCGCCGGCTTCACTTCCATGCGTGGCTACCTTCAACCACTGGCAGTCTTTGTATTGGCGAGGGCTTTTAAACCCACGAAGAAACAGCTTCAAGCTCTGCTTATCGTTCTGCTGCTCGCGGGGACCATCATGCTGCTGTTCGAGCTATGGCAGGTCTTCGGCTGGACCGAAACCATGTACAGGCAGTGGGGATATATTGATCAGGCTGGGCGCCTGGTTGCGCCGACGATCTCTGTACGCGGGGAAGCTTACATTCGTCCAACCTCAACGGTGAGCGGGCCGAATGAACTCGCCGTTGATATGCTCCTGCTCGCGCTGGGCAGCGCGTTCGGTGTGCTGTCGGCGAAAAACAAGTGGCGGTGGGGATTGGCGCCGATGTCGGGCTTGTTTGTCCTTGGAACGGCCTTGACTTTTTCGCGCAGCGCGCTGCTAGGTCTCGGAGCGGCCGGTTTGAGCGTCATTTTCTTAATCGTCTTTCAGCAAGAGAAGAAACCCCAGGTGATACGGAGCCGCTCATTCGTCTGGATCGTTGCATTGGCCGCCATCATTGCTGTTGTGCTGTTCGGTCTTCTAGCCGTTACCGGCACTTTGGAGCATCTCGTGGCAACCACGCAGAGGCTGTCGCGAGAGTATCACATTCAAGATAGTATCGAAGCAACCCGCTTCCTCCTTCAAAATCCCGGCGGTGTGGGTATGGGGATGGTCGAGCCCAAGGGCGCGCTGATCCTCATGAACACCGAAGCGCGTTATCATGTTGAGGGTTCGCTCTTTCAGATTGCGATGGAGATGGGCGTCTGGGGATTGGCCCTGTGGTTAGCGTTCTGGGGCGCCTGCCTGGCGCGTCTCTGGCGCATATGGCCCGGGCGGGCCGATCCAGCGATTAAAGTCGTCGTTGGCACGGCATTCTCAGGCTGGATTGGCGCTCTTGTCGCGTTTGTTTTTCTGCCGCTCATGCAGAGCGTCAGCCTGATGGTCTGGTTGTGGTTCCTGCTCGGCATGGCTGTCGAAGCCAACGCCATCGAAGCATCCTGGGAAGCCGCCGGGGCTGGCTGATGAGAATTCCTTATGTCTACTATATGCTTGAAGTAAAACCGGCATGGGCGACCTCAAAACGGTCTCTAAGGCCATCGCAAGCAACCTGATCTCATTTTCTTGCGCGCTTGCCTGCACTGATCCTCATAGCGCTCACCCTTCACCTGAGGAATGTGTTCCGCTGGGGATGGAGGCATGCGTTCCTGCGCGCCCTGACCGTAACCGGTGTGTTCGGGGTCGCGGCGCTGGAAATTCTGAGCCTCTTCGCGCTCGTCAATCGCGGCGTTCTTCTCATCTTGTGGATATCGCCCGCCATCGCGCTTGCCGGGCTTTTCTGGCAAAGAAGGCGGAAAGATGGCCTGCTGGATTGGCCCAAAATTGCCCTGCCTCGTGATTGGATCGATCGCGGCATATTGCTGCTCATTGGCGCCATACTATTGATCACCGCGCTGTCTGCCTGGTACGCGGCGCCGAATACGTACGATTCGCTGACATATCACATGAGCCGGGTGGCGCACTGGGCCCAGGAGGGCGGTGTGCGGCCCTACGCCTCGGGCATCCTGCG
>JARGGH010000065.1 GCA_029210945.1 Anaerolineales bacterium
AAACCATGGAAAACGGCCATATAAAGGCATTCACGTCCCACTATTTGAGTCATCAGACCTTTTTTCAGCAGACTCAAATACTGCAATAACACTTTGTGATAAATTTCTCATACAATGTCACTTTTCACTGAACGGTGCATGATTATAGCAAGACCCTTTATCAGACGGAAACGATACAACAGCGAGGAAGGTGACCATCGATTGACCCGACTAGAATGGATCGCAATTTTCACAAATCTCAGATCTTCAGTGACGGCGGCTCGAGCACTCTAATGAATGTTGTCGCATACAGAAGGCTCTTTGTGCGAACCGGAGAGCTTCAGCTGCAACCGCATAAATCATAAGAAGGAGAATATATCCAATGAAAGGCAATAACAGACTTGGGGTCATCCTGGCCGTTGTAGGCATCCTCACCGCCCTGCTCATTCTTTATTTGCTGGCCGCGACCTACATGCCCACTGTGGAAGGCAAGATCCTTGATGGCCGACCGGACGAGGCGATCACCGTGCGCATCGTGTACGCCCTCCTGGGTTGGGCGGGCATGGCCGCCGGAGCGCTATGGGTTCCGGTGTTGTACGGATTCATAGACGGAAAGGATTGGGCCTGGGGCTGGGGGGTGGTCGCCTCTTCGGTGCAAATCCTCTCCGGGTTCTTCCCAATGATCCCGGCTGCCAGCATCAACCTCCCCACACCGACCGTATCCGTGTTCATAATCGCCTTTGTGCTCTGGTTCGGGATGCTGGCTATCGGTGGTGTGGAGAAGAAAATCATCGCGCTGGCTTTCGTCAGCGGGCTGGCTTACGTTCTGACCTTTATCGACGGTGTTGGCGCGCTGTCACGCTATCAGACCTCTCAGGTTAGCTTCCCTATCGGAATGTACGCCATGGGGCAATTAATCAACTGGTGGGGAGCGGTCGCCTGGGCGGCCTTCATCTACGGCCTTGTTAAGCGAAAATCCTGGGCGTATCCGCTTGGGTTGTTCGCAGCCTCGTTGTCCATGTTCGGCGGCTACCCTGTTGGCCTGACAGACGTTTTCCAAATCGGTCGCTTCTCGATGTTCCTGGTCGCACCTGTTGTGAGCACAGCCTTGCTGATCTATATGCTGCTCCCCACCGGCCGGAAGATGATCGAAGGGGAAGCGGGATAGCCATTCGGCAGGGCTTGCATCTGCACTTTAATAGGTGCATGCTGCTCAAGAAGCCCTGGACAGGCCGTCGTCATCCGCTCTCCGGGAGGGCCTCGTCCTTCCATGGACGAAACCCTCCCGGGGCTCCGAAGCGGAGAAGGATTGCACGCCAGTGAGCATCGATCGTATCTCGGACGGCCCGGGCGGCACAGCGCCGGGCTTCTTTTCAACCGGGTCACAGCCATATTCCCTCAGCGAGGCCTTCACGACGCTGATCCGATTCGATGGGCTGTTCACCCAGGCGGTTGGCGGAGACAAACAACCGGAGGAATTTCTACATGCATGAATTGAAGCGGCGATTTGACTACCTCTTCCGCTCCACGCGGGGTCTAACCCTGGTGGCCATCGCGGTGGTTTCCTTGATCACGGCGATTTTCGGCACACTATCGGGCCCGATGGTCGAGCGGGGGGGTTAAGGATGTCACCGTGCGATTGCTGGGCATGGATCTCGTCCAGGCGGAGCGTGAGGGGCGCATCATCATGCTCTACCACACAATTTCCATGACCATCATCGCCATCGAGGTCTACTTCATCACCGAGCTGGTTCCCATGAAGCAGCACGAGCAGACCATCATCAACAGCACCATCACTGTCGGCTACCTGACGGCTGCCGTCTTTGGGCTGCTGTTCGCCTACTGGGGGCACAACTTCATCTATCACGGCCTGTTCTTGCTCGGCCAATCGCTGGTTTTCTTTGCGGGGATTCTGCTGGCAGCTGCCTTATGGCCCTGGAAGAAGGAGTACCGCCTCGAACCGGACTCCCCCTATGCCCACATAAGAAACGGGCTGGATCTGGAGCGGACAGCCTTCTTTGTGATGGCCGTCGCGACGCTGGTCTCCGCCACCTTCGGCGCGGTCACCGGCTCCTACTGGGGCAATGGGCATGAGACCTTTCTCGCCGAGGATCTGATCCGCCTCCCGCATCATACAAGCCTGCAGAAGGCCATCATCGGGCATCTCCATATCATGCTCACGCTGATCGCCGTCGCCATCACGCTCATTGTCGGGCAACGGATCAAGTTCAAAGGTCTGCTCCACAAAATCGCCATGCCCTTGATGATCGTCGGCACGATCATCATCACCACCGGCGCATTGTCGGTCGTCTGGCTGGAATGGGCCCATACGATCATCTACTTCGGCTCTGTGTTCGTCATGCTGGCGGCTTTGCTGTATGTGATCTTCGCCTGGGACAAGTTGATAAAGGACGGCACCAGAGATATAGAGAAACCGAATTTCTGGCAGAAACTCAAAGCCTTGCTGAGCGATCCGCTGCGTTTTGGCCCGGGCTGGCAGATGGTCTTCATGAACTTCACGGTGAGCGGCGTGGGCATCTTTATGGCTGTCAAGCTGGAGGAGATCTTCCGCGTCTGGCCCCATCGGGAGGAGCGCATCACACTGACGGGCCACTGGCACATCCTGGCCTCGCTTATCGCCACGATTATCCTGCTCTACTTCGCCGACCTCTCGGGATTGAAAGGGAGACTGCGCCGTTGGTTCGGCTGGTCGATCATCATCCTATCAAATCTCGCCTTCGGGTCAGTGACGGTATTCTCCATGAAACGGCTCTTCGTCGACGAAATCAGCCAGCAACCGCTCGTGAACACAGTTATGCTTCTGACCGATTTGGGACTGGGTCTGGTTCTGGTGCTCCTGGCACTATTTATGATCTGGAGGCTCTACGACTTGCTCCAAACGCGGGGGGTCTGGTCACACGAATTCACCGCCCAACGCATGGCGAGAGCCAAGAGTGCGCTGGAAGAACAGGAAAGGAAAGTGCAGGAATTAAACGACCTGCTGGAAGGTGAAAACGAATGAAGCGAGCATACCTCCTACTGGCGACACTCTTCTTGCTGGCAGCCGGCTGCAGCCCTGAAGCAGATATCGGCGCGATCAAGCCGCCTTACATTGAGACGGGTGTGGATCCCGATTCGTGGGCAATGGTGCCGGCCGGCGAATTTCCCTATGGACAGCACGATCACCCAACGCCGGTTGACTACGACTACGAGATCATGGTTACCGATGTCACCAACCGCCAATATGCTGAGTACCTGAACGAAGCTCTGGCCGAGAACACAGCCCACATTGGCGTCGTAGAAGTTGAGACCGGCGGCGTTGTCGAAGCGCACGAAGGCGTTTATGCTTACTATCCGGGCGACCCTTTCCATGGATATGACCACGAAGAAGAAATCAAGGCCGGAGACGTGCTTTACATCCCCTTTGAAGAGGGCATGCGTTTGGTTTTCGATAAGGAGAGTAAACTACCCCGCCGCAAGCGGCGGGGCTTTGAGCCCTTCACTGCGACGGTCCTAACTAAAGCAACCGAGCTTGT
>JARGGH010000066.1 GCA_029210945.1 Anaerolineales bacterium
CTTTGGCTAGCGGTTCGTCGGATCAACGCCCGCAGAGGACTCTCACCTCCTAGCTATCGCCCATGCCGGGCGTACAAAAGGGCC
The DNA here is from genome assembly GCA_029210945.1 of Anaerolineales bacterium. GTDB lineage: Bacteria > Chloroflexota > Anaerolineae > Anaerolineales > E44-bin32 > E44-bin32. The sequence goes on from JARGGH010000066.1 coordinate 85, forward strand.
GGGCGAGATCTCTCCCGCCCGGCCTGGCCTCAAGTTCGCCTTGCCGTAGCCGATCGCACGTCGATCAAAAGGCACGCCGAATCACGTCGTCCAAGACGTACCCACAACCCTACTGGTTATATGGCATGCTCCCGTTGGGGATGAAACCGGTATCGATGCCCGGGGTGACTTCGTGGCTCAGTTCAGGATGGGGACCGCCATCCAACGTGAAGCTTGTGACCGCCGTATGCTTCAGCCAGATGACTTTGGTCGGGTGCGGCGATCCGTCAGCCACGCTGACAAGTTCGTGGTAGTGAACATAGCCGCGGGCGGCGTAGGCCTCCGCTTTCTCCGGAGTCCAGGTGTCGATCACCGCGGTGACCACGTAGAGAAGCTCACCGCCACCGGCATCGCTTGACCACCAACTCGGCGCCCCGAAGGGACCCGTGTTGTAATGCTTGCCTACCAGCCGGTCAGGGCCGGATTGAACCCAGTAATGGCCGGGGATATCCGAGGCGCCGCCCTCACCATCCGGCGCTCCAGCGAGGTAGTATCCCTCACCGTCGACCGTGATCGCAGGTGCATGGGTAAAACCAGCTGCGAGAACAGGTGTTGCCGTTATGGCCAGAACGCTGACAAAAAGGATCGCACCAAAAATCGATTTCTTTACTGACATCTCATTGCTCCTTAATCCTGGGGGATCTGAGAGGAACTTCAACTTTCGAGTTTCTGGATGATGCCCCACCTCCTTTCGTACCTGACCCGATTCCCGGCAATTTCAGTGGCAGCCGCTTCTCGCACCGAGAAATCACCGGCGGGTATAAGCGCGATCGTTAGATAAAAGCCTGATAGACCAGCGCGACGACGAGCCCGAACACCAGGTGGCCCATCAACGATCCGAGCATCATTCTGGGCCCACTCTCCATCTCAGGAGGGCGCGGGTGCATGCCCATCATGAGCGGCATCGTGAGCAAGGCCACAACGGTATGCCCGGCTCCAAAGATCAACCCCCAGACCCAGGTCGGGCTGCCGACCCCGACGTTCCATAGGAATGCGTAAGCGATCCCGAACACGGCTCCCATCATGAAGTGCATGACCGTCCCGAGCGCCCTTGCGGCGCGTTCCCCGGACGTGAACATCGTGCCCAACATGCCGATGATGTCCATCTTGGGCATACCCATCGAGGGCGCCATGTACATGAGCAGCGTCATGAGCAGAGTTCCGACGAGCCCTGCGATGATCGATCCTAGAATATCCATGTTTTCTCCTCCTTGAGCTATGTACGGATGTCCGTCTTACGAATATGACGATCCCCGTCCCGGTTTTCTTACCTAATCTGTCCGATTTCAGGCGAGCGTCGAGGTTGAGCCATTTAAATGGGAGAGCGGGGGTTGAGAATGCCCCGCCAACAGCATTGATGGCGCCTGAGATGAGCGCGCAGGGAAGCTCCGTCCGCAGATTGGGGTGCGGGGTATATATGTGAGGTGAGTGATCGTGCTCAGGACCGGCCTGGGAATCGATGAGAGCGAAGATCAGGACCTCAATCTTCGCTCTCGTCCAGCCGAAGGCTCAGTTTCATGAGCACGCCGCGCAGATCCGGGGGCATGCCTCTCGACGGCGCGCAGGCAGGCCGCGCCTTTATCAAGCCCCCTCTTGCGGATCTAGAAGGTGATGATCTGGTAGCCCTCGACCAGCCGATTCCGCAAGCTGGGATGCTGGTCATACTCGGCCAGGAAGGTCAAACCCAGTTCTTCCGCCTTCTCATATACGTCAAAAGCCCTTGCGCAGTAGCGGCAGATCCCGCCGATACGATCCTCGACGAGCGAGTACAGGCGATGCAGCCGGTGATCCGGGTCGGCCATGGCGACCGCTGATGTCACGCCGCCGCCGTCGAAAATCAGCTCGACATCATCCCCATGTTCCTTCAACTCCTTAACCGCCTCCAGTGCGTTCACCACTCGTGCTCGATCCGCATGGTCATCCATCTCAGCAAAGACAACGATCGAAACCTTTACCATCCTCGATTTCTCCTTTCACGAGAAACTGCCTCTAATACAGGTACGTCCAATAATGCGTCTGATGCTCCTTGGCCCTACCAAGGTCGAGCCTTTGAGCGAATCCATCATGAAATCAAGACTTTGGATGGAAGCCAATCCAGCATCGCCCCGCTGCTTTTACGACGCGGAGTGGAGAGGGTTTCTTACTCGAGCGGTACGGGGTATCCCGCGTTAGTTCTGGTTTTACGTTCCGCCACAGCCGGCTGAAGAAGCCTGGTCAGAAACCGGACGAGGTCTCAAGCCCGCTGCGATTTGTCCCTCCGGCATCGTTTCCTGTAATTCTTGAATCGGTTGAAGTGAAACGCGGCCTCACACACCGTGAGTGTGTCCGGCCCCGTTGCATGCTGGGGAACAGGGTGGAAAATGCGATGCTGTCCCGACCGCCCTCACCCGAGCTCGGCGAGGTAGCGCTCGATGGCATTCCCCAGTTCGGCTGGTTTGAAGCCGAAAGGACCAAGCCCGCCGACGTAGACCACGCGGCCGTCCAATCCGACCAGGTAGAGCCGGGTTGGCTTGGCCGCATACGCCTTGCTGACACGATCGTCCAGTTCGTCGACGAGGGTCGGGATGCCGAGCTGGATGGTATCTTCGCATTGCCCTGCGACATGCCTGCGCTCTTCCAATGTCTTTGGGTCCTCGATCTCCGTGGCGGCCTGCGACCCCGATCGACGCAAGAACCAGCCGGGCAGACCGCCCCCGAGCCACCATCCATCGCGCGGGTGCGCTTCACGGATGTAGATCATCAGGAACTGCACTTTATCGTGGTGGCGTTCATATAAATCGCGGAGACTCACGGCCCCGCCGACGAAAGGTGGTCAGGTGAAGCTTCCGAAAACGAGCGCCACCGGTTTTTCGCCCCGGTAGTCCGACAGACGGACCGCGGCCTTCCCCTCAACGTCCGAAAGCTTAAAATCCGGGGCGGGATCCCCCTCCCCTGGCGCCAGCGCGTTCCATTTCTTCTGCCAGGCTCTTTCCGCCTTGCGGTAGTGGTTCATCCTGCGGATCGAATGCATACAGCGTGCCCCTTTCTATTCAGCGTCGGGCGTGCCTACCTCGGTTTGAAGTGTAACATGCCTTGATCGATTAGAGGAACTGTGAGGTCCAGCTTGGAGCTGGGAGATCGCCCGGCCTAGAACGCTGGTTCATAGATCACGGCACTTGATTCCTGATTACAAATCCCTAGCCTTTCACCCTCACCCCAAACCCTCTCCCCTCCAGGGCGAGGGCGTCTGCTTCCTTCCGCCCGCGCTCCAGATCCCCCGCGCGGAAAGCAGCCGATGAATGACCAATCGGGATAGGGGAGGGCCTCACGGCCCTACCCCTCCCACACCACCGGACATGCGGGTCCGCATCCGGCGGTTCG
>JARGGH010000067.1 GCA_029210945.1 Anaerolineales bacterium
TCCACCTCTTCGCCCGGTACGAGGGTTTACTGCTCGATCCGGTCTACACCGGCCGGGCTGGTGCGGGTTTAATCGATCTCATCCGCGAAGGTCACATTAATGAGAACGAGCAGATCCTCTTCTGGCACACCGGCGGTACGCCGGCGCTGTTCGCCTACGCGGATGAGTTGTGAGGGGGAAGAGATTAGGGATCAGGGACTGGGTAATTAGGCACACGGGGTCTCCGTCACCCAGGGAAATACCTGCGCTGGATTGATCCGACGGATCGGGAGCTCCATTGGAGCTAAGGCGTCAATCTGCCCGGACGCAGCACGGTGTTAAACCTCACCCCAACCCGTCTCCTCTAATAAAAGGAGAGGGGCTTCATTAGCCCGACATACATCCGCGCTCAATGACTCGCCTCGCCTCTTGGGGGAGAGGGCCAGGGTGAGGGGTGTTTCAAAGATCAATCCCCGAAGATCCTGCCTTGTCCAGGTGCCAGATCAGCCGATGACAAGCGCAGCGGCCCGATAGATCATGCCGCTGCGCATCCTTTTCCATATAGTTTAAACCCACGGCATGGTGCCGTTGTCCGATTATTCTTCTCTCCGCCACCGTTCGGTGAGCTTCCAGAGCCACGCCATCCACATCTGCGAGCGCAGCCGCCCCCATGCTTCACTTGCCGGCTGCGCGTCGACATCCCGGCCGCCAAAACGCTCGCGCTCGTAGGCATCCACGATCGTCCATGCGTCCCGGGCCGAATCGGGCAGCGCCTTGGCGAATAGAAGCGCACGTTCGTTCGCCGTCTGCGCGCGGCCCTCGATCAAATCCAGACGTTCGAGCCACGCGGTCCAATTCTGGTAGGTTCTTCCCACACCCGTATCCCAGGAACCGCCCGGCTTGCGGATCGTCTCTGGCGCCTGCAGCCCGAGCGCTTCAAAGCGAAGTGTGATCCAGGCGCGCGTCCGCAGCCAGGTTGCCGGGTTAATGCGGATCCAGACCACCGCCAGAAGCACAGTGCCGAAAACGACGTAACTGATCGTGCGGATGACCCTCGCCCGCCGGGCCGCCGAAAGTTCAGCCTCGCTCTGAGCCTCGAGGTCGAGCAGATTCTCAAGCCGGTCCTCGCTCCCCAGCAGGTCGCTGCCGCCGTTTGGCTCCGGCTGGTATCCGCCGGGACCGTCCTCTTCTGCGGAGGCCCCCGCCGGCCGAGTCAATACCGGCTGCGACACCGTCGGTTCAAACTCGACCCAGCCTACACCGGGGAAATAAACTTCAGGCCACGAATGGGCATCCTCGGCATAGACATCGTAGGTCGCAGAGGATGGCTGGTAACTGCCGCGCGCGAACCCCGCCGCGACCCGGGCTGGGATGCCCAGCGAGCGCAGCATCACGACCTCCGCGCTGGCGTAGTAATTGCAGAACCCGATCCCGTAATCGAACAGGAACCAGTCGACCGGATCGACACCTTCCGGCGGGGCTTCAGTCACCCGGCTGTACTCGATATTGCCCCGCAGCCAGCGCGTGACCGCGACGGTCTGATCATAGGGGTTGTTCAACCCCTCTGTGATGGTCCGGGCCAACTGGATCGTACGATCGGTAACCGTATCGGGAAGCTGCAGGTAGCGCTCGGTCACCCAACCGGGATATTCCTGCCCGGCTTCCCGCAGCTGGGTCGCCGTTGGCGAGGAGAGGGAGGCGCGCGCCAGGTACGACTCGCCTTCGTAGACATAGCTGTTCAGCGTGACAGAAAAGACATCGACCGGTTCGCCCTGGACGACCGCACCCTCAACTTCCGAGGTCCTGTTTACCCAAATCGGCTGGGAGGGCAAGTAGAGCGTCTTAAGCGCCGCACTCCGCGGGGCGAAATAAACCTCCACGATCTCCCGACCTGGCTGATCGACCGGAAGGAGATCACCCTCTTCGGGCGTAAATCTAATCGTCTGACCCTCCGGTGCGTGCCAGCGGTTCTGCTCGTAAGTTTCGTAGACAATCGACCGCCAGTAGAAACGCCCGCCGCCCCTGGGGAAATCGACCGGGGTGACGGTCATCACCAGCCGGTTGACCGGCTGCGTGCCAGCCTCCAATTCGAGGACCCGGTCGTATTCACTGGCGATAACCGCACGGGGTCCCCGCACCGTGCCGATCGAATCGCTGACACGCTCTTTGAGCGGATCCAACGGCGAGGCTAAAGTATCCCAGATACCCGCCAGTTCGTCGCTGCGGGCAAAGGCTGGCGCGCCCCATGCAAGCGCAACCAGGAAAAACGCCGTGGCAAGGCCGGCGAGGCTTATGCGCAGAGTCGTCCCAGCAGGCACCCGTGCCCGGAGCGAGCTCCAATCCGCGCTCTTGACCGTCAGGTCGACACGCACCGCTACCAGCAGGCCGAAGAAAGCGGCGATACCCAGGAAGATCCCCATCCGGGCTTCGCCGCGGTAATAAAACGCGAACGCCGTAATCGTCAGCCCGAGCAGAAGCAAACTGCCCCAGGCTGACCTTCTGCGCAGGGTCGCCCACACGCTGAAAACGCCCAGAAACCAGAAGAGGGTGGCCATGATGATCACGAAGATGAGCGGATCTTGATTGGTCTCGCCTTTGATCACCACCTCGGCGAATACGCTCAGACGGCCGAGCAGGTACAGGATACGGTCACGCCACTCGAGAGCCGGGTCCATCGTCGAGCCCATCTGCCAGCCGAGGATGAACAGCCCGTAAGCAGTCCCGAGAAACGCTGCAAACCAGCCGGGGAAGAAACTGCGCGCCAGCGCCGCGCCGGCCCACACCGCGATGAAGCTGATCAGCGGGATCAGCTCGAGGTGGTCCGCCCATTCGGTTGCGTTGAGCGCCCACGCTGCGACGAGGTTCATGAGCAGCAGCAGGATCAGCGCGCCCCAATCGAACGCCGGTCGAGATCGCTTTGCAGACATACGCGGCTTCATTAACTCCTCGGTTCTTTACTAGGTGTGATTTTAATCGATCGCCAAGGCTGCGGGCGTAAGACGGCTGACAAATCACGGCCTATGAGGAGATACCTTCGAGCGGGAGGAGTGGTTCAGCACTTGTCGCGCAGTGAGCGCCGGTTCTTGCTGGTCGCTGACAACGCTGATATGATCACAGCGGAATGGAAACACTGCGTGATTTGTGGGGCGACCGCCGCCGCCTTTATATCCTGCTGGTGGGCGTGATCCTGCTCACGCTGCCGTGCTACTGCGCCGGTTGGATCGCCATCCAGCGCGCCCCGACCGAGACGCCGACGCCCACGATCACGGAGACACGCGAACCCACAGCGACATTCATCACAATCCAGACGACGCTCCCTCCGAGCATGACCGCGACGATCACGCTGACTCCGACCATGACTTCGACGCCGTTCGTGCCGCCTTCGGGCACGCCGACCCCCACCTCGACCGAAACACCGACGGTGACCTGGACGCCCTCACCGACCTACACACTCGTCCCGACCAGCACGTCGACAAACACCCC
>JARGGH010000068.1 GCA_029210945.1 Anaerolineales bacterium
GACCAGGCTCTCGAAATCCTGGCTGGCGGCTTCGTCACGCCAGTTGAATAACGCTTTCCGGGAGGTGGACCAGGTCGGGCCGTAGCGAAAATCGACCAGGTGGGTGATGCTGAAGATCTGCATCAGGGCCATCAACTCTGGCCCCTCCCGGTGGTAGCGGCGTACCTGCTCAAGAGCCTCGGCAGGCCCCTCTATCTTTGTAGACGATTTGGTTTCAATGAAAAGTACAGGGATGCCGTTGATAAAAAAGGCTACGTCGAGGCGGATGCGCTTGGAACCATTGTAGAAGCGGAGCTCGTCGGTGACGTGGTACTCGTTGTCTTGCCAATCCTCCGCAAGGAGGCGCACGTTGCGCTCACGGTCCTCGGAGGGGAGGAAGACGGTCTTCAACCCGCGCAGGTACTCCCAGGCGTCGAGGTTGCCTTCGATACGGGGCAGGGCGCGTGTGATCCTCCCGGCGAGATCTTCGGCGCGAGCGTGATCGACGACGCCGGGGTTGAGGCGTTGGGCCTGGTCGATGAAGATATCCCGTAGGAGGAGACCTTCTTCTCCATACCGATAGCGCAGCACGACCTCTCTGGAAAGGTAATTCCATCCCGCTTCTTCGGAATAGCGAATGGCTGGCTCTTGAACCCCAGTTATCTCTGCGTCAATAGTCATTTCGCATTAGTCTCTTGCATTGGCCATCCAGAGCAATTATCAAAGATTGCTAGCATACGCATCCGGCCGGTCATTAGCTCGTGCAATAGAGTTGTGTACAAGGCCCCTAGTGATGAACGACTTGAAGTCTCAGCCGCGATCTTTCGGTCCACAGCCGTAATTAGAGATTTGATCATCTTCTGCTCTTCTGAAGGGGGAACCGGCAATTTTCCAGTTTCAACTGCCGACTGTGTGATCGACGGGAGGGGGCCGGGATTAGAGAAGGAAGCTATTTTGATACGCCTGAACCAGTTGAATAAATACCCAGGATCAAGGCTGTCAGTTTGCACTGTTACAGCCATAACATTGTTATCGACCAAGCTATCTCTTGTTAGGACGCGTTTCTTCTCAGTGTGTACAGCCCCGCCGACTTTAGGGAAGATAACCGTACCGGCGGGGAAAACCCGACCATTCAGTTCGTCAACAGTTTCATCGTCAATCCAGTTATTAGCCCGGGTCATGAAAATCTCGTTCCCACTCAAGTTCATGTCCGAAACCTTGTAAAAAGGATACTTGCCGGCTTGTTGGCCTTGGTATTCATTGGGAAACGAAGTGCCGCCTTTGGCAGTTGCAATCTTACCCAGTTCTTCGCTGCGCCAGTGGCCGGGAATTACGTACTCATCTAAGTCTTGGTGATGCACCTTCTCCGCCTCATCTACCGGCACTGGGCCGTAGGTGAACAGGTACTCCAGCAACGAGCGCTTCAGCTCGCGCGCGGCGGCGATCACCGCGTCGGTGGCCTCGATCGCCCGCCGAACTGTGCTCAGTACTTGGACGATGGCGCGCTGTTCTGGGAGGGGAGGGAGGGGGAAGGAATATTCCTCGAGATCGGGCTTCCTTAGGCTGGGGAGAGTTGTCTTGGCATCTTGACCGGATAATGGGTACAGGAGCAGCCAATAATAGAGGAATATCGGTTCAAGCCTGTCTTTGTCCTTCCATTCGAGGAAGAATGTTGTATCTGATGGATAGCACGGATCTTCAATGTAATAAGCAGAACCAGCGCTTCCCTTACGACCGATTACAATCGTTGAGCTATCGATAAGTGGCTCTTCAACCCAACCGAAGATCCCTCCAGAGCCGATCAATGGATATGGCCCTTCTGTCTTTGGATTGGCCTTACCATAGACGACTTCAGCGACATCACTTATGTTGACGAGATCCCAGCCATCAGGCAAACTCTCAATCGAAGCAAATGAATTGTCCTCGCTGTAAAGCATCTCGCTGATCATTGTCCTACCAGCCCTTGATACCAAGAGACCCCAAGGCATTTTTTAGTTGTTTATCAACTCTTGACCGTTCTTCCTCCGCTTCTGAGAAGAGCACAATTGCATCCTCCAACGAAAGAACTTCATCGTGATCATTCGAGGATATATATCGCGATGGACTTAGGTTGTAGTCATTGCGGATGGCATCAGCCTTATCGATAACCGCGGACATGTCTTCTTCAACGAGCCACCCGTGATGGAGTCTCGCAATCTGCTCAACGTGCTCAACTTGGAGTTCATTCTTCGGGCGACCTTTGACGAAAATCTGGCTAGCATTGACTAGCAGGATCTCGTTTGCATGCTCCTTCTCTCTATTTATCAGCATGATGATCGCTGGTGCAGATGTGTTGTAAAACAGGTTGTCCGGCAACAGCATGACGGCCTCGATCAGATCCGCCTCGACGAACTGCTTGCGGATGTCCCGCTCACGGTTCGAACCCTGCTGGCCGCTGCCCCGGGAAACCGAACCAGTGTCCAGGACAACAGCCATTCGGCCGCTCTCGTTTAGCGAGCTCAGCATGTGCTGCAGCCAGCCCCAGTCCCCGCTGGAGGAGGGCGGCGAGCCACAACGGAAACGCTCATAGGGATCGTTAGCGTAGACCTCCTGGGGGAAGTCTTGGTTCCACATCGGATTGGCGGTGACGATGTCGAACTGCTGTAGTCCGCCTGCTTCAGAGGTGAAGCGGGGGTTGCGCATGGTGTCGCCCAGGGCGATCTCAGCCTCGATGTCGTGGATGAAGGCGTTCATGCGCGCCATGGCGAAGGTGGAGGGATTGATCTCCTGGCCGAAGATCTGCAGCGGCTCGACCTCCCGGGGGAGAACCGTGCGCCCGTTCTTCTGTACGCCATGCTTCTCGAGCAGGCGCAAATGGGCCTTGACGAGCAATCCGCCCGATCCGCAGGCCGGGTCGTAGACCGTCATGCCCGGCTGGGGGTCGAGCAGGCGCGCCATAAGCACACCGACCATACGTGGTGTGTAGAACTCGCCGGCGCTCTGGCCCTGGCCTTCAGCAAATTTGCGCAGCAGGTACTCGTAGGCTCGGCCGAGGATGTCAGGTTCAACGTCCCTCAATCCTAGGCGGTACTTGTTCAGCACCT
>JARGGH010000069.1 GCA_029210945.1 Anaerolineales bacterium
GCATGGCACGGTTGATTCAATTTCGAAATCAATCCACATTCACCCGACGCTCAGCGAGATTATCAAATCTGCCGCAAAGAAAGCGTCAAGCTAGTTAAACTCCCCTGGGAACGCCGGCAACAAGACAGCGGCACTAGTTCGAACGGAAGGTGGACCCCTGTCCGCACTGCAGGCAATATTGGATTGTTCAAACTCGTGGCGACATAAATCTCCAGTTGATGGGCGACTCGGATCTGCCGTAATAATCAAGTGAGATTTCTCGTCGAGATCCGGGCAGGTCCAATCTAAATCACCCCCTCTCTGGTGAGAAGTATGAGCGTCGGCACGATCGTAACGATCAGGCTGGCGAGCAGGATCACGACCGAGGTCAGGAGTGTGACCTTGATCATGGCCCGGTTGGCCTCCTCGACGATGGCCAGGCGGAGCCGCCCCCGCATCGCCTGCGCCCGGGACCGGAGCGGTCCCACCAGGCTCTGGTCCTGTCGAATGGATATAGTCGCGACTTCATAGAAGTTTATCGATTCGCTCATATGGGGAGAATTCCCTTGCTCCGCGTTGGCGTTATGAGCGTCATCCTAAATCAACAGTCCTATATGAGTCTCGAACCAAACTGTGCGTAGGCGTATCAAAAGACCAGGTAGATCACTTTTGGCCACCGCATGACCATCTTGGAGTCCATGTCCAGGAAATGCTTGGTGCACGAGATGGTATTTCTGATTCTGTCTTGAACTCGCTATCAAATTCAAAGAACCCCTGATCGGCCTTGCGTCGGTCACGACCAGCAATTCAATGAGGAAACAACCGCGGGGCAATGGCAGGTTGGGTTTACAAAGGCAGCGCCCTTCAACACGGCCATTTTTATGAAATCAAGATGCGAGCAGAGCAAGCTTGAAAAAATACATACTTGGTATATACTAGTGTCACCCAAATATGCTTTGGAGGATCTCTTGACGGTAAAGCATGCCTTGCTCGCATTGCTAGATAAGGACGAGTCCTATGGGTACCAACTGCATGGCCTAATGGAAAGCGCCCTGGGGGACCCCTGGTCAATCAATATTGGGCAGGTTTATAGTACGCTTTCAAGGCTTGAACGGGATGGCTTCGTAGAGAAGCTTCCCGAGGCAGAGCTCGCCCACGATGATCGCACTGTTTATTCGATCACGAGGCGTGGCAAAAGCGAACTAAGGCGGTGGTTTCGAGAGCCCCTCTCCCGGGACGATCGGCTTCGGGACGACGTATATGCAAAGCTAGCTCTCAGCCGCATTTCTCGTTCAGTTTCGCCAGGTGAAGTTATCCAAGCTCAGCGGCGCCAGCTGCTTAAAGAACTGCATCAATTGACTCAGCTGCGCTCTAGCGCGGATGGCCCGAACGAACTTCCCTATATCCTTCTTCTTGAAAGTGCAATCATGCACCTGGAGGCTGATCTTAAATGGTTGGATCTGTGTGAGCAAAAGCTGGAAGAGCTAGATGCTACGCCCTCTCCATATTTTGAATCCCGGCCGCGGGGCAGGCCACCAAAAGACGATGGTTCAGCCAGTGGCGCATGAGCGGAGGAGGCATTGATGGGCGACTCAAAAGAAGCGATGATTGTTGCGAGGGACCTTACAAAGACTTATTCAAATGGAACAGATGTTTGTGCGCTTGACCGCGTTAACATTGTTATCGAAAAAGGGGAATTTGTGTCTGTCATGGGCCCTTCGGGATCGGGAAAGTCTACATTACTAAATCTCTTGGGCACACTTGATATGCCAACATCGGGAGAGATTTGGATTGACGGGGTCGATGTAAGCGCGCTATCGGGAAATGTTCTGGCCGATTTCCGACGTAAGAATATTGGCTTCATCTTCCAGCTGTTCAATCTCATACCCATACTATCTGCATGGGAAAATGTAATGCTTCCATTAATGCCATATAGGCGGTCCCAGCCATTCAGGGTTCAGGACCGCGCCCGAGACTTGTTGGAGGCGGTAGGTCTTGGCCAGCGGCTCGATCATCTTCCGGGCCAATTATCGGGTGGAGAGAAACAGAGGGTTGCAATCGCCCGAGCACTTATCAATGAGCCGTCCATGATCTTGGCTGATGAGCCAACGGGGAACGTCGATACAAAGGTGGGCGACGAAATCATGCAGTTGCTTGAAGATCTCAGAAAGACCAGGGATCAGACCGTGATGGTCGTGACCCACAACCCGCGCATCGCCGCCTATGCCGATCGAACTTACTTCCTAAGAGATGGGGCTGTAGTTGACGAGAGTCACTTGGGTGACGAGCGACCAATCAGAGCGTTCATCACTGCGCCGGGAAAGGTTTAAAGGGTGTCGGCGTTCTGAAGCCGGCAGTTTTTGTGCTTGAGTAACATGAAAATCTAAGAGCTGGCAAATGACCCGAGTACTAACGAGATTAATCCGCAACTGGAGTGGACGAAGCCTCTTGTTGCTCTTCTCTGTTCTGGTTGTAAGCGCAGCATTCGGGCTCTTTCTTTCCGCTGCCGCGACAATTAAGGCGACTGTTGATCAAGACCTGGCCCAATATTGGCGAAGTACCTATGACATCTTGGTGAGACCGCAGGGTTCCAGGTCGAAAATAGAGGAGGAGCACGGCCTTGTCCAAGCAAACTTTCTTACCAATATTCCTGGCGGCATAACCATGGAGCAGTTTGAGGCGATTAGATCAATTCCCGGGGTCGAAGTGGCCGCTCCCGTCGCCATGATCGGCTACAGTCAGCAAAGATTCACCTTTCTAGCACCCATGCCAGAGCCCGGAATTTACGATCAATATCAGACGGCCATTGTGGAAACCGGTGCAGAAACTGCTGCCTACGATACTCACAGTTATGTTTGGGTCTATGTGCCTTCCACGCCCTCTCAGGACCTCGCAAAAATCGATCCCGTCGAAGAGGCAGAATTTTGGGCCTCTTATGAGGCTGTCGCACAGAGACCCAAACAACACATGAGATGAAGAACGCCATGCTATCGATCTGGCGGTCAGCCATCCTGG
>JARGGH010000006.1 GCA_029210945.1 Anaerolineales bacterium
CGAACCGCCGGATGCGGACCCGCATGTCCGGTGGTGTGGGAGGGGTAGGGCCGTGAGGCCCTCCCCTATCCCGATTTCAGCACACTCTATTCTTCGAACTCGAGCTCGAAATCCAATTCCTGATCGGCGACCCAATCTCTTCCCGGCACAACCTCGATATCACCAAATAATTCGGCCTGAGTCACCTCAACCTGACGCTGCTTTATTAACTCCAGCACGGCGATAAATGAGATCACAATCTCCAGCCGGCTGTGAGCAGTTTTCACGATGGTCTTGAAATTCACCTTGCCGATGCGGCGGATGGATCTTACGATGGCGAGAATCTTATCTCGAACACGAACCTGCGGCACCTGAACGGCTTTCTCCAGGCTTTCCGGTTCGTCTTGCTGGGCAAGCACTTCGAGCATCGCCTGGTGCAGATCCTCGAGTGTTATGCCTTCAAGATCGAGCTTGGGTTCGATCGTTCGGATCGGAGCGGAAAGTCGAAGATATGAGCGCAGGCCGGCTTGCTCACGATTCGAGAGCAGGATCGCGACCTGTTTATAGCGTTTGTATGCCACAAGCTGACGGGCAAGCGCATCGCCGGGATCTTCTTCACCTGATTCTCTAATCGGTGGGCGGGGCAGCAGCGATTCGGATTTTATCTGGATCAGCCGGGCGGCGATCACCACGAATGAAGCCAGATTCTCGATATCGACTTCACGCAGTTGGCGGATATACGCGAGGTATTGGTCCGTGACCTGCGCCAGCGATACCTTGGTGATATCCAGCTCGGCCTTTTCAATCAGCTCCAGGAGCAGGTCGAGCGGGCCTTCGTAGACGGCCAGCTGGATCGTGTAGCCGCGGTCGGAAATGATCGAACTCACAGAATGATCACCAGACTGACGATCGCGACGAATAACAGAAATAAGCCCAGACCGATAGCCACATTGCGGAACAGGCGTTTGTCGAGCGCCTGCTGAGCGAGGAGCGATTCGTGCTCAGCCTCGATCCTTCGCCGGTCGATTTCCACAAAGCCCGACATGCGAGCGTCTGAGGAGAGGCGCTCTTCTTCCTTGATTGCTCCAGTTCGGAAACGCATCTGCTCAAGGCGTTGGGATCGCGTTTGCAGTCCCTGGCGTGAGAGCACCCGGCCGACGATCGTCAGCGGTTCACCGCAAGCAGCACACATCTCAACGCCGAGTTTATTGATGGATTGACAGGCCGGGCATTGCAGCCGTCCTTGTACGATGCGCGCGCCGCAGTTCCCGCACAGTAAGATGCCGGAGGATGCCTGGGTTAGAGCCGCATGATCACAATTCGGGCAGAGTTGAGCTGTCAACGTTTCCTCATCGACTCACTCGGGACTGGCGATACTATATCATTAATCTGATCTGCGAGATGATGTAACCATTGGGGAGACCCTGCATCTAAAACAGGAAGCGAATACTGGTAAAATGCAGGAGGACTGAAGTAAACCCAATGGAGAAAACGATGACGAATGAACCTGTGCACGTCACCGACGAGGCATTTGAGAAGACCGTACTGAATTCAGAAGTGCCCGTCGTGGTCGATTTCTGGGCACCGTGGTGCGGCCCATGCAAGATGGTCGAACCCATCCTGGAACAGATTGCCGAGGATTATTCCGGCAAACTTCTCGTGGCGAAGGTAAACACGGACGAACACCCGCAATGGGCGCAACAGTTCGGGGTTCAGGGGATCCCGACCATGCTGTTCATCGCTGATGGTAAGGTAGTTCACCAGCAGGTGGGGGCAGTTCCGGAACCCTATCTCCGCGATATCGTCGACACATTTCTGGAAACGGTAGAAACAGAAGAATAGCTCTTCACATTTGAGAGACAACCGAGGCGGAGCGTTCGCTCCGCCTCGGCTCTTATAACGCGTCCCCGTGGATTTTAGTCTTCCTGACCCCGGGCAGCTGCTCCCCATATCAAGCCTTCGATGCGGCGCTGAACTCGCCGCAAGAAGGAGCGGAAGCGAGCCAAGAGCGTGACCAGGCTCCTGCGACGGCGGTCAAGTTCGGTGACCCGGACCTTCGGTTCCACCCAACGCATGCTCAGCGCTCCCCAGGTTAACCCTGCTCCGAAACCGACCAGCACGAGATTAGCGCCATCGTGGATCCTGCCCTCATCGAGTGCTTCCACCATCGCTAACGGGATCGAGGCGGTGGACGTGTTGCCGTACCGCTCAAGATTGACCACAAATTTATCCAACGGAAGGCGCAGGCCGCGGGCAGCCGACTCGATGATGCGCTGGTTTGCCTGATGGGGGATGACGAAGTCGATGTCATCGACCTCCCAGCCGGCTTGTTCGGCGGTCTCACGCGTGGCGGAGGCCATGACACGCGTCGCAAATCGGAAGACCTCCCGACCGTTCATCTGGATCAAGTGCTGTTTCCGGTCAACGGTCTCATGCGACGTGGGCAGCTTACTGCCGCCGGCCGGCACCGACAGCAGATCACCGCCGGAACCGTCCGAACGCATCACGCACGACAGCACGCCGCCGGGTTCGTCCGAACCCTGAAGGACAAAAGCGCCTGCTCCGTCGCCGAAGAGGATGCAGGTCGTGCGGTCGTCCCAATCGACCATTCGTGAGAGCGTCTCAGAGCCAATCACAAGCGCATTCTGGATTGACCCGGTTCGGATCGCCTGAGCGGCCATGTTCAATCCAAAAATAAATCCCGTACATGCCGCTGAGAGGTCGAACGCGCCTGCATGGACCGCACCGATGTTGTCCTGAACCAGACAGGCGGTGGCAGGAAAGAGATGTTCTGGAGAGGAGGTGGCGACGATGATCAAATCGAGGTCGCGTGCGTCGATGTCGGTGCGATCCAGCGCCTTGCAGGCGGCATCGGCGGCGAGCGTTGCCGTAGTTTCATCTTTACGGGCGATGCGGCGTTCGCGTATGCCCGTCCGGCTCACGATCCATTCGTCATTCGTCTCGACGATCTGGGCGAGTTTCTCATTGGTTAGGATTTCCTCGGGGACGGCAATCCCCCATCCCGTAACGTGGGCGTAGCGGTTCATGGACAACTCTTCCTTCGCGATTAAACCGCTCCAAAGATGAGGCAAGCGTTGTGCCCGCCGAATCCGAACGAGTTCGTCATCGCATAGCTTACTTCTGCCGTTCGCGCATGATTCGGGACATAATCCAGATCACACTCCGGATCGGGGGTCGTGTAATTCATCGTCGGGGGGAGCACGTCCTGCTGGATGACCTTGACGCAGAACAACGACTCAAGTGCCCCTGCCGCACCAAGCAAGTGGCCGGTCATGGATTTGGTTGAAGATATCGGCGTATTATAAGCCTGATCGCCAAAAATCGTCTTCACAGCTTTCGTCTCGCTGACGTCGTTGAGCATCGTGCTGGTGCCATGCGCATTGATGTAATCGATCTGTGAGGGGCGCAAACCAGCATCTTCAAGCGCGTTCTGCATACAGATCGCCGCGCCGGCGCCTCCCTCCGCAGGAGCAGAAATATGGAAAGCGTCGTTTGTGGCGCTGTAGCCGAGAACTTCTGCGAGGACCGGTGCATCCCGTTCCACGGCATGTTCGTAGCTTTCCAGTAAGAGGCTCGCGGCGCCTTCGCCCATTACAAAACCGTCACGGTCGAGATCAAACGGGCGTGATGCGCCCTGCGGGGCCTCGTTTCGCGTGGAGAGCGCGTTCATCACGTTGAACCCGGCCAGAGCGACGGGGATGATTGCCGCCTCGGCGCCTCCGGCAATGATCGCATCGGCTGCGCCGCGCCGGATCATCTCCGTCGCCTCACCAATCGCGTTGGCGCTCGATGCGCATGCGGTCGCGACGGCCATGTTGGGCCCCCGCATGCCGTACACGATCGCGGTGTATCCCGGGGCCGTATCCGGCAGCATCATCGGGACCATGTGGGGGCTGACCCAGCGGGGACCGCGTTCACTGAAATTTTCCTGCTCACTGGTAAGCGTGCCCACGCCCCCAATACCCGTGCCGATTATCACCCCGATGCGATCTCGATTGCTATCATCCACGTTCAGACCGGCTTCCTCGAGCGCCTGGCGTGTCGATTCCAGTGAGAATTGCGTGAATCGGTCCATGCGGCGGGAGAGGCGCTTGCCGAGTGCCTCGTCAGCATCGAAACCTTTGACCTCTGCCGCGAATGTTGTTTTAAAATCGGTCGTATCAAAATGGGTGATCTGCCCGATCCCGGATTGACCGTTCAGGACCGCTTGCCAGGTTCGCTCAACGTTCAATCCCAACGGGCTGACGCATCCCAGGCCGGTTACGACGACTCGCTTTCTAGCCATAATCGCCTCCTTTGGAGAACTTATAATACCGCCTTCGGGGGATATAACCCCACTTTGCTGTGCAGGGTACGCGACGAGCAGCCGGGCGTGTGCTAGAATCTGTTCCGATTCAAGGTCGGGCTCTTCTTGAGCCCGATGGTATGTTCACCCGAGCGCAGAAGAGTATATCTTAAGGGGCTGAGCGTTGTTTCTTGTCGTAGGCGGGACCTCCTTCCTGGGCCAATCCCTGTTGGATCAAATGAAAGATTCCTCGTATCCGCTGCGGATATTGCTTGAACCGGCGGTGGAATCGCCGCCGCTGCCTTCAGGATTAAGCTTCGACACGGCATTATCCTCGCTGCAAGATGAGCGGGGGGTGCGCGCTGCCATGGTAGGGATCGACACGATCCTGCATGTTGGAGGGGCGCGCCTCGGTACTGGCCCGGGTGACCCGGGTGAAAGCCAGGCGCGCGGGGCTGAGGTGCTGGTCAGCGCGGCGAGGGAAGCCGGCGTTAAACGGATCGTTTATGTCAGTCAGCTGGGTGCTGACCGGGCATCGGCCTATCCGCTGCTGCAGGCCAACGCCCGGGTGGAGGAAGCCGTCCAGAGGAGCGGGTTAGCCTATACGATCCTGCGCAGCAGCGTGCTTTACGGCGAGGGAGACGCCTTCACAACGGGCCTCGCGCAGCTCATCGCTGCTTCACCGCTCTTCTTCATGCTGCCAGGCGATGGGACGACGACATTCCAGCCATTGTGGGTGAGAGATCTTGCAACCAGTATTCTCTGGGCTCTGGATATCGAAGAGACGGTTGGGAATGTCTACAGCGTCGGAGGGCCTGAATATTTTACGCTTGAAGAGATCATCCGGATCATCATGCATGAAGCGGCGATGCTCAGAATCTTGATTAAAACGCGCCCGCCGTTTTTGCGCTTCGGTGCGGGTGTGCTCCAGCGGACGCTGCCGCGCTCCCCGGTGAACACCCATTGGATCGATTACCTGGCCGTGAGCCGTACCACCGACCTCAATACGCTGCCGCGCGTTTTCGGGCTTGCACCATCCCGTATGGAGGACCGTTTGGACTACCTGCGCGATAAAAACTGGGGTTGGGTTTTCCTGCGCAATCAGTTTGGTAGAAACAGGTAGATTCTTATGACCGATGAAATACAGATAAGAGTCCTGACAACCCCGGAGGAGATGCGTGCCGCCGAGCAGCTGCAAACCCTCGTCTGGCAGGGCAGTCCGCTGGATATCATTCCAGGCGACCTGGCGTTGGCGATCAGCCATCACGGTGGTGTTGTCGCCGGTGCATTTGATGGGGATTTATTGGTAGGTTTAGTCCTGGGCTTTATCGGCACGGATGCCCAAACTCCGGGCCGCGTTGCCATGGCACGCTTGAAACATCACTCACACGAACTCGCGGTCCATCCCGGGTACCGCAATCGCGGAATCGGCCACGCGTTAAAATTGGCCCAGCGTGAGCTTGTGATGAAGCAGGGGATCCGGCTGATCTCCTGGACCTACGATCCATTGTTGAGCGTCAACGCTCAGTTAAATATAAGGCGATTAGGTGCAATCTGTGGGAGATACATCAAAGATGCGTACGGGCAGATGCGCGATGGCCTGAACATGCAGGATCGGTCCGACCGCTTTCAAGTTGATTGGTGGATCACTTCGCAGCGGGTCGAGACACGCCTCAAGAACACGCGTAAACCGCTCGATCTGGCTCATTTCCTCAGTGCCGGGGCTGAAAAAGTCAACCCGACCCGTCTAGACTCGCGCGACCTATTACTTCCCAGTGAGGAAATCTATTATCCAGAGGGGACATTTGCACTCGTGGAAATCCCGCCGGATTACCAGCAGCTAAAATCAATCGATCTGGAGCTGGCCATGACCTGGCGTGAGCAAACAAGCGAGATCTTCACCCGGGCCTTTAAACAAGGCTACCTGGTGACCGATTTCATCCATCTGCGCGAGGAGCGCTATCCTCGCTCATATTATCTACTCTCTCATGGGGAGGGCACGCTGGGATGAGCTTCAATATTGATCAAATAGAGCTGTATCATGTCCGTTTACGCTTGAAATCAAAATTCCAGACCTCGTTTGGTGAAGAGCAGGATCGAGAATGCCTGTTGATCCGACTGTTGAGCGATGGAGAGCAGGGGTGGGGTGAGTGCGTTGCCGGCGCAGAGCCCGGTTATTCCTATGAGACTGTTGGCACCGCCTGGCATGTGCTCGAGTCATTCTTCATCCCGGCCCTGTACCAGAATGATGTGCGGTCGCCTGAAGGACTGCATCAGGCGCTTCGCGCATATCGCGGTCACCCGCTGGCAAAAGCAGGCCTGGAGATGGCGATCTGGGATCTTCAAGGTAGACTGCGGGGAGAGTCGTTCGCGGCGTTAATCGGCGGTGCTGCTGCCCGGATCCCGGTAGGCGTATCGATCGGGATCCAGGAAAAACCGGAGCAAATGCTCGAGCGGATCGCTGGATATCTGGCGGCTGGTTACAGGCGGATCAAAATCAAGATCGCCCCGGGGGCTGACCTGGACGTCCTTGAGGAAGTGCGGAATGCATATCCCGACCTGCGGCTCTGGGTGGATGCGAATGCGGCCTATTCACCGGACGATAGTGAAATTTTCAAGAGGCTGGATACCTACCAACTTGAGCTCATCGAGCAACCGCTCTATAACGACGATCTTGTGGAGCACGCCGCGCTCCAGCGGACGCTGTCTACGGATCTCTGTTTGGATGAGAGCATCCACCATCTGCGTGACGCACGCCATGCCGTCGAGCTGGGTTCGTGCCGTGTGATCAACATCAAACCCGGGCGCGTCGGAGGCTATCTGATGGCCTGTGAGATCGAGTCTTTCTGCCGATTCAAGAGTGTCCCGGTATGGTGCGGGGGGATGCTCGAGACCGGTATCGGCAGGGCTGCAAACCTGGCGATCGCCTCACGACCCGGTTTCAGCCTGCCCGGTGACATCTCCGCCAGCGATCGCTACTACGAGAATGATATCGCCATTCCTGCGTTCACGCTCAATGAGGACAGTACCATCGATGTGCCGAGAGGACCTGGTTTGGGCGTTGAGGTGGACCTCGAGTACCTCGAGAAGGCGACGCTCAAAACTGGAGTTTTCCGGCGGAATAGTTTGTAAGTGGGAAGGAGCAGACGCTCAGGGCGCGTTGAAAAAATTCAGGTCCAACCAATCGACCGAGAATGCCCCTGCGTAGGCGAACAGCAGCATTTTCAGCGTCTTCCCCAGGAAAGCCCAGAATAAAAACCTGGGGATGGACATCCCCAACGCGCCTGCTGAGGCACCCGCCAGGTCAAAGAATGGGTTGGGGATAAAAGCCAGCACGAGGATTGCCCACCCCCCAAATCGTTCCGTCCAGCGTTCCAGTCGTGAGTACATGCGTGTGTCATCGACGATCCCCTGACCGCTGAAACCGGCCAGGTATCCGGTCAGCTCCCCCAGCGATGCACCCGCGCCGGCGGCGAGCGCGACCCACAGCGGGTTGAAGATCGAACCAAAAGTGAACGTCAGT
The DNA here is from genome assembly GCA_029210945.1 of Anaerolineales bacterium. Classification (GTDB taxonomy): domain Bacteria; phylum Chloroflexota; class Anaerolineae; order Anaerolineales; family E44-bin32; genus E44-bin32. The sequence continues at coordinate 7,809 of JARGGH010000006.1, forward strand.
GCGATGCCTGGCGCGGGGAGGATTACGGTGGCGTTGGCGAGGATTGAGAGCAGGAAGATGCCAGGATAACCGTAGGCCTGGAAACGATCGACCTCACTGCGGATGGAGTAAATGTAAAGCGTGATGGCGATAACGGCGGCGAGCGATACAACCCTCGCCGCCGTCAGTCGCCATCCAAAAAAAAATACCTCTTCGTCAGGACTCTTGGATTTCAATGGTTTGCATCTTGACAGCCGGCGCGCCCGGATCAGATGGGTCGCGGGCCGGGATGGACATCAAGACCTCCTCGCCTTCGCGGAGCTTGCCGAAGACGGTGTGCTTGCCATCTAACCATGGCGTGGCGACGTGCGTGATGAAAAACTGGGATCCATTCGTGTTCGGGCCGGCGTTCGCCATGGATAGGACGCCGGGCAAATCATGGCGCAAGTCAGGGTGGAATTCATCCCCGAACTGGTATCCGGGGCCGCCGCGTCCGGTCCCGGTGGGATCGCCCGTCTGGGCCATGAAATCATCGATCACCCGGTGGAAGACGACGCCATCGTAGTAGCCCTCTCTTGCGAGGAACACAAAATTGTTGACCGTGCGCGGCGCGCGGGCGGCGAACAGGTCGAAGACCATGTCGCCCTTGTCTGTTTTGATTGTCGCCGAGTATGTCTTGGCTAGATCGATGACCATCTCGGGTGGATTGTCAAACTTCTGCATGATGAACCTTTCGACTAGGTCTTCATTCGGGCTTATTCGAGTTGGAGCATGTTCTCAATACGGGCGACGACCATATCCATGGCCACGGTGTTCAGCCCGCCCTCAGGTATGATCACATCAGCATAGCGTTTGGATGGTTCGACGAATTCCAGGTGCATCGGACGAACGGTCATCTGGTACTGCTGGATCACTGACTCGACCGTCCGGTCACGCTCGATGATGTCCCGTTCCAGCCGGCGAATGAAGCGGATATCAGGCGGCGTATCGACGAAGATCTTGATGTCGAAAAGTGAACGAAGCTTGGCCTCGGCAAAGACCAAAATGCCTTCGACGAGGATCACAGGTTGCGATTCGATCCGGCTGGTCCGGTCGGTCCGGCTGTGCCTGGTGAAATCATAGATGGGAATATCGACGGGCTTCCCTTTCCGCAGCTCGCGCAGATGTTGGACCATGAGGTCCGTTTCGAGTGAGTCAGGGTGGTCGAAGTTGATCAAATCCCGCTGAGAGCGGGGCAGGTCGTCGAGGTTCTTATAATAGGCATCATGCGGAAGGAAAGCTATCTTCCCGGCGCCTACGCGGTTCAGGATCACATTTGCAACCGTGGTCTTGCCGGACCCGGTGCCGCCGGCGATGCCTAGCACGATCGGTGAACTCTTCTCAGCCATCTGTCCATTATACGCAATCCAACAGATGGTGAAAGCAGCGCTCACGTCCGGGCTAACCAAGTAACCTGGGGCGAATTTTCGCTCGAATACCTTTCGTGAGAGAATTGGCGGCGAGTGTTTCGCTTTGAATCAAGAAGGCAAATATCAATGGATTTTGATCAACAAGAACCAGGCGGCATCCCGGGCCAGGGGAGCGGAGAGGGAGCTCTAACCCAGCTTCTCTGGCATGCGGCTTCGTTCATCCTTCCCGTTTTTAGCCTGCGTTTTTATCGCATCGCTCAGCGCAAGCGCATCTCAAGAGCGCTCGTCTTCTTTGTCCTCTTCGGCACCGTTCTAAGCGTGCTTTTTACTTTCAAAATCGTGCGCATCATCGACGAACTGGACAGAGAAGTTGCCGCCACTCTGACACGCGGGGATTTTCCCGATATCACTATCAAGGATGGCGTTGCGAGCGTAGACGCCCCGCAACCGCTGGTGCTTCTCGATCAGGAAGGTCGTCTGTTTGTCTTGGATACAAGCGGTGTGTACGAGGGCATCGATCGCGAGCGATATCGGGAAGGGATTTTGCTCACCCGCACCGATCTGATGGTCCTCGACGGCAGCGGAGAGCGCAGCTCAATCCGGTTAGCCGAATTGAATGATTTGTTCAACACCGATCCGATCGTGATCGACGAGACGTTTTTAAAGACAGCCTGGGAGCAGTCCAGCCGCGTCGCGATCGTTGTAGGAGCGCTTGCCCTCTGGATCTGGCACACGGTTCTCCGGCTGATGGTCCTCGGGCTGCTCGGTTTGCTCATCTGGGGAACGGTGTCGGTCGTGCGCAACCAGATGGATTTCGCCTCGATCATGGTCACAGGGATTTACGCGCTTGTACCGGCCCTCTATCTGCACTACCTGCTAGGGCGAGTAGGCCTGACCGTTCCCGGGCTGCAAACGATGACCTTGATGCTTACATGGCTGGGGATCTCCATGGCCAGTCTAGGCTATGGGGAAGATTCGATCGAGGGTCAGGAAGGATCTTTGTTGAGAATGACCCCGGTCGGCATCCCGATGCTGCTCGTGCTCGGGTGGGATGTCGTCTTTGCACCCGATATCGACCCGCTGGCGTTGTGGGGCGTACCGGTGCTGACGTTTATCGCCTGGATGGTGATGAGGCGCTTCCATTATGAAGAAGACCAGCCGCCGGCTAGTCTAGTGTGAACATTCCACGATCGGGTTATCCAGGAAAACTGAGAGCCAGCGGAGGGAGTCGAACCCTCGGCCCATCGCTTACGAAGCGATTGCTCTGCCACTGAGCTACGCTGGCCTGCGGCGTGGTCTTGCCGGGTCGTGTGGTGCGGCGAGATTATACCAGCGCGTCAGATTGCTTGGCAAGAGATAAGCACTGAAGGATAATGAAATTATGCGTATCGCAATGCTCTCTTACCACACCTGCCCGCTTGCGACACTGGGCGGCAAAGACACCGGCGGGATGAACGTCTACGTTCGCGATCTCACACGCGAATTAGGCCGCCACGGTGTCGGCGTAGATGTGTTCACGCGATCGCAGGATGAGCATGTGCCGCATGTGCTCCATGATCTTGGTTATGGTAACAGGATCGTGCATATCCCTGCAGGACCTGAAATCCCGCTGGAGAAATCGGAGCTCGTCAATCATATCAACACCTTTGTGGAAAACATCGAGAAGTTTGTCGATTCGAAACAACTTAGCTATGACCTGCTGCATGCGCATTACTGGCTCTCCGGCCTGGCAGGGCTCGAGCTGCGCGATCGTTGGGGTATCCCATTGGTACAGATGTTCCACACGTTGGCATTGATGAAAAACCGGGTGGCCAGTGCTGAGGGCGACGCGGAGCCTGATGTGCGTGTGGAGGGCGAACGCAAGCTGCTGCGTGAAGCGGATCGGATCGTGGCCGCCACGCAAGCCGAGCTTGCCCAGATCCAATGGCTTTATCAAACCAGTACGGATCGCGTCGTTGTCATCCCACCCGGCGTGGATACAGCCCATTTCTACCCGATCGCCAAAGACGAAGCGCGTGAGTTTATCTCGATGGATGCAGATACACGCATGATTTTGTACGTCGGGCGGATCGAGACGCTCAAAGGGATTGATATGCTTATCAAGGCGATGACGATGCTGCAGGAGGAAGGGTTCCTGGAAACACATCCAATCTGTGTGGCGATCATCGGCGGGGAGGCCGGCGTAAGTGAGGAGAAAATGTCGGCAGAGATGGCGCGGCTGCAGGCGCTGAGGCTTGAGGCGGGATTAGATGACATCGTTCATTTCCTCGGAAAACGAGATCAGGATACGCTCCAATATTATTATTCTGCGGCCGAGATCGTCGTCGTGCCTTCCCACTACGAATCGTTCGGCCTGGTTGCGTTAGAAGCGATGGCGTGCGGGACACCCGTTGTGGCTTCTGAAACGGGGGGGCTGGCCTTCTTGGTCCGTGATGGTGAAACCGGTTATCATGTCCCGACCGGTAACGTCGAAGCTCTTGCAGCAAGGATCAAGGAACTGCTCACGGATGAAGTGCTGCGGGCGAGAATGGGGAAGACGGCGGCGGCGTACGCGTGCCAGTACGATTGGTCGGTAATTTCGGAGCAAGTGCTGGATCTCTACGCAGCGCTCATTCCTAAACTGGCATGACCGGCTGCGAGTAAGGTGGCTTGATAGATATGGACGAACCGATAAAAAACGTTCTCATCGATATGGATGGCGTGCTGGTGAGCGGCCGCAACTTGATCGAAGGCGCGCCTGAATTCATGCAAGCGGTGCGCGATCTGGGACTTGAATATCTGGTCCTGACGAACAACTCAGTCTACACACCGCGCGATCTCTCACACCGCCTGCATACGATCGGGCTCGAGATTCCCGAGCAGCGCATCTTCACCTCCGCGATGGCCACGGCACGCTTCTTGGATCACCAACGCCCCCGCGGTAAGGCTTTCGTGATCGGTGAGAGCGGATTAACCGACGCAATCTACTCGATAGGGTTTATCATCACAGATATCTCCCCGGATTATTTCGTGCTCGGCGAGACCCGCAGTTATGACATGGTGATGATCACAAGGGCTGTCCAGCTGGTTGCAAATGGGGCGCGTTTTGTCGCCACCAACCCGGACCCATCCGGGCCATCTGAGCATGGCCTGATACCAGCGACCGGAGCTCTAGCCGCGCTGATCGAGAAAGCGACCGGCACGAGCCCGCTGTTCATCGGCAAGCCCAACCCCTTCATGATGCGCGCCGCGCTGAACTATATCGATGCCCACTCGGAAGAAACGGTTATGATCGGTGACCGCATGGACACGGATATCATCGCCGGCGTTGAAAGCGGGTTGCGCACCATCCTTGTGCTGACCGGGGTTACCAGCCGGGATCAGGTCGCACGCTTCCCGTACCAGCCTTCCCGGGTAGTGGAGAGGTTATCGGAGATCGACCTCGGTAATTATCGTAAAACGTGACTGAAGTGATGCAGAGGTAGCTGCAGGAGGGTGTAATTTTGTCGTTGTTGCCATTGGTTGTGATCGGCGCGGCGATCCTGTTCTTCGTGCTCAAGGCTTCCGGTGTGCTCGATCTCCTGGCTGATTCAGGTAAAGATCGGCCGGATTCTAAACGGCGCTGGGGTCAGGAGCTGCTGGAGAATGCTAAGGATGATCCAGAATTGAATCGCCGCCTGCAGGTTTTCAAGGAATTCCTCGACGAGAAATCGGACGCTGAAGATCCGTCTGATGGCGAGTGACCGGGCGGCTTCGTAGAGCTTAACGATTACCTTCAGATAGGATTGCAGCCCGGGAGCAAAATCGATTGAACCCGCAGGTCGGAGCGCTCGCTGCGATCGTCACGGCCATTTTCTGGTCGGCAACCTCGACATTCTTCACGCTCGCCGGCCGTGAAGTCGGCTCGGTGATTGTCAACCGCGCCCGGTTACTGCTCGCTTCTTCATTTCTTCTTGCGACACATTGGATCGTTATGGGAGAGCCGCTGCCGCTCTCCGCATTGCCTGAGCAGTGGTTCTGGCTTGCGCTTTCTGGCTTGATCGGTTTCGTGCTGGGGGACGCGTTCCTCTTCCAGGCCTTCGTATGGATCGGCCCACGACTCTCGATGTTGATGATGAGTCTGGCCCCGATTATCGCGGCCGTTGTATCGTGGTTCATTCTCGGTGAACGTCTCGCCGTCATCCAGATCGGGGGCATTGCGCTTGCAATTTCTGGTGTCGTTGTCGTCATGCTCGACCGCAGAGCCGGTGCGACGACGGTTGAAAACAAGGACTATTTTCGAGGGCTTCTGTTTGGCCTGGGGGCGGCATCCGGGCAAGCCCTGGGCTTGATCGCCTCGAAATTAGGACTCGCCGGTGGGCTATCGCCGCTCTCAGGAAACACAATCCGGGTGCTGACGGCGACCTCGATATTGTGGCTGGTGACGTTGGTCATGCGGCAGGGAAAATCGACCTTTGACGCCTTGCTTGCTCAGAAACAGGCCCGTTTTGCAATTCTGGGGGGCACCGTGTTTGGTCCGTTTCTTGGGGTATGGCTCTCCCTGGTGGCGATTCAGAACTCGCCCGTCGGGATTGCGAGCACGCTGATGGGGCTTTCACCGATTTTTCTGGTTCCGATCGGGCGGATTGTGTTCAACGAATCCTTCACGTGGAGAACTCTCGCAGGCACGCTTGCCGCCATCGGCGGTGTTGCACTGCTCTTCGTGACCTAGATCTGGATCGGCGGGATCGCCGGCGAGCTACTCGCAGGTTTCGAGGTCGCCCTCTGCCTCGATAAAGGGTCGCGTGCCCCTCATGATCTCGACCTCACCGGTCGTCGTAATGCATGTTCCCGGCGTGTAATCTGGATACGTGACCTCACGGTCGATGATCGCAAAGGTGCCTTGTTCCTCGCTGAAAATCGCGACGTAGGGGATCTCGTCCACCCTGAACCAGCGCTTGATCTCGCCGTACGAGCAGATTGTCTGGCCAGCCATCTCGAGCGTGATTTCATCCCACGAGTAGCAGTTGCGACTTGTGGGGCGCGGTGTCGGTAGGAGCACTCCCGCGCCTGGGGTTATCTCGGTTGTCGCCGTAGGCACAACGACCGTCTCGGTAGGCGTATTGTCGACTACGGCAGCGACGGAGGAGGGCGTTGCGATTGTCCCCAGCGCTGCTCGAACACGTGGGTACACCAACACCCCGATAAGAATAAATACCACCGCAACAGCTGTGATTGCAGCCCACCGTAGGACACGACCGCTGATCAACGTTTCGAGCGGGGTATTCGACGGTTCTTCAGGCTGGGTCTCCCCGTCCTCGCTGCGTTCAAAATCGCTTACGTAATCCAGCCGGCGACTGTGCAGCACGGCGATGCCCTCATCGGTCGGTTGTGATGGCGTGCGCCTTATTTTTCGTTCCTCGCTAACGGGTTGCGAGTCACGCTTAATGCTCGCGCGCTGATACAAAGGTTCGTCAGGGGACGACTCCGGTTCCTCTGGGTGATCTTCAGCGGTTTTCTTATCGAGATCAGCCAGGCTGCTGCTGCGGAGGCGTTCGATGAAATTTTCGGCTTCGGGATCCGGCTCGATTTCGATGCTGAACGGCTGGTCGGCGACGATTGCCTTGCCGCACAATGGGCAACGGTCAATTCCTCGTTCGACCCACTCCGCGCAGAACGGACACTTCACCAGGCTTGTCATCCACAGAGGTGGGTCGATATCCTTGCGGCAGAAGCGGCAGAATACGGCCTCGTCCTGGATTTCGTTGTTGCAGTGCGGGCAATTACGCATTAGCCTCGATCCCGAACTCAGTCTATCAAAATTGTAACCATTGTTGCGGGCTAAGCAATCCAACTCTAGTGCCAGAGAGCCTTATCGTTCCGAGAGATCATCCGGCTTGCTGAGGAGTTTGGCGTCGATGAACTCCCGGTGTGAAAGCTTGAGACCTTTCGCAATTCTGCGGATCTCCTCGTTCTCCTCGTGGCTCAATTCTCCGTCACTGTAGCCAATTTGGAAAAGTGCTTCCACAAACCGTTTCCGTTCTGGCCGTGAAGTGGCTTCGAAGAACTCGCGCGAGAGACGGAAGAAATCCAATCCCGTCTCGATTTGAGAGATGGCCAGATCAGCAATGCTCTGGCAGACGGCCGGTGATAAATCCCATCTATTGTGGAGGGCTTGGACGATCGCGCGTTGTTCCTCACTGGTGAGTTCACGGTCGGCCGTCGCGACACGGGCCAGCAGCCCGCCGGCGAGACTCAGTTTGCGGAGTTCCCGCTCGGGCAGATCAAGATCGATTTCGCCCCGGTCTGTCAGTCGCCTCAGGTGGTAATAGATGCGGTTGCGAAGGAAATCATCAAGGTACTGCTCTCGATCCGGAACAGATTGGAGCCGTGTTTCTCTGCGTGAAAGAGGCCCGGTAATCAGCTTCCCGAACTGCCCGAAAATGCCCGTGTCAGCTTCGATGATCGAACTCTCGATTTCTGCCGCGATCTGCTGTTCTTCGGGTGTTGAATCACCATCTGCGTGGATCAGCTGTTTGAGCATTTTGAGCGCTAGCTGCTTGTCCTTGCGTGAGCGTAGGTTGTGCTTGAGATCTTCCAGCAGGCGTTCGCGCTCACCGGGCCCGATCGGGTTCGCCAGATAAATCTCCAATTCTGCCCAATCCGATGCCGTCATTTCCTCAAGGCCAAAGAGAAGATCCTTGAGACTGTTGAGTTCAGCATGGTCGACGCTCCCATCCGTCCACGCTGCGCTGATCAAGACTTTAGCTAGTGAAAGGATCAGGTTGCGATTTGACATATGGTGCCTTTTCTTGCTCGCGCTTGTTCCGTAGGGTCAAATACGGATTGAATCTGTAAGAGATCGTATCATAGCGCAAAATGATTTTCATTGCGGAGTAGATATGCCTGAGGTTGAGCATGTGTCTGGGAACAGGGCCGCGTTTCTCTGGGTGATCGCATTTTTTCGGATGATCCGCCCGCTGCAGCTCGTCGCCGTGTCGCTAGTTATTTGCTGGGCGCAGTGCTCGCCACCACTTATGCAGATCGCGTTGCCGACCGGTCGGTCGGTAATTTTACCCTCGCCACGCAGCACGACGATGCGCGCCTGAGACGGATCTCCACCTTCGCCTCCTTGCTGACGGTACTCGCCCTTTTGTTCATCCCGGTCCGGCTCATGCCTGTCGGCGTGAAGTTAGCCAGCTTCCTTACGGCTCCGGTCGTGTTCCAGGGTTGGCGGGATTATACGCAGAAACACAACCCGATTGCGTCGGTATCCGCGATGGTTGTCTTGCTGGCTGTACAATTATTCGGCTATTTGTTCTTTGGGAATCTCCTCCCGTTGCTATAAGATTCGTTGCGTATCCTGCAACAACATGTGTACAGTGCGGACCGCCCCGGGGAGGTCGCCGATGAAATTCTGGACCCGCAAAACGCGTCCGGTCCCTCCATTGCTCAAACGGTCGACGCGCGCATTGATCAAAGAAGCGAGGAGGACAGCTTCTTTCTCCTTCTGGGACTTTCTTCACGGCTACATTTACGGTCGCTGGCCCTACCTTTATATCGGCTTGGGTGTAGGAGAGCATCCAGCGATCAAGCTGTGGGCACGCATTCGTCCAGTTCTGGAAAGGGTTCTCCCCGGCGCTTCGAGCGCCCAATCCACTTCTTCGCGATCGGTTGCGGACGGCTACCATGGCAAGGTTATCACGACGGAGAGCGCCAAGCAGCTTCTCAGCATTCGTGAACCTGTAGAACTGCGCAACCTTGAGAAAATCATCCCTTACCCGGTTGCGCGGGACATTCTCCTGATCGATCCGGACCACCTTGTCGTGCTTGAATGTCCCTGTCGCAGTGCTCGCGAGAATCCCTGCAGCCCGCTGGATGTTTGCCTGATCGTGGGAGAGCCGTTTGCTAGCTTCGTCGCCGAGCACCACCCCGAACGGTCGCGATGGATCGATATTGATGAAGGGATGCAGATCCTTGACGGCGAAGCCCGGCGCGGACATGTGCATCATGCTTTTTTCAAAGACGCGATGCTGGGACGTTTTTATGCGATCTGCAACTGCTGCTCATGCTGCTGCGGGGCAATGCAGTCCGTGCGCAACGGAACGCCCATGCTGGCCTCTTCTGGCTACGCAAGTGTTTTAGACACTGATCTGTGCTCCGCGTGCGGACTCTGTGAGGACACTTGCCCGTTCAGTGCGATCGTGTTTGAAGGTGACTACCCTGAGATTCTGTTTGAAGCTTGTACGGGCTGTGGTGTTTGCGTACGGCACTGCCCAGAAGGCGCGCTGAACCTGGTTTTAGACTCGAGGAAAGGCGTTCCGCTCGAAATGGAGACGCTGCTCAATTCGGGCGGACATCTTTCCTGAGTTGGACCGCGCAGGCTCCTCTTCGGGATAATCATCCATATTAGCGGAAGCGTTTCGGGGCTATAATAGCGTGGTGTGCCGGACCGTTATGCTGAAGCGGCAGGTGCCAGAAGCTGCGTCAAGGAGATACTCATGCCGGTCAGTCAGCTTGCCAGGACGATCAAAGAATCACCCACACTGCGCCTAAACGAGAAGGCGCGCATCCTGCGTGAAAAAGGTGAGCCCGTCATTCATCTCGGCATCGGTGAACCGAAAAATAAGGCGCCGATCAATGCGTTGCTCGCCTCAGCTGCCCGCTTGAACGCCGGTGACATCAAATACACGCCGACCGACGGCCTGCCCTCCCTCAAGAAAGCGATCATTCACTACACCGAGGACAATTACAACCGCCTGGTCGCGCCCGAAAACATCATCGTCTCGACCGGGGCCAAGCAGTCGATTTACAACATCCTCTTCTCGATCGTCAACCCGCAGGACGAGGTCATCGTCCTGGCGCCGTACTGGGTCAGCTACCCAGAAATGATCAAGATGGTCTATGGGATCCCGGTGGCCGTCGTGCCGGAGGATGGAAGCTTCCATCCTCGCATGGAAGACATCGAAGAAGTGGTTAGCTCCTATACCAAAGCGATCATCGTCAACACCCCTAACAACCCTTCGGGGATCGTTTATTCCAGGGATTTCATCGCTGAGATTGTCGAGTTCTGTGAGAGCAAGGGTATCTACCTCATACTGGACGACATCTACCACAAACTGGTGTTCGATGGGAAGCGTGCCGAGCCCGCCTACAGTTTTACAAATAAAGATGTCGACAACAGCCATCTGATCGTCGTGAACGGCGTGTCGAAGTTGTACGGCATGACGGGTTTCCGCATCGGGTGGGTGGTCGCCCCGCGCCCGCTCGTCGAGGTGATGACCAATATCCAGGCGCAAATGACCTCCAACCCATCCGTGATATCGCAGGCGGCGGCTGAAGGCGCGCTGACCGGCGTTCAGAGCGTCGTCGAGAGCCTGCGGCTTACGATCCAGAACAACCGGGATGTGCTCTTGCAGGAGATGCAGGGCTTCGGCGGGGTTCGGGTTACGCGACCGGAGGGCACTTTCTACTGTCTGCCGGATTTCCGCGCCTATAACAGGACCTCGGAAGAGCTGGCAAATTTGCTGCTGGAAAAAGCGCTGGTCGTGACGGTGCCCGGGGTTGAATTCGGCATGGAGGGGCACCTGCGCCTGAGCTATGCTGGCTCCGTCAAGGACATCACCGAAGGCGTAGAACGCATGCGCTGGGCGCTGGATCCTGAATCGCCCAATGAAATCTACATCGGAGACCGGAAACTGATCAGGGATTGGTTATGACAAATAACCTTTTAGATATTCGAACCCCGGCACAGGGGGAGGCCAGGGCGCTGAAAAGTGATTACGGGCTCGCCAATCACGGATTGACGAACCTGAACACCGTGTACTGGAATCTGCCCGCTGAATCACTGTATGAGGAGATCATCTTCCGTAAGGAAGGTCGTATCACCGGACGCGGCCCGATCGCGGTTTTCTCGGGCAAACATACAGCCCGGGCGGCGAATGACAAGTATATCGTGCGTGAGTCTACGACCGAAGAGCATATCTGGTGGGGAGAATACAACCGCCCCTTCACCAGCGAGAACTTCGCCCAGTTGTACACTCGTTTACAGGGCTACCTGCAGGGTCGTGATCTCTTTGTGCAGGACTGCTATGCCGGAGCGGATCCTGAATTCCGCATGCCGGTGCGCATCATTACCGAATATGCCTGGCACGGCCTTTTCGCGCGCAACATGTTCCTGCTTCCGGAGACGTACGAGGAGTACCGGCAGCACACACCGGACTTCACGGTGATCTGCGTCCCCGGTTTCAAAGCCTTCGAGCCGGTGGATACGACCCGCTCGAACACCTTTATCGTGCTGAACTTCGACGAACGCCTGTGCATCATCGGAGATACCGCTTACGGGGGCGAGATTAAAAAGTCGATCTTCACCGTCTTGAACTACCTCCTTCCGCTTCAGGGCGTGATGACGATGCACTGTTCTGCGAACATGGGGCCCGATGGTGATGTGGCGCTCTTCTTCGGGCTTTCAGGGACAGGTAAGACCACTCTCTCGACGGATCCAGCTCGAAGTTTGATCGGCGACGACGAACATGGCTGGAGCGACTCCGGCGTGTTCAATTTCGAAGGCGGTTCCTATGCCAAGGTCATTCAGCTTTCCCCGGCCGACGAGCCCCAGATCTACGCGGCCGTTCACCGCTTCGGGTCGATCCTCGAGAACGTGATCTACGATCCGGTCACCCGAAATCTGGATCTCGATGATGATGAAGTCACTGAGAACACACGTGCTTCCTACCCGCTCGAATATGTCGAGAATGTAGTCCCGGAAAAGATGGGCGGACATCCGAGCAACATCATCCTGCTGACGTGTGATGCATCCGGAGTGCTGCCGCCGATCGCAAAATTAACCCCCGACCAGGCGCTCTACCAATTTATCTCCGGTTACACGGCAAAGGTCGGCGGCACGGAAGTTGGTCTAGGTGAAGAGCCGGAAATCACGTTCAGCACCTGCTTTGGCGCGCCGTTTATGGTGCATCACCCTTCGGATTACGCAGAACTGCTGCGGAAAAAGATCGACCGGCACGGAGTCAACACCTGGCTCCTGAACACCGGTTGGGTGGGGGGGCCTTACGGGGTGGGCAAGCGCATCAGCATCTCGTATACGCGCGCCTTGCTCAATGCAGCGATCTCCGGCGAATTACTTAAAGGGGAATTCAGCAAGGATCCGATCTTCGGATTCGAAGTCCCCAGATCTTGCGAGGGGGTCCCGGAAGATGTGCTGGATCCGGCCTCCTCCTGGCCGAGCAAAGAGGAGTACATGCAGAAGTACAGGCTTCTGGCGCGGCGGTTCATCGATAATTTTGCGAAATTTGCCCCGGATACCTCTCCCGAAGTGCGTGAGGCCGGCCCCAAGATTTGATAGAATCGGGTTTCTACGGTGACGAACGATTCCCTTTTGCAGAAAAGGATCAGCGTTTCCGGTTGAGGGTGTATCTGTGTGTGGATGTGATGGCTGATGGATAAGAAGAACAACAAGAACAGCTCTAAGAAGCTCGCCAATTGGATGGTCTGGACCCTGGGAGCAGCGTTCGTGATGAGTCTGGTTCTTATGGGCGTGCTGCTGCACTATGTTGTCCGGGACATGACGGCCTCCTATACCGGGGTCGGCCTCAACCCGTTCAGGCCCCAGAGTGCGGCGACGGCGGAGGGATCCAGTGACCAGACTGGAGCGACACCGACGGCGGTCACGCTCGATGTTAAGCCTAACCCATGGGACGGGAAATCGCGCGTGACGGTCCTGTTGATGGGGTTGGATTATCGTGATTGGGTAGCCGGCGAGTCGGCGCCGCGCAGCGATACGATGATGCTGGTGACGCTCGACCCGGTCACGCTCCAGGCGGGGATGCTTTCGATACCACGCGACCTGTGGGTGGAAATCCCGGGTTTCGGTTACAACCGGATCAACACTGCCTACATGCTGGGTGAAGCGTACAACGTGCCCGGCGGCGGACCTGCGCTCGCCATGCAGACCGTGGAGGATCTGATCGGGGTGCCGATCCAGTATTTTGCCGTCGTCGACTTTCATACCTTCGAACTCTTCATCGATGAAATTGGCGGTATCGATGTGCTCGTCAAGGAGAGGGTCAAGATCTCCCCGATTGGGAGACTCTCGCATTGGCTGGAGGCGAAACCCTACCACCTTGACGGTGCGGATGCGCTCGCATATGCGCGCGTGCGCAAGAATGCGGGGGGCGATTTCGGGCGCGCCGAGCGGCAGCAGCAGGTGATCATGGCGATTATGGATCGAGTCGTAGGTTTCGACATGCTGCCACGCCTCATCGCAAGAGCACCTACGCTCTATCAAGAAATTGCTTCAGGGATCCGGACGAACTTGAGCCTGGAGCAGATGGTGAGCCTGGCATGGCTGGGGATCCAGGTTCCAAAGGATAATATTCATTCGGGCGTGATCGGTCCGCCGAAGATGGTCAACTTCTACACCCGCCCGGACGGTGCGCAGGTGCTGCGCTTCGTTCCGGACGAGATCCGCGTATTGCGGGATGAGATCTTTGTCGAGACGAGCGCATTCGGACCATCGCTTCCCGAGACGCCGGATGAGGGTTATCAGCCATGACCGGCCCGAATGATATCACCCAGGGGCATCCTCCCGGCGGCGGATCCCAAAACCCTCAAGACGCCCAGCCGGTGGCCCCTTCGAGATCCAATCGTAAACGCAGCACACGCTGGATATGGTTCGCAGCGCCGGCATTGATCCTGCTCATGCTGGTCGTCTCGATCTTGACCGGTTATTACCAGGGTCTGGCTGAGCGCGAAGTAACCGCGGCAGAAAATGCAGCTCAAGTTGCCCGGGACCAGTTTGATAAAGGGGTCGAAGATCTTCTGGCCGGCAATTACGAACTCGCCCAGCAGCGCTTTGAATACGTGCTCAGCCTGGATCCAGAGTTCGAGGGGGCGTCTGATTTCTTGAACCAGGCGCTTATCGCCATGAATCAACCCACTGCGACGCCCAGCCCGGCCGCCTCACCGACCCCTACCGAAACACCTGATTTCAGTTCGTTCGAAGGCATGTTTACCAGCGCTCAGGCTGCTTTTGCACGTGAAGACTGGGATACTGCACTTGAGATCATGATTCGCCTGCGCGGTGATGAGCCAGAGTACCGGTTGGCGGAGGTCAATCTGATGATGGATGTCGCCCTGCGCAATCGCGGCATGCAGAAACTGTTTGCTGGCGATCTAGAGCAGGGGATTTACGATCTGACATTATCAGAGCGTTTCAGCCCCCTGGACAGCCAGGCGGCCTCCTGGCGGCGTTCTGCGAGCTTCTACGTCTTCGCCAACAGCTTCTTTGGCCTCGATTGGGCGCTTGCGACCGAGTATTTCGGGCAGATCTGCCAGGCCAATATCTGGGGGGCGTGCACAAAATACGGGCTGGCGGCGAAGGAATACGCCGGCGAATTGGCAAAGGATGGCGAAGATCCCTGCCAGGCGGCTTTTAATTATGATATTGCCTTCGGATACGTCCTGCCGGGTGGGGTCGAAGCCACCGCGACCGAGGTCTCCATGCTCTGCGCCACCGCGACTGCGCCAACGCCCACGGCGACGATAACGCCGACCCTGATCTGGACGGCAACCCCAACGGCGACCTTCGTTCCGGGTTCAACCTCGACGTTCACGCCGAGCCCCACTCCCGGTCCAAGCAACACGCCGACTCATACCGCGACCACTGGCCTGACCGCGACCATAACGCTCACACCGACAGAGACGCTCATTCCAAGTCCAACCCTGTCGACGACATCGACACCGACGCTGACCCCTGAACCTTGACCAACTCGGGTTGGCTCAGCCAGTTGTTAATGAAAAAACACCCCTGAGGGGTGTTTTGATTTCTACGCCTGCTTGTCTCTTCAAGGGGCGAGCAGCCCTTCCAGCTCCTCCAGATTGACGGGTTTCTGGAGGCAGCCCTGCGCGCCGGCCTGCCGTACCCGTTCATCGAGATAAATGTCCTGTGCAGCCGTGAGGAAGTAGATCGGCATATCTTTTGCACTCGGGATGTCGCGCAAATGCTCAAGCGTCTTTAACCCATCCATACCCGGCATCATGAAATCAAGGAAAACGATATCCGGTGTGGAGTGACTGACGAGCTCCACCGCATCCTCGCCGCGCATCGCCTCAAGTGCTTCGTGGCCGAGCATGCGCACAGCCATGGAAAGCATCTTCACGTTTTGTATCTGGTCGTCGATAATGAGTACTTGGGCCACTGTCCATGCCTTCTGGTCTTCGCATGGGAGCCCGGGTGCCAGAAAGGTTCCGGAGACCGGTCAGGTATTTCCCGGAACGATGTCGATCAGAACTCGATCGACTGCCGATGGGCTGGATCCGGCAACTGGCTGTCCTGGCTCCTTCGAGCGTTAGACCCTCTAGTTTTGCGTCATCACCTTTCGGTGATTTTGCCCTGATCAAATCCGAATTTAGTATACGGTAAGATAGAGCAAAAGGGCCTTACAGGATCCTATCGAAGGAAAGAGTGACCTTGGAAGGCACTCGATCAGTCCGCCCGGCAGGATTCGAACCTGCAACCTACGGATTCGAAGTCCGGCGCTCTATCCGTTGAGCTACGGGCGGTTGCGGTTTGAATTATAGCCGCGCATTCGACGGAATGAAAGATCGATTTAATATCCAGGCTGGCAGCACTGCCGTGCTGGAGCCGCGAGATCCAATCAGGAGGCGTGAACCTGCGATGAAGACGATTGAAGTGCGAACAGACGCCCGGATCGACATGGTGGAGATTACGCGTGAAGTGCAGGCATACCTGGGGGAATCCGGTGTGGAGCAGGGTGCTGTGCTTGTCTACATCCCGCACACGACGGCCGGCGTGACGATCAATGAAAACGCCGACCCAACCGTAGAGCATGATCTTCAGGAAGATTTCCAGCGGTTGGTCCCTCGCACGCAGCCCTATTACCGGCACCGGGAAGGAAACAGCGCAAGCCATATGCTGAGCAGCATGATCCATTCATCGGTCACGATCCCGTTTGAGGGCAGGAGCCTCGCGCTCGGTACCTGGCAGGGTATATTCCTGTGCGACTTCGATGGGCCGCGCACCCGCAAGGTCCATCTGCAAATTCTCCCGGCCTGAAAGGAACTCTCCCCCAATGCCTTTTGGGGGAGAGACCCCACTCTGATTCCGCAATTGCCCCAGGGAAATTCTCACACGCTTTTGGGATAAGCGTCACTATTCAGAACGAACAGATTGTGAAAATTTGCACAATATGGTTGCGCCAGTGGCGGAATCAGCTTCGGCGGAGGTCCGCGCGAAGTGATTTTGGCATACCGGGCAGGGCGCAGCCAGAGAAGGAGCGCTACACAATGGAGCCCTCCAGCAATGTAGGGGTGTATGTTTGCCATTGCGGCACAAATATCGCCGGAAGCGTGGATGTGGAAGCGGTCGCCGATTATGCGCAGAACATGCAAGGTGTGACCGTCGCGCGTCACTACGACTCTATGTGTTCTGACCCGGGTCAGGCGCTCATCAAGCAGGACATCGAGGAGCTGGACGTTGATCGGGTCGTCGTGGCGGCATGCTCACCGCTCATGCAGGAGGACACATTCCGGGCTGCCTGCCAGGGCGCTGGCCATGCCCTGGTAGTGATGAGACCCGGTTCGGGGTTCCCATCAAGAAGCTCGCGCAGCTTATTCCCCTCGATGAAAAATCGCACTGCCATCTTTCCTGGCAAGTGCGGGTGCGGTCAGATGATACGGTGAGATCAATGCTGAGAGATTGAGCAGGTCGCCCGGGACAGATCTGTCGATCTATGAGTCTCAGGTTGAGATCATGGCGAGGCGTTTTTAGTGGATAGCGCATCGAGGACGGTCTCGACGGCAATATGGATGGCGCTTTCGACGGCCGGAGTCAGATTTTCATCAAAAGTAAGTACATCATCAGCTTCTATCCCGATCAAGAGGATATTCTCATCCGGGGGGAGGTGCGCTCCGGCCTGGCGTCCGAGTGCAAGCGCGGT
The DNA here is from genome assembly GCA_029210945.1 of Anaerolineales bacterium. GTDB lineage: Bacteria > Chloroflexota > Anaerolineae > Anaerolineales > E44-bin32 > E44-bin32. The sequence goes on from JARGGH010000006.1 coordinate 25,132, forward strand.
GGGCAAGTTGACATCATGGGCCGAGGCGCTACGCTGGGTGGGTATGCCATTCGGCTCTAAACGCATTACGGTTCCCGGTCTTTCCTGCGCGGTGCAGATCGCATCGATGATCACCGCCCGATCGAAACCCACCATCTGTTCCATCAATCGTAAGCCGCCCCAGTAATCCTCTTCGACGACGATGTTTTTGTCAGCTTCCAGCAGCGGGCGCAGCGATTGAGCAACACGCAGCCCGACGCTGTCATCGCGCAGGAGCGGATTTCCAAGTCCGATAACGATTGTTCGCATAGTCATTTTGGGCCAGCCCGCGGCCATCATCCTACAAGGCCGCGGGCTGTTCTCAACCTATTTACTCGAGATGCTGAGAGAAGCGCTCGAGGACTTCGCCATCCGGGGTCCGAATGGTCACCTCGAGCGGCATCTGGCCGGGCAGCGTATGCGTCGCGCAGGCCATGCACGGATCGTACGCCCGGTAGGCCATTTCGATTGTGTTGAGCAAGCCTTCCTTGATCTCTACACCCTTGGTGATCAAGCCTTCTGCGGCGCTCTTGACCGACATATTGATCGCGGCGTTGTTATTTGTCGTTCCGACGATCAGGTTGACTTTCGTCAGGACACCGCGCTCATCGCTCCAGTAATGATGCGTCAGCGTGCCGCGCGGAGCCTCGACGCATCCGACGCCTTCGGTGGGCGTCTCTGTGGGCAGCACCCGGAATTCGTCCCCGGTGATCTCCGGATCTGTGGCGAGCTCGACCCAGCGCTCGGCCGCGTAGAGCAGCTCGACCAGGCGCGCCCAGTGCGTTGCAAGCGTGTGGTCCACCGGGCGCCCGCCGAGCGTGTCATACATACGCTCGAATTCTTCCTGGGCAAGCGGTGTAGCCATGCCATCGGCCGCGTTCAAGCGGGATAGCGGGGTAGCCTTATAGACTCCGGAGTCGACACCATCCTCAAAGCCCTTCCAGCCGATCTGCTTCAGGTAGGGGAATTTGAGGTAAGACCAGGGTTCAACATGTTCCGCGACGTATTCCTGGTAGTCTCTGGCGTCGTATTTGGCAAATTCCACCCCGTCCGGACCCACGATGCGGATCTTGCCATCATAGAAATTCACATGATTGTTCTCGTCCACGGTGCCCATGTTATAGGTGCGGTGGATGAAAGCTTCGTTTGTAATCAGATCTACGTAATCGGTGTTGCCCAGTACGATGTCATTGAACAACTGCAGCGAGAATTTGGCGAACTCAACGGCATCCTCGCCAAGCGTTTCGATCTCTGCGCGCTGTTCTTCGGTGATGCCGCGGCTGACGCCGCCGGGCAAGCCCCAGTTGGGATGAACCGGGCGTCCGCCGATCATCTTGATCAGGTGATGGCCATCGCGACGCATCTTGAGCACCTTGCCGGCGATGTCCATCCCGACTTTCTCGATGACGCCCAGGATGTTCCGCTCAGCGACGGGTGCGTCAGGTCCCATCACGAAATCCGGGCCGCCCAGCGCGTAGAAATGCGTGGTGTGATCGGTGGCGTAGAAGATGCTGTAGAACAACTCGCGCAATTTCTTGGCGGTCGGTGGCGGATCGACGTGGAAGAGCGCATCGAGCGCTTTTGTCGACGCCATGTGGTGGGCTTCCGGACAGACGCCGCAGATGCGGTTGGTTATGTTCGGCATATCCTCCGCAAGGCGTCCGACGCAGAATTGCTCAAAACCGCGCAGTTCGGGGACCTGGAGATAAGCATTTGCGACTTCACCTTCATCATTCAGGAAGATGTCGATCTTTCCATGGCCCTCGAGGCGAGTGATAGGATCTATAGAGATTCGTTTCATGTTTTAGACCTCCCTCTCAGGCCGGTTCGCCTGGTTTGCCGTTCCCCGAGATTGGTGCGACCCGGCGCAGCTCACCATGCGCCATGCTGAAGCGGTAGAAGCTTCCCATCGGGTCCGGGATACCTTCTTGGATGATGCGGTCGATCTCCGCTGGATCATCGGAGTCGATCACGGAGGCCAGCGCCGACATCATTCGGGCGCCGAAGTCCTCGACACCCTCATTGGGACCGTAGCAGCCAATACAGGGTGAGCCAACCGTGGGACAAAGTGCCCCGCAGCCCGCGCGGGTTGCGATCCCGCAGCAGATGATGCCCTGATCGAGCAGGCATTTGTCTGGATCGGGGATGATCTCCCAGGTCCGTTTGAATTCTTTAATCTTCTTTTCTTCGCGTTCGCGCGGACAGACATCGCAAACCGTCGTGGTTTCTCCGATGACTGTGCCGGGCGGCGGAAGCTGGTTAGTTAAGATAGCCGTCAACGCATCCCAGATGCGCTCTGGTTCGGGGGGGCAGCCGGGCAGGTAGTAGTCCACATCGATCGTTTGATCGAGGGTCTTTACCGTCTCGTAGAAGTACGGCAGCGTCAGCGTGCCCTCGGCGACCTCCGTCTCGGTTTGCGGGCGGACATCGTCTGGATTGTGGGTGCTCGGCGTATCGTGGTAAGCCGTTTGGAAGATGGCTTCCTTATCGGTCATGTTCGCCAGCCCGGGGATGCAGCCTTCATGGGCACATGAACCGAAGGCGACGAGCACTTTCGACTTCTGGCGCAATAATCGGGCCATATATTCTTGTTCGCTGGTGCGGATAGCCCCATTGAACAAGCACAAGTCGATGCTTTTATCTTCCATTTTTTCGATGCTGCGCACTTTGGCATCGACAGCGACAGGCCAGAAAACGATATCGAATGCGTCTGCCACCTGAAGGATCTTGTCATCGATGCCGAGCACCGCGATTTCACAGCCACCGCAAGAGGCGCCCCAGTACAGTGCGAGTTTCCCTTTTTCGCTCATGCGGGCACCTCCATCGCTTCTTCATGTTCTTGCAGTAGGTTGCCAATCGATTCTTCTATCCGGCCATTTTCTGACCAGTGCTCGGACCAATTGAGCGGGCCGAGGGAGCGCACTTGCTCCACCATCTCGTTAATCGCCTTGGCAAGCACCCCGCCTTCGGCGGCGGATGCCCACTGCAAACGCACGCGTTCGTCCTCGATGCCCATCGCTCGCAGCGTGTGTTTGAGCATCGAGAAGCGGCGCATGGTCTTGTAGTTTTGCTCCAGGTAGTGGCACTCACCGGGGTGGCAGCCGGCAATCATCACACCGTCTGCACCCATCGAAAGTGCCTTGAGGATGAACGATGGATCCACGCGTCCACTGCACATCACCCGGATGATGCGCACATTCGGCTCGTACTTCATGCGTGCGGTACCGGCAAGATCAGCGGCACGGTAGGAGCACCAGTTGCAAAGGAAGCCGATGATTTTTGGTTGAAAGGTTTCTTCAGTCATTCGTGTCCACCTCCGCTAGGCTGGCACAGCTTCGGGCGTCTCGACAGGGGCTTTAGCGCCGTTCGAACCGAATACGTCGTACAGCAGCCCCTGGAGCTCCGCCAGTATTTGGCCGTTGCTGAAATGAGCGCCGCTGATGGCTTGTGCGGGGCAGGCTGCGATGCATGTGCCGCAGCCTTTGCATAACGCCTGGTTGATGACGCTGACCTCTTTTTCGGCATCGTAATCAATCGCGTTGAAGGGGCAGAGCGTATTGCAGATCCTGCACCCCGAACAGAGTTCTTCGTGAATAGTGGCCACAACGGGCTCGATCTCGACCGTTCCGATAGTGACCATGCCCTGCACGCGTGCAGCCGCGGCGGCTCCCTGTGCGACCGAGTCCGGGATATCTTTGGGACCCTGACAGGTGCCGGCGATGAAGACTCCATCGGTCATCGTCGCGACCGGGTCGAGTTTGGGATGACGCTCGGTAAACCAGCCTTTCATGCTGCAGGAGATCCCGAATTGCAGCGCCACATCTCTGGCATCTGACTGCGGTTCGAGCGCGGACATCAAGATGACCATATCGACCGGGACGCGCCGCTGTCTGCCAATCAGGGTATCTTCCGCCTGGACGATCAGTTTGCCCTCTTCACCTGGCTTGCGGGCTGCGTCAGTCACCTCTGCGACGCGACCCCTGATGAAGTGCATTCCCTCTTCCAGCAGGCGGTCATAAAACTCCTCGTAACCCTTCGCGATCGGACGCATGTCGATGTAGAAGGAGTAGACTTCGGCGCCGGTCTTTTCCATGACCAGGTGGCCGAATTTCAGAGCGCTCATGCAGCAGATCGCCGAGCAGTGCGGGTTGAAACGTTTATCCCGGCTCCCGACGCAGTGCACGATTGCGACCGATTCGGGCTCTGTCACACCGTCGCGAAGGACGACTTTGCCTTCGGTTGGGCCGGCAGCGTTGCACAGGCGTTCGAACTCGAGGCTCGTGAACACGTTGGCCAACCGACCGTAGCCGTATTGGGGGATTTTGGTTGGATCAAAGATCTGGTAGCCAGTAGCCAAAACGATATTACCGACGTCGAGATCGATGTACGTATCTTTCTGCTCAAAATCGATCGCGTCCGTCGGGCAGAACTTCTCGCAGGCTTTGCAGGTTCCACGCTCGAAGTAGATGCAGCTCTCAGTGTCAATCACCGGGAACTTCGGGACGGCCTGAGGGAAGGGGCGATAGATCGCTTTACGATAGCCGAGGCCGGCCTCGAACACGTCGTCGACCACTTTCTTGGGGCATTTTTCAATGCAGATGCCGCAGCCGGTGCAGTCTTCTTCGTTGACGTAGCGCGCTTTCTTGCGCAGACGGGCGTGGAAATTGCCCACGTAGCCGGTGACCTCTTCAACCTCACTGTACGAAAGCAGCGTGATGTTGGGGTGGTCGCCAACCTCGGACATGCGCGGCGTCAGGATACAAGCGGCACAATCGAGTGTCGGGAACGTCTTGTCGAACTGGGCCATATGCCCGCCGATCGATGGTTCGCGCTCAACCAGATAAACGTGATGACCGGCATCTGCGAGCTCGAGCGCGGACTGAATACCGGCGATGCCTGCGCCAACCACCAGCGTATTTGGATTGACAGGCACTTCGGTGGGCTGCAGTTCTTCATGCAGCTTGACACGCTCTACTGCGCCCGAGATGAGCGCTTTCGATTTCTCGGTTGCCCTGTCTTTGTCCGTCGAGACCCACGAGATCTGTTCCCGCAGGCTTGCCATCTGGCAGAGGTAGGGGTTCAGGCCGCCTTTTTCGCATGCGTTCCGGAAGGTTTTTTCGTGCAAATGAGGCGAGCAAGCGCCGACAACCACGCGAGTTAGACCTTCGTTCTTGATATCCTCTTCGATCAGTTCCTGGCCAAGCGAAGAGCACATGAACTTGTAGTCGCGTGAGACGGCAACATCATTTAGGTTTTCACCCGCCCAACGGGCGACTTCTTCGACATCGACCATGCCAGCGATATTGCTGCCACAATGGCAGATGTAAACGCCAACTTTTTCGCTCATATTTAACCCTCCGCTTGTGCGTTCGGCATCGGCAAGGATTTGTCATCCTTCTTCTTTCTGCCGCGAAGTTCGGGTTCGGTTTCAAGCTCGGTGCCGATCTTTTCAAGCATCGGCGCAGATGAAACAATCTCTTTCCCGAGCCCTAATTCTTTCGGTGTTAGACCGATCGCTAAGCCGATCATCTGCGTGAAGTAAAGAATGGGCAGTTTGAAGGAAGTGCCGAAGTGCTTGTTGATGTTCGATTGATATGCATCCAGGTTGAGCTGGCACATCGGGCAGAGTGTCACGATCGCGTCGGCCTCATACTCGCTGGCGTTCTTCAGCAGTTGACGGATCATCTCGTAGCCTGTCTCGGCGCTGACCTGGGTCATGTGTCCTCCGCAGCAATGTGTTTTCAGCGGGAAGTCAATGACCGTCGCTCCGAGGACATCTAGCAATTTATCCATGTGAGTGGGGTATTCGGCATCGTCGAGGGCTGAATCTTGCCCCAGATCCGGACGGGCAATCAGGCAGCCGTAGTATGGTGCCAGTCGCAATCCCTTGAGCGGGTTGGTGACCTTATCGGCGATCGCTTTAAAACCCACGTCGTGGACGATGACATCGATCAGATGACGTACGTCCAGTGAGCCTGGCTTGTAGGAAAGCCCGCCGACAGCGAGCGCTTCATCCGTGCGCTTCTTGACCTCGGGATACTGGCCAAGGTATTTGTCCACCTTGCGAAGGTTGAGATAGCACGCGCTGCAGGGCGCGACCAATTTCGTGAAGACGTCCTGTCCGGCGGCAAGCGCCAGGTTGCGGCCGACGAGCGCATAGCCTGCGGAGGCGTTGACGGCGAAATATTCCATCGAGCCGCAGCAGTTCCAGTCCTCGACTTCAACCAGTTCAAGGCCAAAAGGCTCCGCGATGGCGCGGGTCGAGAGATCATAGGGGCGGGCGGTGCTTCCAAGAGAGCATCCCGGATAGTATCCGAATTTCATAGTGCCGCCTCCTGTTCTTTCGCTTTATTGAGGATCGCACGCAATTGATCGATATTTTTTATCCGCTCCGGTGTGATCGCAAGGCGATCTTTGGACAGCATTCCCAACGCGAATGCGCCCAGGCTCACCTTCTTCAAGGGCTGGTGCGTGAGGTGATAGCGGGTGGCCAGACCGACCTCGAAGCTTCGCCCATAGCTTTCGACAAAGCCGATGAAGCTTTCCGACCAATCAGGCGCGGCGCTGCTATCGTATAATTTTTCCTTGATGGCGATCCGTTTCAGGGTGTACATGAGGTCCGTTATGGGGATTTCCTTGGGGCAGCGCACCGTGCAGTAATAGCACGAGACGCAGAACCAGGGTGTGTTGCTCTTCAGGACCTCGTCTCTCATTCCTGCTTCGATCATTGCGAATAGACCCCGGGGAGTGTGATCCATGTCGGGTCCTGAGGGGCAGGAGCCGCCACATGTGCCACATTGGAGGCAGGTCTTGAGTGCCTCACCACCGGGAGTCGCCGCTATGACCTCGTGGAGGAAGGAACCGTTGGAGCCGGGTTCGATCATACGACACCTCGCTGTCTGGCTACCAGCCGTAGTGTGGGCCCGGACGACATCTCATGAGGCCGTTTCAGGCCGTTGTGTTAACGACGGGCGTATTCAATTGATTGCCTGCTGTTTCAAGTATGTGAAAAACATCATAAGTTTCGTAGTGACAGAATCACTTCCGGCAGATGATAAATGTCAAGTTGCGTCACCGTCCGACCCTGGAGGCAGCCAAGAAATATGAGCAATGACCCATGCATAATGGGGAATGCGACCCAGTTACACGATCCCGGAGGTTAGCCAACGGAATAGCGAGACGAACATCCGGTTTCTTCCAAATATGATCGGACGGACGTTAAATATGGGGGATCCCGTTGGCTGCAGTCGATAAATCCGGGAGTGCCAGTGCTTCGATTATCGTCCAATCCTGAGGGCAGAATGGCGGGGTGAGCATGCAGAAAGGTTATGGTTGGCTGTAGCAATTGTGAAAAATGTCTCTTGCCCTCGGTGGTGAATCGGTGCACACTAGAAAGATTAGTGTACTCGTTGCCGTTTTTTCGGCTGAGCCAATCATCACAACAGGAGGATGATCGTATGGTACTCAAACCAAAGCGTCCAGTTCCCTCGGACATTGAGATCGCCCAGGAGGCAGAATTACGTCCAATTCGAGAGATCGCGGCGACGATCGGTCTTACCGAAGACGATATGGACTTGTACGGGAAGTACAAGGCGAAGATCCATCTTGATGTCCTCGAAAAACTTAAGGATCGACCACAGGGTAAATATATCGACGTCACGGCGATCACCCCGACCCCGCTTGGCGAAGGCAAGTCCACGACAATGGTCGGCCTGACCCAGGGTATGGGGACCCGACTCGGTAAGAAAGTGATGTGCTGCATCCGCCAGCCGAGCATGGGCCCGACCTTCAACCTCAAGGGGGGTGCGGCCGGTGGTGGTTACAGCCAGGTGATCCCGATGGAGGACTTCAACCTGCATCTGACCGGTGACATCCACGCCATCACCGTCTCGCATAACCTCGTATCTGCAGCGATTGACACGCGGCTTTTCCATGAGAGCCGTCAATCCGATGAAGCGCTCGAGCGCCGCGGGATCAAGCGCATTGATATCGATCCCGATACGATTACCTGGAACCGCGTCGTCGATATCACCGATCGTTCTTTGCGGCAGATCGAGGTCGGTTTGAACGATGCTGAGCTGAGCGAGAATTTCCCACGCAAAACCGGATACGACATCACGGTGGCGAGCGAAATCATGGCGATCCTGGCGCTCACCACGAGCCTGAAGGACATGCGCGAGCGCTTCGGGAAGGTCGTGATCGGGTTGGACAAGAAGGGCGAACCGGTCACTCTGGAGGATCTCGGCGTCGCCGGAGCAGTTACCGTGCTGATGAAAGATGCCATCATGCCAACGCTGATGCAGACGCTGGAAGGACAGCCCGCGCTTGTTCACGCCGGCCCGTTCGCGAATATCGCCCACGGGAACTCTTCGATCGTCGCCGACCAGATCGCACTCAAGCTTGCTGATTATGTGATCACCGAAAGTGGTTTCGGCGCTGACATCGGCATGGAGAAGTTCTTTGATATCAAGTGCCGCTACTCCGGGCTAATCCCGAACGCAGTCGTGCTGGTCGCGACCGTGCGCGCCCTGAAGATGCATGGCGGTGGCCCGACGGTAAAACCGGGGTCTCCGCTGGCGAAGGAATACACCGAGGAGAACCTCGAACTGCTCGAGAAGGGTCTCGGCAATCTCGGTGCGCACATCAAGAATGCCCGCAAATTCGGCATCCCGGTCGTCGTCGCCGTCAACGGCTTCAAGGAAGACACCGAGGCCGAATGGGAGATGATCCGCAAGTACTCGCTCGAGCAGGGCGCCGAGGATTCGGTTGTAACCACCCATTGGGCCGATGGCGGTGCTGGTGCTGAGAAGCTCGCTGAAGCGGTTGTCGCAGCCTGCGAAAAACCCAGCAATTTCGAGTTCCTCTACCCGCTGGACTGGTCGATCAAGAAGAAGATCGAGACGATCGCCACGGAGATCTATGGGGCTGAGGGAGTGGCTTACGAGCCGCTTGCTGAGAAGCAGATCGAAAGCTATGAGAAAGCCGGCTTTGGCGATTTGCCGATCTGCATGGCGAAGACGCATCTCAGCCTGAGCCATGACCCGGATTTGAAGGGTGTCCCGACCGGTTTTACGATTCCGATTCGAGAGGTCAGGGCGAGCGTCGGGGCGGGTTTCATCTACCCGCTGGTGGGTAAGATGAGCACGATGCCCGGCATGATCACCCGTCCGGCATTCATGGACATTGACATCGATCTGGAAACAGGCAAGATTCTGGGCTTGTTCTAGAGGTTAGCGAACGATCTGCAGGACCCGGGCTGCCCGGGTCCTGCTTTGATTTAACGGGGAAATGCCATCAGAACAGGTCTATCCCCGGAATGCTTATCGGACCTGCCCGTACGCGTAGAAAGTGGGGACGAAGAGGACGCGGGTTTCGTCTCGCCATGCGGTTCGATCTGCTTCTTTCAATCGTTTGATCTTTTCTGGCGAGATCGTCCGTGCGAGATCCGACTTGAGAGTTTCCCACTCCGAGCGCGTCAGGCGCTCATCAAGCCCGGATTGCCACTCGCCCCCGAGCACGCCGGCTGTGATCGAAGTCAACCCTGCCTCAGAGAACAGTGCGCGCAATCTGCGTCCGATCCTGATGTCAGCGCCGGCACGCTGCAGCGCGCCGGCCTGCAGGACGCCGATCTCCTCAACAGTGAGTGGAAAGTCGATGCGGCTGCCGTAATCCGGTTCAGCAAATGCGATCACCCAAGCGCCAGTTTTGGCGACACGCACCATCTCAGATAGGATGCGGGCTGGGTCGGCGACCCAGAGCATGAGAAAGTGTGAGAACACGACATCAAATGAATCGTCGGCGAATGGAAGGTCGTGACCGTCCGCGACGGTGCATTGGACGGCTCCACCGACTCCCCGGGAGTAGGCGACCGCGGCGCGGTCGATGTCGAGACCAAAGACATTCCCTGCGATGCGCTCGCTGATCGATCGGGTGATGGCACCTGTCCCGCTGCCGACCTCGAGAACGTCGGCGGGTGCAGTCAGCCCGATTCGATCGAGGATCGTCGACCGCAGCGGCGCGGTCCACTCTGCTTGGATCCGGTAGCGCTCATCGAGTCGGGCGAGCTGTGATTTGTGGGCGTTCATGCGGGATGAATGCATCCCTCCGGGATAAATTCTGCAATCGACGTCGATCTCGATCAAAACTGCGGAGCAACCAGATCAAGACCGCGAAAGTGTATGCTGCCAGATCAGCTCCCATTCATCGTGCAGCATATTACCGAGAATTTCAGTAATGCCCTGTCCCGGCAGCACATCTCCATCGGGTTCTACGTAGAGCCATGCCCGCCCGGGGCCTCGTGATGGCGCTTCGCGTTCGAGAGCGATCGGGTTTTTCCGTGAGTAAGGGGCGGGTAGATCCCACACCAGATCCATACCCAGATGGGCGAGATGATCCTGGGCTTGAATTACCGTCTCTTCGATGTCGGGGTCGTCGACGCCTGCGGAGAGCGAGACGGCAGGGACGCCGAACGATCGCAGTGCCTCCAGATTTGATTCAACCTGCTGCAGATCACTGTTGGTGATCGTCAGGTGAGCAGCTGTAAATACGTCCGTCCCGAGCGCCGCCTGAAGACCGCGGATGGTTTCTGGCTGGTCAAAATTGACGGCGACGAGAATGTGGTCCAACCCGGTCATGACCAGTCGGTGCATGTAATTGGCGTCGTTTAGCCGGGTCCCGTTGGTCAGCAAGCCGGTGATCTGACCCTGCGACTCTGCGTGCTCGAGCAGCTTCTCCAATCCTTCGAAGAGGGTCGGTTCACCTCCGGTGAATGTGATGTGGGGGATGCCGGCTTGCCAGGCTTTTGTGAGCACGTCTTTCCACTCAGCGACAGAGAGCTCCCGGTCGACGCGTGCGCGAGCGGTCGGGTCGTACGTTCCCGCTTCGTCAATCTTATAAGTTAATGCGCAATCAAGGCGGTAGGGGGCAGTGAGGTCTTTTTCGTACGGTGCTCTGCGGTCCATATCCAGGAAGATGACCGGATCCAGATCTGGTGTATGGGCTAACCCGAGAACTTTCTCGCGCAGCTCTATGTGGTCGTGAGAGGCCTGCTGTTTGGAGACCCGGTAGCGTGCTGCCAGGATCTCGGCGGCTTCCTGGACGTCTTTCTCTTGTAGCCACCAGTAGATGTGTTCGGTCGCGGTCCGGTTCAGGTGCAGCACGATTGCGGCGTTGACAATCAACACACCCTCGCCGGAGGCTTCAACGCGCAGGTGCAGCCGGTCGGCCTGCTCCGCGTCATTGGAAAGCATGCGATGATATACCCCGGCAGGCGGGGCTTCGGGGATCTCGGGGGCGGCGAATATCCGGGAGAAAAGCTTATCCATTCGGTTCATCCTCTCATCTGGATTTGCGAGAGTGCGAAATCTCTGAATTCAAGCGGCTGCTGTTCGTTCTGGTGCAGAAGCGTCAGCGGGCATCCCCCCCCGCATTCCTGGAGTATGGCGCAAGACTGGCAGGAGTCAGGGACATATCTGCGCTCCCGCAACCATAAAGCCAGGTCATGATTCCAGATAGAATCCCATGAGTCGGAGAGCATATTCCCGATCGGTTCATAAAATGATTGGCAGGGAATGACGTTTCCATCCGGTTCGACGCACATGTTGTACTGTGCTGCTGTGCAGGTTTTCACGCCGAGCTGCATTTGGACGGGGTCGAAATGGCAGTATTGCGTTGGTGTATACCAGATCAGTCGCTGCGCGTGGCGTTCGGTCGTCTCTTTGACCACATCCAGCAGCGGCGAGAGATCCTCTTCAGGGATGCCCGTGCCGACCTTCTTGCCCTTGCCCGAGTAAATCAGCGCATTGCATCCGATCGTTGGCACGCCGAGCGTCGCCAGGAAATCGATCGTCTCCTCGATCTGATCGGCATTTGCCTGAAGCAAAGTGGTGTTCGTCATGACGAACAGCCCCAGGTCAAGTGCGTTGCGAATTCCAGCGACCGTATCTTGCCAGGCACCCCTCGCACGCACCATTTGGTCGTGGATATCGCTGCGTGCCGACTCGATCGTTATTTGAACATGATCCAACCCGGCGTCTTTCAGGCTTTTCGCATAGTCATTGTCGGAGAGGCGCCGGCCGTTCGTGAGCAGGCCTGTGATCTGCCCCTGCGCCTCGGCGTGTGCAATGAGCTCTGGCAAATCGGTTCGCAGGGTAGCTTCTCCACCTGTGAAACAAATATGCGGGACGCCGATCTCCCAGATTCTGCTGATGATCGACTGCCAGGCCTGCGTGTCGATCTCCGGGTGGGTGCGGGGCCGGGCGTTGTAGCAGTGGCTGCAATTCTCATTACACCGGTAGGTCAGTGCCAGATCCATCCGGTACGGCGCCAGGGGTTGGTTCGACAGAGGTGCTTCGATATCGAATTCCAGATCGTGGACCGGGCAGGCTCCATCAGAAATCGCCAATGACCTGATGCGATCAACCGTGCCGCGATAATCCTGGTGCAGGACGGGGCCTGCGATGCGGTACTTTCTCGAAAGGGCCTGCTCGGCTTCTCTTTCGTCATGACCTTCCAGGTGCAGCCAGGCCATGAGTGTTGCGGTGGGGTTGAGATGGATCGCTCGGTTCGCGTTGATCAGCAGGAGCCCGTTCTCGTCATTGTCGATGCGCAGGTGGACACGTGCGCTGCCGCCCTCGGACTGCAGCTGGTATGCCCACAGCCCCGGGCCGAATGTCTGCGCAGCATCTTTCGCGCGTAAGAATCCGAGATTGAGATTCACCTTCCACCTCCTGCGCAGGCGCATGCGCAGCCAGCACAAGCGCAGGCGCACGCGCAGCCGCCACCGCCGGACGAATAGCTGCGGCTTGATGCAGTTTTCGAAGGTGGTGGCGGTGGGTTGGTGGTTTTCGTAACGCCGTTTGTGAAGCCAACCACGTTCGAAACCAGGCTGGAGGCCGTGCTCTGAACGCCGGTCACGATCGATGCGGCGAAGGCCGACCCAGGCAATGTCGGCATTGAAATTGATCGCCCGGCTGAGCTGGGGGCAGAGACTTTTGTGCCGGCCGCGGACGTACCGGGTGTTGAAGGCCGGTAGTACAACCACCATGGAGGCAGGTACACAGGTCCGGTGCGGAACACCTCCTCGGTTCGATCATCAAATTTCCGGTCCAGCATCGTCCATTCAAGCGCTTCGGCGAAGCGTTCGGATTTGACCTCAGGTGTTTCAGCCTGCTCGATCTGCTCCCAGGCTTTCTTCATGATGGCCCGGTAATAGTCGCGTGTCTCTTTCAGGCTGAATCCTTTCATTTTCTTCTGGACGCTCTTGACAAGATTGACCATCACATCCTGAAGCTCAGATTTTTTGATGTCGCCGGACTTATCGGTGACGGCTTTGAGAAATTCTTTTTCATAATCGCGCAGCTCGACTTTTGACTCCAAGCGTTGGACCTCGAGAGGATCTTCTTTGACGACCTTCGCGGCGCCTTTCTTGATGATTGAGAAAAGAATCATCGTGAGAACTTTATCGAGCGGCGTTTCCAACAGAACGGCTGCCTCGACGGCGGTCAGTCCGCGTTTGATCCCGTGTCCTTCGATGGCCAGTTTGGGCGGCAGGTAATCGAGTTTCCGCCTGCGGCTTTGCCAGACGCCGAGCGCGATAAATCCGATGATGCCGGCGAGAATGCCTCCACCGCAGCACAGACCGAAGACCAAGTCCTCGTCGATCGTGAATGCAGGAGCGGTGACAATTGCGCCTTCAGGAACGTACTCCGCCGGGAAGGAGGCTCCAAAGGTATATTGCGTATACGCGTTTGCCTCCGTGTTGTTCCACGTGTACTGCACGCGCCCCTGGCTGTCGAGGTTTGCCGCCGGGCGATCGCTCGGCCACCCACCGGGTGAGCCATGCCAGCGGGGTTCGTTCGGTTGAACTTCAGGAGGCAGGTGGAACCGGACGGTCAGATCGGTTGTGCCGGTTACCAGATCCCGGTCAAACCATGTCGGGGAGAACGCCGCGCTGACATAATCATCCTGCTCAGTGTCCTCATAGAGCACATCCCGAACCCGCCCGATACTTACGCGAACGGTGGCGGTCGATCCAGGGCGGATTGCCCGGGAGCCAAGACCAAGTTCGATGCCGACATCGATATATTCAGATGGGGCGATATGGTCGATCGGTTGACCATCAATCGTCGCCGTGATCGTGGAGAGGTCGTAATTGCGATTGGGCGTGCCGACATCGACAAACTCGATTGGATCTCCGGAGGGCATATTGGAGAAAACAAATTCGTAGACGATGCGCGATGTGCCATCGCTTTCCCAGTAGACATCGACGACTTCCTGATCCACTCTGAAGAAGTACGATTGGCTGAAAGCCGGCGTGATGGCCAGGGCCATCAGGCCGGCAACGACCACAACAATTGAGATCCATCGAGACAAGCGTGCTCCTGATTTCACGATACGATTCATCAAATTCTTCCTATCGACTCAAGTTGCCCCGGCATCGTGCTTGCCGGTTGCCGGGAAAGTGAAAGATTACAGAAGGCACTACCACTTCGGTTCTTCGCTAAGTTGGTAGGACGAGTTGCAGTACGGACAGTTGACGACCGGCGCGCCGGCAACCATCCTGACATTCTCCGAAGAGAGAGCTCCACCACAGTTCTGGCAGGTGAGCGTTTCGAGATTGATATCACCCGACAGTTCGATCTTCTGGATGATTTCAGTTTCCTGTTTCTCTCTTCTCCTTGCAAGCCATATCAAGCCGAGGCCGATGCCAATGCTGATCACGCCAACGATAATCCACCCCGGGGAGCCGTCCGGGCTGAAAGCACCCCAGACAAATAACACTCCAAAAAAGATTAAAATCGCTGCGGCAATATATGCAATTATCCTTCCGGCGCTCATGCATCCTCCTTAATAATAATTAAACTGCCTGTAGTTTAGCAAAGTGACCGGATCTGAACAATAACCACGCAGCATCCAACCTGGCCTGAATTCCGGTGCTTCCCTAATTCACGCCGTGAGAGCATTCGAATTTGAGATCGTGCAAGCGTAGATTAGAATGGGAATGTGCCTTACACATGACGAAAGGATGATTTTCGGCTGTCAGGATGGAATTTGCAAGTCCTTATCAGTCCACGTGGGCGAGCGGCTATAATGGCCTGTCGGGAGGCGTTTAATGGGACCTACGAATAATATCCTGGCACTTGTTCCAGCCTGGAATGAGGCTGAACGCATCGGACCTGTGCTCGAAATCCTTGTCCGGGATTTCCCCGTGCTGGTGGTCGACGACGGTTCGCAGGACGCAACGGCCGCAGTGGCACGGGAGGTCGGGTGCGAGGTAATCGAGCATGACGGAAACAAAGGCAAGGGGGTGGCACTATCAACCGGCTTCAATTGGGCAATATCAGAGGGGTTTGGTGCAGTGCTCACGATCGATGCCGACGGGCAGCACGATCCTCGCGAAGCCGACAAATTCGTCACGGCATTCCGGCAGGAGCGGGGTGATCTGATCATCGGTCGCCGGAATTTTTCGCAGATGCCGTTCATCCGCCGGCTAGGAAATTCGATCGGCTCCTGCCTGCTCAGCAGGGCGCTGCATGCCCGGATCTACGATAACCAGAGCGGCTACCGGCTTCACTCGCGTACTCTGCTAGAATCTCTAGTCCTGAATCGGACAGGTTTTGAGTTTGAGGTGGACGTCGTCGCGCAGGCTGTCGTGAAGAACATGCCCATCGCCTGGGTCGACATTCGGACAATCTACAGCGTCGATAAGAAGAGCTATTTCCACCCCATCAAAGATTCACTCCGATTTCTGAGCATGGTCTGGCAGGCGCGGCGGACCTATCAAAAGTTCAGCAAGAACGGGGGTTGACCATGCTGTCGAATCTTAATCAGAGACTGGTCATGGATAAGGTTGTATGCTGAATCGATTCATCAACAGCGAGCTGGGACCCTGGTTGGGCGTCTGGATCGCACGCGTACTACCTCAATCACAAGCCTATTCTTTTGGCAGGTGGGTGGCGCGTCTCGCGGCGCGACGTGAGGACACGGTCCTTTATAAGGCTGTGCGCAGCAACCAGGCAGTTATCCGTGGATTGGAATACGACTCCCCCGATCTGGATGGCGTTGTCGAGACGGTCTTGAAACACGCTGCGACGAGCTACGTGGACTGGTTCAAATCGGTCGCTCATGGAAAGCAGTTTGTCGAGCAGAGCATTATTGTCGACGACCACATCCTTGATGACGCCTGGAATGCAAGCTCGAACGGGCACGGTGTGGTCTACGCCGGCGGGCACCTCAGCAACTTCAACATGTTCCTGATGATGCTGGGAACCCGTAAACTTCCAGTTCAGATCCTCTCCTATCACGAGGAGCGAGGCAGTTACCGGTCGGACAACGCTCTCCGACAACGGTTTGATATCAACGTGACGCCGATTTCAATGGGGTCGCTGCGGACCGCCATAGAGCGGCTGAAGCAGAATGGTTTTGTGCTGACCGGTGTCGATCGTCCGGACACAGGTGGGGAAAAACTAGATTTCTTCGGTCACCGGGTGCAGCTTCCGATCGGTCATGCCCGGCTCGCTGTCAGAACGGGATCTCACCTGATTGTCGGCGTGGTTCAGTATATTCAGGATGGTTTGTACCACGCGACCGGCCCCCGGATTATCGAGCCCGAGCTGACCGGCGACTCGGACAGGGACGTTCTGCGCCTCGCCCAGCAAACGATCAACACGCTTTCAGAGTACATCATCGAGCGGCCGGATGAATGGTTGATGTTCCATCCGGTCTTCCCGGAGGCGATGCCAGACTAAGCCCGCCAGTTTGTTCAACCGTTTGATCGCAGAGGTAATTGGACATGGCTGACGCCAAACTCGAATCCAAAGCCCGGGCATTGCGGGAGGAGATCCGCAAGCACAGTTATCATTATTATGTTGAGAACGCCCCGGTTATCAGCGATTATGAATTTGATCAGCTGTTCAATGAGCTGGTCGAGCTTGAAGAGAAATACCCTGACCTGCGCACCCCTGATTCACCTACCCAGCGTGTTGGGACCCCACCCGCAGAGGGATTTGAGCGGATCCCCCATCCTGTCCCGATTTTAAGTCTGAGCAACGCGTATGATGAGCAGGAGATCTACGATTGGCGGGAGCGGATCAGCAAACTCGACGACCGGGTCGCCGAAGCCGATTTCGTGGTCGAACCTAAACTGGATGGGTTGACCGTTGTGCTGCATTATGAGAACGGGGTGTTCGTGCGCGGGGCGACCCGCGGCGATGGTGAAGTCGGTGAGGACATCACCGCCAACCTGAAAACGCTTCGCAGCCTTCCACTGCGAATACCGTTGGTTGAGACGGACCTGCCGGTGCCCGACCGGCTGGTTGTGCGGGGGGAGGCGATTATCTATCTTGAAGACTTCTACGCCTTGAATAAGGCCCTGGAGGAGGCCGGACAGCGCACCTACGTCAATCCACGCAATACGGCTTCAGGAGCGCTGCGCCAACTCGACCCGGCGCTCACGGCCGAGCGCCCGATCCGCCTGCTCTGTTATGCAATCGTCGATGGGGATGGTGAACTGCCGGAAACTCAATTCGCGACGATTGAAATTTTGCAGGCACTGGGATTTCCAGTTCCAGCGGACATCCGTCTTTGTTCCACTCTGGACGAAGTCATCAATGAGTACCAGCGCTGGGTCGATCGGAGAGGTGAGCTGCAGTATGAGGCGGATGGCGTCGTGGTGAAGATCAACGACCTCGAGCTGAGCGACGCGCTGGGTGTTGTCGGCAAAGATCCGCGGGGCGCAATCGCGTACAAATTTCCGGCTCAGGTTGTGACGACTTCTTTGAACGAGATTGGATTGAACGTCGGGCGGACTGGCGTGATCACGCCGTATGCGATCCTCGAACCGGTCGAAGTCGGCGGTGTGACCGTCCGGCAGGCGACGCTGCATAACTTTGATTTCATCGCTGAGAAGGACATCCGAGAGGGTGATCGGGTATATATCAAGCGTGCTGGCGATGTGATTCCCTATGTAATCGGGCCAGTGCTTGAGGCGCGCAGCGGCGACCTCGAACCGTATTCGATGCCGGACACATGCCCGGCATGCGGTGAGGCGCTCGAAAAGATCGATGCCGAAGTTGCGGTCTTTTGCGTTAATCCGGGTTGTCCCGCCCAGCTCGTCCGCAACATCGAGCACTTCGCATCACGCGGCGCGATGGACATCGAGGGGCTCGGGATCAAGGTTGCAGAGCTGCTCGTCGAGCAGGGGCTCGTAGCCGACGTCGCCGATCTCTACTTGCTAGAACTCGATGCAGTCCGGTCCCTGGAAGGGTTCGGAGAGAAACGGGCGGACAATCTAATCGAGGCGATTGACGAATCCCGCGCGCAGCCGTTGAGCCGGCTGCTCGCTGCGCTCGGCATCCGTAACGTGGGTTCGACGGTTGCAAGTGATCTTGCCCGTCACTATAAAAATCTTGATCAATTGATGGCCGCTTCTCAAGAAGAACTGGAAAAGATCGAGGGGATCGGGGAGGTTGTGGCAAAAGGCATCTTCGACTGGTTCCACAGCCCTGCAAATCTGAGACTGCTCGAAAAGATGCGTGCCGCCGGGCTTTGGCCGCAGACCCAATATGCCGACTCTGATGTACCGCAAACGTTGGAGAGTTTGACCTTCGTGCTGACCGGCACGCTGCCTTCGATGACTCGCCAGGAGGCTCGAACGAGGATCGAAATGCATGGGGGTCGAGTTACGGGAAGCGTCAGTTCAAAAACCGATTACGTTGTAGCAGGCCGTTCACCCGGCTCGAAGGCTTCCAAAGCCAGCGACCTGGGCGTTCCCGTCATCGACGAGGGCGAACTTGAGGCGCTTATCGGTGGAACATAATGGCCTCGCCCGAGATCGTTAATCAGCTTTCATCCTAAAGGATTTGTGCAATATGGAGAAACGCATCACGCTCAAGCCCGGCCGGGAAGAGCCGCTTCAGCGGCGTCATCCGTGGATTTTTTCGGGTGCAATCGAGCGCGTTGAAGGGAATCCGGAACCAGGCGATACGGTCGAGATCTACAGCAAAGATGGAGCCTGGATCGCGCGCGGCGCTTATTCGCCACACTCTCAAATTCGAGTGCGCATCTGGACCTGGGCGTTCGAGGAAAAAGTGGATCGGGAGTTTTTCGACGTCAGGGTCCAACGTGCTCTGCTGCGACGCGCGCAGGAGAGGCGCGACCCTACCGCAGAGGCTTGCCGGTTGATCCATGCAGAATCGGATTTCCTTCCCGGCCTGGTGGTGGACCGCTACGGCGCGTTCGGTGTCATCCAGTTTCTGAGTGCAGGTGTTGAGGCTTGGCGCGGAGTTATCCAGGATGCCCTTCTCGAGCAGGGCGAATTTGCGGGGTTATTCGAACGGTCGGATGTTGATGTCCGCGAGTTGGAAGGACTCGAAGATCGGACGGGGCTGGTCTGGGGTTCGGAGCCGCCGCCCGAACTAGAAGTCCGGGAGGGTGATGTTAAGTATCTTGTCGATCTGCGCGCAGGTCACAAGACAGGTTTCTACCTCGATCAGCGCGACAACCGCCGTGCAATCCGGCCGTGGATCCAGGGAGGTTCTGTGCTGGATGGATTCTGCTATAGCGGCGGGTTCGCGATCAACGCCATCCAGGCGGGCGCTCGCCGGGTTCTGGCGATTGATTCGTCTGAAACCGCAATCGGGCAGGCTGCCCGCAATGCGGAGGTCAACAGGGTGCCTGCCGGGACGGTTGAGTGGAGGGTGAGCGATATTTTCACCGAGCTTCGATCGCTGCGCGACGGGGCGACGAGTTTCGATGTTGTGATCCTGGATCCACCACGCTTTGCTCCAACTTCGGCTCACGTTCATCGCGCCGCGCGTGGATACAAGGACATCAACCTCCTGGCTTTCAAACTGCTCAAACCAGGGGGGCGCTTAATTACCTTCTCCTGCTCGGGTGGGGTCACGGCTGAACTTTTCCAGAAGATCGTCGCCGACGCCGCCCTGGACGCTGGTGTGGATGCGCAGATCCGAAAGTGGCTGACGCAGCCTGCCGACCATCCCGTGGCAACGTCATTCCCGGAAGGTAGATACCTCAAAGGCCTGGTCTGCACTATTTGATAGAAGGTTCCGCAGACGAAAATCGCCGGAGGTGGGCCATAACCATCTGTGCTGGGCAGGGACCCGCCGCCGGGATTATTTGCTCATTTTGGATTTCATCGAAAGTTTCAGTGCCAGGCGGTGCATTTTCCGCAGTCGATTGGCGGCTTCCTCCTGACCGGCTTCGTCGAGCTGTTGAACCGCCCCCATCAAAGCATTCAGCAGATCCTCGTCAACCCGTTCTTGTTCCGCCAGCAGCAGCGCTTCCGCAGCCTGATCATCCTCTGCTTCTAACAATTTCTGGGCAAGTTGGAACCCTTTGGGCAGGGACTGTTCGATCAACGCCCGGATCTTATCCTCAATCTGCTTGAGCCGGGTGATGGTTTCCTGATCTTCACGCTGCTCCGCCACCCGCAGATTTGCCTGGAGGGTTCCCAGGAAGAGGTCGTCAATTAACGGCAGGGCTTGTTGGATTGCTTCATCAAGATCATCTGCGTCGATGAGCGTTCTCAGTAGCGACGCTGCCCGTTCCGCTTGGGCCTGCTGGATCTGATCGATCTCCTGAGTGACCTCGAGTATCTGCTCGCGCAGGTTGGTCAGCCGCTGCGCTTCTTCACCGTCAGCCTCATCGATCTTTTCACTGAGCAGCTGGAAGAAACTGTAATCGAGGGCCGGCCGGGCGAGATTGACAAGTGCGACCACGCGTTCGTCGTTGGGCGCACTTAGGAAGAGATCGAGCAGCGCTTCACGGGTCAAGCCGTCCTCGGCAAGCGCCCGCAAGCTCTCCGTCGCTTCCTTCAGTTCCTGTTCCTGCGCTTGCAGTCGCTGGCCGAATGAGCTCAGTTCAATCGCTTTCTCAAGTCTCTGACCGGCCGCGGCGCGGGCGTTCTGGTCAGGTGTCGATTGCAGCGCCAGGCTGGCGAGCTGGAAGAAAGTCGAATCGAGATCTTCATCGTGTTCTTCGATGAAGGTTTCCAGCTGGTCCTCCGGGCTGCGGAGCAAGTCTTCGAATAGGCGCATCTTTGCCCGCTGCGCCTCGATGTCTTCCTTGGTGACTCCTTCCGTTTCCAGGACACGCTCGACCAGGCCTTGCATGGTCAGCACGGATTGAGGTTGCAGCAGGTAGGCTTTACGTTCTTCCGGCGGCAGATCCTCCATGACGCGGTTGATCAGGTTGCCGATCAGGCGTTCCTGTTCCTGTTTGTCGATATTGAGTTCAACCGGCATGTAGGTGAGCAGGAGCTCGTTTTCCGGGTCATGGTACACAAGCGGGGTGGCGAGTGCGCTCTCGAACCCGCAAACCTCACAGCGAACACGATTCAGCGTGCCGGAGAGCAGCTTTGCCTTTGCGCTCGGATCCTGGCTAACATCGATCAGCTGCCGGATATTTGCCTGAATCGGTGATCCGCAGTTTGGGCATGCAATTTGATTTTGATTCGTAACCATTGTAAATAATCAACTTTCATCTAATTGGGTGGGGTTATCAGCGGTCTTTCTTTCCTGGGCAATGTGAAGCAGATGCGGGCGCCATCCTGCACGCGATCATCAACCCAGATCTTGCCGCCATGTGCTTCGATAATTGCTTTTGCCAGGAAGAGCCCGAGGCCAGCGCCCTTCGTCTTGCGCGCAGCCTGATTCGAGCGATAGAACAAATTAAAGATCCGGGGCACGTCTTCCAACGCGATGCCCGGCCCTTCATCTTGGACGCAGACGACGATGTGATCTTTTTCCTGAGCACCGGATATCGTGATCGTGCCGCCATCTGGTGAATACTTGATCGCATTTGAAAGCAAATTGCCCAGCACTTGCATGATACGGTTCTCATCCGCGGGCACGGTGGGGAAAGGAACCGGAAACTGCGTTTCGATCGAGTGCGACTCGGATTGGGTTTCGAAACGACTCGCCATGCGCTGGGAAAGATCGTCAAATGCGACTTCCGAGCGTTTGAGCTCGAGCGCGCCAGCCTGGAGGCGGGAGGCTTCCAATAAGTCATCGATGAGGCTGGCTAACCGATCGGATTCTTCCTCGATCACAGCCAGGCTATCACGAACAACATCCGGATCCCAGTGGGCGTCCTCTCGCCGCAGCGTGCCGACATAGCCTTTGATCAACGCCACCGGCGTCCGAAGCTCATGGCTTATGATCGAAATGAATGTGCTCTTTAATTCCTCAGCCTCACGGAACTTGGTAATGTCGCGCAAGGTAGCGACAATCGAGAGCAGCTTGCCTGATGGGTCGGTCGCCGGAGCGTAGGTAATCCCGACGCTCAAGGCTCCACCGTCCCTGGTGATCAAATCCCCTTCGACGTAGAGCGTGGCCTGCGGAGTCTGAGGCCATCCGCCTGCTTCGGCATCTTCCAGGGCCTCTTCGGTCTCTTTCCGGAGCCAACGGATGACATCATCATGTTTCTCACCAACGCATTCATTCTGACGATACCCGGTTAGACGCGCAAAGGTCCGGTTCACACGCAAGATGCGGAAGCTGGGATCCAGCATGAGAATTCCATCGGCTGCTGAATCGAGCACCGCATCGAGGTGCTGTTTTTGTTGGTTGATTTCTGAGAAGAGCTTCGCATTTTGTGCTGCAATTGCTGCTTGAGAGGCGAATGCGCTCAGCAAGTTGCGGTCTTCATTAGAAAACCTGCCTCGATAGGACCGGAACATAAAAATTACACCGATAACCTCCTGTTGGGCGATCAAGGGCAGGCCGACGCCCGTCAACAAACCCATGGAGGCCGCTTTGGTGATGCTTTGCAGGCGACGATTAATTTCTGGAAGTGCGAAACGGGCTGGATCACCGTGATCGGGGATATCTTCCAGAAGGCCATCGAAGTGTTTAAGGACTTCCTGGTTGATGCCGTAGGATGCTGCGATTCGCCACCCACTTTCGTCCTCGCGCAGCGCGATAAGCCCCGCGTGACTGCCGAGCAATTCGGCGGAAACGCGTAAGACCCTGGACAACACTTTTTCCAGGTCGAGCTCTTCGGTCAGAGCGCGGCTGATCTCGAGCAGGTAGTCTCGCTGGCGAACACGGAAATCAGGCAGCATAGAAGTTCGGATCAGGAAGTGCTTGCCGCTGTGATGGCAGCATCGAAAATGTTCAGCGCTTCATCCACAAGGGTCTTGTCAATGTTGAGCGGAGGCGCAAAGCGCACGGAGCTTTTGCCGCTGCCGAGCGTGATCAAGCCGCGCCGGAAGGACTCCTGGACGATCCGGTCTCGCAATTCGGACGCTGGTTTGCGGCTTTCGCGATCCTCGACAAATTCGGCACCGATCATGAGACCTTTCCCGCGAATATCGCCGAGGGAATCGTGTCGTCCCTGGATTTCCACGAGGGCGTCCAGGATGTACTCACCCATCTCCGCAGCGTTTTCAAGCAAGCCGTTTTCGACCAGATTCAAGGTGACGATTCCAGCCTGGCAGGAGATCGGGTTTCCGCCAAACGTGTTGCCGTGAGCGCCAGTTGGCCAGTCCATCACGCTGGCTTTGGCCATGATGCCGCCAAGCGGCATGCCGGAGGCGATGCCCTTTGCAAACGCGACGATGTCCGGCTCCACGCCCCAGTGCTCGACCGCCCACCACTTTCCAGTGCGCCCGACACCGGTCTGAACCTCGTCGACGATCAGCAGGATCCCGTATTTATCACACAACCTGCGCAATGCCGGGAAGAAACCATCCGGCGGGATGACATAACCGCCTTCGCCCTGGATCGGTTCAACGAGTATACCCGCACAGTCCTCCGGAGGAATCGCTTTAGCGAGCACCATCTCTTCGATGTATCTGACGACAACCTCGCCGTAGTCCTCATGCTCATCGTGGGCGAAAATCGGCCGGTATGGATCTGGAAACGGAACGTGGGTAACACCGCTCATCAGCGGTGCAAACCGATCGCGGTAGATTGATTTGCTGGCGGTGAAGGAAAGCGAGCCCATTGTTCGCCCGTGAAAACCGCCATAAAAACCGATGAAATGCTGGCGATTGGTGTGGTAGCGGGCGAGTTTAATCGCGGCCTCTACCGCTTCGGTCCCAGAATTCCCAAGGAAGATTTTTGCAGGTTCACTGAACGGAGCGGTCGCGGCGATCCGTTCAGAAAACTCAATCCAAACGGGATGGTAAAAATCAGAAGAAATGTGCAGGAATTTATCTGCTTGATTCTTAATTGCTTCAACGACTTCGGGGTGGCTGTGTCCTGTGGCGCAGACGGCGATACCCGCTGCGAAATCAACGAAACGATTGCCATCCACATCCCAGACCTCAGAACCCTTTCCGTGGTCCATCATGAATGGAAAGGCGCGTGGATAGGATTGGGACACCACCGCTTTATCACGCTTGAGATATGCCTTTGTCTTCTCGCCGGGTACATCCATGGGCTTCATAAGTTCGTTCCTCCAAATCCTTTCGCATAGTCATCGAAACGGTTTGTGCTGCAGCGCGAGTCATGCGGAATACCGGGCAGTGAGATAGCTTTTAGCCGGCACTCAAATGTCTATTCGCCAACTACCGATTATATCATCCAAAATTTTGCGAATAATGGGTTCCGTTGTATAAAAGAGGTGCAGGATATTTTATCTTCGTCGCTGGCCATATGGCAAAGGAGTGAGCAGAATGGATGAGCGTCCATGGTTTCAGCATTATGACGATGGTGTCCCCCGAAGCATTAATTACCCCGAAGTACCCCTGCACCATTTTCTTGAAGAAGCCGCGCAAGAAGTTCCTGACCGACCGGTATCGATTTTCAAAGGTGCCGAGATCACATACGCAGAAATGGATGCGTTGAGTGACAAACTCTCTGCCGCGCTGGCCGATATGGGTGTCACCAAAGGAACTCCCGTCGCGATCTTCATGCCCAATTCGCCTCAGTTTGTGATGGCCTTCTACGCCATCCTGAAGGCCGGTGGGATTGTCGTCGCGACGAACCCACTTTACACAGGCAGGGAAATTGAGCACCAGATGAACGATGCCGGTGTCGAGCACATGTTGGTGATGAGCAATTTTTACAACACGATCAAATCGGTTCAGTCCAAGACAAAGGTCAAGAAATTGATCGTGACCAACATCAAAGAGTATCTACCCGGCATGCTGCGGTTCCTCTTCACGCTTTTGAAAGAGAAGAAGGAAGGGCACCGGGTGGAACTCGGTGAAGGGGACTATTGGCTGCAGGATCTGCTGGCGAAATATGAACCCGAACAGCGGCCAGAGGTGGAAATAGGTCCCGGGGATCCCGCAATCTACCAGTACAGCGGCGGGACGACCGGGTTATCGAAGGCCGCGATCGCCACTCATCGCAATCTGGTGGCCAACTCGCTCCAAATTCGGAACTTCATGCCCGACATTACTAGAGGGCAGGAGATTGTGCTGATGGCGATCCCGATGTTCCATGTATACGGGCTCGTGGCCGGGATGAGTCTGGGGATCTCGGCGGCCGCAAGTCTCGTGATGGTCCCGAACCCGCGCGACATGGAGGATGTTCTGACCTCCATTGAGAAATATCGCCCGACGATCTATCCTGGCGTGCCGACGATGTACAACGCGATTAACAACCATCCCAAGGTGATCGCCGGGGAGATCGACGTCAGCTCGATCCGCGGCTGCATATCCGGTTCGGCGCCGCTCCTGCGCGAGACAAAGGTGACTTTCGAAGAACTCACCGGGGGTAAGCTCGTCGAGGGTTACGGCCTCTCGGAGGCGCCAACCGCAACTCACTGCAATCCTCTATATGGCTTGAACAAGGAAGGCTCGATCGGGGTCCCTCTGCCTGATGTGGATGCTCGCATTGTTTCGTTGGATGACGGCGTCACGGTGCTGGGTACTGGAGAAATCGGCGAGCTCGTCGTTAAAGGCCCGCAGGTCATGAAGGGCTATCTAAACATGCCAACCGAGACTGCGAATACTCTCAGGGACGGCTGGCTTTACACCGGGGATATCGCCCGGACGGATGAGGATGGCTTCTTCTTCATCGTCGATCGAAAGAAAGAGCTGATCAAGCCCGGCGGCTATCAAGTCTGGCCGCGGGAGGTCGAGGAGGCGATTGCCGAGAACCCCAAGGTGCTCGAGGTCGGCGTTGCCGGCATCCCCGATGCTTATCGTGGGGAGACCGTGAAGGCCTGGGTGGTGCTAAAACCCGGGGAATCAGCCACTGCCGATGAGATCAAGGAGTGGTGCAAGGATATCATCGCCCCGTACAAGGTCCCGACGCATGTCGAGTTCCGTGATGAGCTGCCCAAGACGACGGTCGGCAAAGTGTTGCGTCGAGAGCTCGTACGTCAGGACCAAGAATCAAAAGCTGAATAATGCATCGTGCTGTAAGAACGAAGAAAGACGCCCGGTTATTTTCCGGGCGTCTTTTCTGATTCGCTTGCCGTTCTCAGGAAGCGACCGGCACAGGTGTGCCGCCGTTCTTATCCGGCACCGGTTCGCCGAATTCGGCGAGGAACTGTTCCCGGCTTAATGTTTCCTCTTCGATCAGCCTGGCGGCGATCTTGTCGAGTTGAGCGCGATATTGGTTCAGGATCTCTTTTGCCCGCAGATATGCGTGATGCACGAGTGAGCGGACTTCGGTGTCGATCTTCTCTGCGACCGTTTCTGAATAGTCGCGCTGCTCAGAGATCTCGCGGCCGAGGAAGACGAGCTCCTCTTTCTGGCCATAGACCATCGGGCCGAGTTCGTCGCTCATGCCCAGGCGGGTTACCATCGATCGGGCAGTTTTCGTCACACGCTCGAGATCGTTCGAGGCGCCTGATGTGATGTCGTTAAAGACGATCTCTTCAGCGGCGCGACCGCCGAGCAGAAACGCCAGGTCGCCAAGCATTTTATTGCGCGAGACAAGTGTGCGATCTTCTTCCGGCAGCGCCATGGTGAAGCCACCCATCATCCCGCGTGAGATGATCGAGACCTTGTGGACTGGATCGGTCTCAGGGATCACGTGGCCGACAATCGCATGGCCGGCTTCGTGATAGGCGACGATGCGTTTCTCTTCTTCGCTGATGATGCGGCTTTTCCGTTCAGGGCCCGCGATCACGCGTTCGATTGATTCTTCGAATTCATCCTGCCCGATCGTGCGTTTATCTCTACGGGCAGCCAGAATGGCGGCTTCATTGACGAGGTTTTCCAGATCGGCGCCGACAAAGCCCGGTGTCGCCTTGGCGACCACGGAGAGATCAACTTCGGATTCGAGCGGCTTGCCCTTTGCATGGACCTTGAGAATCGCCTCGCGCCCACGCATGTCCGGTCGGTCGAGCACGACGCGGCGGTCGAATCGACCGGGCCGCAGAAGGGCTGGATCGAGGATGTCCGGACGGTTCGTGGCGGCCATGATGATGACATTGGTGTCCGTGTCGAAGCCATCCATCTCAACCAGCATCTGGTTGAGAGTCTGCTCACGTTCATCGTGGCTGCCGCCGAGACCGGCGCCGCGCTGGCGCCCGACGGCGTCAATTTCATCCACAAAGACGATACAGGGTGAGTGCCGTTTGGCCTGATCGAAGAGATCGCGAACCCGGCTGGCGCCGACACCGACGAACATCTCGACGAATTCGGAGCCCGAAATCGAGAAGAAGGGAACACCCGCCTCACCGGAGACGGCCTTCGCCATGAGGGTCTTCCCGGTGCCTGGCTGGCCGATGAGCAGCACGCCTTTGGGGATCCGTGCGCCGAGCGTGATGAATTTATCCGGCTCTTTAAGAAACTCGACGACTTCCTGGAGTTCTTCCTTCGCCTCCTCAACCCCGGCGACGTCCTCGAACGTGACCGTCGGTTGGTCACCGGCGAACATCCGCGCGCGGCTCTTTCCGAACGAAATTGCCTGGTTGTTGCTGCCCTGTGCCTGCCGCAGCATGAGCCAGATCAAGCCAACAACCAGCAGCGCCGGGAGGATGTAAGTTATCAAGCTGAGCATCGTGTTGAGATCGCTGGGTTGTTTGATCTCGAGGGCGATATTGGAGGCGAGCAAATCACGCTCCGTCACGCCCAGATCCAGGAATTGCTCGACGGCTGTCCTGGTTGGCTCTTTACGCGAAAAGGCTTGTTCTCCGTTCGCGAACACCAGCTCGAGTTCGTTTTCGTCGACGATGACTCGCACGATTTCGCCCGATTTGATTTTTTCAGCTGCCTCATTCAGTGCGAGTCGCTCCGGTTGGTTCGTGCCACTTCGGAATTGATAAACCAACACAGCGACGACCATCAGCAATATGAATAGAACCAGCGAATTCCTACCGCGGGGTGAATTCACTAAAACCTCCCAAACATACTTTGGGTGAATGTCATGTGTATCGATGTTCCCGGGGATTATACCGCGCCGAAAACAGGCCGACTAGGTTTTCTAAAGCTCAGCCGGGATTCAACGGGCAGGAGGGGTAAAGCAAGCACACCCACAGCCAGAGTGGAATGAGACCTCCAATCGCCAGGAATGCCAGCAGCCCCAATCCGACAGCTTTCCAATCGACTTCGAAGAGTTCGCGGGGCTTGAAGGCCATCGTTCTGGATTCGGACCCGGGTTCAAGCGATTCCAGTGAGGTCGCGAGGCTGGCGGGCTGCTTCTGCTGTCTGGCGAAATTCTGGAGTATGCGGGCGAATTGGTCCGCAGTCCGGTATCTGGTGGACGGTTCTTTGGAGAGCACCTTGAGGATGATGTGGTTCAAGTTGTCGGGGACATCCGGGTTGATCGCCTTTGGCGGCAGCGGCTCGGCGCGCAAGTGCAGTTCTGCGAGCGTCTGGGGGTCATCAGCCTCGAAGAGCAATTGGCCGGTGATCATCTCGTAAAGGATGACTCCGAGGGAATAGACATCGCTGGATGGTGAGGGTGGTCCGCCGGCTGCCTGTTCGGGGGCGAAGTATTGTGGGCTGCCCCAGACGACATCGACTTTTTCATCGGGCGAGATGGTTGACAGTGCCCGGGAGATCCCGAAGTCGGTTATTTTGGCACCGCCGTCCGGAGTGATCAGGATGTTCTGGGGTTTCAAGTCGCAATGCACAAGACCAGCTCGGTGCGCATAGCCAACTCCTTTAGCGATCTGCACCATGATTTCGACGCTGCGTTCGATCGGGATGGTCTGCTGGCGGCGAATAAGGGTCTTGAGGTCGGTGCCCGAAACATACTCCATCACGATATAGAGGCGATTCGATTCCTGGCCAAAATCAAAAACCGTGACGATGTTCGGGTGGGATAAATTCGCGGCGGAGCGCGCTTCCTGAAGGAAATTTGCCTGGAATCTGGGATCCTCAACGTAGGTGTCCCGGAGCACTTTAACGGCAACCGCTCGCTGCAGATTGAGGTCCTTGCAGCGGTAGACCATCGCCATCCCGCCGGATCCGAGCGCTTCGAGGATCTCATAGCGGTTTCCCAGAATCTTCGGGGGTGAATTCTTCCCGGTTCCTTGCATCAAGTAGACATTCTAATCCGGTCAGGTTGTCCTCGCAATGCAACCGTCGTCATTAACCGCGCTATAATGGTGCCGGTTTTCTATGGCGGAACGAACTGCAAAATTACTCTACAATCCAATGGCTGGCCGATTTCCCGCAGCACCGTTCCTGGAACGGGCGACACGTGCGCTGGAGAAATTTGGCTGGGAGGTAGACGTGCTCGGCAGCCGAAACGATCGCGAGCTGCGGCAAAGCGCGCAAGAATCCGTCGAAACCGGTTGCGAGGCGGTCTTTGTCGTCGGGGGCGATGGATCGGTTGGGCAGGTTGCTTCGGTGTTGGCTGGCTCGGACACTGCGCTGGGGGTCCTTCCGGCCGGCACAGCCAACGTCTGGGCGCAGGAACTGGGGCTCCCTGCACTTGATTGGATCCATCTCTTCGCGTTGGAACAATCCGCCGAGAGGCTGGCTGGAGGCTCGATCCGGAATGTTGACATCGGGCTCTGCAACGATCATGCTTTTCTGCTCTGGGCAGGGGCTGGTTTAGATGCCCATGTCGTGAACAGCATCGAACCGCGCGAACGCTGGGAGAAGACTTTCGCGTTGGTCCATTACGCGACGATGGCCCTCTGGAATTCGCTCGGCTGGGATGGGGTCGACCTGGTCGCCAGAAGCGGGTCGCAATCCTGGGAAGGGCGCTTCCTGGTCGCAGTGGCCTGCAATATCCCCGCCTATGCAGGGGGTTTGATAGACATGGCGCCCGGCGCCAAGGTCGACGATGGCCTGCTGGATTTCTGGCTTCTGGGAGGGAAGTCGATGCGGGATACATTGATGCGCGTCGCCCAGATCTTTATGGGGACGCATGTTGATGCGCCCGGGGTCGTTCATTTTCGGGCGGCTGAGGCTGTCTTTGAATCCAGATCAGCATTGCCAATGCAGTGTGATGGAGAACCTTACAACATGGACGCGCCGATCGAGTTCGCGGTGCGAAAACGGGCGCTCAAGGTGCTCGTGCCCTCCGAAGAGGGTGGTCGTGCGTTCAGTCCGAAAAGCGAAGCAGGAGATGAGTAATTGATGAACACGTCGCCTTGGAAGGAACTGCTGCGGAATCCGATCTACTACCTGATACCGTTAACCGTCGTTGCGATTGTACTCAATAACCTGGAGGTTGGGCCGGCATGGATCCTGCTAATCTCGGGTTTGGCAATCATCCCGATGGCGGGTTTAATCGGGGAGGGGACGGAAGCGATCGCAGCGCTCTCAAGCCCCCGCCTGAGCGGTCTGCTGAATGCCACATTCGGTAATGCTGCGGAGTTGATTATCACGATCGTGGCCATCCGCGAAGGTTTGCTCGAGCTTGTAAAAGCCTCAATTATTGGATCGATTTTGGGCAATCTGCTGATTGTCCTGGGGCTATCCATGCTATTTGGCGGTATTCGTAACGGTGTCCAGAAATTCGACCGACAGAAAGCCTCCAACGACAGCATCTTGCTCATGCTGTCGGCAACCGCATTGGCGATCCCTTCGTTGTTCACGCTTTCAAGCCAGGGCATTAACGACTTCAACGATGTTGAGATTCTCAGTCTGGGCGTATCGGGTTTGATGATCCTGCTCTATGGGCTGGGCCTCCTCTACAGCTTCCGGGGCCAGGCTGGTCCGCTCTCCCGGAAGTCGGTGGAGGATGTCGTTCACCATACAGGTTGGTCGATGCGCTTTTCGATCGGTGTGCTGATCTTTGCGACGCTTGGTGTCGTCATCCTGAGCGAAATCCTGATTGGGCAGGTCGAAGCGACGATTGCGACCCTGGGTGTTTCGGAATTTTTCCTCGGCATCATCCTTGTTCCGATTATCGGCAACGTCGCCGAGCATCTGGTTGCGATCAGCGTCGCCATCCGGAACCGCATGAGTTTGTCAGTTGAGATTGCTATCGGCTCGAGCCTGCAGATTGCGCTTTTTGTCGCTCCGGCGCTGGTGTTTCTCAGCCTGGCGATGGGGAATCCGCTCACGCTGGTCTTCAATCAATTTGAAATGATTGCGTTAATCGGAGCAGTTTTGATCACGGCACTGGTTGCAAACGACGGAGAAGCCAACTGGCTCGAGGGTTCTGTACTTGTGGCGCTTTACCTCATGCTCGCGCTGGCTTTCTACCTGCTGCATTAGAACATGTTCAGGGCTGCGTCGGGCAAAAAAGACATGAATCGCTGGATCCGGTGGGTCATCACCGGAAGTTTGCTGGGCGTTTTCCTGGTGGTCATTCTGCTTGCGTCCGGATTTTTCACACGCGACTCTTCCCGCGCCGCCCCGGGAGTTTCCCCGGTCGTCACTATTGTGTACCTGCCCACCGTGACCGCGACTTCGTTCTTGCCGACCGCGACCCTGGCCCCGACCGATACACCCACCCCGGTCCCGCCGCCAGAGGTGCAGGACGGCCTTCAAGTTGGTTCGCTGGTTGAGGTGACGGGGACTGAAGGTGATGGGCTCCGATTGCGCGAGGAACCTTCGTTGAGTGCAAAGATCGCCTTTCTCGGTCTTGAAAATGAAGTGTTCGAAGTGCGCGAGGGGCCCCGTCAGGGCGATGGCTATGAATGGTGGTACCTCTCAAACCCCTACAACCGGGAGAAGGAAGGCTGGGCAGTGTCGAACTATCTGCGTCAGGCGGATCAACAGTGAGTTGCACATTCCTCAGATAAGGGCTAGCATCCAGCTGGGAAAGACTGGTCGATCATGGATAACCTGAAACCTAAACATATCAAGGCCTCAAAATCCGACCGGAGCTTAACGATTGAGTGGAATGACGGTCATAAGAGCATCTATCCGCTTGATCTGCTGCGTGCGGCGTGCCCCTGCGCCGAGTGCCGGGAGACGCACGGCGTGAGCTCGCCTGTTGAGTTTGAGGACAGCCTCGAACTGGCGATGCACTCATCGGACCCAACGACGTTGACCGGGATCGAGAAGATGGGCAATTACGCCATCCAATTAAACTGGCAGGACGGCCATCGCTATGGCATCTACACATGGGATTACCTTTTGAGCCTCTGTCCGTGTGAGAAGCACGCCGGTTCTGAGAAGGAAGATTCGTGATCGATCCGCTGGAGGAGATTCTCACGTTTGCGGAACGTTCGTACATCCGGCAGGAGTCTGAACAACTCATTGCAGAGTGTCTCGAACGCCGCGACACAGGCCCTTTTTTTCGGCTGCTTGAGGATCTCGTTCTTGCCGGATCGACGTCTTTGTCCGTTCTCTGGGAAGTGCTGGGTGTCATCCGAACCTTCAAGGCTGAACTCGGGCAGCAGGGGATCGACGTTCGTGCTGATTTGATGCAAGCGATGTCCGAGTTCGGGGTTCACTTCCCGGAGCTTGTCGCCGCCAGCCCGCCGGAGGCATTTCGCCAAATCTGCAGCCGTGAACTGCGCAAGCGTGTGCAGGATATGGCGGATGCGCTTGAGCTGGATGATGAAGCCCTGCTGGAAGAAATTTGTGTTGAGGCCGGCAACAAGGTCGCGGCGATCGCTGGACGGTTAGCGATATTGTCACAATTGGAAAACAATGTATTGGACTGGATCGATGGCCTCGCCTACGAGGCGATGCACCGTCTGCCCGATGATTGGGGACAACCCTCAACACGGACGTCACATTAGTTCGAACCCAACGACAAGAAAAAAGCGCGGCGCCGGTGGGCGCCGCGCAAGTCTATTGCGATCTAGCTTGCTAGAGGTAATCTTTCAGATTGTGCTCAACGGCGTAGGCGGCCGCTTCTGCTCGATTGCGAACATTGAGCTTCGAAAGGATGCTGCTGACATAATTGCGGACCGTCCCTTCGCCAAGATATAACATCTCCGCAATCTGACGATTGGTCCGTCCCTCCGAGACGAGTTGGAGCACGTGCATCTCCTGCTGGGTGAGTTCAGCAAACGCGGAAGCTTCTTCCTCCCGGGCGGCTTTGCGGACCTCTTGAAACACACGCTGCGTGACCGCCGGATCGAGCAGTGCTTCGCCTCGCCCGATCGATTCGATCGCTTTTATCAGATCATCTCCACCGATTTGTTTAAGGACGTAGCCAGCCGCACCTGCCCGGATCGCAGAGAACAGCATCTCGTCCTCTGCGTAAGAGGTGAGCATGATGACTTTCGTGTCGGGGAATTCCTCGGTGATGCGTTCGCATGCCTCGATGCCTGACCCACCTTTCAAGCGGATATCCATGACGACGACATCGGGCTCATGACCTTTGGTCTTTTCAACGGCTTCGTTTGCGCTGGATGCCTCGGCAACCACCTCAAACTCCGGGTGCTTATCAAGCAGCGCCTTCAATCCCAGTCGAACCACTTCATGATCATCGACGAGCAATATTCTTTGGCGTGTCAAGGTTGTCCTCATAATTCGCAGTTAAACCATCCAGAATTGTAAACGATCCACGACAGCCTGACAACGTGGATCGTCGCAGCGGGACCGGTTTCGCGAGACGGCTTGCAGGCTGAGCCTCTAGGGGCTGCTTTCATCTCTGCGATAGTCCACGAATCGATAGCCGACGCCGCGCTCGGTCAGGATGTACTGCGGATTCGAAGGATTCTGTTCGAGTTTCTGCCTTAAGTAATTGACATAGAGGCGTAAGTAATGGGTTTCATCTCGATATTCGTAGCCCCATACTTTTGCCAGCAGTTGTTCGTGCGGCACAACCCAGCCAGCATTCTTCACGAGATGATAGAGCAGGCGATACTCCGTAGGGCGGAGCTTGACCAATTCGCCTTCGACCCAGACCTCGCGACGATCGAAATCTATCTTGAGACGATCATCCACCTCGATGACATCGTGCACCGGTTGGGCGGGCATCTCAGTTCTGCGCAGGACTGCGCGCACCCGCGAAACCAGCTCGCGCGGGCTGAAGGGTTTGGTGATGTAATCATCGGCGCCAAGTTCTAATCCCCGCACGCGATCTTCCTCCTCGCCTTTAGCGGTGAGCATGATCACGGGCACGGTCGAGATCTCGCGGATGAGACGCAGGGTTTCAAAGCCGTCCAGGCCCGGCATCATAACGTCCAGCAGGATCATATCGGGCATCTGGTCCCGGAGCTGTTCGAGCGCTTCCGACCCTGACTCGGCTTCATAGACCTCAAAGCCATCGTGTTCGAGGTTCAGGCGGATGAAATGAATCATGCGCGGTTCATCGTCAACGACGAGGACTTTTCTCCGGCGGCTTGGATTTTCCATGCTTCTATTCTCGCACGAAGCCGATTAGATCTTCGTCCTCACGCGTCGGGAGGATTTCGACAAAATTGATGCGGTGCATCGGCCAGATGACTGTCGTCACGGTTTCGTGCAGGTAGGGCAGATCCTTATCATCCCGTCGTCGCGGGTTGTTCACCGTGATGATCGAATCATCAGGATTTGGAAGTTCATCCATCTCACCGAGTACGGCTTCCTCGTTTGCGATGTGGACCAGTACGGTATATGCCATGTTCTTTTCCTCTTAAATCACTTTATGCGCGAGATGACCTGCATTCGCAATCTTCCGAGCTGGATGATATCTCCATGCTCCAGCGGTTCAGGTTGGTTGGGCAGGATGCGTTTGCCATTTACGATCGTGCCGTTCGCGCTTTCCAAATCTACTATGTGAGGTTCTTGCTCGTCAATTCGAAGTTCGGCGTGCATACGCGAGAGCCCGAAATCATACGCGTCGAAGCGGGAGAGATCGACATCAGGCAGGATCGCCTGCCCGTCAATCGATCGCCCCAACGTGTAATTATCCCGACCGATCAGAGAAATAATTTCGCCGGTCGAGATGATGCGCAAACCGATCAGCGCGCCGGATGAGAGCTCCGGCCCGGGAGGGGTAGGCCTGGTAGTCTTGGCCTCTTCCCGCATCCGGTCTTTGGAGATCGTTTTCGTAGGCATCGGGCTGACATGCACCAGCCGCGTACCGCATTCACTGCAGAAGAGTGTGCCTACAAATTCTCGGTGGTTGCACGTGGGGCATTCGATCATGATTTTATCGATGGCGCCGGCAAGAGCAATGCCCGTGTACCGTACTTGAGTGTTTTCTCGCCTTCCTCCGATAACTTCTTGGACTTCGAGATTGTCACAGCTTCGTTCAACGCTGTCTTAGCGAGCTCTCGTTCTCCGGCCGCAAGCAATTGTGTGGCAAGATTCTCAAGGCGCCGGGCGGCTTTGGCCGATTCGCCTAATTCAGCCTCGTGGCGGGCTTTCTCCTGCTGCTTATACAGTGATAACAGATTTAAAGCGGAGGCAATTTCCTTCGGTGGGGGGTCCAGTTCCGGTTCATCTGTCAGCGGAAGCTCGATCGTAATCGGCACGATAGCTTGCTCGAGGCTGCGCCCAACGAGTTCGCCCGTAACATTCAACTGTGCGATAGTCAACTGCTCCAGACTGGGAGTGGGGTGAATGACCATCTCCATCAGCAGCCGGATTGATGATTTTTTTGGTAAATTTCCTAATGTAACTGGCAGTGTATCAGCGAGCGGCATCGGCTCAGGGAGCAAGCGGAACATATCGCGTAAATCGACTGACTGGCCCGTCGCGCCTTCGATGCGGACTTTCTTCGCGATGATCTGGCTGAGATCATCGTAGATCCCGGAGAGCAGATCGGTGACCGCTCTTGGGGTGTTCAAAAAGAGCACATTTCCACCCGTCTTGCTCGACAGCTCGTCGAGAAAGCGGTCGCTCCAATCGGATCCGATGCCCACACCATTGATCGTGATGCCGTGCTTTACAGCCTGGTCCGCCAACTCGAAGCACAACTCCTCATCCCCGTAGGTCCGGCCGTCGGTGAGCAGGACGACATGGTTCACGCCTTCCCGGTTGTAGTTGCGGTGCAGTTCTTCAAGACCAAGAGACAAGCCCTGGGCAATCTCGGTCCCCCCGAAAGCCTGCATCAGGCTCAAACGGGCGCGTGCGGCCTGAAGGTCTTTGGATTGATCGGGAGAAACGATGACTTCCGCCTTGTCGCTAAATGCGACGACGGCGGCCTTGTCCTCCGCCTGCAGATCGCGCAAGATCGTCGTGACGGCGGATCGGACCTGGTCGAGACGCTCTCCCTGCATAGAGGTGGAGCGATCGATGACAATGCTAAGGTTAATCGGTGGTCGATAATCGGGGAGCTGATCCGAACCCTTGATATCGATCATCACGTAATGCACCTGGGGCTCGTCCAATTTCAGTAGTGCTGGCTTGCTGTTTTGGATTGTGTAGGAAAACGGGGCTTCGGCGGCGAGTTTTTCTTCGAGTTCGGCAAGCTCAAGATCGTAGGCAGCCCGGCTCTCGGCGTCGATCAGCGTTTCGTAAGCCTGGCTGATCTCCAGGAACATTTCGGTCTCGCCGGGGGCAATATTCTTGTCCGGGTGGAGCTTCTGGGCGGCTTCACGATAGGCCCGGCGCAGCTGCTCGGGCGTGGCATTCCTCGGTACACCTAGAAGCGCATAGAAATCCTTCCCGGCCTCCACGTCCCCTCTCAATCTGATGGGAAGCGGACCAGGATCACGGTGATATTATCTGGTCCCCCGGCGGCGTTGGCGGCGTCGACTAGTTTCTCACAGGCGATCTGTGGCGATGGCGCCACGTCAATGATCGCCTTCATGCGTTCGTCACCCAGGACCCCCCACAACCCATCGGAGCAGACCATCAGGTAACCACCCCGCGGGGTGGGCATGCTCGAGACATCCACCTCCAGGTTAGCTCCCTGGCCGATTGCGCGGTAGAGCACGTTCCGCTGGGGATGCACAGCAGCTTCTTCTGCCGTTAGCTGGCCCAGTTCACGCAGCCGCTCGACCAGGCTGTGATCGCGGGTAAGGACCTCTGTATGTCCATCTTGCAGCAGGTAAGCCCGGCTGTCGCCAACATGCCCGATCGTGATCTGCTGGCCTAGCATCACGACTGCGGTCAGGGTGGTCCCGCCGCCAGGGACTTGCTCTACCACTGCTTGGTTCGCTTGCTCGATTGCGCCGCGAAGCAGGTCCTGGAGGGGTTTCATCTCATTCTCGCCATCTGCTCCTAGCATCTGGACGATTGTCTGTTCGGTGACCGTACGGGCAACCGTGCGGATGGATACCGCGCTGGCGACCTCTCCAGCACGATGACCGCCCATCCCGTCCGCGACGACAAAAAGCCCGAAGTTCGGGGGTGAGGGATCACCGGTGGCCGAACTGTTGATCACGAGAAGAGCGTCTTCGTTATGGCTACGCTCGATGCCAGTTGATTGCCCGGTGCCGATGATAATCTGGCGCACGTCATCAGGGACCGTCACAACCGGGCGTTGGGGGCGTTCGATTTCTCCCGTCGGGGTTGCCTTGCTTTTGAAGAATGATTTGATGACTTCAATCAAGGATGCCATTTACTTTAAGATCCCATTATCTTTCCTGGCTCAGGCAAGTAAAGCATAGAGCTTATGATCTGTCGAGCCGATGTAGACGACATTGTCCTTAATGACCGGGGTCCCCGTGATAGGACCCTCGGTATGGAATCGCCAGCGCAGCCGTCCGCTTTTGAAATCCAGGCAGTAGAACGAGCCGTCGACTGAACCGCAGTACACGCTTCCCTGGTGCACGACTGGCGACCCGGTTACCTGGTGATCGGTTTCGTAGCGCCAGACCTCACGTGCGTGGCGCGCGTCGATGGCGTAGATGTTGTTATCCCCGCAGCCGACGTATAGAAGGCCGTCTTCAATGGCCGGTGTGGAAATCGTCGCGCCGCCCATACGGAAGCGCCAGACCTGCCAGCCATTTTCTGCTTCGAGCGCATAGAATGTCCAATCCCGAGAGCCGAAAAAGACCAGGCCGTTTTCGATGAGCGGCGAGGAAGTTATCGCCCGTTTTGCCTTCTGGCGCCACTTGAGTTCACCTTTGAAATCATAGCAGTAGAAATCGCCGCTCTCGCACCCGAAGTAAACACGCTCATTCTCGACTACCGGCGAAGACCAGATTGGTGCATTCGCTTCGACCCGCCAGGCGCGCCGCCCGTTCACCTGGTTGACGACATGCAGTTTGCGATCGTCTGAGCCGATGAATACATGTCCATCCGAGAGCGCCGGGGATGACCGGATCGGTCCTTCTGCGTAATATGTCCAGACAATCCCGCCACGATTGGCGGTGATGGCGTAGAGGCGACTGTCCTCGGATCCGACAAAAATGACCCCGTCTTCGGCGGCGGGTTTTCCGGTAATGCCCCCCTCGGTGGCGAATTTCCATTGGAATTCACCCTCGTCAGCTGAGAGGGCATAAATGTTGTTGTCGTAGCAGCCGATATAAATCGTGTCTTTATAGAGCAGCGGGCTGCCGCGGATCTCATCCTCACATCTGAAGGACCAGAGTTCTTCAACTGTCGAGGAATGCTTGATGACCGAGGCGAACGATTCTTTGCTCAGCAATCCGGTACGTTTGGCGGAGGAGATGAGCGCCTCTTTCATGACCGCGGCGCTCGGGTAGCGATCTTTCGGATCGTATGAGAGCGCAACCTCAATTACGTGTTCCAATTCTGGAGAGACGAGCTGGTTGTAATCGCGGATCGGGCGCTCAGCGAACGAGAAAGGCGCTTCTACGCGCGGGTCTTTTTTGGTCAGCAGGTGGTGCAGCGTTGCGCCTAGTGCATAGACATCACCAGTTGGAGAAGCTTCTCCCCGGTATTGTTCCGGGGGCGAGTAGCCTTCTGTGCCGATCATCGTGCCTTTCTCGCCGGGCTGGAAATGTCGGGCAATGCCGAAATCGATCAAGCGGATATGGCTGTGCTGATCGATCATCACGTTGGAAGGTTTCATGTCCCGGAAGATGATCGGTTGTGGCTGGTGGTTATGTAGATAATGCAGAACGTCACACAGTTCGATCGCCCAACCCACTACGCGTTCTTCTGGAATGAAATCGTCCACTTCAGCGAGGATCTCCTCGAGATCCTGGCCATCGATGAATTCCATGACCAGATAGGAACGGTTTTTATGAGTGAAGTTGTCGTAGATCGTCGGGATTGCAGGATGAGATAACGTCGCCAGCAGGTCTGCTTCACGCTCGAAATTCCGTACGACCATGTCGTACATATTCTGATCCGCGACGAGATTGACCATCTCTTTGATGGCGACGAGTTTGGTGACGTTTGGAAAATGAAGGTCACGTCCTTTATAGACGGAGCTCATGCCGCCTTGACCGAGCATGCCCAGGATCAGATAGCGGTCTTCGAGCGTCGTGCCTGACTGTAAACGGTCAGGTCCGTCTGTGCCTTCGCCAAATTTTCTTGTGTCTCTCTGCATTTTTCGTTTCTCGACCGGATTATAGCACGTGTGAATCACCCCGCAATTAGGCGATAGATCCTGTTGCGACCTGGTTCGTACCAGGTGATCTGAAAGGTCAGGCTACACGTTGCAAGAGTCGTGCGGCAAGCGATGCAAGCTGCGAACCGGCAGGGTCGCGGGGGTTGGCGGACTGGAGGGCGGAGGTCGCATTGTCAGTGTAACGTTTTGCCCATTCGGCGGTGTAGTCACGAGATCCAGTTTCTTCGAGCAGTTGTTTCATCCTCTCGATCACATCGTCGGTTAGTGGTACGCTGGCCCATGCTCTTCGGAATTCGGGTGAATTTTGAAGGCCGTGAATGATCGGGAGTGTCTTCTTCTTCGTGCGCAGATCATCGGCGCTGGATTTGCCGGTACTTTCACTCTCGCCCCAGACGCCCAAAAGGTCGTCGATGACCTGGAAGGCAAGCCCGAGGTTTTCACCAAAACGTTTGAAAGCGCCGACCCGATCCTGGTCAGCGGGCGAGAGCAGCGCACCGATCTGGCACGCCGCCCCGATCAACGCGGCGGTTTTGCCGCCGATCATGCTCATGTAGATTTCAGTTTGGACTTGCTCGGCTGATTCAAATGCTATGTCAAGGTTCTGGCCGCGGGTAAGTGCGAGGGAGGTCTCATTGAGAATCTGGTCGACCATTAGAATTTTTCTGGCCGGGATACCGTGGTCGAGCATCCGGAGTGCTGATAGATGGGAGAGCGCGAAGACCGCATCTCCTGTGTTGATCGCCTGGGCGCTGCCCCAGACTTTCCAAACGGATGGGCGACCGCGGCGCAGCTCACTTCGATCCTGGATGTCATCGTGGATCAGCGAGAAATTATGAACCCACTCGATGGCTGAAGCCGCCGGCAGAGCGCTTCGCCAATCACCACCAGCTGCCTGACAGCAAAGCAATGTGAGGAGCGGCCGGATCCGCTTCCCGCTGATCTGCTCTGGATCGCTCCAGCCGAGGTGGTAGGCGATCATCTCGGAGATCGCTGGGCCAAGATGTTCACCGGCTGAGGCCAGTGATGCTTGCAGGTCTTCTTGAAGAGCCGAAAGCATCTGGTTGGATAGCTCGTCGGCGGTCCCTGCTCTGCCCATCAGCGGCTCAACCTGGTCGTATCCAACTCGACGATCGCCGCTGATGAGGTTGCGAACATGGTTAACTGGAGCTGCTTACGTGTGAGGTGGATGCGATCGACCACAGCTTCTGATGACTGCGCGGCGGCTTTCAGGAATTGCCCCGCCATCCCACCCAGGTTTGCCCCGAGCGCGATGCATTTGGCCAGATCGATACCGTCCCTGATACCGCCTGATGCGATCAGCGGGGTATCGGGAAGAGCAGAGCGCACGTCCTGGACAGCATGCACCGTCGGCAAGCCCCAGGCGATGAAGCTGCCCGCTAATTCAGCCTGGTTTTCACTGAGGGCACGGTGCATCTCGACCTGCGACCAGGATGTCCCGCCTGCGCCGGCGACATCAATCGCTGCAACTCCGGCCTCCACAAGTTTGCGAGCGACCTCGCCGGAGATCCCCCAGCCAACTTCTTTGGCGATCACGGGTTTCCCGAGCGTGCTGCAAACGGATTCAATCTTTCTTAGCAGTCCAGAGAAGTTCGTGTCACCTTCAGGCTGGAGGGCTTCCTGCAGCGGGTTGAGATGCAGAATGAGCGCATCCGCATCGATCATCTCGACGGCGCGTTTGCAGTCATCGGGTGTGAGACCATAATTCAACTGGACTGCCCCAAGGTTCGCAAAGAGGATGATATCGGGCGCGAGATCGCGTACCTGGAAGCTGCTGACAAACCGGTCATCTTCCAGCGCCGCGCGCTGAGATCCAACCCCCATCGCAATCCTGGTTTGTTGCGCGGCTTCCGCCAGTCTGCGATTAATCGGAGTGACATCGAGCGCGCCACCCGTCATTGATGAAATCAAGATGGGAGCGCTCAGTGTCTTGCCGAAGAAGGTCGAGGTCGTATCGACTTCCTGAAGATCCAATTCGGGCAGCGCGACGTGCTTGAAACGGATTGCCTCCAGGCCGGTCGTCAGGCCGGAGCGCACGTCCTCTTCGAGATTGATCCGGACATGATCGCTTTTCCGCTGAGAGGTTCGCGTAACTTTGGTCATATCGTGGTGTTCCTAGTGTGAGAGAAAGCCATCATACTGGCCCTGATGGTGCGTGTCAACTTGATCAGCGGGACAACGTCGATTACAATCCAGCAGCACGCCACGGATGAAAAGGAGACAACTCATGGCTGATACGTTTGAAGATATCAAGGAAATCATCGTTGAATTACTCGGTGTCGAAGAGGATAAAGTCGCTCCAGATGCCAAGTTCCGTGAAGACCTTGAAGCCGACTC
Source organism: Anaerolineales bacterium (assembly GCA_029210945.1). Taxonomy (GTDB): domain Bacteria; phylum Chloroflexota; class Anaerolineae; order Anaerolineales; family E44-bin32; genus E44-bin32. The sequence goes on from JARGGH010000006.1 coordinate 67,158, forward strand.
CCTCGACCTGGTCGAATTGATCATGGCTTTTGAGGAAAAGTTCGGCGGCGAAATCTCGGATGAGGATGCTCAGAGCATCACGACGGTCGGTGAAGCAGTGTCCTATATTGAAGAGCACTTGAAGTAATTCAAGGGGGGCAGCAAGGATCGATAGGGTTAGACGGGCTGGAATTCCAGCCCGTTTCCTATTTCCCCGGTTTTGATTTCTTCGAAGTGGAGCGCCTGGGTGCGCTCGCAACGTTGCGCCCTTTTGAGGATGGCTTACTGTGAAATTTCTCGACTAGGCCAGCAATCTCCTGATCCTCTTTAACCTGTTGGTCGAGGTACTGATCGATGAATGGAGATCTGCGCAATCGCAGTGACATGCGGGCAGTGCTCTCAATGTCTTCAATCTCAGCTCTGTGCCTTCCATCGGCGATGGCATGGGCCCGGGCAGCTTCGAAAAGTGTGATTTCCGAACGGAGCGAATGAATCCCGAGTTCCTGTATCAGATTCTGCCCGAAGCGCTCGGCTTGCTCTGCGATCTCTACCGAGTGAATCTGCTCACGCGCGGCCTGAAGTTCGACGCGCATGATTTCCATCGCCTCCTGGTGCAAACGGATAAATTCACGCGGATTCCGGCGGTGAGCGATGGATCGTTTATACGCTTCCAACCGGTCGTTTTGATCTCGCAGTCCGCGCACGATGACCCGCAATCCGAAGCGATCCAATATTTGTGGCCTTAAATTCCCCTCTTCCGGGTTCATCGAGCCGATGAGCACAAATCGTGCCCGGTAAGTGGCTGCCAGTGGGCCACGGTGCACGCTGTATGTTCCCTGTGCGGCAGCATCAAGAATCGCATCTGCGATCTCATCATCAAGCAGGTTGACCTCATCGATATAGAGGATATTCTGATCTGCGCGTGCGAGGATGCCCCGCTCGACCCGCAGTCGTTGATGGACAGCCGCGCGCTCATCGATCCCGCCGATCACGTCCTCCAAGCGTGCGTTGAGCGGCAGCTCGATCAAGCGCACCCGGTCTGTGTAGGTGAGTGGTTCGCCCTGAGCGAAACGCTGCGCACATTCTGGGCATACTGCGTCGATGCCGCCCGCTTCAATGTCTTCGGGAAGGCACCCGTAGTTACATCTGCTGCGATGGACATCGGGTAAGAGGTCCGTCAGGCTGCGAACGGCGGTCGTTTTAGCAGTCCCGCGCGGTCCGACCAATAACGCGCCTCCGATCGTCGGGTTGATCAGCGAGAGCAGCAGGGCTAACTTCATCTCCGGTTGACCGACGATGGCCAGGAATGGGAACGGCAAATGCTCGGCCAGGCCCATGTCCTCGGCGGGAGGGGCGTCGAGAATTCGCTTGGCGCCGGCCTTGCTGATGAGGTCGGTAAGAGATTGGACTCCACCGCTCATTGCGATCAACCTTTTGCCGCCAGTTCCCGTTGGGCGAGACGGTACGCCTGCCGTTCGGCGGCTTCCTGCATGCGTCTCTTCTCCAGGTCGCTCTCAGCGACCAGCCCCGGGACGGCAGTAGGTGTGCCGTCTTCATCAAGGGCAACATACACAAGGTAAGCAGTGTTGGTATGTGTGCGCTCGCCTGATATTGGGTTCTCGGCGATCACCTGCACGCGGGTTTCCATCGAGGTCCGACCTGCGTAGGTCACGATCGCTTCGAGCGTGATCAGATCGCCGATGCGAATTGGTTCGTGAAACATCATCTGATCGATCGCCACCGTAACGACTCTGTTTTGGCTGTGCCGCATCGCTGCAAGCGCACCCGCTTCGTCAGCCAGCTTCATGATCCAGCCTCCGTGCACATCCCCTCTTAAATTGGCATGTTCAGGCTGCATGAGCTGGCTGAGCGTCACGCAGGAACTTTGCGCTGGTTTCGGGTCAGAGCTAAAGCTGTTCACTCCATATCTTCCTTAAAGTCGCCAGTGTCGGTCGTGTGCAGTCGTTGGGGTTCTTCTTCAAGGACGTCGATCGTCTCGAAGCGAAGTTCGGCCATCATCGGGGGCAGCGGCACCGTGGCTGGCGGTCGAATCTTCTTGGGCGGCGGTGGGACATTTGAGCGCTTCAGTGACTGCTCCATGATTCGTTTTCGGATGATGCGCGGTTCTTTCGTGAGCCATCCAACGTAGACACCATCCACATCGAAGACCTCACGGGCAGGGGTCACAAATCCGATCCACTCGCCGGTTGTATTAAATATATGGGGAAATACAAGCAGAGCCGCCCAATCACCGGGCGTGGTGTAGATCGGGATTGGCTTGCGTGACTTGTCTCCGCTCATCCTTCGCTCCAGAAAACCAGATCATCTTAATAAATTATATTGTCAGACGGTACGTTTGAAAACGGATTCACGGATCTCTTACTCGACGTCGGAGTAGGTCCAGACCCGATTAATGCCAAAGTTCCAGAAGAGCACAACGATTACGGCCAATGCCAGCGCCAGGTTACGTCCCACGACAACCGCCGGTATCTGGTCGAGAACACGGGAAAAGATGTCGAACGTCTCCTGTATTTGTGGGAGCCAACCGCTTGCAAGACGGATAAATGTCGCCTCCGAGAGCGCATAGAGCGGTGTCCGGATTGCCAGTCCGATCAAGCTCACCAGCCCGAACTGGACTGCCTGAGAGGTAATATTTTTCGAGCGTGAGTCGGGATAAGTCCAATATCGATTCCAAAGAAAATTGCTGACGACCGCTGCCGAGAAAGAGAGCATGCTTGCCGCAACACTCCATATTCCGAGAACATTGGCCAGTAAGTTGAAACTGCCAAAGTCCACGACTGCGCCGATGACGCCTACGACGCAAAATTTTAGAAATCGGGTGATTTCACGTCTGGAGCGGGCAGAGAGTCTTTTCATAAGCGACTGTCAAAATCAGCAATCGTCTTGTCCAGGCCGGTCTTCAGGTCGATTACCGGCTCCCAGTCGAGGACCTTTTTGGCTTTCGAGATATCCGGTTTTCGCCGTTCAGGGTCCGCAGGCGCCCGGCCGCCGGGTATGCGCTCGATGCCGCCTTTGTTGCCTGTTATGGCGTTGATCTCTTCCGCGAGGCTCAAGATCGAAAGCTCGACGGGGTTGCCGAGGTTAACTGGCAGTGCCTCCGATGAGCTCAGCAAGCGGTAGAGTCCGTCCACCAGATCATCGACGTAACAGAAGCTGCGCGTTTGTGATCCGTCTCCGTAGACCGTCAGCGGTTTGCCCTGCAGGGCCTGGACAATGAAATTGGGCACCACGCGCCCATCATCCGGGCGCATGCGCGGCCCGTAAGTGTTAAAGATCCGGGCGATGTGCGTATCCAGATCGTGGTAACGATGGTATGCCATCGTTATCGCTTCTGCAAAGCGCTTCGCTTCATCGTATACAGAGCGCGGACCGACCGGGTCGACGTGGCCCCAGTAGCTCTCGCGCTGGGGGTGTTCCTTCGGATCGCCATAGACCTCCGATGTCGACGCCAGCAGGAAGGAAGCTTCATGCGACCTTGCGACACCCAGCGCATTGTGAGTGCCAAGCGCCCCGACTTTCAGAGTCTGGATGGGAAGCTGCAGGTAGCCATAAGGCGAGGTCGGGTTGGGGCTGGCGGGTGAGGCTAGATGCATCACGGCGTCTGCCCGGCCCGGGATGAAAATGAAATTGGACACATCGTACTTGATGAAGCTGAAGTCGTCGCGCCCCGCAAGATGAGTGATATTCTCGATATTACCCGTGACCAAATTGTCGATGACCACGACCTCATGGCCCTCAGATAGCAGCCGATCACATAGGTGGGAGCCGATGAAGCCCGCACCACCCGTCACTAGAATTTTCAATGTACACTCCCGTCATGAATATTGCAGATTAGCTCCATGATACCTGTTCCGGGTGAATTTTTCGCTTAAGAAGACCAATCAATTAATATTGCCTGTCCATCGTTCGTCAGCTGCTGACCGACACCGGTTTGGATGTCGATGACCCAGAGGTCGTTCCGATAGATGACGGCGATCCGATCTCCAGCCGGGGACCATACCGGCCCGGGGAGGGCGGGATCCAGTCCTGGTTCACCTTCGGGCGGGAAGAGAACGCGCCGGTTGCTACCGTCCCGGTCGATCACAACGAGTCGGTAGGACGAATTCTTGCTTTCAAGCGGGTTGATCGCTTGGAAGAAAGCAACTTTGTAAGCGATCTCCGGCGTATCGACGTCGAGGATTGGCGAGACGCTCGGGTAGGCGAACATACCGGCTCGCTGCGAAAGCAATACGTGCTGTCCTGTGCGCTGAGTGTTGACGGCCAGGTGGAAGATCGGTGAGGACTGCGGATTCTCGATCCCGACCGGTTCACCGTGGTCCACAAAATAGAGTGACTGTTGGTCCTGGCCCCAGGCGATCCCCGGAACCCAGGCCCAATCTTCAAGCGTTTGGAAGGGCGTAATCTCATGGACCTGAACGAATGTTTCGTTATCAAAATCTACGATCCCAACGCTATCCGCACGGATATAGGCGAGATGTTCGTCGTCCCGTCCCCAGGCGAATGAAGTTCCCCACCATCCGTACTGTCCACCGGCGCTAGCATCGAGGATGGTGCGTTCGCGCAGCACCCGGCCTGCCTCGGAGAACACGATCGTCTTAAGATCATTGTTCGCCTGCCATCCCGGTGGCGAGGGGCTGGCCTCGACCGTTGAGTACGCGACGATCAACGACGATTGGAGCGGCACCCAGTCCGCGAAGTGGATGACATTCCGGATACCGAGATCGAATGGTTCGGCCCCGGCGTCATCCAGCGATACCACCCAGAGCTCATTAATCAGCTCGCCGTCCGCTTCCTGGGGCGATCGCGAAAACAGCAGCCAGTCCCCGTCCGGGGAAACCTGGAGGATGCGGCCGTCCAGATCGCCGTAGACCACGACCGGTCTGCGGTTGCCGCTGTTCCCTGAGATGAGCCATGCGTTGCCTCCCGAGATATAAACCAGCTTGCCCTGAATCGAAATCGGCGTGTGGCTGGACTGCGTACCGACCATCAGGATCTCGGGCAGCGGGTTCTCTAATATCACATTTTTAACCGGCGCCCTGGAGATTTCCTCGCCGCCTTCCTCTATGACGCGATAAGTGATCTCCTGCCGGCCGTTCTGACCTGGCTGCAGCAAGCGCGTTTCGCCCTCGGGCAGCGACTCATTCCGTATGGTCTGACGCTCATAGGGGATCACGATTTCCTCGATCTCAAAGCGCTCGCTGACGCGAGTGACGCGGATCAGGGTCCCTTCATCAACGGTTGTGTACGCAGGCGGATCGACACGATCGAGTGCGGCCAGCGCGATCCCGGCGCTATCCAATGATTGCTGCACGGTGGAGCCAGCCGGCACCGCGACCGCTTGCGTTTGATCGTCGATCTCTATCTGGATCTCGATGCTGCGCGCCGTCGCCTGGGGGCGGCCACAGGCAGCCAGCAGGCCGGTGATAAGCAAGAGATGCAGGATGAGATAGACCGTTCGGTTTGGTTTCATTGCTGGCTATCCACCGCGTTGGTATAATCCATGGGCCCGATTAACGAAGCTCACCGACGATTGTCATCAGGCCATCGGTGATCGCGAGTGATGAGATGCGAATCCCGGTGGCGAGGGAGCCAATCGAGCCAGTGAATGCTTCCGTGAGCACTGCAGAAATGGTGCTCTTCAATGCGGATGGTGCAGGAACCGGGCCAACCGATGCTTCGGATAACTGGAATGTAATTTCACCTTCCTGCGACAGCTCCGGTGTGACCGTGATGAGGATATTCGCTTTCAAGATGCCGCGTTCAGCGATGCCGTACACATGGATCTGGTCGTTTTGCAGGTAAACCTGAGGGTTGCGGATCAGCGGCTCCTCTCTTGTCTCGATGCGCTCTGCAAGGAACGCAGTCATCTGCGCTTCATTGATAAGGATACTGACCTGACCTGTCTCAACGGCGGCTTCGAGCGCGGACTGCCAGTTGGCTTGCAGCTCCTCGGCAGCTGCGGGCTGGACGGGAATGCTGGCTCCGGGAGCCTGCGGCCCCCCGAGATCGACCTGGCAGGCCAGGGATGCCAGAACCAGGCTGAGGAAAACAAGCATGATTGGAAAAGGAACCAGAGCATACTTTCGTGACAGATTCACAAGACAACTCCCCGGAAATTGAAATCGGGCCAGATTATAGCATGTCGGATGAGGTGGATGAACTAAACACAGAACCTCTGGACCTCAAGGCGCGGGTGGAAACGCTCCTATTTGTCGCTTCCACGACGACCACTGCCAGTCAACTGGCTGCCGTCTTAGGGGAGACCCCGCACCGTGTTGAAAACGCTCTGGATGAGCTTGCTAACTCGCTGGGGGGGCGGGGTATTCGTTTGCAGCGAACATCTCAGGGTGTGCAGCTCACCTCGGCACCCGAAGCTGCACAGGATGTCGAAAACTTCCTTCAATTGGAGGAGACGGCGCGGCTTACCCGCGCAGCGCTTGAAGCGTTGGCGATCATTGCCTATGAGCAGCCGGTCACTCGCCCGCAGATCGACGCGATCAGGGGCGTAAACTCGGACAGCGTCCTGCGCACATTGTTGCGGCACGGCCTGATCGAGGAGGTCGGCCGCTCGGAAGGCCCTGGACGACCGATCCTTTATGCGACCACGGTCGATTTTTTGAGCCATTTTGGGCTGGCATCCCTCGGGGATTTGCCAACCCTGGATATCGAAGGTGATCTGGCCAAATTAGGTGCACAAGAGGAGCAAACGCCGGTTGAAGACGGGGAGGAGTTGACAACGAACGATGGGTGAGCGGCTTCAGAAGATACTGGCGAACGCAGGTGTGGCCTCGCGTCGTGCAAGTGAGGAACTGATCCGTCAGGGCCGTGTCACGGTCGATGGTCACCGGGCTGAGATCGGGTTGAAAGTCGATCCGGAGCAGGTTGAGATTCGGGTTGATGGGCGCAGGATCTCAACGGCGGAGAAGAAAGTATATCTCTTGTTCAACAAGCCCAGCGGCGTCCTCTCTTCCACGAAATCCCAGGGCGGGCTTCCGACCGTGCTCGACTATGTCCGGGTAAAGCAGCGGGTCTATCCTGTCGGGCGCCTCGATGCTGAGAGCGAAGGTTTGATCCTGCTGACGAACGATGGCAGCGTCGCGCACCGGCTCACACACCCCCGCTTCGAGCACGAGAAGGAATACCGGGTGGAGCTTAACCGCCGGCCGGATGACGAACAGCTTGAAGCGTGGCGGCGCGGGGTGGTCTTGACTGGAGGATTCAGAACCAAGCGTGCCCGGGTATGGCGGGAACGTGCTGATCGACGAGGGCATTGGATCCGGGTCGTGCTCCAGGAAGGACGAAAACGCCAGATCCGAGAAACGGCAGAAACCCTGGGCTTGAGGGTGGTTCGCATCATCCGCGCCCGGCTGCATGCGCTCGAGCTCGGGGCGTTGAAAACTGGTGAATGGCGGGAGCTCACGAAGGATGAGATCGCGCAATTGAAAGCAGTTGTGCGTCCCGATCGGTGAAGTCTTTCTGTATGATTAATCGCGGTTAAAATCGAGTAGTCTGCTTGAGCATATTCTGGGAGTCTTGAACATGACTGGTGAGTCGGCGGTAAGCGAAGAGAACCAGCCCTGGTCGGATCGTCTTCTTGAGCGAACGAGCCGGATCGATCTTGAAGCCAGCCTCTATATCGTTTTGATCCTGCTGGCAGTCTTCACACGGTTCTACGCGCTTGAGGCGCGTGTGATGAGCCATGACGAAAGTCTGCATACCCAGTTTTCATGGTACCTGGTCGAAGGCCGCGGGTTCAGCCACGACCCATTGATGCACGGCCCTTTCCAGATGCATGCCGTCGCGCTTTCCTATTTTCTTTTCGGAGATTCCGACGCAACTGCACGATTCCCGGCTGCGTTTGCCGGGGTTTTGGCGGTCTTGATGGTGCTGCTCTTCCGAAAATGGCTTGGGCGGTGGGGGACGCTTGCCGCGACCGCCATGATGGTCTTCTCTCCCTACATGCTCTACTACAGCCGCTACGTCCGCAACGAGATGCTGGTCGTGCCGATGGCATTGCTGATGTTCTACGCGGTCTTCCGGTACTTCGAAACACGCCATGTGAAGTGGCTCTATCTCCTGGCTGCCTCGCTTGCGCTGCACTTTACCACCAAAGAAACTTCGTTCATCTATACGGCACAATTGCTTCTCTTTCTGGGACTTTATTTCGCCTGGCAAGTTCTGAGCGCGAGTTGGTCAAATTCTCGTTTAAAGTGGACGTTTGTAGCGGGACTGTTGACTGCGGCTGTCGGTGGTGTCCTCACGATGGGGTCCTTGTTTCTCGATTGGGCTGCTTCAGGTGAGGTGGCATCAGATGCCAGCCTGCTTACCGGTGGCGAAGCCATAACTTCTGGCGTGGGGCTGTCGCCGCTGATCTCGTTCGGCTTGATTCTGGCGGTGGCTGGCGTGTTGTTGATGATGGTTGGACTGATCTTTGAGTACGGGAGGAAACTGCGCAGCGATTTTCCAGCTTTCGATCTGATCGTCGTGGTTTGGACGATGACGATGCCGCAGTTAGCCGCATTGCCGGCGAACATATTCGGATGGGATCCGCTTGAGTACAACTCCCTGCTTCCGTTGAGCCGCACGATCCTGCTGGTTGTCTTGCTGCTCGCCGCCAGCGTTGCAATTGGTGCCACCTGGAATTGGCGTAAATGGTTGGTCTCGGCCGCGGTTTTCTTCGGCATTTTCGTGGTGTTCCAGACGACGCTGTTCACGAACGAGGATGGCCTGGCGTCCGGGCTGGTCGGGTCGCTGGGTTATTGGCTTGAACAGCATGGTGTGGAGCGCGGCGGGCAGCCCTGGTTCTACTATCTGTTCTTGCAGATTCCGCTGTATGAATTTCTCCCGGCGATCGGGGCACTTGGGGCGGGCGTGTATGCGCTGCGAGGCGCCAAGAGTGACGGCAAGCCATCCCCAATCGACGCCTCAGGATTTCCGGTGATCGCTTTTCTCGGTTACTGGGCTCTCACGGCGATCACTGCTTATTCATTCGCCGGCGAGAAGATGCCGTGGCTCACGGTGCACATCGCGCTGCCGCTGATCTTATTCGGGGGTTGGGGGATCGGGAAATTTATCGAGCAGGTTGATTGGTCGGTAATCACGAGCGGGCGCGGTTGGCTTATTGTGATCCTGGTAATTCTCCTGTTGATCTCATTCACGCAGTTGGCAGGAAGTTTGCTTGGCGGTTCCCCTCCGTTTCAAGGTAACGAACTCGACCAGCTCAGGGCCACGAACGGTTTTCTGACCGCGCTTGCATTCAGCCTCGGGGCGATCTTCGCTTTGTGGCGTTTGACGTCTGGATATTCGTTTGCAATGTTGGTACGGCTGGGCAGCGCGCTGACGCTGCTGGCCTTGTTCGGGTTGACCGTCCGTTCATCACTGCGCGCCTCGTTTGTCCACTATGATCTGGCCAATGAGTACCTTGTATATGCACACTCTGCACCGGGCGTAAAGACCGCCATGCGCCAGATCGAAGATCTCTCGCGTCGGACGACAGACGGCCTTGCCATTCAAGTCGCCTACGATGATGATGTCTCCTGGCCGTTGAATTGGTACCTGAGGGATTACACCGGCCAGTTCTACTTCGGCGCAAATCCGACCCGGGAGTTGTTGAACTACCCGGTCATTCTTGTCGGCGATAACAACTGGCAAAATGTGGAGCCGCTGCTGCGCGATGGATTCTTCAGCTATGAATACATCCGTATGTGGTGGCCGAATCAAGACTACTGGGCTTTAAAGTGGTCAAGCATAGAATCCGAACGAGACCGGACCTTGTCAGACGAAGCGGGCACGATCGAGCCGATGGGCCTCGGCGAGTATCTACGGTTTTCGTGGCAGCATATCAAGCCATTTTTTACCGACCGCGATGTACGGGCGGCGATTTGGGAGATCTGGCTGAATCGCGACTTCACCAAATACGGTCAGGTCGCCCAGCGTGATTTGAGCATGCCGCGCTGGTCGCCTGCTGACCGCATGCGCCTGTACATCCGCAAAGACATCGCGGCCCAGGTATGGGACTACGGTGTGAGCCCCGCTGCGTTGGAACCGCCAACCTTTGAAGATCCGTACGCAGATCGCATCTTCGATCTACAGGCCTCGCTGGTGGTGGGGCAGGAAGGGCTCTCCCCGGGCGATTTCTTCCGGCCGCGCGATCTGGCGATCGCACAGGATGGTTCGATCTACGTTGCCGATACGGCGAATCATCGCATCCAGCATCTCAGCCCGGAAGGTGAGGTGATGGAGCTGTGGGGCACCTACGGGAACCGGGCGCAGGGTGACGCACCCGGAGGTTCGTTTAACGAGCCGTGGGGCATTGCAGTGGCTCCTGACGGCAACGTGTATGTCGCCGACACCTGGAATCACAGGATTCAGTGGTTCACCCCGGAGGGCGAGTTCATCGGAATGTTCGGCCAGGAGGGATACGGTGAAACCGCAAACTCGTTCTGGGGACCGCGTGACGTGGCAGTCGACCGGGAGGGTCGTGTCTACGTGAGCGACACCGGGAACAAGTACATCAAGGTATTCGATCGTGAGGGAGCCTATCTCGGACAATTCGGTGGAGCTGGATACCTTCCCGGTTATCTTGATGAGCCGGTCGGGTTGGCTGTATCAGAACAAGGGACGGTCTACGTGGTCGATACCTGGAACCAGCGTGTGCAGGGGTTCTTACCGATCGAAGAGAACAACACTTTCGCACCTGTTTCCGAATGGGAAGTAGATGCCTGGTATGGCCAGTCACTGGAAAACAAACCCTATATTGATACCGGTCCAGGCGGAATCGTATGCACAACCGACCCAGAAGCATTTCGTGTGCTTTGCTTCCTGGAGAATGGTGAATTCGTCGGTGGCTGGGGAGGGATTTTCGGGATGGCGGCAAATCAATTCGACGTCCTTTCCGGTGTTGCGGTGGCCCGGGATGGTACGGTCTGGGTTGTGGACAGTGGCAACCACCGTGTGATGCGTTTCGAACCATCCTTCCTGGAGTCGTTGGAAGATCAGCAGTAGAGATAATGCAGTAGAATCAGCTTCCCTGAGAGAATGCAAGGAGTCCGGATGAAGCTACACGAGTACCAATCAAAGCAAATGTTCGAGGAATTTGGCGTGCCGATCCCGAGAGGTCGTGTGGCAATGACTGCCCAAGAGGCGAGATCAATCGCGGAAGAGCTCGGTGGTCGCGTGGTGATCAAATCACAAGTTCTCGTCGGCGGACGCGGCAAGGCCGGTGGGATCCGGCTCGTCGATTCGCCTGAAGAAGCGGAGGAGGTCGCCACCCAGATCTTGGGCATGACGATAAAAGGTTTACCGGTTCGCAGGGTCTTGGTCGACGAAGCTGCAAACATTGAGACCGAAATCTATCTCGGCATCACGAACGATCGTGCCGAACGCTGCCCGGTGATGATTGCATCTGCAGAAGGAGGCGTGGAGATCGAGGAGGTTGCGCGCACGCATCCCGATAAGATCGTGCGCGTCTGGATCGATCCACTTCTGGGATCGCGGGAATACCAGGCGCGCTATCTGGCGGCCACGATCGAACTGCCGCGTGATCACTGGCGTGATTTCCTGCTCATCGCTCAAGGTCTTTTCAACGCGTTCACGGAGAATGATGCGACTCTGGCTGAAATTAATCCGCTGGTGATCACCGCTGACGGCCGCTTGCTGGCTTTGGATGGAAAGGTGGTCCTGGACGACAACGCGTTGTTCCGGCATACAGACCTGGCAGAGTTGCGTGATCTGGATGAAGAACAGCCTGAGGAGCGTGACGCCCGTAAATACGGGCTTTCCTATGTAAAACTTGATGGAAACATCGGATGCATGGTCAACGGTGCCGGCCTGGCGATGGCGACGATGGACGTAATCCATCTCTTTGGAGGCAAGCCGGCCAATTTCCTTGATATCGGCGGCGGTGCCTCGGCGGAGAAGGTCGCTGCGGCGATCAAAATCATCCTGCGGGATCCGAGCGTCGAGGCGATGCTCTTCAACATCTTCGGCGGGATCACGCGCGGTGATGAGGTCGCGCGCGGCATCCTGTCGGCGCTTGAGGCGACACCGACCGATATTCCGATGGTGATCCGGCTGGTCGGGACCAATGAGGAAGAAGGTCGGCAGCTGCTCACCGACGCGAATTTTGAGACTGCTCCTTCGCTCGCAGAGGCGGCAAAGCGGGCGATCGAATTATCGAAAGGGGACCAGTAAGATGAGTGTTCTCGTTGACAAGGATACCCGTCTGCTTGTGCAGGGTATTACCGGACGGGAGGGGTTGTTCCACACCTCCCGGATGGTTGATTACGGCACAAACGTTGTGGCAGGTGTGACGCCAAAGAAGGGCGGCGAGTGGGTTCTGGATGGGAAGATACCCGTCTTTGACACTGTGCGGACGGCGGTCGAGGCGACTGGAGCAAATGTCAGCATCATCTTCGTCCCGGCGCGATTCTCCGCAGATGCTATTCTGGAAGCTGCCGATGCAGGAGTGCCACTTGTGGTCTGCATCACCGAGGGTATCCCCGTCCAGGATATGATGAAGGTGCGGCGCTACCTGGATCAGAAGGGGGTACGGCTTGTTGGGCCAAACTGTCCGGGGCTGCTCAGCCCGGGCGAGGCGAAGGTCGGGATCATCCCCGGCCACATCGCGCAGAAGGGAAATATCGGTGTCGTGTCGCGCTCCGGGACGCTGACTTACGAAGTCCTTCACGCGCTGAATCAGAACAATATGGGGGTCTCAACCTGTGTCGGCATCGGCGGTGACCCGATCAACGGGACCTCGTTTGTCGATGCGCTGGCGATGTTTGAAGCTGATCCGCATACCGAGAAAGTTGTCCTGATCGGCGAAATCGGCGGGAGCGACGAAGAACGCGCCGCTGATTTTATTAGCGATCGGATGACCAAGCCGGTCGTGGCATTCGTCGCCGGGCGGACGGCGCCTCCGGGTAAACGCATGGGTCATGCCGGCGCAATTGTCGAAGGGGGCGAGGGTACGGCGGACGAGAAGATCAAGGCGTTTGAAGCTGCGGGCGTGAGAACGGCCAACAGACCGGAAGAAATTCCAGATTTGTTGTAAGATACTAACAGATCAAGGATCGCCGTCAGACGGTTCGACCAGTCCGCGAAGCTGCCAGGAGATTGTAAGCATATGACAGAAGCAACCTCAAAGACGAAGGTCCCGGAGACAATCAGTGCGCTGCGGGATGAGTTGAAACAGAGTCCGAAGGATCGCGAAACGCATACGAGACTCGGATGGGCATTATTCAGTCTCGACCAGATCGATGAAGCGGTTGAGACTTTCCAGGCAGCGTACGAGCAGTGGCCGGATGACATCGAAGTTAATTACGGATTCGGCCTTGCCTTGAAGACCCAGGGGCAATCGGAGCAGGCGCTGGTTAGTTTCAAGCGCGCTGAAGAGATTGAACCAGATACGGTCCGGGCGAGCATGATGAGACAGCTGGCTGCAGAACAGAAGGAATATCTCCTCCAAAAATTCTAAGAAAGGGTCGCATGGTTTCCAAACGAGAACGACTGGAAGCCGCCATCGCCCGGGAGGTTGCAGATCGACCTCCAGTCGCGTTATGGCGGCATTTTCCTGTCGATGACCAGACGGCGGTCGGGTTAGCTGAATCGGCTGCGCGTTTCCAGGAACAGCATAACTTTGACTTCATAAAGTTGACGCCAAGCTCCTCTTACTGCCTGCTCGACTGGGGTGTGGAGGACGAGTGGACCGGGCACACCGAGGGTACTCGCAGGTACACCAAAAGGGTCATCCATTCACCGGATGATTGGAAAGAGTTGCGAGTACTTGATGCGCATGAGGGGGCGCTGGGTGCACAGATCGATTCTCTAAAGATGCTCCGTGAAACCGTTGGATCGGATGTTCCGATTATCCAGACGATTTTCAGCCCGCTCTCTCAGGCCAAAAACCTTGCCGGGCAGGATCGGTTGATGGAGCATCTTCACAGGGACCCAACCGGGGTAGAAGCGGGTTTGGAAATCATCACGATGTCAACCAGGGCGTTTGTGAAGGCATTGCAAGATGTCGCTGTGGATGGCATATTCTATGCGGTCCAGCATGCCTCTTATCGGTATTTCGACGAGGAGGCTTACCGTCGTTTCGGACGACCTTATGATCTGCGGATTCTCGAGGCGGCTGAGGAGTACTGGTTGAACTTGCTGCATCTGCACGGCGGAGCGATCATGTTTGATCTGGCCGCCAGCTATCCTGTTCAAATTGTAAACTGGCACGATCGGGAAGTGGAACCGTCACTGTTTGAAGGGCGTGACCTGATCGAGGGGGCGGTTTGTGGAGGGGTGCGGCGTGAGACCTTAGAGTTAGGCACCCCGGACCAAGTTCAGGCGGAAGCGTCGGAGGCTCTCAGCTCTCTGGAACGGCGGGGTGTCGTCCTGGGGACAGGCTGCGTGATTTCATCGATCGCGCCTCGGACGAATATCGAAGCCTTGCGTGAAGCTGTGGATTTCGCATAGACATAGATTTTTTTGCATTACTGACGGATACATAACGGAGCAGACGTGGCAGGAATTCGAGTGATCGCTGGCAATGCGAAGGGACGCAAGCTCAAGATGGTTCCGGGGGATAGCACCCGACCGGTGCCCGATCGCGTGAAGGAATCGCTGTTCAACATTTTAGGGCGGAATATCGTGAGCACCTCCTTCTGGGATGTATTCGCCGGAACAGGCAGTGTTGGTATCGAAGCGTTAAGCCGTGGCGCTGGGTTCGCTTTTTTTACCGACAAAGACCGGATGGCGGTAGCGACCATACGAGAAAATCTTGAGATCACCGGGTTCGGAGCGGTATCCGTGATCGAGCGGACGGATGTGTTTAAATTGCTTGCGCGACCTGCGAATCGGCAGTTTGATTTTGTATATATCGCGCCGCCTCAATACAAAGGGCTCTGGTCACGTGCCCTGAGGTTGTTAGAACAGAACACGACATGGCTCTATCCCGATGCCTGGGTTATTGTGCAGATTGACCCGCGCGAGGCAGAGGGGTTGGAGCTATCCGCCTTTGAGAAATTTGATGAGCGGACGTATGGGTCAACAATGCTGCAGTTCTACGAATGGACCAGTGAGTGATTAAGCGCCCTCGAATACTGTGCTGGAACGATCGATAACAAGGCTTGAGCGATCACTACCAGTAGACGGGACCGATCAGGCGGGGCCCCTCAATCATCTGACGGAAAAAGTGGTACATAATATAAAGCTCGAGGGCGAACGGCGGAAAGCCGAGCATACCGAGTGCCGGCATCTGCCCGTAATGCAGCCCAAGAATGCGCAGCGCTTCCGGGACAGTATAGATCCAATGTCCACCGTCGTTGACGAAAGCCTGGAAATTCCATGCTTCCCAAAGCAAGCCGCACAAAAAGCCACCCAGGAGCAGGGCGGTAATCTTGCTCCATTTCCCGGCCTCCAGCATGCTGGACAGTGAGGGTGCGCCGATGCTCTCATTGATCGGATCCATGAACAGGATAAAGCCGATCCAGACCGATGCGAACAAGTAGCGAGCGATATTCACTGGAACAACAAGCGGGACCGTGACCATCGCGAGCCCCATCAGGAACCAGAAAGCCCGCGTGCCCGGCACGATTTGGCCGCCCGGTGTTTTCTCTGATCTTGAGATGATGTCTTCAACGATCTGACTGGTCAGGAATACACCTGGAATGATGGTTGCGAATGACCAGAAGTAAGACACCAATCGGATGGCTGGTCTGGTGGGCACACTTTGATAATACCAATTCTGCAGGTGAAAATTGTAGACTTCGAAGAGAACCCATATCCCGACCGAGGCGAGGATCAAGAAGAGGAACTCTTTACGATGCCTGGTCAGCCAGGATGCCCTTGTCCTTCTGAAGAGCCAGCCATCCGCTGCGAGAATGTAGCCGGTCCACATAATTGGTGTGAACCAGGTAATAACAAAGCGCTGACCCGACAGGAGCAGAAGTTCGGCGCTGACCATGATCAGCAGTCCAATCCATGTATGGATTGGAAAACGTTGTTCAGGGCGCGTTTTACGGTGCTGTAAATTGGACATGAGGGTTTCCATACTCGTCAAAGGTGGTCAATGCGGAGAAAGGTGTTCTGGTTGCCTCGCTCTTCAATGCGGCCGGGATCAGCATGGGAAGATCGGCGACCAACGGTCTGGATGTAATCTCTGCGAGGCTGACCCATTCAGGAGTGCCTTCCGGGCCCGGAATCAGTTTCCCGTTCGGGGCCTTGCCTGTGAAGACGTATAAACCGACACCGGGGGTTGCGCCCGTATCGATTTGTACCACGCCAACGAGCTGGAGGTCGATTGGAGTAAGACCGGTTTCTTCAATCACCTCGCGGCGGGCGGAACTGAGAGCGTCCTCGCCGGCTTCGATGTGACCGCCGATCCCGTTGAGCTTACCCGACCATCCTGCCCGCCCCTCGGCAATTTTAATCAGCAGGACTTGATCCCTGCGCAGCAGGAATGTCAACGTGCGCGGGATGATTGTGTAGCGATTGGGCTGGACGCGCTGACCGTGAAGGACCATTTGTGCTTGTTCTATCAGTCGGCCAGGTCGCTAACGTCTTCCTCCACTGCCTGGTCTCCGAGATAATCGTCTAGAGCGGGTTCAACGTTCACGAGCTCGGTAAACTTCTTGACGATCGACCGGGAGTCCTTGATATTCAAGCGCTCAAAGAGCAGGGCAAACTGTTTCTGCCAGGCGTCCTGGATATTTTGAAGTGCATCCTCGGGCAGATTCCATAATTGCTGCTTGAACGGCCCTATCGCGCGCTTGCGAGTCTTGTAATAGAACTGCTCGTCGGTTTGCCCTGACTTACGCTCGTCGCTGTGATTCTCATCGAGATACGCGTACATCTCGGTACGCAGACCCTCCGGGAGATGGTCGAACATGATATTTTGGAAGCCTGTTGCCAGGTGGACCTCGAGCGCGTTTGCTTCAGCAAACTTCGTAAACGCCTCTTCGGGAAGTGTGGAGGCGCCATGCTGGACGGCACCACCCATGCCATATTCTTTGGCTACTGCAGAAAGATGTTTGAGGGTGTCAAAATCCACGCTCACCTCAGCGATTGAACCGTCCGGGAGCACGACCCCACCGTGGGATGTGCCGGTCTGGATGCTGATCTTTGAGAGGCCCGGGGCGCCGGGAAGTTTTTCTCCGAGCGACTTGTTAAAACCTTCCATGAATGCGCGCATTTCGGGCTCGGTGCTGTTCTGGCCTCCGACTTCGCCAATTTCCCCACCTAACGAAATGGTCACGCCTTCCGGCTCTGCTCTGCGGATCGAAGCAGCGAGATCTGCGCAGAGCGAATAATTGAGTTCCTGCTGGTCGGCGATATCTTCTTTGCTTAAATCAACGAGCGTTGAGGTGTCGATGTCGATGTTGAAAAAACCGGCCGCGATTGATTCCAGTGAAACGCTGCGTACCGCCTCGAGTTCACTTTGGGGGTCGTTCTTGTAGCGGCTATGGCTGACCTGAAAGTGATCGCCTTGAATGAAGACGGGACCCCGGTAGCCTTCGGCGATGGCGGCCCCAAGGATATTGCTGGCGTATTCCGTCGGACGTTGATCGGTGTAGCCCATCTCTGAGCGGGCGATTTCGAAGATCAATGCACAAGCGTTGAACTCCATTGCTGACCGGAAGACAGCCTTGGCAGCGGTAAATGAGAGGGCGCGCAGGTTTATGGCTGGGACCGTGAAGTCGTCCGGTGTATTCCCGCGGCCGCGCGCGAGATAGAACTCGTGAATCGAAGCCGGGACAGCTCCTAATTCCTGGGCAAGGGAGCGGATCAACCAGCGCGCGAGCCCCTGTTCGCGCCGGCTCCCAAAGACTGCCGTTCGGACGATTGTGCCGATCTTCTCCCTCACCTTTTCTTCATCGCGCACAGAAACGCTGGGGCCATCGCTGATGTCGATCGCTTCACCCAGCGGTTTTGAAATTCGGATCAGTTCGTCGATGATTGTCATAAGCTGCCCTTCCTTGATGCTGTTCGGTCATGCCTGCACGTTGATTATACTTTGAAGTTCCAATCTGGTAATGATCGGGTTGTCAGCATTGTGTCAGCGGATTGGTTGTCCGGAATGCTGCTAGTGACTATAATCGGCACATAAAAGTAAGATTATCGATAATTAGGAATAAAGGAGCATGGTCAATGGAAGATCCACTTGGTAAGATCACCGAAGGCAAAGACCTGGTAGGCAAGCTGAAAAACGCGCTCGCTGGTTTTTTGGGATATTTCGATCGCGAGAACCGGCGTGACGCGGATAAGATCCTGCGCGAGGGGGTTGCCCTGCGGATCGAGAAACAATGGGGCCGCATCTCGGAAATTCAGCGGGACATGGTCAATCAAGGGCAGCTCGAGTTAGTAGATGATCTCGAAGCCGGTGCGCTGAAATTACGCCAATTCGCTGATCGCTTAAAAACTGCTTCATACGGCTACGCTGGTTTTTTCGACGCAGTCCGGGTTAATGAGGATGAACTCGAGAATCTGTATTCGTATGATGTGGCGATGCTTGACGTAGCCGACGAAGTTGAACAGGCTGTCGATAATATCGAGGCGTCGCTCAATTCCGACGGTCTCCCGGCTGCGCTCAGCCACTTGAAATCTATTAGCCAGGACGCGATCGATACATTCGAGCAGCGTAAAGAAGTTATCTTGTCCACCGAGGCATAGGTAACTCGACAGAGGAGGCAACATGATGGCAAGAATATTTGATGTCGTCGAGTATCCAAACGAAATGCAGGAGGAGATCGTTCATCGTTTCCCGGAGGACACCTCCGGCGATTTCCGCATCGGAAGCCAGGTAATCGTTCGCGAATCACAGAACGCAGTCTTTTATCGTGACGGCAAGGCTCTCGACGTTTTCGGACCCGGGCGACACACGATCACCACCGCGAACATCCCGCTCTTGGTGGATTTTATCGGCAAAGCATTCGGGGATCGAACACCATTCACCGCAGAAGTCTTCTTCGTCTCGATGCGGGAATTCGCAGATCAAAAATGGGGCACACCGCAACCGATCCTTGTGCGCAACCCGGGCATGGGTTTGGGTGTCGCTTTGCTCCAGGGGTTCGGGACCTACAGTTACCAGGTCTCTGATCCGCAGCAGTTCGTCACCCAGATCGTCGGCGTGACCGGCACGTACTCCACCAAAGACATCCAGGCGCGTTTGCGATCGATGTTGCTCTCCAAACTTTCCGATCTGTTGGGTGAGACGACCGGCGTGAGCACAGTTCCCGAGCTGATCTCCTTGGTTGAGGAGATGGGATCGGCGGTACGCGCGAAGGCTCAGGATGATTTCAAGGCGATCGGGCTGACGCTCAAGTCGTTCTACATAGAAAATATCAAGCCGTCAGACAAATCCGCTGAAGAACTGCGGGCGATGGGCATGCTCGATATGACCACGTACACTCAACTGCAGGCTGCGGATGCGATGCGCGATGCTGCTCAAAACCCCTCCGGGGGCGCCGGGTTGACGGCGGGTATTGGCGCCGGCATGGGCATCGGGGATGCGATCGCTGGATCGCTGCGTAAGGTTGGTCAGCCGGGCGAGGGCGGCGCGGAAGTGCCGGCAATTCCTGACGTGATGACCCCGAGCGAGGCGGCGACATACTTGCGCGTCGCTGAGGAGGATGTTGTGTCCGCCATCGAGGGCGGACAACTGAAAGCCAAGAAGATCGGCAATGCCTTCCGGATCTCGAAGGAAGCGCTCGAGGAATTCCTTAACAGCTGATCCTGCTTCTCACTAAGGAATAAAAACAGCCCGGGGTCATTACCGTGACCCCGGGCCGTTTCTTAGAAGCCGCTGTGTGGCGGCTGTTCAGCCGCTCACGTTCTTGGCCAGCCGCCGGACAGCCTCTCGATCGAGGGATTTACCCCGTTCAAGGCTCCGAATCAGGTCTTTAAGTTTCTTGCGGTGAATCGCAAGAATGGGCGCGGAATCTACATCGAGAACTGTGTCTCCAGCGATGAACACAACGATTGCATCCGTGTTCAGCTCGTCGGCATCACCCAAATTTCTCTCGAGACTTTTGTCGAGTGCCTTGAGCTCGCGCGCCGCTTCTTTCTCGAATCCCCGCAGTACCCGCTCGCGATTCCAGAGTGAGAACCGTCCCCTTGGCTTTGTATGGTACCAGTTGCCATCTTGATACCTGACCTCGCCTTTCTCCCAACGCGGGATCAGTGCGAAGATGCCTTCCGGCGCGACCAGCACATGGTCACTGCCCAGCAGGTAGTGGAAGGTCGCATAACGATCGTCGAGGCCTTTCAAGGAGGCGTCGAGCACCTGGTCGATGCGCGGTTCACGCCCGAAACGATTGAACAGCGCCGTCCCGATCTGTGAAAACAGGCCGCCGATCAACATCATGATCAGAGCCGGCATGACTAGACTCGGATTCCAGAACACCAGCGCAGCGGCGACGATCGTAGTGCCGAGGCCTGCAAACATCAGCGTGCGACCAACACGGCCATTGCGATGGATGAGCCGGGAATTCGAAAACTGCTGCATGCTTACTCCGATCTCCTGATGACGAGGCAGGCATTCTGGCCGCCGAGTCCGAACGAGTTTGAAAGGATGTTGTCGACCCGTGCTTCACGACCGAGCTCCGGGACGTAATCGAGATCTAACTCCGGATCTGGATTTTCGTAGTTAATCGTAGGGTGGATCATCCCGTTTTCAATCGTCAGGATCGAGGCGATCGCTTCGATCGCCCCGGAAGCGCCCATTGCGTGACCAATCATCGATTTTGTTGATGAAATCGGAATTTGGTAGGCCTGCTCACCGAACAACTTCTTGATCGCCACGGTCTCTGTCGCATCATTCGCCAGCGTTGAAGTGCCGTGGGCGTTGATGTAGTCGATCTCTTCAGGCTGCAGACCAGCGTCTTGCATGGCCAGGCGCATCGTGCGGACGGCCCCCTCGCCGGATGGGTCTGGGGCTGCGATGTGAAATGCGTCGCTTGAGGAGGCGAACCCCCCGATTTCCGCACGGATGCGTGCCCCCCGTGCTCTTGCATGCTCCTCGCTCTCAAGAATCAGGCACGCAGCGCCTTCCGAGAGGACGAAACCCTCCCGTTTTGCATCAAATGGGCGTGAAGCTCTGGTCGGCGCATCGTTGAAGCTGGTCGGCAGGGCCCGCATCGCGCAGAAACCTGCCATGATGAAATGTAAGATAATTGCCTCTGTCCCACCGGCCACGATCAGGTCTGCCCATCCGTTGCGGATTGCCTGTGCAGCCTCACCTACAGTCTGGGTGCCTGTTGCACAGGCGGTCGTAATCGTCGTGTTCGGGCCGGCGGCACCGGTAAGTTGTGAAACGTGAAAGCTGACCATGTTCGGGAGCGTGGCAGGTAACACGAAGGGATTAACGCGCGCCAGCCCACGGGTGCGGAGTGTCTCGATGCCTTCGTAGCCACGATCCCATCCGCCGATCGCGGTTCCAAAATACACGCCAACCCGCTCCGGGTCAGGAAGGGGGGTGGATAACCCTGCGTCCTCGATCGCTTTAATCGCGGCAACGGTGCCGAATCGTGAAGCGCGCGACATGCGCCGCGCATCCTTGGGATCGATATAATCGCGATCGTCGAAATCGAGTATTTCCCCGGCAATTTTGCACGGCAGCTGATCGGGATCGAATTGGGTCAACCTGCCAATCCCCGATTCCCCGGCGACGAGTCGCTTCCAGAAAATGTCAGGCTGCGAACCCAGGCAGGTTTCTAATCCGATCCCGGTGACGACGACCTTTTTGCGGGCTTGAGTTTCTTTCATTTCGCTACCCTTCGACCCGGGCCAGGCGTGTCTGGATTACGCTCCGGGTCATCTCAAGCACACCGGCATCCACAGCCTGCCGGGCGACCCTGATGGCGTTTACAAGTGCATAGGCATCCGAGCGGCCATGCCCGATGAAGACCAGCCCATCGATGCCAAGCAGAGGCGCAGCGCCATATTCGGCAGGGTCCAGAATCTTGCGCACACGGCGGAAAGCAGGCTTGGCCAGCATGCCGCCCAACGCTGTCAGCGGATTGGACGTGATCTCGTCACGCACCGTTTCCAACAGAAACTTGGCGACAGCTTCGCTCGTCTTCAGGAAGATATTGCCCGCGAAACCATCGGTGATGACGACGTCTGCTGCACCGGCGAAGACCTCCTTCGGCTCTACATTTCCGAGGAAGTTCACCCCTGAATCCTCGAGCAGAGGGTACGCCTCTTTGACGAGTTGGTTGCCCTTGCCGGGCTCTTCGCCGTTTGAGAGCAGGCCCACGCGGGGGGTCTGGATGTCAAATGCACCCTGAACATAGGCGGAGCCCATCAGCGCAAACTGCGCCAGATACTCAGCTTTGCAGTCGGTGTTCGCGCCGATGTCGATCATGACGGTGTAGCCCTCGGCGACTGGAAAGGCTGCCGTTAGGCCGGGGCGTTTCACGCCTTTGATTCTTCCAAGGCGGAAGAGCGCGTTGGCCATCGCTCCACCGGTGTTGCCAGCGGTTACAAATGCATCCGCCCGGCCTTCATTGACCATATCCATACCGACCGCCATAGAGTTCTCGGCTTTTCCGCGGGCTGTGCGTGCGGGTTTGTCGGTCATTTCCAGGACTTCCGGTGCATGCAGAAATTCAATCTGTTCAAGATTTCCGCCCATTTCGAGGGCTTTCTGCTTCAGCAATTGCTCCGGGCCGCATAGAATCACCGGCTCTCCCCACCGCGTATACGCGTCTAAGGCTGCGGAGACTTCGGGGGCAGGGTGCGTATCGCTGCCCATCGCATCCAATATGATTCGCATCTTAGGGGCTCCCTCGCTTCCGTGAGCATGTTGAGATCATCGCTGCTTGATTGTACCCGGCAGAATCTGATAAAAAAGGTTCCTGATAGAGCTCCAGACGTGGCCAGACGTGGCCGGTTGACATTCCTGTGGCGTGGGCTATAATACCGCCGCTCGAACTCAACTTGCTGCGCTGGTGCTGGAATTGGCAGACAGGCATGGTTGAGGGCCATGTGCCGAAAGGCGTGCGGGTTCAACTCCCGCCCAGCGCACTGACGGGGTCGCATCACGGATGCGGCCCTTTTCATTCCCGGGCGGGATGATCGGGTTGATTCGGTTAATGCTGGAGGATCTGGGAAAGAAATAGTTTTGTCCGTTCCTCCTGGGGATTGTTAAATAGGTCATGAGGCGTCGTGTGCTCAACGATCAGCCCTTCGTCCATGAAAATGATCTCATCGGCAGCGGCGCGCGCAAAACCCATCTCATGAGAGACTACCAGCATCGTCATACCTTCTTTTGCAAGATCAAGCATCACATCCAGCACTTCCTTGATCATCTCGGGGTCAAGCGCGCTGGTGGGTTCGTCAAAAAGCATGATCTTGGGATCCATAGCAAGCGCGCGGGCGATTGCGACACGCTGCTGCTGACCTCCGGATAATTGCCCCGGATAGACATCTGCCTTTTCCGGGATGCCGACCCGGACCAGTTGTCTCATGGCTACTTCTTCTGCTTCTTCCTTCGAGCGCTGACGGACCACCTTTTGTGCAAGAACCACGTTTTCCAGCGCGGTAAGATGCGGGAACAGGTTGAACAGCTGGAAGACCATCCCGATTTCAGCGCGGACCTTATTGAGCTGTTTTTGATTGGTCGTGAGCAGTTCACCGTCGATCCAGACCTCACCGCTGGAAGGTGTCTCGAGGTGATTTACACAACGCAAGAGGGTTGATTTTCCGGATCCGCTTGGTCCGATGATAACGATTACTTTGCCGCGCTCTACGGAAAGGCTTACTCCGTTCAGCGCGCGAACAGACCCAAAATGTTTGTGCAGGTCATTGACGGCGATAATGTCTTCGCGATTATTCATGGCGGCGCAGCCTTCTTTCGAACGATTGGACCAGGAGAGATAAAACGACCGTCATCGTGAGGTACATCGTGGACAGGGTCACATAGGCTTCCCGGAAGCGGAATGTGCTGCCGGCGTATAAGCGCGCCACCTGGGTGATATCACGCACAGCGAGGACGGACACGAGCGACGAGTCCTTTACCATGGCGACGAAATCATTGCCTAATGCGGGCAAAACGTTGCGGATTGCCTGCGGCAGGATGATGTAGCGCATGGCTTGCGCATAGCTCATTCCAACAGAGCGTGCCGCCTCCATCTGGCCGCGTCCGATCGATTGAATTCCAGCACGGAAGATCTCAGCTAAGAACGCCCCATATGTAACTGACAGCGCAACAATTGCGCGCACGTTCATCGGGATGCCCTGATTGTTAAATTCAGTCAGGAAGGATCCGACCTTCTCCGCGCCGAAGCTTTTCAACCAGAGCCCTAACGAGTTGAGGCCTTCGACGGCAGCGGGGACACCAACAAGCGCGATGAAGAAGATCAGGACGAGCATCGGTATGCCGCGGATGAGTTCGACGTACAATCTGGCGATATTGTTCAGGATAATGCTCTTCGAGATGCGTGCAAGCCCGGTGAGCAATCCCAGTAGAAGCGCCAGTGAATATGCAATTAATGAAGTTCGGATGGTGATCTGGATGCCGCGATAAATAAACTCGAAGGCTTCCCGGTAATTTTCTTTAGTTAAGATGATATAAGCGGCATAAATCGCGATTAAGATGAGTGCTGCAAACCAGTACGGGAACTCTCTGATCCGTTCAGATGCACTTTTCTCCTCACCGCCAAATTCTGGTACGTCGACTTCAATGTGGGTAGGTTGATCCGCCACACTTTCCTCCTCGGTCAGTTAGCAACCAGTGTGCAGGGGCATAATACCCCTGCACACTGGTTATATTTCTTCTCTAAATCCCCAGAACTTCGAGAGGAAGTGATGGAGATTTATTGCCGGTCGATCTAACCAAGGTCGTCATACGTGATATCGAAATCCGGTCCGAAGTACCTGGTGTTGACCTCCTGCAGGAAGCCGTTGTCCATCAATTCCTGGAGGGCTGCGTTGACCGGTTCAACCAGTTCACTGCCCTTGGGGAAGATGAAACCCAGTTGATCGCTGGAAAGCGACGGCCCGACGAGCTTGAGCACATCGGCGTTCTCGCCCAGGTATCCCTGGCCAGCGACCTCGTCGATGATGACGGCGTCGATGTCACCGGAGATGAGCGCCTGGACGGCAAACGGGAACTGCTCGAAGGCCTGGATGCGGTCTTCAGGCAGGAACTGCGAAGCTGTCTCGTAGTTGGTCGTGCCTGTTTGTGTGCCGAGCTTGAGGTCTTCATTGTCGACGATGTCCTGGATACTCTCGATGCGTTCCTCATCGATGCGCACGAGCAGGCGCTGTTCGATGTTGATATAGCCTTCGGAGAAGTCGACGACCTCGGCACGGTCTTCCGTGATGGTGATGCCGTCGGCGGCGGCGTCGAACTGCCCATCAGAGACAGCCTGGATCATGCCTTCCCATGCAGCTTCAACGTAGTTGGGGGTGCAGTTGAGCAGCCGGCAGATCTCATCCCAGACTTCATAATCCCAGCCAGCGGGTTCACCGGTCTCGGGATCGATGTAGTTGAAGGGCAGATACGCGTTCTCAACCGCGATCGTCACGTCTTGTCCGCCCAGGTCGGGGAGCGCACCTTCCTCCTCCGGCGGGAAGAGATCGTCATAGCTGATTGTGAAATCGGGTCCGAAGTAGCGCGCATTGACCTCGCTCAAGAAACCGTTTTGAGCGAGCTCTTCGATCGCAGCGTTGACAGGCTCAACAAGATCGGAACCTTTGGGGAAAATGAAACCGAGCTGGTCACTGGAAAGCGACGGCCCGACGAGCTTGAGCACATCGGCGTTCTCGCCCAGGTATCCCTGGCCAGCGACCTCGTCGATGATGACGGCGTCGATGTCACCGGAGATGAGCGCCTGGACGGCAAACGGGAACTGCTCGAAAGCCTGGATGCGGTCTTCAGGCAGGAACTGCGAAGCCGTCTCGTAGTTGGTCGTGCCTGTTTGTGTGCCGAGCTTGAGGTCTTCATTGTCGACGATGTCCTGGATACTCTCGATGCGTTCCTCATCGATGCGCACGAGCAGGCGCTGTTCGATGTTGATATAGCCTTCGGAGAAGTCGACGACCTCGGCACGGTCTTCCGTGATGGTGATGCCGTCGGCGGCGGCGTCGAACTGCCCATCAGAGACAGCCTGGATCATGCCTTCCCATGCAGCTTCAACGTAGTTGGGGGTGCAGTTGAGCAGCCGGCAGATCTCATCCCAGACTTCATAATCCCAGCCAGCGGGTTCACCGGTCTCGGGATCGATGTAGTTGAAGGGCAGATACGCGTTCTCAACCGCGATCGTCACTTCCTGCCCGCCCAGGTCTGGCAAGCCCGACGGCGGTTCCGGCGGCGGACCCTCTTCGGTCGCTTCCGGTGTTGCTTGTGCGCATGCTCCTAACAGGAGCGCGGTAATGACCACAAGCCAAAAATAACTGAATCTCTTCATCTTTTCCTCCTCCTTATGGAGATTTCTTATTGGCGACATAACCATAATTCGAAATTGACTGGACCGCACCTCCTTTGGCATACAAGGCCCTTGACCATGGAGTACGAGTAAAAGCTGATACGTCCGGTCAAGGATGGGCAACAAACTTGAATGTATAAGATATCGAAAGAATGCCTGTAATGCAAGCAAATTACGCGATATGTTTTCATCCGGAGTTTCAACCGAGAACGCCCGGTGGACGATGATGCTATTCTGGAATCTGAATTTCGATTGTAATTCGCGCGGGGTCGATTGGCAAAAGCTGACTCGCGATGGAAGCGAGCTGGTACGGAGATGGGGAGGTGTAGGCGTGTTCGGGGACCAGCGAGGTAAGGAGTGTCAGTTCAGGCGTGCGTCCAATTGAGGCTGCGCTCTCCGTCAGCGATGTCAGCAGACGGGCCTGCATGCGTAGAGATGCAAGTGGTTGATCCTTTAGCAGCGTTAGCGCGCCGATCGCGGCCGCCCCATTGAGGTCTTGACTGTCAAGGATGACGCCGCCGACGTAATCGATGAGAACAGCAAATCCTTCCTCGTCTAGCACAACGAACCCATGAATGGGGTAGGGAGCTAGCTCTGCGAGCGAAGTCAAGAAACTGGCGCCGTAATCCGGGGGTTCGAACAATGAGAAGCGCTCTTGAAGAGAAGCCTTACCACCATCCAGCGTCATTGTGACCGGCACGCCCAATAGGTGAACTTCTTTGTCAGGAGGTTCGAAACTGGCTAACCAGAGCGCTTGAAGCTGCGGCTCCTTCAGCGATAAGTCGTCCACGCCAAAAATGACTACCGTGATCTGCTTTTCGGAAAATGGCGCCTGCGTTTCCTGGACGGGCAGTCCGGTTGGAGTTGAGGAGCTGTTGTCGGGCCGGGATCGGGAGAAGTCGTCACGCAGCAAGACACTCGCTACACCGGCTGCAAAACAGACAATAGCAACGAGCAGGATATAGATCGCTGAGGAACGGTTTCGCGTCATGACCTCCGCCGGGGCAACTTAAATCGGGATAGGGGAGGGCCTCACGGCCCTACCCCTCCCACACCACCGGACATGCGGGTCCGCATCCGGCGGTTCG
>JARGGH010000070.1 GCA_029210945.1 Anaerolineales bacterium
CATCGCTGAGCGCTTAGCGTGTCAACGCCCGCAGAGGACTTTCACCTCCTAGCTATCGCCCATGCCGGGCGTACATCAAAGTGCCCGACAAGTGTCGGGCACCTGGTCTTGAACCGTTGCGGACTGGAAACTAACCGCTCGCCGGGATTGCTTCCTGCGCTTCGTCTTCTTCTTCGGGTTCGGCTGCGCGCAGGATGATTTCAGCATCCTCGACATCGACGACGACGACGTCACCCGATTCGAAGCGGCCTGCGAGCAGTGCATCCGAGAGCTTGTCCTCGACCTTGTTCTGGATGACCCTTCGCAAGGGTCGGGCTCCCATCTCTGGATCGTAGCCTTCTTCGGCGAGAGCGCCGCGGGCGCCCTCCGTTGCACGCAAATCAATTTCATGCTCCTCAAGCCGTCGGGATACTTTCTCGAGTTCCAGATCGACGATCTTGCGGATCTCGGCCTTCGTCAGGGCGTGGAACACCATCGTCGCGTCCACCCGGTTGAGGAATTCGGGCCGGAAGACTTTCTTAAGCGCCTCGGTCAGTTTCTTGCGCATCTCATCGTACTCCTCCCGTTCAGCCGTATCTTCGGCGCGCGGGAGTTCGAACCCGAGGCTCGTCTGGCGCCGGATCATCTCGGCCCCGACGTTGGAGGTCATCACGATGATCGCGTTGCGGAAGTCGACCTTACGGCCGCGTGCATCTGAGAGCTGTCCTTCTTCCATAATCTGGAGCAGCATGTTATGCGCTTCTGGGTGTGCTTTTTCTACCTCGTCAAAGACGACGATCGAGTAGGGCCGGCGCCGGATCGCCTCGGTAAGCTGGCCGGCATCCTCGTACCCTACATATCCTGGAGGTGCACCTACCAGCCGGCTAACGGTGTGGCGCTCCATCAGCTCGGACATATCGATCTGGATCAGCGCGTCTTCACTACCAAACAAAAACTCGGCTAACGCCTTGGTCAGCTCCGTCTTCCCGACCCCGGTCGGTCCCAGGAAAATGAATGAGCCGATGGGGCGACGCGGGTCTTTCAGACCGGCGCGCGAACGGCGCACAGCCTTCGAGATTGCCGTGATGGCCTCATTTTGCCCGACGATCCGTTCGTGCAGCGCGTCTTCCATTTCCAACAATCGCTTTGATTCAGCTTCGGCCAACTGCATCACGGGCACACCGGTCCACATCGAAACCACCTCGGCGATGTCGTCCTCGGTGACCCTCGGCCCGCTCTCGCTGCGATCCCATGCGGAGCGCAGCCGTTCAAGCTGGTCCTCGAGCTCGTTTTCACGTTCCACTAATTCGGAGGCGTCATCGTAGCGCGTTTCGTCGATCGCCGTTTCGTGCGCCTGCCGGATCTTACGCAGTTCAGCGATCACCTCACGCAGCGAGACGGCCTCCGGACTCTTGTACATCCGAACGCGGGAAGCCGACTCGTCAATCAAGTCAATCGCCTTATCCGGCAAAAACCGGTCGGTCACATAACGTGCCGAGAGATACGCTGCCGATTCGAGCGCCTCGTCGGTGATCATCAGCTTGTGGTGTTCTTCGTAGGGTTTACGCACACCGCGCAGGATGTCGATCGTTTCCTCGACCGACGGCTCTTCCACCATGACGGGTTGGAACCGGCGCTCAAGCGCGGCGTCGTTCTCGATGTTTTTACGGTACTCGTCAAGCGTCGTCGCGCCGATGACCTGCATCTCACCGCGCGATAACGCCGGCTTGAGGATATTTGCAGCATCAACCGAGGATCCCGCCGAACCCGCCCCGACAAGCATATGCACCTCGTCGATAAACAGGATCGCATCCGAGGATTTCAACTCTTCGATCACGCGCTTCAAGCGTTCCTCAAATTGTCCGCGGTACATCGTGCCGGCGACGAGCGAGCCGACGTCCAGCTGCAAAACACGCTTGCCGATCAACGGTCCGGGAGTCTCACCGGCGATGATCCGTTGGGCAAGCCCTTCAACAATCGCCGTCTTGCCGACGCCAGGTTCGCCGATCAGCGCAGGGTTATTCTTCGTGCGGCGTGCCAGGATCTGGATCACACGTTCAATTTCCATCTCGCGCCCGATAACCGGGTCGAGCTTATTCTCTTCGGCGAGCAGCGTGAGGTCGGTCGCCAGTTGATCAACAAGCGGTGTCTTGGGCTGATCCTTCTCCCGCGGGCTGCCCCGCTTCTGGGTCATGCGCCGGGTCGGGCTTTCCTGCAGAACTCTGCGTGTCTGCCGGCGAACTTGTTCCGGGGTGATCCCCAGCCGGCGCAGCACATCCAGGCCAACCCCTTCGCCTTGACGGACCATTCCCAGAAGCAGATGCTCCGTGCCGATGTAGTGATGCCCCATGCGGCGGGCTTCTTCAATCGCCGTCTGGAGAACCTGTTCAGTGGCCGGCGCCAACTCGATTCGCCCTCCGGTATGCCGGCCTACTCCTGTGAGACGCTCAATCATTTCCTTTACACGCGCCGTCTCAAGCCCGAGCTCGCGCAGCACACGACCCGCAACACCCCCCTCCTCTCGGATCAACCCAAGGAGGAGGTGTTCTGTACCGATGTAATTATGGTGCAGCCTTTCCGCTTCTTCGTGCGCCAGGCTTAGAACCCGCCGGGCACGCTGCGTGAAGCGTTCCATCTTGTCTGGCACCGATTTACCTCCACGGTTTCATAACCGAATATTTCGGACGACCTTATCTAACGTCGTTTTACATTCTACCAAAATTTATCGGATCAAGTCTTTGCCCGGGGAGCAGGACTTTCTTCCTGCCACCAATTATCGGGATAGGGGAGGGCCTCACGGCCCTACCCCTCCCACACCACCGGACATGCGGGTCCGCATCCGGCGGTTCG
>JARGGH010000071.1 GCA_029210945.1 Anaerolineales bacterium
TTTTTCCAAATTTTAGTAATTATATCATTAATTATGTCCAGGTTCTAGAATCAATAACGCCGATGCTCCCGGGCACCGAGGCAATCGGGCACCCGGGCAATCAGGATCACCGACCGTAAGGAAGTAGACTCCCTAGCCCTTGAGGGGTGAAAGAGCCAGGGATCTGTGATCAGGAATCAGCGATCAGGTGACAGAGGCACCCGGAAATGGTATGTCATCGCGAGCCGCCGCAGGCGGCCGGGCGGTCTCCCCATTGCGAGTAAAATCGCGTCGTCACATGCTCCCCTCACGATGACATCCAACATATAGGGGCACAATGCATTGTGCCCGCAATTTCGATCCCATAAATCGCTCGAATAATTGGCCAGAAACATCGCAGGGTCCTTAAGCCGCGAGAGCGAAGGATATTAAAGATCCTCCTCCAGCAGGGCTACCTCTTTCGATTCAGGATCATAGCGCACCTTCACCATCGTTCCAGGTTGGATGGCGTGCGCGCGCAGCCGCGAAACCAACCGTTCGGTATCAGCGGTGAACGGCGCGCCTGAAATGGGATGGACCTCGAGCCTGAAGCCGACCATCGGATTCTCATTAATGGTTGTGCCCGTATCCCACATCTCCAGCACCTTCGCATCTGCTACCTGGCCTTCTTTCAGGACGCGCCGATTGGTCAACCAGCTTAACAGCGGTGAACTGAAGATCGACAGCATCGCAAACCCGAAGGTGATGCCGGTGGCGATCATCGAATAGCGGGTGAGCGTGGGCAGCTCAGCCCAGTCATACGATCCTTCCGGAAAACCGATCAACCCGATGAAGATGCCCGTGAACGGGATCCAGCCGAGAGCAAAGAGCAGCCAGCCAACACGCAGCAAGATACGGGAGTACATCGTCTTTTATGTCACCTTTCTATCGAGTACACGACCACCCGGTCAGGCACCCGGTTGCCTGTGCGCCATAACGATGCGCCGGAGGCGGCGCGGTCCATGATCCAGCATTCCTGGCCGGGCAATCTCCCGGTTCCAGACGGGAGAGCGTGTCGCCGCCTGCGCCCCTCACGATAACACCCAACGTGCTGGGGCACAACACGTTGTGCCCGCGATGATGATCCCCTCTTCGGGATGAATCACTGGCACCAATTCATTTGGAGTCGTCAGTTTGCTGAAGGCAATCCCGCAGCAATTGTGCGATGACCCCCTCCGGGCAGCCCCTCACCCTAGTCCTCTCCCCGATCCCGGGGAGAGGAAGGTTATCTGCGAAGACCACGTCTTTCTTGAGTACTCCGCCCTCGATGTCCCCATCCATGAACACGGTCCAGGTAGGCTTTCGTGTGCAGTGATCCTCCGGGACGGAGCACGCAACATTTGGAATTGCTCATTCCAAGACATTGCCGGGGGGTGTGCCCCTCGCTGTGCTCGGGGTGCTGCGCGAGAGGCGGGCTCCCGCCCCCACTGTCCCCCTTTGGGGGACGATAGGGGGGAAGTGGAAAGGGATTTGTGATCAGACCCTGGGCACCTCGTCACTCAGGATCACCAGGCGACAGCATGCAGACCCCCTCGCCCTTGAGGGGAGAGGGTTCGGGGTGAGGGTAAGAGAAGTTGGGATCTGTGATCAGGAACCGGGGAGCAGGACAGACAGACCGGCTCGCCCTAGTAATGATATCTAGCCTGTAAGAAATCGATTCGATCGTCCCGGACCAGGTAAACCAGACGATGTTCCCGGGTTATCCGCCGTGACCAGGTACCTGCAGCCAGAAATTTTAGAGGCTCCGGTTTACCGATACCTTCATGCGGCTCACGCAGGATATCCTCGACCAATTTCAATATGCGCAGGGCGGTCTTTCGATCGTTTTTGACCCAGTACCTCAGGTCTT
>JARGGH010000072.1 GCA_029210945.1 Anaerolineales bacterium
TGGAGTTCAGGATCGAGGGTAGGAGTGGAAGATGGACGAATTTTTGAAGGAAGTGTTGGTTGGGTTTCAGTTTGAATTTGCGCTGTTGAGGTGCATGAGGCTGCAATAAAGATCAGACCGATCGTAAATAGTAACGACTTATTCATCTTTTCCCCCATCGTCATAGCTCCTCATTAGTATATACGGGATGGCAGCATAACGGCCTCGAGCTGAGGCGCCTGGGTTTTCCCCTACTCTTGCCTTCCACGATAGCAATTAAGACCATCACATGCAAATCGCGGCGCACACCTGCCCAGCTCCGCTGTGGTCCCAGGTCGCCTCCAGCGAGTGGTTATGCCGCTGGAATTCCATACTCCAATAACATCTGAACTGTTCTCAGAATCGGGTATCCTTCAGGCACGGATTCGCTCATGAAGCTCTGACCTTGAAGCTTTTTAATGATTTGTTCCAAGAAGATTGGGACTGTCATTACTTCGACATCCGAGCCCCATTCTAGATCTGCTTTTGGAGATTTAGACCAGCCAACAATTGCTATCTTTTGAATACCTTCTAGGTCTGCCCCAAGAATTTCCTCATATTCAGATTTTGAAAGAATAAATTTCTTCGTAAGAAACCTGGCTTTTCTCTCTTTCCAAGAGTCTGCATCACCGGAAGTTTCTATATGGACGAGGAACTTCTCAGAAGGCTGATAAGCCAAGACGTCAAGCTCAATATCCCAACCACCTTTTGCGCGTTTGCGAGTCCGGACATTTGTCCTGACAAAGTATCCAGAGTACTCGTACCACTCAGCAGCTAGCTGCTCAAGAAAATTCAACATTATCTCCTGGCGGCATAACGGCCTCGAGCTGAGGCGCCTGGGATTTCCCCAACTCCTGCTCTCCAAGACAGCAAAAAGGCTTTATCGATTGCAAATCGCGGCGCATCCCAGGTCGCCTCCAGCGAGTGGTTAGAAGGCGCCCTTAGGGGATTGGTTGTTGCTATCAGCCTCTCCCGGATTTCTTCTAATAAGACCTACCAGCCCAAGGATCGTGAATGATGACGAAAGGATCAAAAAGTTGGAAATTAGGCCGTGCGAGAACACAACCATCCGAAATGAATCAATAAACGTTCCCCGGAGCCCCAACGGAAATGATCTCAACGATAGGATCAGGAACACTTGGAAAAGCAATCCAACCAAGAAATAGATAACAAATGCTGCTGATCTTGGATGCATCCTGGTGAAGGAAAACCATGCAAGAAAGAGAACCAGTGCTGAAATACCCAGCGGAAACACCGTTGCAACTAGCACAACTGGCAGAAAAGTAAAAGTCTCACGGATTCGGTTCGCAAGGAAAAAGTATCCCAAGACAAGCGCAGAGGCAAGAACAAGTACGAGAAG
>JARGGH010000073.1 GCA_029210945.1 Anaerolineales bacterium
TACATGGATTCTAGGCATTTGTCCTGTCGATGCAACTGGAAAGGATAGGTGTATGCCCTTGATTTTAGAATTTCGGTTTGGATCAATTGATCGGGACTTTGGGAGGGGGCTTAAAAGCCCCTCGCCCCTCGGGGGAGAGGGGTTGGGGTGAGGGTTCTATCGATAATTATCCCGGTGCATATGATGGTCCGGGGGCTCAGCCAGGACCGATTTGTCTTCAAACTTTCATGGAAAGATGGGATCCGTCGGTACGTTAGATTGAGTAAATTTCGTCATGTGGAGTCCGTCAGCTTGCTGACGGCTGCGCAGCAGAACCTGTTAGGAGCTGCTAATCAGCAATCCAGGATGCCAACCAACAACAAGAACAGGGATGGAATAGCAGATACCAATGGCTTGCCGGCTTCAGCCGGCACCGAAGACAAGCCTTCGAACTCCACAAATCCCGGTGGCGATCTATCTCCGCCGATTCTCAATACCCTGAAAAATCGTGACCCACAACAACGACGACATCGACTTCGCGCCGGTCTGCGCTCCACCAGATTCCATGGACGGTATACTGTCCCGGTTCGCGACTGTGAAGAGGTCTGCTTCATTTCGCCCGATGATCCTGAGTGCCCGGGTGACCGGGTGTCCATCAAACTTGTCATCGCGAGGAGCGTCAGTCGAAGATCCAGCGTTCTTTGCTGGGCTACGACGCGATTTCCCTGTTGGAGAGCAAGGCAAATCGAAGGAAAGACTCCTTCCAACGAGAGGGGGATTGCCACGCCGCCTATGGCGGCTCGCAATGACATTCTATTCTTGGGTGCCGGGGTGCCCGGGTGCCCATCACACTCGCCATCGCAAGGAGCGCATGCGACGACGCGATCTCCCTCTTGGAGCTGGGAGATTGCCACGGCACCTTCGGTGCCTCGCAATGACACAGTTTCTTCATGTCGAGGAGCGTCAGTCGAAGATCCAGCGTTCTTTGCTGAACTACGACGAGGTCTCCCTCTCTGGAAGCAGGTTGATCACAAGCCAATCGGGATAGGGGAGGGCCTCACGGCCCTACCCCTCCCACACCACCGGACATGCGGGTCCGCATCCGGCGGTTC
>JARGGH010000074.1 GCA_029210945.1 Anaerolineales bacterium
TCGATGTCCTGACAAAGCAGCTGCAGCAGAAGTTCGGCCGCCTGCCTGACCTGCCGCTCCTGCTCGCTCCCTCTTGGGACGCTCGCCAGGGTCTCTCGAGTGATCTCCAACAAGCGATCGGCGTCCGTCACAATCCCCTGCAGGAACGCTCTGCGCGCCTTTTCATCATCCCAATCGATCTCCGCCTGGCCCTTGATGCTCGAGCCGAAGTAACGCTCAAAGCCGTGCTCCCGGGCCCAGGCGGGAGGCTTCACTCCGGCGATCCGCTTGCCCAGCGTCCAGATCAGCTTCTTCCAGCAGAGCGTCTGGACAACTGTGATCCCATCCGCCAGCAGATTATAGGTATCCTTCACCGCGCCCCGGCCCAGGATAGCGGTCGTATCCAGCGCCGCCTTCATCTTGCGGCCCTTCAGGTAGCCCGTCTCGCGCGCATATTCCAGGCTGCGGCAGAAGACCGCCCGCGCTTGATCATGCAGGATCAATTGGGCACGGAACAGCTGCAGCGTGCTCTTGGCAAACGGGCGCTTGTCGACCCCGATCCCCAGCGCCACCTTCCAGCAGAGGTCAAAGTCAGCCCGGCGCTTGGCCTCCGCATCCGAAACGCGGTCGTGCGTCTGCAGCAGCAGGGCATTCGCCAGCAGGCTGGGCGGGACGCTGATGCGCCCGTTGCACCTGTATCGGCACGATGTCCAGGCAGTAGAGCATGGCGAAGTCCTCGTCCTTGAAGAGCTCATGGCGGTGGCGCGCAAGAAAACCATAGAAGGTATCTGGGCCCACAAAATCCAGGTACATATGATCCGCTTCGAACATACCCCGCTGCGGGGAGCGCTTTCCAAGCATCTCGGCCTCCTCCAGCTACATAGAGAGGAGCTTAGCATACGCTGCCAATTAACGCGAACTTTTCGGCCGCATTTCTAGGTAAGTATCAGGGACGAGAGGCTGTTACTAGGTCTACCGGAATGAGAAATCACCCAATGCGAAGTTCTGCTTTGCTAACTTGACCGAACCGCCGGATGCGGACCCGCATGTCCGGTGGTGTGGG
>JARGGH010000075.1 GCA_029210945.1 Anaerolineales bacterium
TCACCACTAAATGGTTTTGACGCAATGTACTACGTCTATGTCATACAACCTGTAGAAAGAAATAACTATTTTTATATTGGCTACAGTAGCGATTTAAAAAAACGCATTGTTTCTCATAATACAGGTAAAAATAAAAGTACTAAACACCGACAATGGCGTTTAGTCTATTATGAAGCATATACAACAGAACAAAGCGCAAGACAAAGAGAGCAACGTTTAAAGAAAAACAAACGGATGCGCTCACTCTTACTTGATCGAATAAAATCAAGTTTAGAACCATTTAGTGGTGAGGGAAGCTCTTGATCGAAGCCCCAGTAAACGGCGGCCGTAACTATAACGGTCCTAAGGTAGCGAAATTCCTTGTCGGGTAAGTTCCGACCTGCACGAATGGCGTAACGATGGCCACACTGTCTCCAGCCGAGACTCAGTGAAATTGAAATTGCGGTGAAGATGCCGTATACCCGCGGCTAGACGGAAAGACCCCGTGAACCTTTACTATAGCTTTACACTGGACTTTGAACCTATTTGTGTAGGATAGGTGGGAGGCTTTGAAGCCATGTCGCTAGATGTGGTGGAGCCGACCTTGAAATACCACCCTGGTATGTTTGAAGTTCTAACCTGGACCCCTTATCGGGGTTGGGGACAGTGTATGGTGGGTAGTTTGACTGGGGCGGTCTCCTCCCAAAGAGTAACGGAGGAGCACGAAGGTGTGCTCAGCATGGTCGGAAATCATGCAATGAGTGTAATGGCAAAAGCACGCTTGACTGCGAGATAGACACATCGAGCAGGTACGAAAGTAGGTCATAGT
>JARGGH010000076.1 GCA_029210945.1 Anaerolineales bacterium
CAAATAGGCATTGAATTCATCACAACCAGTTGTTGTCAGAATTCCCGCATCGAAGTATCTACATGAGTTAGCTAGGAGTTCATTGACTGTCTCTTGGTTGCCTCGACTGACGACTTCCTTAAAGAAACGTTGGACATGGACTTTATTGTCGTCAATTGACATCACGATTATTCCTTCATCCAACAAATGGTAGACTTAAAGAAATATCAATTCCCAAATCTGCCTAACGGCCTCGAGCTGAGGCGCCTGGGATTGACCCAGCTCTTGTTCTCCAATTTAGCTAATCTACTCCACCACATGCAAATCGCGGCACATCCCAGATCGCCTCCAGCGAGTGGTTAGGCCGCTGGATATTTTTGCATCTCCGAATTTATTGGAAGAGCCATAGATGTTATTCCGCTATAAATCAATCCAAGCATTAATCCAACATATATTTCAAATTGCCATAAGGCGAAGTCAATATCTAAATTTCGAATAATCGCACTGAATGTGGTAGAAGGAACGATCCAGGCAAGAATCCAGGCAGGAAATGAAAAGAAAACCCACTTTCGAACTTTATATTGATCTCTTTGTGCAGCCATGCCTTGGGCAACCGTAATTAATACTGCAATTAACACTCCCGATATGTACAAAGTTGGCGGCGCGAGAGATATGCCGGATGATCCGAAT
>JARGGH010000077.1 GCA_029210945.1 Anaerolineales bacterium
GACACGCGCGCCGCTTGCTGCATGTTGTGCGTCACGATCACGATTGTGTACTGCTCCGACAGGTCGCGCATCAACTCCTCAATCCGCAGCGTCGCGATCGGGTCCAGCGCCGAACACGGCTCATCCATGAGGATGATATCCGGTTTCACCGCAATCGCCCGCGCGATGCACAGGCGCTGCTGCTGCCCCCCTGAAAGTGAGAGCCCGCTCTGATCGAGCTTGTTGTGCACCTCATCCCAGAGCGCTGCGCCAACCAGCGCCTGCTCGACCAACTCATCAAGATTGCCTTGGAAGCCATTGATCCTCGCTCCCCAGGCGACATTCTCATAAATGCTCTTCGGGAACGGATTTGGCTTTTGAAACACCATCCCTATCCTGCGGCGAACCTCGACCGGATCGACAAACTCCTGGTAGATATTCTCGTCCCGAAAAAACACCTCGCCGGTCGTTCTGGCGGATGGCACCAATTCGTTCATGCGGTTTAAGGCCCGCAGCAACGTGCTTTTTCCACATCCCGAAGGGCCAATAATGGCCGTAATCTTCTGTTTACGGATGTCGAGATCGACCGAGCGGATCGCCAGGAAATCTCCGTAGTAGACATTCAAGTCCCGCGCCCGCAGCGCATACTGCCCTTCGGGCTCGCCAGCTTGTTCGACCGACGCCAATT
>JARGGH010000078.1 GCA_029210945.1 Anaerolineales bacterium
TGTACGCCCGGCATGGGCGATAGCTAGGAGGTGAGAGTCCTCTGCGGGCGTTGATCCGACGAACCGCTAGCCGAAGGCAACTGCGTTGGTACGAACCAGCGTGGGGAGGAAGCCGGAGCGCAAAACCTGGACTTGATGGACAAAAACTGCGTAAGGAGGCGTAAAGCGCCGGGTGAGCTGGCAAGCGACAGTGAAGCCCTATAAGGATCAAAGCGGCTCTACGTAAACGCAGCGAGGATCAGGGGAAAGCTATCGTACCTTATCCGGGGAGATCTGCGGTGTGTCTCGGAGACGAGACTGAGGAGATCGAGAGGTCTTCTGACCACGTCGCAGAAGTCAGCAGAGGCCGAAGTAGTCGATGGCGTAACGACCATCCAGGGCGAGCAGGGAAACCTGTTTACAGGGCGAAGGGCCGAACGGTCAAGAATTGGGTAGAAGGCTAGACGGGCAACAGCGAACACAGTCGAAAACTGGCAAAGACCAGACCAGATACAGAAGTAAACACTGAAGGTGTCAGATAAGTATCAGGGACGAGAGGCTGTTACCGGGTCCACCGGAATGAGTAATCACCCAATGCGAAGTTCTGCTTTGCTAACTTGGCCGAACCGCCGGATGCGGACCCGCATGTCCGGTGGTGTGGG
>JARGGH010000079.1 GCA_029210945.1 Anaerolineales bacterium
TTCATGAGAGATTCCGGCTGGAAACCCCGCCGCTTGCGGCGGGGAGGAAAGCCGGTCTGCCGAAGGCAGGCAAAGCGAACTGCTGATATGGGCAGCCAACAAAAAGCGATCCGTATTGTAGGCTGTGGGAGCGGGTTATGCTATAAAGACAGTTATGAAAGCGAGGCGAGGTGCTCATACAGTCTACCGGCTGGCATATCACTACGTCTGGGTTCCACGCTATCGTCGTAAGGTACTGACAGGAGAGGTAGCCCAGCGGTTGGAGGAGTTGATACGAGAAATTTGTGCAGCGTGGGATTGGGAGGTGGAGGCACTGACTGTAAAGGAGGACCATGTGCATCTGTTTGTCAGTTGTCCGCCTCGTGATGCCCCGGCGCGAGTTATGAATGTGATTAAGAGTAACACTGCACGTGAGTTGTATGCTGAGTTTCCTCGACTGCGTAAGACACACTGGGGTGGTAAGTTGTGGGCTGATGGATACTATGTGGGATCGGCAGGAGAACATGTGACTTCCGAATTGATCAGGAGGTACATCGAGTACCAACAATCTGATGACATAAGACAAGCTCGGTTGCTTTAGTTAGGACCGTCGCAGTGAAGGGCTCAAAGCCCCGCCGCTTGCGGCGGGGTAGTTTACT
>JARGGH010000007.1 GCA_029210945.1 Anaerolineales bacterium
GGCTAGCGGTTCGTCGGATCAACGCCCGCAGAGGACTCTCACCTCCTAGCTATCGCCCATGCCGGGCGTACAAGCAAGCCCCACCTTCAACATGAAGGTGGGGCTAATGGATAGCTTTTTACTGCAGCAGCGCGTCGATTTCTTCAGCAGCCTGGTCAAGCGCAGCCTGCACGGACTGATCCCCGCGCAACATGCGTTGGAAGGCGTTGTTGATAGCGCCGTCCATGTCACCCCACTTCGGGTGCGGCACACGCGCCTGTGCCGTCTCGAGCTGCTCGAGGAAGACCGCAAAGTACTCCGGCATACTGGGATCGCCGGTCAACCCTGATAGCGTTGGAATCACACCCACTTCCGCCATCATCTTCTGCGATTCCTCGCTCAGCAGAAACGCCGCCCATTTCATGGCTGCATCCGCATGCTCGGTACCCTCAAAGATCACCAGATCTTCACCCCCAACTACCGAACTCGTCGTCCCGTCCGGCCCGGTGGGGATCGGTGCAAAATTCACCTCGAACTCTGGATAGTTCCCTTTGTAGATATCCACCATCCAGGGTCCATCGATGATCATGGCGTACAAGCCGGTCGCATGCCCGTCGGCCGTTCCGATGCCGCCACCCAACACGTTGGGCGAGATGCAGCCCTGGTCGAACAGATCCTTCAGCATCGTGAAGGCTGCTACACTCTCCGGTCCGTTGATGTAGCCATCCGCAGTGGTGATGTCGTCATCAACGATCTGTCCCCCCATGGCATAGAAGACCGGCGCCGGTGCCCAGAAGTACGTCCCACCCAGGGCGTAGCCGTACTGCTCCTCACCCTCGGTCAGATCGCAGGCCACCTGTGCAAACTCTTCCATTGTCTCCGGCGGTGTCGCCCCACCTGCTTCAAACACCTCCCTGTTCCACAGCAGCACCTGCGTGTTGGTGTTCTGCGGCAGGCCGTAGTAATGCCCTTCCCAGTAGTTGGTCGACAGCGGTCCCGGGAACGTCCCGGCGATGATCTCTTCAAAGCCCGGCATCACCCCGTCCAGCTGCATCAGCGCACCCTGGTCGGCGAACTCCGACACCCAGGCGATGTCCAGCCGGGCAGTATCCGGCCCCTCTTCACCGGCGAGCGCGGTGAGCAGTGCCGGCTTGAAGTCGTCATAGGCATAGCGTGTCGCTTCAACCGTGATGTTCGGGTTGGCAGCTTCGAATGCCGCGATCACGTTCCCCAGCTGTTCGGTCTCTGGATCGCTCATCGTGTGCCAGTAGGTGATCGCAGCTGGTTCAACGGATACCTCAACAGGCTCCGCACCAAGCAACTCATTGATCTCGCCTGCAGCTTGATCAAGTGCAGCCTGCACGGACTGATCCCCGCGCAACATGCGTTGGAAGGCGTTGTTGATAGCGCCGTCCATGTCACCCCACTTCGGGTGCGGCACACGCGCCTGTGCCGTCTCGAGCTGCTC
Source organism: Anaerolineales bacterium (assembly GCA_029210945.1). Taxonomy (GTDB): domain Bacteria; phylum Chloroflexota; class Anaerolineae; order Anaerolineales; family E44-bin32; genus E44-bin32. The sequence continues at coordinate 1,448 of JARGGH010000007.1, forward strand.
GAGGAAGACCGCAAAGTACTCCGGCATACTGGGATCGCCGGTCAACCCTGATAGCGTTGGAATCACACCCACTTCCGCCATCATCTTCTGCGATTCCTCGCTCAGCAGAAACGCCGCCCATTTCATGGCTGCATCCGCATGCTCGGTACCCTCAAAGATCACCAGATCTTCACCCCCAACTACCGAACTCGTCGTCCCGTCCGGCCCGGTGGGGATCGGTGCAAAATTCACCTCGAACTCTGGATAGTTCCCTTTGTAGATATCCACCATCCAGGGTCCATCGATGATCATGGCGTACAAGCCGGTCGCATGCCCGTCGGCCGTTCCGATGCCGCCACCCAACACGTTGGGCGAGATGCAGCCCTGGTCGAACAGATCCTTCAGCATCGTGAAGGCTGCTACACTCTCCGGTCCGTTGATGTAGCCATCCGCAGTGGTGATGTCGTCATCAACGATCTGTCCCCCCATGGCATAGAAGACCGGCGCCGGTGCCCAGAAGTACGTCCCACCCAGGGCGTAGCCGTACTGCTCCTCACCCTCGGTCAGATCGCAGGCCACCTGTGCAAACTCTTCCATTGTCTCCGGCGGTGTCGCCCCACCTGCTTCAAACACCTCCCTGTTCCACAGCAGCACCTGCGTGTTGGTGTTCTGCGGCAGGCCGTAGTAATGCCCTTCCCAGTAGTTGGTCGACAGCGGTCCCGGGAACGTCCCGGCGATGATCTCTTCAAAGCCCGGCATCACCCCGTCCAGCTGCATCAGCGCACCCTGGTCGGCGAACTCCGACACCCAGGCGATGTCCAGCCGGGCAGTATCCGGCCCCTCTTCACCGGCGAGCGCGGTGAGCAGTGCCGGCTTGAAGTCGTCATAGGCATAGCGTGTCGCTTCAACCGTGATGTTCGGGTTGGCAGCTTCGAATGCCGCGATCACGTTCCCCAGCTGTTCGGTCTCTGGATCGCTCATCGTGTGCCAGTAGGTGATCGTGACCGGACCTTCAGGTTCAGGTGTTTTGGAAGGTTGGCACGCGGTGAGGGACATAAAAAGTAGAGTCCCCGCCAATAAGAAATAAATAGTCTTTCGAATCGCTTTCATCTTCAATCTCCTCGCCCATATGGCAAAACAGCATCTAGCTCCAGATGTTTATCTATGTCGTTCAAAAGCACCTCCTACTTATCCTGCGAAGAAGGTTTATGTGAGGTCTTCGATAGACTTCCTTCGTATGTTAGATCTGTGAAACGGGTACCTTACGGTGTATCGGTGACTCAAAGAAGTCGCGCAGCACAATGCCGGCTGCCCCACGAGCCCAAGCGTGATCCTCCCAATCGTCAATACGAAGTTCAACATGTTCGCTGAGTCCCGGCATGACGTAGGTCGGGAGCGCCGCAAACATAGGATCGAAAATAAGATCTCCTGCCCGGATGCCTTCACCACTGATAATAATTAATTGTGGGCAAAGCACATTGATGAGATTGGCCAGCCCCTGAGCCAGCGCATCGGCGGCTTGATCAAAGATCTCAGTCACCACTGGGTGCCCTTCTTGACCCAGCTTGACTAATTCTTCAATATCACTGACCTCTTCATTTGAACGGCCTGCTGCATAGGCATCGGCAGCAGAACGCATTAACGAGGGGTCTGAGACGATCGTTTCCAAACAGCCACGTTTCCCGCAATCACAGACGACCCCTTCCGGATTAATGACCGTATGCCCAAATTCACCCGCGCCACCATGTGAGCCGTGATAGAGCTGACCATCAATCACAATTCCCAGACCAACACCGCGTCCGATGGTAACTGTGAGGAAATGATCAACGCCCTGGCCAGCCCCAAACCATTTTTCTGTTAAGGTAAGCGTGTTGACATCGTTATCGAGATATACCGGGACCTCAAGCTTGTCCTGCAGTGAATTTTTCAGGTCGAAATCATGCCAGCCGAAAATGGGCGAATGCTGCAGCACCCCGGTCTCTGCGTCTACGATACCTGCCAGCCCAACACCGACACCGATCAACTGTTCCTTCCGGATTTCGCCTATTTGCAGAAGGTCAGATATGACATTGTTGAGAGAATGGATGGCATCGTCCGTTGTGTGGTTCTCGAACTTATCGGTATAGGTCTCAATGAGATTAGCTTCCAGGTCGAGCAATGCAGCGGTGATGTTATCTTCGGCCAGTTTCAATCCAACGACATATCCACCTTGAGGATTGATCGAAAGCAGGATGGGCTTTCGACCACCACTGGAGTCACCAGCTTCCTTCTCGAAGATGATGTCGGATTCGATCAGTTCGGCGGTGATGCCCGAGATGGTTGCCGCGCTGAGGCCGGTGCGTTCGGCCACATCGGTGCGCGAGATTGGTCCAAAGCGCATAATGCTATACAGCACCGAGGACCGGTTGATCGCCCTTATGAGTTTGCGGTTCCCACGTGGATGTTTGGCCATAACTTACTTTATTCAGTGAATTAAGTATCTTAAGTGTACAGGTTTTTACTTGTAAAGTCAATCACGAATCGCCTGCCTCAGCGGAAATGGGGTTTGAATTTAAATTAGGTTGTGAAGTAATTGCTTTGGATTAGCTGCGAAATGTTAGAGGATCTCGATCGGCAACAACGAACTAGTTGCACCAGCTGCATTCTCCTGGTGGCCCATGAAGATACTTTGAAAATGAACATCCGCATTATAAATACCACAGTTCATGCTTCCCTGATGGTTTGTGCTCATAACCCATCGCTTTCCGATAAGACTGAATATTCGATGTTCTTGATTCTGCTCGATAAGTATTGAAGTCTCAATTACTGCTGATATTGATTACTATCGACAGGATATTATGGCCTAATCGCCCATCATCAATGATATCCGGCACTTCCCAGTTCCGATACAGGTGGGATTCGAACCTGGGACCTAGATGACAAGTGCCAACACATCGTGGACACATGGTTTAAGGTTCTTCTGAATCGGTAAAGCCCCATTCAAACACCATTGCCGGAACCGATATTCATGCTCATCGATCAAGCTCCCATCCAGGAATACGAGAAGGCGTTGATCAGCAACATCAATTGTAAGTCGAACATATTCATACCTGGCTTCCGGTGGAGCCATGAAAGTCTCCCCAAAAACATCCAACAGACCATCACTTCGAACAAAGCGAATGAGGTGATAGCGCCCATGCTCTGGCTTAGCCAGGGGATGGCGGGGAGCTTGCTGGGTCGGTGGGAACCGCAGCTTTGTGCCACAGGTTTCGAGGGCCTGCTTTGGAGTCTTTCCACCCAATTTTGAGTAGCGATAGCGGCTGTTGTGTCTAGCCTCAAAACGAAGGCTCTCATGGAGAAGATCTGCTAGCGAAAACATGTCGACGCGACGAAGAAACTTATCCTCCCAGTGATCATTGAACTTCTCCACTACTCCATTTCGCCATGGTTCTCCTGGCGGAATGAACCAGACCTCAATGTCGTTGTGTAAGCAGAGCCGGATTAGCTTTCCCATTCCTCAAGGATGGGCGCGGCTGCCATAGAAGATGGCCTCATTGTCGACCTGTTGATGCTCTGGCATCCCTAAGCGCAGCCAGGTCTCCCAGACGGCGTCTATGGTGCTCTGACCTGCCCTCTGAAGAACAGGCTGCACACCGCACAGCGCCCGCTCGCCAGGTCCACGCTATTCAAGCTGTAGAAGCGAACAGGACCCTGGAGGTATCGAGGTCCAACGAAATCGGATTGATGGACTGCTCCTGGCTCTTTGGGGATCGGCCCTGGATACTTTTTCCCTTTCGGCTTGTAGCACCCCTGACGGCGGCTGACGAGATTGTGCCGCACCAAGATGCGCCCGATTGTACGCACTGAAGGCAAAGGGTGGATCTCCAAATCTTCCAGCTCCCATCGGATTGCCTGCGCGCCGTGAAACAAATTCTGTCTCTCCAGGCGCTTGCGCACGGCAATCACAAGCTCTTCGATTTCATGGTGGGTCTGTGTAGGTCGACTCTTGGGTTGTCGGGATCGTTCTCGATACCAGTGCGGGTCCCCAGACTTGGAACGCTCCAACCATTTGTAGATCCAGCTAGTGGAGTAACCCATCGAAGCGCAAATGGCCGTCGCACTTTCTCCTGCCTTGTATCGTTGGATAGCTCTGCGACGGTCTGCTTCTGGATCCTTGAGCATGTCTTCCTCCTAATTGCGTGGGGAAAGACATATATCACAGACCACTCCCGAGAAATACGGGAGATGAGACTGTCCACGATGTCATGGCAGTTCCTACTGTCCACAATGTCATGGCATTCATCACCTAGAGGTTATTGGTTCGAATCCTAGATATGCACCCTACCCATCTTTGTTTTGCGAGAATCTGAAAAACCGTATGGAAATCAACATCCCGGGCTAATATCCTCAGGATCCTAGGTTCGAATCCTGAAATGCATACCTTAACACTGTCTATTAACGAAAGAAAAGCGCCCTTTCGGGCGCTTCCCTTTAAGGTAGCGGGGCCTGGATTCGAACCAGGGACCTTCAGGTTATGAGCCTGACGAGCTGCCACTGCTCCACCCCGCAACGGTATTCTTTTGTCCCCCCCATCGGTCTGGAATTATAACACAGCGACCTCGTGCGTCAAGGTCGGACTTTACATAAGTGGGAATTGGGAGTTGGGAATTCGGGATCAGGAATCTGGGTTATAGGATGGGGAGATTGGGGCACCCGTGCATCTGGCAAGTCAGAAGCCCGGTCTGGCAAGCATCCATGGGGCAGAGATCACTGGCACGTTCATCTGACCGGTTCCCTCCGCGGCCTCGTTCAATTCCGGGGACTTACAGAAGGCGCGCTGCAGTCCCTCCGATGGAATATCGATTGATTCTTCAGTTCCCAAACAACAGCGCCCACCAGACCTGGAAATTTCCTGGCGGCTCGCTGCGCGCGCTATCGCTGGCCTGCATTGTGCGCGCCGTGCCAGGGGGCGCAACCGGGATTACGAGCACCTCGCCCTCCCGCACCAGCTTCGCATCAGCATGCGCCCAATCGGCAATGTGCGCCTCGCTCGTCGCCCCGGCGACCCGCGTGGCGAGATCGACCTGTTCCGTGGATAGCGCGGCGACCTCTGTGGAGAGGACATGCGATTCGCGCTCTAACCGGCGCGCGTTCGCCATCCGTCCGTTGAGATCCCCGATGATCAGGATCCCCAAGACCGTCAGCACTAAAATCATCCAAGTGGATAACCGGTTGCCTTCTTGAGTATCTCTTGACATGTCCACTGACATCTTACTTCACCGCACTACGGGGTGCAAGAAGCGTGCAACCCGGAAAGAAAAAAGCCCCGATCGGGGCTTTCAAGGTGCCGAAGGTGGGAGTCGAACCCACATGGACGCTAGGTCCACTACGCCCTGAACGTAGCGCGTCTGCCAGTTCCGCCACTTCGGCTCGCAGAGTTATTCTACCGGAAAGCAGGTTCAGGTCAAGGGATCAGGGATCCGGCTGCTCTGTCAATCAGGCACCCCGTCACCCAGGCTCCCTGTCGTCTGAGAAGAACCTGATCGCCTGATCACTGGGTGCCTGGGTGCCCTGCGCTACGCCACCATCTCTTTCTCAATCTCATCCAGTTTCATGCTGATCATCTTGCTGGCCGAATCGGGGCCCATGCTCACGCCGTACACAACCCTGGCTGCCTGGACGGTCAACCGGTTGTGCGTGATCAGAATGAACTGTGTCTCCTGGCTGAGCTCTTTCAGCATGTCCACAAAACGCGTCACGTTGCTCTCATCCAGCATGGCGTCGACTTCGTCCAGCACGCAGAATGGCGTCGGCGATACCTTCAGCAGCGCGAATACCAACGCGCTCGCCGTCAGGCTGCGCTCGCCGCCGGAAAGCATCGCCAGGCTCTGCATGCGCCGGCCAGGGAGCTTGGCCTCGATGTCTATCCCGCTCTGGGTGAGATCCTCGGGGTTGGTCAGTTCTAGCCGTGCGGAACCACCGCCAAACAAGCGTGTGAACGCCTCCTTGAACGCGATCGCCACCGCGTCGAATGTCTTGCGGAACTCACGCTCCATTAAGACATCCAGCTCGGCGATTACCTCGTGAATCTGGCTCTCCGCCTTGCGCAGGTCGTCGACCTGGCTGGTGAGGAAGTCGACGCGCTCTTGCACTTCCTTATACTCGCGGCGCGCTTCAGGGTTGACCGGACCCATCCTCCGGAGCTGCAAACGCAAGCGCTTCACCTGTTCTTCGACGTTTTCCGGCAGCACTTCGACGCGTGGAAGGTGCTCGACAATCCCCTCGAAGGGCAGCGGCTCCTGACCGACCCCCTCCGAGTCGTCGTCGAAAGCAACCAGCCCGAAATCGTCCTCTATCCTGCGGCGAAGGCTGGCCAACTCTTCCTGCTTGCGGGCAAGCTGGATCTGAGCCTGGGCGTGCTCTCGCTCCGCCGACTGCAGTGCCAACCTCGTTTCCGCTTCCTCGACGTCCAGCTCACGCCGCTCCGCCTCGGTCTCCCGCAGCGCTTTATCAACAGGCTCTGCCCTGCCGGTCAATTCCTCGATCTGCGCTTCAACCGCCGCCAGCGCAGTCCGGGATTGTTCAATCGTCTCCTCCAACCGCTCCCGCTCAACGTGGTTGCGCTCGAGCCTGGCGCGGCGAGTGTGCACATCCTGGATCAGAAGATTGCGGCGCTCTTCCTGGCTTCTCAACCGGGTCCGGGCCGTCTCAAGCTCCGCCCGGGCGGTCTCGAGGCGCGCCTCAACCTGCGCCATCTCACTGCTCTCCTCGACCGCTTCGAGGGCGCGTAATGCCACCTCGTACTCTTCTCTGATTTGATCCCGGAGCGTTCGCTGTTCAATCGTGCTCGCCTCGATCTGCTCGGACTCGGCGCCTAATTCCCCATTCGCCTCAGCCTGAGCAGTGACCTCATTTTGACGTGATTCCACATCCCGCTGGGTCGCCTGCAGATCGATCTGGATTAACTGCAGATCGCTTCGCAATCGTTGGAGATCCGCCTCCGCCTGCTCTCGGGCAGCTTCGGCCTTTTCGATGTCCTCCTGCGCACCCCGCCTTTGTGTGCCCAGCCGGTTTACCGATCCCCGCACAGACTTCAATACGTCCGCAAGTTCTTTTTCCGCGGCGAGCAGCTTTCGCAGCTCCTCTTCTTCGCGTTGAAATTCTTTACCCTGCCCCAAAACGACCGGGCCGGCAGGGTAATACAGATCCCCATCCAGTGTCACCACGCGGTCGCCTTCAGCGATGCGTGACTGCAGCGATCGGGCCGTCTTCCGGTCGGGCACGATGAAGACCTGGCCGAGCAGATTCTGGAGCAAACCCCGGTAAGCCTGCGGAGCGCGCACGACATCGACCGCGACGGAAAGGATGTTTGCATTGGCGGGCTTTGCCGTGGTCGCACTTTGCGGCTCGTCCATCAAGGGCAGCAGGACCGCCCGACCTTGTTCATCATCCAGATCAAATCGATCCAGCGCGGTGAATAACTGGTTCTCATCTTCGAAGGTGAGTCCGGTTCGCAGATCGCCGAGCGCTGCCAGCACCGCCTGTTCGTAACCGGATTCGATCTCTAATTGGCTGATCAACCGCCCGATTCGTCCGGGGATTTCGCCGCGATCACTGGCCTCCACCAAACGCTGGATCTTTCCGCCCTGCAGGCCCATGGAGATCTCCATCGCTTCCCGGCGCGCTTTCTGTCCGGCTAAACGGGAAGAGATATCATTGAGCTTCTCACGCACTTCATGTTCTTGCTCACGCAGCGTCTCGATCGTACGGCGTCCGATCTCCACTGCTTGCATCGACTGTGTGCGTCGTTCCTCGGCCGCTTGGATATCCTTCTCCAGAACGGTCCGTTTCTCTTTGAGGAACTCCAACCGATCCTCGCGCGCCCTGATGCTCTCGATCAGCTTGTCTCGCTCCGCGCGGCGCGCTTCCAACTGCCGCCGGTTTTCCTCAAGCCTGGTTTCGAGCACGGCGGTCCGGGCTGCGGCCTGATCGAGATCTTTACGAAGCTGATCCACCCGCTGTCTGGCGTTCTGCTTCTGCGCCGGGTCCACCTGTCCTTCCTCGATCAGGGATTGGCGCAGATTGAGCAGCTCCAGCCGGCGCTCCTCAGCGACCTCAACCCGCCGCCCGGCAGCTCCCAGCCCCTCCTCAAGGCCGTCCAGATGCTCCTGCAGCGAATCAATTTCAGATGTGAGGGCATCTTCCTGTTCTTTGACCCAGAGCATCCGCTCTTCCGCGATCGCCAGCTCACGACCAACAATTTCACGCTCGGTATTGCGGTCCGATAACATCCGGTTCGTCTCTTGAAGCTTGCTGCGCAGCCGGTCGGCTTTCTCTCGGAGCTTTCGCATCTGGGCATCAAATGCCGATTCGCGCTCCCGCAATTTGTCGCGCTCCAACTCCAGAAAACGGGCGCGCTCTGATTGTTCGGAAACTGAGGCGATCGTCCGGTACCACTGGAAGCCGTACCAGGTCCGTAAATGCTCCTGCAGATCGCTGCGCACCTGGTCGTAATCCTTCGAGCGCGAGACTTGGCGCCGCAGGCTGCGCAGGCGCGGCCGCAGCTCAGCCAGAATATCCTGCACCCTTTCCAGATTGCGTTTGGTGGTGTCCAGCCGGCGCAAGGCCTCATCACGCCGGCTGCTGTAAAGGCCGATCCCCGCCGCCTCTTCGAACAGTTCGCGGCGCTCATCTGCCCGCAGCGACAGCGCCGCGTCGACGAGCCCCTGACCGATAATCGTATAGGTGCGCTCCGCCAGACCGCACTTGGCGAGCAGTTCGTTCACGTCGCGAAGCCGCACCCGCTGCCCGTTCAAGATGTATTCGTTGGTGCCGTCCCGGTAGGCGCGCCGGCCAATGCTGACCTCACTGAAGTCAATCGGCAGCCAGCCATCGCTGTTGTCGAACGTGATCGTCGCGGCTGCCATCGAGGCACGCGCCCGCTGCTCTGAACCCGAGAAGATCATGTCCTCCGTGCGTTTGCCGCGCAGCAAACTGAACGACTGCTCTCCCAATACCCAGCGGATGGCGTCCGCGATGTTCGATTTACCCGATCCGTTCGGCCCGATGACCGCCGTGATCGTGGGTGAAAACTCGAATTCGGTCTTGCTTGCAAACGTCTTATACCCCTGGAGCTCGAGGGATTTCAAACGTGCAGTAAGTTCATCCAAAGGCTGCCATCCTCATTCCCGACCCCAGATTGTGTTGGAGTGTACATTCTTAAGCGCAGCTGTGGCGGCTTTCTGGGCAGCCTCCTGTTTGCTATGACCCTGCCCGCGTGCGCTGATATCCTTTCCCACATGCACCTCGACGATGAATTGGCGCGCGTGATCGGGACCAAACGCCTCGATCGTCTCATACTTCGGCGTCACACCGTGCTCGCTCTGCGCCCACATCTGCAAGATGCTGCGGGCGTCGATAAGCTTCTCGCTCTCGATGATCGAGTTCGCAGAGGCTACGAGGCGCGGCTTCATAAAATCGATGACCGCCTCGATCCCCGCATCGAGGTACAGCGCCCCGATCAGCGCTTCAAATGCCGCGCAGAGGATCGCCGGGCGCTGACGACCACCCATGGCTTCTTCGCCCCGGCCAAGCAGCAGCGTTTCACCAAGACCGATTGACTCGGCGAAATCCGCCAGTTGCTCGGTGCGGACCAGCGCGGATCGAAGACGGGTCAGCGCCCCTTCGTCCATCTCCGGATAGCGATTGTATAACCATCCGGCGGTGACAAAATCCAGCGCGGCGTCTCCCAGGAATTCAAGGCGTTCGTTATCCTCAACCGCTTCAGGGTTTTCGTTTAGATAGGAACGGTGCGTGAGCGCGCGCCGCAGCAGGCTGGGGTCTCTAAAAGAAAGCCCCATCTGCCGGAGGAACTCTTCCGGTGTCACGATAGTTGTCTCCAAGAACTTGGGGGACGCCGAGAACCCAGGCAACCTGAGTCATCTGCGTACCACGGGTTCTGCTGCAGGTTTTGACTGGGGTTATTTTAACGGTGGAAGGCCTTAAACGCCAATACCGCATTATGTCCGCCAAAGCCAAATGCGTTAGTGAGCGCCACAGAAATGGGCATCCCTCTCGCCGACCCGGGGACATAGTCCAGATCACATTCCGGATCCGGATCGACCAGGTTGATCGTCGGCGGCGCGGTGTTCGTCTCGATCGCCTTCATACAGATGATCGCTTCCAACGCGCCAGTGGCGCCCATCATATGCCCGGTCATCGACTTGGTCGATGAAATTGCAGTTTTGTATGCGCGCTCACCGAATGCCGACTTGATCGCACGGGTCTCAGCGACATCGTTTAATACTGTGCCCGTTCCGTGCGCGTTGATGTATTCCACCTGCTCCGGGTTAAGACCGGCATCCTGGAGCGCGATCCGGATGGCAGCTGCACCTCCCTCACCGCTCTCGGAAGGGGCTGTGACATGATATGCGTCAGAGGTCGCGCCGTAACCGGCCAACTCACCCAGGATGGAAGCCCCGCGGCTCTCAGCATGCTCGAGCGATTCGAGCACCAGGATCGCAGCCCCCTCCCCCATGATGAACCCGTCCCGCTGCGCGTCAAATGGCGCCGGGCGAGTCTGGTACTCATCATTACGCCGCGTGAGCGCCCCCAGCCGGTCGAAACACGCCACACCGACATGGGTGACGGTCGCCTCCGAGGCGCCTGCAATCGCAGCGTCAATCACCCCACTGCGAATGAGCAGCGCCGCCTGCCCGATCGAATCGGCGCCGGAGGCACAGGCCGAGGCAAGCGAGAAGGAGGGCCCCTGCGCACCGATATCGATGGCGATCATCCCCGAGGCGCCGTTGGGCATAAACATCGGGATCGTGAACGGGCTCACGCGCCTCGGTCCGTTCTGCTCGATCTGCAGGATGCCCTCTTCCATCGATCCGAGCCCGCCGACGGCTGAGGAGACGACGACGCCCACCCGCTTCCGGCTGCCTTCGGTCACAGTCAGCCCGGATTGCGCCAAGGCCTCCTGTGCGGCTGCAGATGCCAGCTGCTCGAACCGGTCTCTCCGCCGCGCCTCGCGCGCATCCATGAAGCGCTCTGGCTCGAAACCCTGCACCTCGCAGGCGATCTGGACCAGAAGATCGGAGGGGTCGAACAACGTGATCGGTCCTGCCCCGGAGGCTCCCCGCGTAAGTGCTTCCCAGGAGCTCTGCACGTCCAGACCCAACGGGTTGAGCGTTCCCATACCGGTAATAACGACTCTCTGTGTCATGAATTTCTACTCCCGAATCTGGAAATGTATTCGGACTCAGCCGGGTTGGATTTTGGATCAGTGAGTCGGGTGTCAGGCAGCTTTCAATCCGCTTGCTGTGAGGATGGCGACGAGCGGACCACCGCGGGCTTCAAGAACCTCGAGCAGTGCGGGCCAGACCACGGCTGATGTCGGCTCTACATATAACCCTCGATGGCCAAGAGCGTCGCGGCCTTCGGCGATTTCCGCTTCCTCCACAACGAGCATCGTCCCGCCACTCGCTTCCACGGCTCGCAGCACGCCATCGCCCCGGAGGGGTTTGAGGATGCGTATGCCCTCCGCCAGGGTCTCACCCTCGGAGATCCATGTCAGCCCCGCCCCGCCGCCGTGAAACACAGACCAGAGCGGGGCGCAGGCGCGCGCCTGCACGCCGATCAGTTCAGGAAGTTTATCGATATAGCCTCCCGCCAGCAGCGCCTTGAAACCACGATAAACCCCGAGCAAAAGCGTGCCCTGCCCCACCGGCAGGACCACCGTCGAGGGGGCTCTTCCCAGCTGCTCGTAGATTTCGAATGCGATCGTCGCGAAGCCGGCGATCACGTGGGGGAGGTAGGCATGGCTGGCATAGACTGCGCCTTTTTCGGCTTCGGCCAGCGTCGCTTCCGTGGTGGTCGAGCGGGGACCCAGGATACGCACGACCTCCGCTCCATATGATTCGATCTGGCGCTGTTTGGGACCGGAGGCATAGTCAGGGATGAAGATGCGCGCCCGGATACCGGCACGCGCGGCGTAAGCTGCAAACGCAGCGCCGGCGTTCCCCGACGAGTCTTCAATCGCCTCTTCTACACCCGCATCAGCGAGCGCGCTGGTCAGGACAGCTGCCCCGCGATCTTTGAATGACCCGGTCGGATTCTGATATTCGCACTTGAAATAGATCGTGCGTTGGTCGATGTCAATCGAAACCAGCGGCGTGCCGCCCTCACCAAGACTGTGCCAGCGCGCCTCCGGCGCGAGCGGAAACCCCGCCCGGTAGCGTCCAATACCGATCCCGGGGTCGGCGGGGCCGGGGTTGTAGGACATCGGCTCCTGAAAATCAAAGACACCTCCGCAGTGCGGGCAGCGGTAAGGCATGCCTTCGTGAGGGTAGGCACGGCCGCAGTTCACGCACGCGAACGGAAAGGAGGGTCTGACTTCTGTTCCAACGGTCATCAACGGTCCTCCCGTCGGTCTTCTTCCGTCGGCAGGTAACCGCCCTCGACCCACATTTCCCCGTCCGGGCCGACCTCTTTCTTCCAGATCGGCACAATCTCCTTCAGGCGGTCAATCCCGTAACGCGCCGCTTCGAAGACGCCAGAATCGCGGTGCGCCGCCGTGCAGGCGATCAACACGGTCGGGGTGCCCGGGTCCAACACGCCGATGCGCTGGACGATGGCGATGCCCTCCAGATCTGGCCATTTGTCCCGCATCTCAGCCGCGACCTGGGCCATCTTCTCCCTGGCCATCGGCTCGTAAGCTTGATATTCCAGATAGACCGTATCGTGCGGGTCCTCCCGTTCGGTACGCCCCCTCACCATCCCGGTGAAGACACAGGCCGCACCCGTTGTCGGGCGGATAATCTTCCCCAGGATCTGATTCAGGTCGAGATGCTCCTCAGTGACGAGGAAGAATGTCGGCGGCGCGCCGCCGCTCACCGGTGGGAAAAGCGCCAGTTCATCACCAGCCTGGATGACGTGCTCATCGCTGACATATTCGCGGTTCACCGCCAGGATCGCGGTCGGCAGCGATTCATTAATCGCAGGGTGACGCTCGCCGATCAGATTTTTCAGATCGGCGGCGCGCATGCCCTCGGGGATCTCGATCTCTTCCTGTTTCAGCCCCACCCGGTCTCGCAGCGTCGCGAAGTAGAGCATCGAGACATTCATCCTGACCTCTCTTCCAGCACAAGGTCACCGCCTGTGCCCCCGTGCTTCTCAACCAGGCGGATGTCGGTGATGTGCGCTGCTTTATCGATCGCTTTAATCATGTCGTACACGGTGAGCGCCGCCACGGAAACTGCGGTGAGCGCTTCCATCTCAACCCCCGTACGTCCGCGCGTGCGGCAAGAAGCCTGAATCTGAGCTCCCGGGAGCGCTTTATCCCAATCCACTCGCACATCGACGTGCGTCAGTCCGAGCGGATGGCAGAGCGGGATCAATTCGTGCGTGCGCTTGGCTGCCAGCACGCCGGCCAGCTCCGCCACCACGCCGACATTGCCTTTTGCGACCGTTCCGGCAAGCACCCGTTCCAGCGCTTCAGCGGACATTAACACCCGCCCGCCCGCGACCGCCCAGCGTTCCGTCTCGGGTTTTTCCCCCACGTCGACCATTCGAGGCCGTCCGCTTTCGTCAAGATGTGATAATTCTGGAGTATCCATGGTGTTATTATACTTTTCATGGAACGGCCGTGCTTGCCCGGCATCTTGACAGGCCATCGGCACTTGCTATAATGATCTGCGCCTGCCCTCAGGGCAGGCCGTGTTGTGAGAATCACTTTAAGGAGGACACGAGATGCCACCCCTTCCGAAGCGGAAGATCTCGAAAGGGCGGCGCGATCGAAGGCGAGCGCATGACGCGCTTCAAGCCCGCCATCTCATCACCTGCACGAACTGCGGGGATAAACACCTTCCTCACCGTGTATGCCCCAATTGCGGACACTACGACGGCCGTGAGGTTGTTGAAATCGAGAGCTCATAACCGCCAATGAAATGGGCCGTGCGGACTGCACGGCCTATTTGATTCCGATGAAGATTAACCCCGCTGCAACCGCATTCCTATTCCCCGGTCAGGGCTCCCAGTTCGTCGGCATGGGCCGCGAGCTGGCTGAGGCTGTTCCTGTAGCCAGGTCGACGTTCGAACAAGCCGATGACCTGCTCGGATACCCCCTGTCCGAATTGTGCTGGAACGGACCAGAAGAACAGCTCAACCAAACCGAACACACACAGCCCGCGCTGCTCACCCACGCCGTTGCTGCATTGCGGTCGGCGAAGGAGCAGTTCCCGGAATTGACGATGGCCTCCACTGCGGGACACTCGTTAGGGCAATTCAGCGCGCTAGTCGCCGCCGGCGCGCTGAGCTTCAGCGACGCGCTCTTCGCCGTCCGCGAGCGCGCTCTGGCGATGAAGGCCGCCGGCGAGGCACAGCCAGGCGGCATGGTTGCGGTGCTCGGGCTCGAGCTCGAAGCCGTCGAAACGGTGTGCGCCGGGGCTTCGCAGCAGGCTGAAGGGGGCGTGTGGGTCGCGAACGACAACTGCCCGGGGCAGGTCGTGATTTCCGGGGATGAAGCCGCCCTCGAGCTTGCGGCCGAGCGCCTCCATGAGGCCGGTGCCCGCAAAGTCGTCCGTCTGGCCGTCAGCATCGCCGCCCATTCCCCTCTCATGCAAGTCGCCCAGGCGCGCTTGAACGAGGCACTCAACTCCGTCACAATCCGTGGTCCGGAAGTACATGTGATTGGTAACGTCGGCGCGGCACCGCTGCCGACGCGCGCCGCGATCATCGAAGACCTGCAATCCCAGTTGACTTCCCGCGTGCGCTGGACCGAGAGCATCAAGCTGATGCTCGCCTCTGGCATCGACACCTTTATCGAGATCGGCTCAGGCAGCGTGCTGACCGGGCTCCTGAAACGCATCGATCGCAGCGCGACCCGTATCACAATCGACACCCCGGAGACCTGGGACAGGATCTAGGTTCCCCAGGCTGGTCAGGCCATGATTCGAAAAATCATCTACACCCTGATATTCGGCCTCACGATTTACTTTGTTATCCGCAATTTCAACGAACTCGTCATCATCCTGGACACGCTCCGGAGAGCGATTCCGCTCTGGCTGGTGCTCGCACTGCTCACTCAGCTGCTCTGGATCGTGACAATCGCCGGCAACCTTCAGTCGACGTACCGGCTGACCGGAATGCATGAGAGTCTGGCGCGCATGGTGCTGCTCATTGCAGCCGGCAATTTTATCAATGTCATCGCACCCAGTTACGGCGCCGGCGCGACGGCAGTCTTCATCGCCGACGGTCACCGGCGCGGCAAACCGGCAGGTAAGGTCACAACGGCTGCGTTCCTCTACCTGGTCTACGATTACCTCGGTTTCATGCTCGTGCTCACGGTCGGGTTGATCTTGCTACAGCAGCATCATCTCTTGAGCACGGCGCTGATCGGCGCGGCGATCTTCGCCTGCACGATCGGGTTTGCGCTAATCATCGGGACGATCATCGGGGTCTTCTTCTCCGATCGGTTAGACAATGTAGTCGCCTGGCTGGTGCGCGGCGCGAACCGGCTCATGCAGCCGATCATTAAGAGACCGCTCATCGAACTCGACAACGCCCGGAAATTCGGCCTTGATCTGTCGAGTGGGCTGCAGCAGATCCGGCGTTCACCGGGCAACCTGCTGCAGCCGATCGGCTGGGCGCTTGCTCGTAAAGCGACGATGATGATCATGCTTTACTTGATATCCCTGGCGTACGGTGCTCCATTTGACCTCACCACCGTCATTGTGAGTTTCACCGTCAGCTATCTGTTCACGATCGCATCCGTGACCCCCTCTGGCGTCGGATTTGTAGAGGGTGCGATGTCTTTGATCCAGGTCTCACTGGGCGTTAACCCAGCCACGTCCGTGGCGATCGCCGTCACCTATCGTGGGCTCACATTCTGGCTCGTCCTGTTTTACGGTTTCTTCGCGATCCGCGTCGTCGATTACAAGCCCGAGGAGAAAGAGACGACCCCGGCTTAGCCACCTACAGAATGGCGGTTGATCGCGCCGCTTTGTCGCCACCGCCCCGCTCGTGTAAAATCAAAGCGCTCAACAGGACGCCGGGTTGTGCGCCGCAAACGAACAGCTCTGCGCCCGGAGCTACGCTTCGATGTTGTCATGAACTATGCGTACTCTTTACACTCCTCACACCTGAAGATATGATGCTGGGGCGGCACGCGGAAATCCTATCGAACGGGGACATACAAAGACCGGTCAAATGTTATTCACACAAGCAGCCTCCATCTTGCTGACAACGGAAGGCACGCTCGCTTACCACTTGATAATTATTGCTACCCTGGGGCTGGTCCTTGCAGTAGGACGCATCCTGCGCCGGGAATTCAGCGCGGGTGACTTCACAAGCTGGGAATTGGCCGTGCTCGGGGTACTCTTCCTGCGTATCGCGCTGATGGGCTACACCGGTTTCACATGGGCGGGCGGCCTCAACAGCACCGTCGTGCTGCCCGCGCTGGATCGCTTTGTGAGCATCTCCAGCGTGGTGCTTTTGTTCTGGGGATTGCTGCATCCAGGTGAAAGCCAGCGCTGGGATATCGCCCTGCTGACCACTCTCACCGCTGCATCCGCCGGTTTGCTGGCGACAGTGCTCTTCACCTCCAGAGGGATCACGCCCTATTTCAACCGCACCGCCGCTGACGCGCTGTGGTCGCTGAGCGGCTTTTTCCTTTGCCTGAGCATCTGCGCCTGGTTGGTGTTCCAACGCCCTCATAGTTGGCCGCTGCTCCTCTCGGGATTCGGGCTGCTCTCCCTCGGTTACGGCCTACACCTGACGCTGGGTCCCTCCGACGCTTCCTTCCCTGCCATCCTGAGATGGGCTGAGTTGGGCGCTTACCCCCTCATCGGCATGGCTGCAGTCAGCATGGCAGCCGCACGGCTGCACATCCGCCAGATCAGGAAACCGGCGACGAGGTCCGATCAGGAAGCACGCTTCCTCCCTGAAATATTGCACGAGACGACCAGCATTCTCGAGTCGAGCTCTCAGGATATTCTCGCCCGGGGCGCCGTGCAGAGCGTCGCCCGCAGCTTAAAATCTGAATTATGTTTTCTGATTACCCCCCCAGACCCATCTGACTATCTCTCGATAGCGGCGGCCTACGACCTGATCAGTGAGAAATTCATCGAAGGTCAAACTTATAGTGCCGAAGAACTGCCTGTCCTAGCGCAAGCCCTGCGGCGCAAGCAGCCGTTAGTGCTGCCCGCCGGCACTAAAATTCCAGATGCGCATGTGCTGAAGAGGTACCTTGGACTGGCTCAAACGGGACCGATCTTGATGGCACCGATCGCGTATGACGGCGAGTTGGTTGGTGGACTTGTGCTGCTCTCACCCTACGCTCGCAGCCGCTGGTCAGACGTGAGCATGGAAGCGGTCAAGTCATTCGGGCAATTAATTGGCCAGCGTTTCTATCAGCTCAGGAAGCAGGAACGCTCCCTGCACGCCGCGATGACCTCGCCGAGCGCAAATATTGAAGAGACCCGCCGGGAGGTTGAACGCTTGCTGCAGGAGAACACGCAATTAACCAATCAACTGCTCGATGCGACCGACCAGGCCGGTCAGGAGCTGGCCGGCTTTCTGCAGAATCACAGTCTTGCCAGGGAGACGATTTCGCTGCTGGAGTCCGAGATCGATCGAATGAAGACGGTCGTAACTGCTCCCGCAGAGCCCTCCGACAATGACCAGATTGCTCAGCTCTCCTATGAGCTGCAGCACAGCCTGCAGGAACTCTCGGAGGCCCGTACCCAGCTGGCTCTGCTCGATGCGCTCCCAGACGGCCGACCGCCTATAAAAGAGGGCAGCGGCGATTTGCGGCGGCTTGCCCACCTCGCCCAGGACCTGCGGCAGCCGATGGCGGCGATCGTTGGCTACACAGACCTGCTCTCCGATGAGGTCAGCGCACTTCCCGGAAATGACACCGAAATGTACATCGAGCGCATCCGTGAGGGGACTAATCGATTGGCAAAATTGCTCAACCAGCTGATCCACATCGCCGCCATCGAGAGCGGGTCACTCGAAATGGTCCCCACCCCCATAGACCTTGCTTACTGGATCGATGATTCGCTCGAACAGGTCCAGCCCGGCATGGAGAGACGCGGACTGCATCTAAGGAAAAGGATCCCGCAGAATGTCCCGCGGGTCATGGCTGACCCGGATGCCATTTCGCAGGTTCTGATCCACCTGCTGAACAACGCCATCGGCGCTTCACCCGAAGGCGGTGTCGTGGGCATCAGTCTTCGGATCGCAGAAGCGGATGCGACCGGATTCCTGACATTACGGATCAGCGATGAGGGGCGCGGGATCCCGGCTTCCGACCTGCACCGAGTCTTCGATTCAAGCTACCCTCAGGAAGGCCCCCCACTCATGGGGCTCGGTGAAGAGCCGATCGGCCTGTCGATCATGAAATCCCTGGTTGAGGCGATGGGGGGCCGAATCTGGATCGAAAGCAAGGAGAACTTCGGCACTACCTTCGTCGTGCTGCTTCCACTTGCCGAGGATAGAGAAGCCCAGAATAACCTCCTGACCCAGCTGTAAATATAGCCTGAGGTAATCATCCCGCTCTGATCCACAATCTACCGATCTGGCATATGAATTGCACACAATACCCCGACTCCTTCGCGTCAAAACGGATATAGTCTTTCTGGAGCGCTATGGAGTATGATCAACGGGATCGGGAGACCGAATTCGCTGTGGGAGCTTTTACCACGGCTGAGTCGTTATATAAGAGATGAACGAGAATAAATTCAACACAAACCAGTTTTCATTTTCCTGGACGCTCGTTGGAGCACTGTTCGCGCTGGTCTTTGTCGCGGCGGCGTGCACCTCCGTCGCAGGCGGGTTCTTAAGCGGTGCCGCCTCACTGCCGCTCGCAACCATCCCGACAGATGCAACCGCCACCGCCACGCCATTTAATCCCGTCGAGGCCACAATCACGCCGACACCACTCCCGCCCACTACAGCGACGCCGCAGCCCTCACCAACACCGATTGATCCCTGGGAAAATTTCCCGCCTCCGGTCGAGGTTTCGGCGATCGATATCCGACGTCCGCTTACGCCACATGAACACAATGATGAATTGATCAACATCATGCTGCTCGGATCGGACCAGCGTCCCAACGAGTATGGACACCGGACCGACGTGATGATGCTCGTATCGATCGACCCGCGAGAACATACCGTCAAACTGCTCTCGTTCCCGCGTGACTTATACGTTTTCATCCCTGGACGGAGGGTTGATCGGATCAACGTCGCCGACGCAGTCGGCGGATCCGAAATGGTAAAGAACACAATCCTCTACAACTTCGGCCTGGAAGTCGATCATTTGGTGCGGATTAACTTCTATGGTTTCATGGGGGTTGTCGAC
This sequence comes from Anaerolineales bacterium, assembly GCA_029210945.1. Classification (GTDB taxonomy): domain Bacteria; phylum Chloroflexota; class Anaerolineae; order Anaerolineales; family E44-bin32; genus E44-bin32. Next base: position 20,769 of record JARGGH010000007.1, read on the forward strand.
GCCCTCGGCGGCATCGACGTGGAGGTCGGAGCGTACCTCTCCGATAAGTGCGGGCGTCAGTGGACCTATTCTCCAGGCGAGTACCACATGGATGGCTTCCAGGCCTTATGCTATATGCGCATGCGCAAAACGACCGGCGATTTCGACCGGCTGCGGCGCGAACAGGAAGTGATTATGGCGCTCTTCAAGAAAGTGCTGAGCATTGACGGGCTTACGCGCGTCCCGGAAATGTATGATCAATTCAAGACATTCGTGGAGACCGACATGGGGCTCGATGACGTATTCGTACTGCTGCCGACCGCAGTGGATGTCGCCCGCGATCCTTCCGTGATCGAACACTACGACATCGGCCCCGACATGGGGTCGCTCTGGCGCGTCCCGTACAGCGGAGCGTCGGTCATCCTCCCGGATTGGGATGCGATCGAGGCGATGTTGGTGGAGTCTTTTGGGTTGCCGGTGCAGAATCGGGAAGGTTAGAAAATAGGCGATCAGGTAATTAGGTGAATGGTAATCAGGCACTCGGTCACCGGGGCACTCAGGAAGAAACTGGGTGCTTTTAGTTTCCCGATCCCCAATCCCATCCTGTCATTTCGAGGCTACCGACCGAGGGACCCTTCCCTGCGAGCCTCGACCAGCCAACAAAGCTGGACTTTCGGCCGGGCTCGGAATGACGTTAACTGCGGGAGCCGGTTATCAAGGACCGGGTGACCATCCACCCGGGCACTATCACGCAAGGCACAATCCGGACCCCTGATCCCCGATCCCAGGTGTACTCAATTGACTTTTCTCGATTACCGATCTACGATCATACTTGCTCGTTGGCTATGCGCAGATCCACCAGAGAGGGACATATGGATAACACCGTAGACGATCTGCCGTTATTTTCTTACGGCAGGGAACAAGGCCCGAAACACCCCGCAGGGGACGCACGGCTCAACTCAGAGACCAGCCTGAGCGCGGTGATTAAATCCTGGGGTGAAGCACTCGAAGACCAGGGGTATTCGATTCACACCGTCAAAGCCTTTACTGGCGATCTGCGCCTGGTGGCGAAATTTGTCGGCGGGGGTGTCTCCATTCAAGAGATAAGCAACCACGATTTGAAGAATTTTCTCGACTGGATGCAAAACAAACGCAGCGCCCCATGCAGTCCGAAGACCTACGCCCGCCGGGTGACATCCATCAAGGCTTTCTACCGCTGGTTGAACGAATCCGGAGTGCTCAGCGACGATCCCTCCGCACACATACCACAGCAATCCGTCGTCAGCCCTCTTCCAGACGTGCTCGCCAGGCGAGAGCGAGAAATCGCGCTGGAGGCCGCCCAGCGAATGCGTGAAGCTGAAGAGCCGGATGCACGGCCTTACACACTTCTGCGCCTTCTACTCGAGACAGGGATCAAGAAGGGGGAATGTCTCGGCGTTCATCTGAATCACATCGATCTTGAAGGTCCAGATGCTCCGCTGCTCTTCGTGCGCTATGGTGACGTAAGCAAACGCTACAAGGAGCGCAAGATCCCTCTTTCGGAAGAATGGGTCGCAGCCTTCCTGGAGTACATCGCCCAGTACGATATCGACGATCAGCTCTTCCCCTGGTCGCCACGCCGGCTCGAATACCTGCTTGAGGAAATCAGCGACGCGGCCAAGCTCGATAAACGCATATCGTTCGACATGTGCCGCTGGTCAGCCTCGCTCGCCGACCATCAGGAAGGTCTCGACAAAGACACCATCCGCCAGAAGCTGGGGATCTCCAAGATCCAGTGGCGTGAAGTTGGAAACAAACTAAAGAAACTCTCCGCCCAGCAGGGATAACCTGGCCTGCCATCATAGAAAAAACGGGAGGCGAACCTCCCGTTTTTGATTTGAGACGGACGTTTTACTCCACCTAGATCTTCTTTACGACGATATCCCCCAACACATTGGCAGCCTCATCGCCGCGGTCGGCCGCGTTGGAAAGGTGCCGGTAGATCTCGCGCAGTTTAAGCATCTGTACGACATGATCGATATCACGGGGCATGCTGAACAGATTGGCGATCGCCTCACGATAAACCGTTTCCATGCGGTTCTCGAGCGCTTTCGCCCGGACGGCGTGCTCATTCGCCACACTCGGGTGGTCCTCCAGGCGCATCACGCCCATGTGGATCTCGCGCGCCGCGTCGGTTAATAAGGATACCATCCGCTCGATATACGCGTTCGGCTGGACGTCGAGCATGTACATCTCTTCAACGGTTGACTCGGCATAGTCCAGCACATCATCGATCGTCAACGAGAGCGCGAAGATGTCCTCGCGATCGATGGGCGTGACGAAAGTCCGATTCAGCTCATCGATCAAAACCCGCCGGACCTCATCCGCCTCTTTTTCGATCGCAGTGACCGATTGCGCGATAGCCTCGCTCGGCTCACGCACGTAAGCAAGCAATTTTTGCATGCCTTCTTCGGCATACTCAGCCTGCTTGACGAGCAGCTCAATGAACCGATCGCGTTTCTTCCTTGAGAATATGCTCATTCTGCACCTTCCGACTCTAATATACCATTTCTCCTTCGATAAACCGGCGCGTTCGTTCGTCCTGTGGTTTGTCGAAGATCTCATCCCTGCCGCCCGACTCAACGATCGAGCCAGCCAGCATCATCGCCACGCGATGCGCGATGCGCTTGACTTGAAAGACATTATGGGTGACCATGATCGCAGTCATCTCGGTGTTTTCCACCGTCTCTGCAAGGATCTCCTCGATCAATCGGGCGTTGTACGGGTCCAGATTCGAGGTCGGTTCATCCAACAACAGCACGGAGGGTTTCAGGACCAGAGCCCGCGCCAGGGCGACCCGCTGGATCTCACCCCCGGAGAGTCTGCGCGCCGGCGCGTTTGAGAGCGTATCGAGATGCAAGCGCTCAATTATCTCCTCCACACGCCGGTCATCTTCCTCCCCTCGTAAACGCAATCCAAAACTCACATTTCTACGCACAGATCCATGCAGCATATGCGGGCGCTGAAAAACCATCGCCAGCGACCTGCGCAGCGCAAGCGGAGGGGGGAATGTGAGCCTGTGATCACGAAATTGAATGCTGCCTCTCTCCGGGGGGATCAGGAAATGAAGCAGGTGCAGCAGTGTTGTCTTCCCCGCCCCGTTGGGGCCCATGATGGCGAAGATACCGCTTTCGGGAATCTCCAATGCGGCGATGTTTAACCGCCATGCCCCGTCATAGCTCTTCTCGACACTCTCGAGCCGATAAAGGTTCTCGTGAACGCTCACCGGCGCCTCCAGAGCGGGTACTGCAGTTGGAGCAGGATGCCATTGAGCACAAACACGATCACCAGCAGCACCCCGCCCAGCGCAAGGCCAAGCCCGAAATTCCCCTGGCGCGTCTCGAGCACGATCGCCGTGCTCATTACGCGGGTCGATCCGGCGATATTGCCCCCCACCAGCATCGCCGCGCCGACCTCCGAGATGATGCCCCCGAAACCAGCGACGATCGAGGCCAGCACACCCTCACGCGCTTCGCTGAGCAGCGTAAAAATCTCCTGCCGCGGGTCGGCACCCAGCGAGCAAACCTGCAGACGAAGGTCCGAATCCAGGCTCTCGACGGCTGCCATCGTCAGCCCTGCCACGAGCGGAAATGCGATGATCACCTGTGCGGCGATCATCGCCTGCTCGGTGAACAACCAGGCCAGCGATCCGAATGGTCCTGATTGAGACAGCGCGAGATAGACAGCCAGCCCGACGACGACCGGAGGAAAGCCCATCCCTGTATAGATTAAAATCACCAGCAACTGCCGGAACCGGAAACGGCTCAACCCGAGCCACGCGCCGAGCGGGATGCCGATCAACGCGCTGATGAACAGCGCGGAACCGGAGACCCGCAGCGAAACCAGGACGATTTGTAACAGGTCCGGCCAAACTACTGACATGTGATCGGTCAAATGCTCCTACTCAGAAGATGGCCCCGGCTGACCCGGCACAGGTTTCTCGCCATCCGCATCGGCGGGGTAGAAAAACGGCTGGTCGAATCGCTCAAGACCAACGCTCCCGATCTTCGATTTAGTCGCTGGCTCCGTGATCCATTCAATGAATAGCCTGGCGAGTTCGTATTCGATCTCTGCATGGCGCTCCGGGTTGACGATCATCACGGAGTAGCAGTTCAACAGCGTTTCGTCCTGGTTCTCGAAAAACGAAGCGCCCCCGACGTGCACCGCGAGATTCGGCAGGTTCTCAAGTTGTGAGAGATACGTTCCTCGGTCAGTCAGCGTATAGGCTCCCTTTTCGTTGGCAAATTGGAGTGTGGAGCCCATACCCTGGCCAAGTGACAGATACCAATCCATACCGGGGTCAGGCTGGAAGCCAACCTGATCCCAGATAAGCACTTCACGAGCATGCGTGCCCGATTGGTCGCCGCGCGAGGCGAATTCAGCCTGGTGTGCTGCGATGCTCTCAAATGCCGCGGCCGCAGAAGGCAAACCATGCACGCTTGCCGGATCCCGGGAAGGTCCGACCAGGATGAAATCGTTGTACATCAACCGTGTTCGTTGAACACCGTGGCCGGCGGCGATAAACTGCTCTTCTCGAACCGGATCATGGACCAGTACAACGTCGACATCCCCTCGCTCGCCGAGGCCCAGCGCCTGACCGGTCCCAACCGCGATGACCTCCACGGTGACATCGTAACGCGCTTCGAACTCGGGCAGGATTACATCGAGGAGACCCGAATCATAAGTGCTCGTCGTCGTCGCCAGCCGAAGCGTGTCGTGTGAATCGGGCCGGCAGGCTGCGAGCCACACTGCCAGGATGATCAGGATAATCAAACGGACCGGTGACTTACGTGGAGGTTTTGTCATTCAGGCATGATAACGAAGGCTTACCCCTGCGTCAACAGTCCAGCCCGATCGACTTCTCTTGACAGCGCGCGACCTTGCCAGCACAATTAGATCATGGATTATTCAGAAATTCCCCAAGGGCACAGATCCGGTTTCGTCGCGCTGGCCGGCAGGCCGAATGTCGGTAAATCAACGCTGCTTAACCGCTTCATGGGCCAGCAAATCGCCGCCGTCTCGCCGCGCCCGCAGATGACCCGTCAGAAACAACTGGGCATCCTCACCCGCCCGGAAGCCCAAATCATCTTCATGGATACCCCCGGTCTGCACAGTCCAATCCACAAGTTGGGCGAGTATATGAATGCCGAAGCGCGTGAGACTCTGCGCGACTGCGACTTGATCCTGGTGGTGTTTGATCTCAACTACCCGCCCTCGAACGACGACGAGCAGGTTGTGAAAACGGTCCAGGAATTCAAAGAAGACACGGAAGTGCTCGCCGCTCTCAACAAAGTCGACCTCGTCGATGACAGTGATCTCCCCGAGCGAAAGGGGCAATTCCTGAGCATGATCCCGGAGATCCACGCGATCACGGTCTCGGCCGCGACCGGCGAAAATCTCGATCTGCTGCTTGACACGATTCTCGCGCGCCTTCCCGAAGGACCCCGGTTCTACGCACCTGAAACGATCACCGATACCTATGAACGAGATATCGCCGCCGACATGATCCGGGCAGCGGCGTTGGAGTTTCTGCGCGAGGAGGTCCCCTACAGCATCGCCGTGCGCATCGACAACTACACCGAGCGCGAAGAGCATGGCGCCTATATTGAAGCGACGATCTTCGTCGAGCGCGAATCTCAGAAAGGCATCGTCATCGGCCAGGGCGGTAAGATGCTCAAACGCATTGGCACCTGGGCGCGCAAAGCGATCGAAACAGCTACCGGGCGGAAAGTATTTCTCCGCCTGCGCGTGAAGGTGCTGCCCGGCTGGCGTAATGACGAGAACGCGCTGCGGCGTTTCGGTTTCTCCGCCGAACCCGGATGATCATCCTTGAACCACCGGCAAAGGATCGAGCGTGAGCGATAAAGAAAACCGAGGGACCCGCACGAGCGCTTTCGGATCACCCGGACGCATCAGCCATGATTCAACCGATTTCTACAACAGCCGGATGTATGCCGGGCGCGCGGTTGATGAGGATCTCACCTACCAGGAAACGCCCATCCCAGAAGAGAAGCTCAACCGTATTTACCTCAAATCATCCGAAGAGATGGATGAACTGCCCGACTACAGCGCGCACTTGATGGTGACATCACCGCCCTACAACGTTCAAAAGGAATACGATCAGGACCTCACAATCGAGGAATATGCCGGACTGCTCCGGCGCGTATTTGCAGAGGTCTACCGGGTGCTCGTCACTGGCGGCCGGGCTTGTATCAACGTCGCTAACCTGGGCCGCAAACCCTACATCCCACTCCACAGCTTGATCATCGAGGAGATGCTCACGCTGGGCTTTCTGATGCGCGGTGAGATCATCTGGGACAAAGCCGCCAGCGCCAGCCCCTCCACAGCCTGGGGATCCTGGATGTCGGCCACCAATCCGGTGCTGCGCGATGTGCACGAATACATCCTGATCTTCTCCAAAGAATCGTTCCGCCGTGAACGCGAGCAACCCGCAAACACGATCGAGCGGGATGAATTTCTGGAGTGGACCAAGTCTGTCTGGACTTTCCCGGCGGTGTCGGCGCGCCAGATCGGTCACCCGGCACCCTTTCCAGAAGAACTGCCCCGGCGGTTGATCGAACTCTATTCCTTTGAAGACGACGTGGTGCTGGATCCATTCGCCGGCTCAGGGACGACTTGCGTAGCGGCCAAACGTGCCGGTCGAAAATTTGTGGGTTATGAAACTGAACGCACATATTGTGATCTGGCTTTCGAGCGACTGGCGGCACTGGATGAACAGCAAGATGCTTGATTCAGCGATAGATAGGGGTGGACCATTATGACATATCAATCCTCATTTACTACCCGCTATGGCTCACCCGAGATGCGCGCGATCTGGTCCGAAACCAGCAAGCGCAGAGTGTGGCGCAGGGTCTGGGTCGCCGTCGCAGAAGCGCAGGCTGCGGCAGGCCTCGTTTCGCCGGAACAGCTCGATGACATCAGCGCTAATGCGAACAAGATTGATCTCGCCCGTGCCCTGGAGATCGAGGGCGAGATCGGGCACGATTTGATGGCAGAGCTCAAGACATTTAGCGAACAGTCCCCCAAAGGGGGGGCGATCCTGCACTGGGGTTTGACCTCCGCCGATGTTCAGGATAACGCTGAGATCGTCCGTCAGAAGGCGGCCCTGGCGCTTTTGATCGAGGCGCTGCGCGAGGTTTTGCTTAAGTTCGCCGGTCTCATCGAGACGACCGCCGACGCGGCAGTGATGGGCTTTACGCACCTCCAACCGGCCGAGCCGACCACCCTTGGTTACCGTTTGAGCGTCTATGCCCAGGATATCTTCGATCATACGGAATCCCTGATCCACCTGCGTCAAGCGCTCAAAGGGAAGGGCATCCGCGGCGCGGTGGGGACCTCCGGTCCATTCGTTGACATGCTTGAGGGGAACGAGGTCACGCCGGAGATGCTGGAGGCGACGGTGATGCACCGCCTGGGCATCGAAGCGCACATCATCAGTTCTCAAACCTACCCGCGCATCCAGGACTTTAAACTGCTCAGCGCGCTGGCGGGCCTGGTAGGTTCATTCCACAAGTTTGCGCACGATTTGAGGTTGATGCAGTCGCCTGGTTTCCCGGCGCTCCGAGAACCGTTTGGCGAGAAGCAGGTTGGATCCAGCGCGATGCCCTTCAAGCGCAACCCAATCAAGGCCGAGAAAATCTGCTCTCTGGCGCGCAGCGTCTTCGCGGCCCAGATTCCTGTTTGGGAAAACGCAGCTCAGGCCGGGCTCGAACGGACGCTGGACGACTCGGCCAACCGCCGTGACGTGATACCGCAAGCCTTCCTGGGCTGTGATGAAATCGTTCACACCGCCAGAGCGATCCTGGGCGACCTCACGATTGACGAGCACGGCATTGCCGAACAGCTCGACCGCTACGGTCCTTTTGCCGCCACAGAGCGCATCCTCACCGCGCTCGTGATGGAGGGCGCCGATCGCCAGCAGATGCACGAACACCTGCGCCAGCACAGCCTCAAGGCCTGGTCCGCACTGCAGGACGGCCAGGTCAACCCACTCAGAGATCAACTCGCCCAGGACCCTGCAATCTTGAAGTACCTGCAGCCTGGCCGCATCCGTGATCTGCTCGAAGCGAGAAATTACGTCGGCAAAGCCCCCGAGCGGGCGCGTGCGATGGCCGGGCGCATTCGCGAGCGCTACAAGATGGAAACTGATGAGCGCTGAAGGGCGTGATCTGCGCCCTCGCGAGTGGTCATTCATGCTGCTCGTCGTCGTTGTGGCGGGAGCCTGCATCCGTTTGGGATTCTGGCAGCTCGCCCGCCTGGAAGAGCGGCGGGAGGCGATTCAGCGCATTCAGACTCGATTGGAAAGCGCCCCTATCCTGATCGATTCCAGCGCGATCGACACTGCTAACGCCTACCGGCGCGCCATTGCGGAGGGCGAATTCGACCTGCAGCACCAGATCCTGCTCGAGAACCAGTCGCTGGATGGGCAGCCCGGGTTTCATCTAATCACACCGCTCATGTTCCAGGGAGAGCCCGGCGGGATCTTGATCGATCGCGGTTGGATCCCTTTCGAAACCGGGATTGAGGGTGAATTAGAAGCCTTCGAGGTTCCCGGCAGACACACCGTCACCGGCATCCTGATCCCGTCTGTTGACCAGCCAACCTGGAAATTTCTCGCTGATCCCGCTCCCGGACCCGGGGATCCGCCGCTGCAAACCTGGCGGTTCCTCACCATCGACCTTGTCCAACGACAGATCGGATACCCGTTAGCGCCGCTCATCCTCGTGCAGACCGAAGCTCTTTATCCCGGGCAAGCGCTGCCGCGCCCTGACCCGCGCGTCGATCTGGACGAAGGCCCCCACCTCGGATATGCAATCCAGTGGTTTGCTTTTGCGGCGATCGCAATCATCGGTGGCGGATTGTGGATACGCCGGAAACTCATACAAGGAAAGGTGACATCATGAGTTGGCTTTTTATCGCGGCGGGCATGTCCGCAGTTTTGAACTGGTATGCCGTTGGGGTGACGAATAAGCGTCTGGAATACATCGCCAAACCGCTCACGCTCGTGCTGCTGCTAGCGGCGTATGCCGCCCGGCTACCCCTGCCGCCGCAGTGGTGGGAGATCGTGTTCGGGCTGGGTCTGCTTTTTTCGCTTGGTGGAGACGTCTTTCTGATGCTGCCCGGGAATCAATTCGTGATGGGCCTTGCGTCGTTTCTGCTGGCTCAGGTCGCCTACGTCATCGTCTTCAATATTGAGGGGGTGCACCTGACCACGGCGACGATCCTGATGGCCGTGGCGATCGGATTGATCGCTTTCCCGGTGATCGGCTCGATCGTCAACGCGCTGAAACAAGCGCAGCGGGACCGGCTAATCGTCCCGGTCATCGTGTATGGGCTGTTCCTGGGCCTGATGTTCTGGTCTGCCGCGGCGACGCTGTATCGTCCCGAATGGACGCGCCTAAGTGCCGGATTGATGGCCTTTGGCGGCGCGGCGTTCTTCCTCTCGGACAGCGTTCTGGCGTGGGACCGCTTTGTGAAACCGATCAATCGCGCCCGACTGCTGACGATGATCACGTACCACAGCGCGCAGTTCGCGCTGACCTTTGGCCAGCTGCTACACTTGGGTTACCTTTAAACTCCAAGATCACGAACGAGTATTAGACCTGCGTGAAGTGCTCTACCTCGATTGATCCCCAGGTTTCTTCTTCGGGCATCCGCAGGTAGGCGGCCAGCAGCGGGTGGACGGACTGCACCATTTCCGCCATGCGCATGGCGATCCTGCGAATCGAGAAATGTGCGTTCCGCTCGGCACGCAGCTCGCAAAAGTGAAACACTTCCCTCAGATTCAGCGTCATCAGCACCCGGCGGTTAAAACCATTCGGAACGAGGTAGGCGGCGACATGCGGATTCCACTCTGCCAATCTCGAATACGCTTCGGCTGCCTGATCCATCGCCTCCCTGTAGCGGCTCTCAAAGCCAGCCTGCGCGATCTTGCGCGGCACGGCGTAGCCCAGGTCGGCGCGCAGGATCTGAGGGGTCTGTGTCATCATGCGGTGGCGCTTGAGTTCGAAGTACGCGCCCTGATCCATGATGGCGTCAAATGTATAGACAGCGTGCTCGACGGCGCGCAGCGGCACATCAAATTTTTCGAGCCGCCCGAGCAGTTCATGTGCGAGCGATTTCTGCGCCTCAGCGTCGAGTGAACGGACATGCTCGAGGGCGGTGACGAATGAACAGCCGCTCTGCGTGTACAGCGCCGCCGCCAGCACGCGCATCTCCGCGCCCTGATCGTATGCGAGCAGCTCCAGCATCTCACCGCCGGAGGCGGCTGGAAGTGCCCCTGCCCGTTCTTCGAGGGCTTTCTGCGTCTCGATCTGGTAAGGCACCCGCTCAGCATACTTGACCAGTGTGGGCGTCTCCTGCCGGGCGACCGCTTTCACCTGCTCGCCGATCGAGCGGACCTCCTCCAGTGGGTGCGAGAGCATCTTGCGGATGGCATGTTCAAAGGTGCGGGCGTTAGCCGTCATGCCGACGTTCGCTAATGAGGCTGCAGGCAGCAGAAAGCGGCAGGCGTCAACATACTCCGAACGGATACGTCCGTCCCAGCGCGCATCGCTCTCACCCTCCCGCTGCGGGATCATCTCCTGAACAACCGCTTTGACCGGTTCAAGCGATTCCTGGTACGCGCTGAAGAGCGCATCACAGGCGTCAGTATAGAGCGACTCATACTGTGTACCGCGCACTTCTTCCGGGATGCAGTAGCCCTTCAAATCCCATTTCTGGTAGCGGGTGGACTTTTCAGTGTAGGAGGCGAGGCGGTTGGATTCGATGCATTCGATCGCAAGCCGGGAGACGTTTTCAAAGGCGATGTGCAGGACAGCATGCTCGGCTACCGAGGCATGACCGTAGCCGACGACCCACTTCTCGTGAAATTCAGAAGATTGCTCGTCGCTCAGTTCGGCCGCAATTTCCCGGAAGGACAGCGGTGAGCGCGAGGTCTTCGCGAACGTCACCGCGATCGTCTCCGGGCTGAGCTTTTTTGGCCGGAGCAAATAGATCTCGCGCTTAAACGTCTCCGTCATGGTCAGCCTCCAGTCTAGATTCCAATATCGCCCGGGCACGATGGATATCTCTCGAAATGCGAGACAGTAGCGCTTCCGCATCGGAAAATTTACGCTCATCGCGTAACCGTGCTGCGAATTCGAGTTCCATCCGCTTGCCATACAGATCACCGTCAAAATCGAGCAGGTGAGCTTCAACGACCGCTTCCGATTGGTTGTTCTCGAACGTGGGGCGGATGCCGATATTGGTGACCGACTTCCAGCGTTCTGATGCCCCCTCGATGCGCGCCAGGCAGGCGTACACTCCTGAGCGCGGGTAAGCGCGCTGCTCCCAGATCTCGAGGTTCGCGGTCGGGATGCCAAGCCCCTTCCCTCGACCTGCGCCTGACACCACCGTCCCGGCAAGCGTGAAAGGCCGTCCGAGATACGATTGGACACGCCTCACATCGCCTGAACGCAGCGCCTCACGCACGCGCGTCGAACTGACAACCTCCCCGCCCATGAATACCGGAGCGACGACGTGCAGTTGGAAACCGAGCTCTTTACCCTCTTCCGCCAGAAAATTGCGGTTACCCCTGCGGTTGTAGCCCAAGGCGAAGTCTTCACCGATCCAGAGATCTTTAAAGTGCAGCTGCCGCAGAAGCCGTTCGGTGAAGTCTTCCGCAGTGACCTGAGAGAGCTGCTCGTCAAAGGTCTGCGTGATCACGTAATCGACTCCCTGTTCACCCAGCAGTTCTGCTTTCTCTTCCGGTCTTGTGATGTAGAAGGCGGGTCTGCGTCCACGCAGGATCACGGATGGGTGGGGGAAGAACGTCAACACCACCGCCGGGTTATTATTCTGGCGGGCATGTGCGACCATTTTGTTGACCAGCGCTTGATGACCAACGTGGACGCCGTCGAAGGAACCGATTGTGAGATCGCAGCGTTCGAGTGCCAGTTCGGCGAGGTCACGGATGTGCTGCATGGCAGAGGTGCGTTATCGGGAGAAGACTTTACGCGGGTGCCAGAGCGTGCCATCCTCGACAGGTTCAAGAATGGCGACGATATCCCCGTCCGGACCGATCGCGCACGCCAGGTCTGAGCTCACATCCCTGGCCGGAATTCGATTACCATGCGTTACGCGGGTCAGTTCTTCTCCGCTGACCTTTATTTTGGGGAGTTCGGGCAGCGCTTCCACAGCCGGGCGGATGTACTGCTGCCAATCGCCAGCGGCAATCGCCATTTCCAACTGGGTGAGCGGAATACAGTCGTCCAGCGTGAATGGTCCTGCCTTCGTGCGGCGGAGGTTGGCCAGATGCGCGCCGGTGCTCAACTGCTCCCCGAGGTCATTTGCAATGGACCGGATATAGGTCCCTGCCGAGCACTCGATGTCGAGCGTGAGATCCGGGGGGTTGTAGTCAATGATACTCAGCTGGTAGATTGTGACCTCGCGCGCATCGAGATCGACCTCTTCGCCAGAGCGCGCCATTTCATAAGCTTTGCGCCCCTTCACTTTGATCGCGCTGTACGCCGGGGGTACCTGCTCGATGTCACCACGGAATGCGGGAAGCAGATCACGAATGTCTTCCAGACTGGGCGCGGCACCCGTCACGTGGACGAAATCACCTTCCGCATCGTAGGTCTCCGTGCTGGAACCGAAACGGATGACCGCTTCATAGCGTTTGCTGGCTGTGGAAAGAAATTCGCTCAGTCGCGTTGCCGAGCCGAGGCAGAGCACAAGCACCCCGGAGGCGCGTGGATCGAGCGTACCTGCATGCCCGACCTTCTTGACGCCTGTCCCGCTGCGCACGACGCTGACGACTTTGTGCGAGGTTGGACCGATCGGTTTATCGACTGTGATGAGCCCGAAAGCGTTCATGCTATGCCTCCTGCGGAATGAACAGCGCTTCCGTTGCGGTGAGCACCCGCGCCTGAACTTCTTCTAAGGTCCCCTCGATCGTCGCCCCGGCGGCCTGTTTGTGGCCACCGCCTCCAAATGATAATGCGATTTCTGAGACGTCGTGTTCGGGTGTTGATCGCCAGCTCACTTTGACCGTCGAGTCCGATTGCTCGACGAACACCAGCGCGACCTGCGCGCCTCTAATGCTTGAGAGGATGTTCACCAGATCGGCATCGTCCGATCCCGGATATCCAACCTCCCCGCGATCTTCAATCGTCAGGCTGGTCCAAACAATGCCGTTTGATCGCTGCATGCGGTGCAAACCCATCCCCCAATACCGTACGCTGACGAAACTCCGCTCGCTTAGGACCTTTTCATAGAGGTCCGCAAGCGAAGCTCCCCGGCGCATCAACCCGGCAGCCAACTCCAACACCTCCGGAGTGACGTTGCGGGTCCTGAATCCAATCGTGTCTGTGACGAGTCCCACGAGCAGATTGGTTGCAATCTGAGCATCGACCGGGATCTTCAGCGCTGGAAAGAGATTGAAGAGAATCTGGGTGGTTGAGGCGGCCTGATCATCAACAAAATTGTGTCTTGCAAATCTGGTGTTCGTGGGGTGGTGATCCACATTTACATCGATCGTGGCCGGGACCTGCTCGGTCGGGAAGCCAGAGCGGTCAGCGTCGGCGCAATCGACAAAAACCCACAAATCAGCGTTCCCGGGAAGCACATCGCTCACGAGTTCAGCCCCCGGCAGAAACGCGAAGCGGCCAGGCAGGCCATCGATCAGGTGGGCGGAAACACGTTTGCCTGCTTGCTCCATCGCGACCGCGACGGCAAGCAGCGAGCCAATCGCGTCGCCGTCAGGACGTTGGTGGCTGACCACGGCGATGGATTGGGCCCCCTCGATCTGCTGCTGAACGGAGTCCAGCTCAGTCTGGGTCCAGGTCAACCTGAGGATCCTCTTTCTTTCCCGATTTGATCTGATCGAGCAGCTCTTCGATACGCTCAGCGTGCTGGTAAGTAGCATCCCAGCGAAAGCGGAGGTCAGGGAAACTGCGCAGTTGGATGCGTTCCGCCAGCGCGCTGCGCAGGAAGCCACGGGCGCGCTTGAGCGCGGCGAGCACTTCGTCCCTGCGTTCCTTCTCATCCTCCAGGGCGCTGACGAATATCGTGGCGTATGCCAGTTCACGGTCAACATCCACCCCCGTGACCGTGACCATCGTCAGACGCGGATCGTCAACTTCCTTCTGCAGGATCGTCGCCAGTTCCTCTTGTATTCGATCGCCGATGCGGCGGGCACGTTCTTTAGTCGTCATCGTTCAGGCTCAGATCACCGGTACGGTTTCTTCGGTGAAGCATTCGATGATGTCACCCTCTTCAAAATCGTCGAAACCGCGCAAACCGATGCCGCATTCGAACCCTTCGCGGATCTCGCGCACGTCCTCTTTCTCATGCTTGAGCGAAGCGACGGGGCCTTCGAAAATGATCTCGCCATCCCGGATCACCTGGGCGTCCGCATTCCGCCGCAGCTCACCTTCCGTGACGATGCAGCCGGCGATATTACCCACACGCGGGATGCGGAAGACCGCCCGCACGGAGGCTTTGCCAAGCGATACTTTCCGGATTTCGGGTTCGAGCATGCCTTTGAGCGCCTTCTCGATATCTTCGGTCAGCCGGTAGATGATGTCGTAGACACGGATGTCGACGCCCTCCGCGTCAGCGGTCATCTTGGCGCCCTGCTCCGCCGCGACGTTAAAGCCAATCACGATACCGCCTGAAGCGGCTGCCAGCATCACATCGTCTTTGCTGATGTTGCCGGTGCCGGAATGCAGGATGTTCACCTTGATCTCCCCGGCGCTCAATTTCTCAAGCGAGGAGGTGATCGGTTCAAGCGAGCCCTGTACATCGGCTTTCACGACCAGGCGCAGCTCCTGGACCTCGCCGGCCTGAAACGCTTCGAAGATCTGTTCCAGTGTCTGTGCTGCTACCGGTTTGCGGCTGGCCGAGACGGCTTCCTCGGCGCGCTCCTCGGCGATATCGCGCGCTTCTCGATCGCTTTCCACAACCGTGAAGAGCTCGCCCGCTCTGGGTACGCTGGAGAGTCCCAGAACAGAGACCGGCATGGAGGGCGTCGCCTCTTCGACGGCGTTGCCCTGGAAATCGAACATCGCCCGCACATTGCCGTGAGCGGTGCCCACCAGCAGCGTATCACCCAACTCGAGCGTCCCGTTCTGGACGAGCAGCGCTGCTACCACGCCGCGCGAACGGTCCAACTCCCCTTCGATGACCGTTCCAAGCACGCGACCTTTCGGATTGGCTTTAATCTCCGTCGAGTCAGCCACCAGCGTGATCGCCTCGAGCAGATCATCAAGTCCTTCCTGTTCCTTCGCGGACACTGGCACGACCATCGTGTCGCCTTCCCACTCATCGGGGATCAAGCCGGCGTCGGCCAGTTCCTGTTTGACCTTATCGGGATTGGCGCTGGGACGGTCCATCTTGTTCATCGCCACGAGCACCGGCACCTGGGCCGCTTTGATGTGCGCGATCGCTTCGCGCGTCTGGGGCATGACGCCGTCATCCGCAGCGACGACCAGCACGGCGATATCCGCACCCTGCGCGCCGCGCGCCCGCATGGCGGTGAATGCGGCGTGCCCGGGTGTGTCCAGAAATGTGATTTTTCGACCGTTGTGTTCCACCTGGTAGGCGGAAATGTGCTGCGTGATGCCGCCGGCTTCCCCGCCAGCGACATTGGTCGCACGGATGGCGTCGAGCAGCGTGGTCTTGCCGTGATCGACATGTCCGAGGACCGTGACGACCGGTGGGCGGTCGACGAGAGCTTCCGGATCCTCATCCGCAATCAGCTGACGCCAGCGGGGAAGTTCCTTCGCCTCTTTTTCCAGATCCGATTCCGGCGGCGCGCTCGGCTTCGCTTCGTAACCGAACTCACCGATGATGATCGCAGCCGTGTCGTAATCGATCTGCTGATTGATGTTCGCCATGACCCCATTCGCCATCAACTGCTTAATGATGTCGATGGGGCTGATGTCGATCATCGTCGCCAGATCACGGATCGTTACCGTGGTTGGGATTTCGATAGTCTTGTGGCCATTATCACTCATGTAGCACCTCCGGATCGAGCTAGCCGGCCGCGCCGAGCGATCGGGCCGGGGATGTTGTTATGGGGGGACGCGTTGTCCAGACTTGACCTGCTCGGCGTCTTTTACGACGAGGCCTACCGTCTCAGCCATTCTGCTCGTCGAAAATGTTTTTCATCACCTGTTCCAGTTTTTTTTGTTCTTTCTCACTCATTTTAACTTTCAGCGCGCCTTCCAGAGAGCCCTTCATCGCCGCCGCCCAGCAATCCTGGTCCGCATGAATGTATGCACCGCGTCCCGGTGCTTTTCCAGAGCGGTCGATTGCGACGCCTTCCGGACCACGCACGATACGTATCAACGTGCGCTTACCCTGAACTTCACGGCAGCCAACGCAGGTGCGCTGAGGAATATGCCGTCCACGGCATTTCGGTTTCGGGCTCATCTAGATTGAATCATACCCGCGCATGCTTAAAGACAGTTTAAATGTCCTCGAAGTCTTCCCACTCATCGTACTCACGTTTGCGTCGACGCTTGACCACCATCTCATCCAACTCGGGGTCATACTCGACCACGCGTGACTTCTTCTTCTTGTCTTTCTTCTTCTCATCCTCAAAGAGTTCGTCATCGGCAGGGACAAATTCTTTTTTGCCGCCGAACTTCTCGAATAGTTCCTCGAAGGTCTCTTCGATCTCGTCCTCGATATCTTCCGCGGCTTCGGCCTCTTCGGCTGCTGCCGGTTCAGCGACCGCCTCTGCGGCCTGATCGACGGGTTCCGGTGCGGCTGGCTCTTCCTCACCCACCTCTTCAACCGCTTCTGCCGGCGCCTCAGCCTCAGCGACCGGCTGTTCAATTTCGGCGGGTTCTGCCGCTGCCTCAGCCTCTTCTACGACGGCTTCTGCTTCTTCGATCACCTCGGCTTCAACGACCTCCGGTTCAGGTGCCGGCTCGGGTTCCGGGTAATCGTAGTTATTCAAAACTTCCCGGATCTCTTCCATCGACTTGGGCCCTAAACCATCGAGCCCCAGGATCGCATCCTCGTCCACGCCCATCTGCTGCAGCACCTGGCCGGCCTTGTTGTAGCCGGCTTCGTCCAGGATGTTGAATACGCGCGTCGAGAGGCCCACATCTTCGAGTTGTACGTCGAATGCGGTCGATGGGAATGACGCCCGCACTTCTTCCAGACGTTCGCGCCGGGCGGCGCGCTTCTCATCCATCCAGGCTTCGACTTCCGTCTGCACCCGGTCGACGAATGAGGTCATCACCTGGTACTCTTCAGGCGTGATCGGGCGGCCTTCTTCTTTCTTCGCCAGGATGCCTTCGACTTGCGCCACCGCCTCGGCTTCGCGCTCGGCCAGTTCGGCAAACGTCTCATCTGAGGCAAGGCGGTTAAGCGATTCCTGCGCCGCTTCGGGCAGGCTCTTGATGTCGATGCGCCAGCCGGTCAGCCGTGCGCCCAGGCGTGCGTTCACGCCGGCGCGGCCGATCGCCAGGCTTAACTGATCTTCGGGAACGACGACCATCGCGGTCTTGCCGCGCTCCGGGGAGTCTTCAAGATAAACGCCCGAAACACGTGCCGGACTGAGCGCCTTGGCGATGAACGTCGCCGGGTCGGGGTTCCACTCGATCACGTCGATCTTTTCGTCGTTCAGATCGCGGACGATCGATTGGATGCGCACGCCGCGCAGACCGACGCAGGCGCCGACGGGGTCGACGCCGTCACGCAGTGCAGCGACGGCGACCTTGGCGCGCTTGCCGGCTTCGCGGGCGATACCCTTGATCTCGACGAGACCCTGGTTAATTTCCGGAACTTCCATCTCCAGCAAACGGCGGAGCATGTGTGGGTGCGTGCGGGAGACGACGATGACCGGACCGCGCGGCGATTTGCGCACCTCTAAGACGTAGGTGCGGATGCGGTCGCGCACGCGGAACAGTTCGCCGGGGATCTGCTGGTTGCGCGGCAGGATCGCCTCGGCGCGCCCGAGACCGACCGTCACGGCGGAGGGTGTGACCGAGTGCACTGTCCCGTGCACCAGATCGCCCTCACGCTCGGCAAATTCATCGTATTGGACTTCGCGCTCCGCCTCCCGCAGCCGCTGCAGGATGACCTGCTTGGCGGTCTGCGCGGCGACGCGGCCGAAATCCTCCGGCGTCGACTCGACCATCACCATGTCGCCATCCTGCGCGTCCTCGTCGTACTGGCGCGCCACGGAGAGCTCGACCTCGGTCTGCTCGTTCTCGACCGATTCAACGGCCTCTTTCTCAACGAACACCCTGACCTCGCCGCTCTCGGATTCGATGCGAACCTCCACCTCTTGTGCGCTGGAGGCGTTGACCGACCGGCGGTAGGCAGAGACCATTGCGGCCTCGAGCGCCTCCATGACGGTGTCACGGGGCAGCCCGAAACGCTCGGTGATTTCGTTAAAAGCCAGGGCAAATTCAGTCTTCATCGCTCATACTTCCTTGGCAATAAATTATCCATTTATATGCAGAAAAGTGGGGGTTGCCCACTTTTCCCGACCGACTCTATCTCAGAAACGTGCAATCAGATTCTAGCACATGGGGGGTGTGGGAGCAAGGTTAATCTGGAAACACGGATTGGGGATCAGGGACCGGGAGTCCGAGAGCATCGGTCTATTCCCGAGTGCCTGATCGCCACAATTGTCATTCCGAGCGAAGCGAGGAATCCCCCGCCGGATGCTCACATCAAAACGATTACTGGCCTTCATGATCATCATGAGCCCAGCTACATTCATTTGATCGCTTCCTCCTGGGGGATTTCTCGGCCTGCGGCCTCGAAATGACAGAGGGGAAAGGGGCCTTTCGTGGTCGGGCGGCGAGAATCAACAGACTCAGGTTGCGATCAATCAGATTCCCCTCTCCCCATTGCGAGAGGGTCAGGGTGAGGGATTTTCAATTGATTGTCATTTGGTTTCAGTTGACAGTTGCAGGAAACAGGCATCAGGGATCCGGGATCATGACCCCGGAATCAAAAAGCACCCGGTTTCTCCTGGGTGCCATGGTGACCGAGTGCCTGGCTGCCTAGTCCCTGATCCCTATTTCCGCGTCAACGACTTCCACACGTCAATCTTGCTCTGCGAACGCTCGACGCGCTTGAGCAGCGTCTTGGCTGAGGGCTTTGCCCACGACGGTGCCGGGACATCGTAATCGAAATCCGGCAGCGTCACGCGCTCGATCTCCCGCCCGAGCAGGTACTCGATGCCCGAGATCAGCGGTTCGTCCTCCGGCGTGACGAACGTCCAGGCGACGCCATCCTTATCCAGGCGTGCCGTGCGGCCGATGCGGTGAACGTAGTTCTCCGCCTCATCCGGCACATCGTAATTGACCACGTGCGTGATATCGCTGATATCCAGCCCGCGCGCCGCCACGTTCGTCGCCACGAGGATGCGGGCGTTGCCTTTACGGAATCGTTCCAGTGAGCTCATGCGCTTTTTCTGGTGGAAATCGCCGTGGATCACCGCCACAGACATGCTCTCCTCGCGCAGTTTGCGGGTGACGACGTCGGCTTCCGCCTTGGTGCGCGTGAAGACCAGCGCGCTCTCCACATTCTCGCGTTTGAGCAGCTCGATGAGCAACTCCTCCTTGAGGTGTTTGGGCACCGGGAAGATCTGCTGGTTGATCGCTGAGGGGGGAACGGCTGTGTCGATCTCGACCCGCAGCGGATTTTTCAGGTACTTGTAGGTCAGCGAGACGATCGGCTGCGGCATCGTCGCCGAGAAGAGCATCGTCTGGCGTTTCTCGGGCATGCGCTGCACGATCTCGTCGATGTCAGGGATGAAGCCCATGTCGAGCATGCGGTCGGCTTCGTCGAGCACAAAGATCTCGAGGTCCTTGAAAGAAACGTTGCCGCGCCGCATCTGGTCGAGCAGGCGTCCCGGCGTGGCGACGATCAGGTCGACGCCGCGCCGCAGGTCGTTCGATTGAGTGCGAATCGAGGTGCCGCCGTAGACCGCCAGCACCCGCAGGTGTGTGTGTTTAGAAAGTTCTTCGGCTTCCTCCGCGATCTGCACCGCCAGCTCGCGCGTCGGCGCCAGCACGACCATGCGTGGGTTCTTGGGCGCTTTTCCTTTGAGCATATGTTTCAGTGAGGGCAGCAGGAAGGCGACCGTCTTGCCCGTGCCGGTCTGGGCGGTGCCGAGCACATCGCGGCCTTCCATTGCGGCCGGGATAGTCTGCTCCTGCACCTGGGTCGGTTTTTGAAAGCCCTTCTCGCGCACGGCGCGCAGCAGGGGTTCGCTCAGATCAAAATCTTGAAACTGCATCTTTCTCTCTAGAATTCCTTCTCCGGCCTGATGTACGAAAGAACCGCCCCCCTTTGGAGCGGTTCGTAAGCCGGTCCATTAACTTATGTATAGTTTACCGCGAGGTGGGTGGAAGCGTCAAACATGTGACTTCTGTCGGAAGGATGTCACAAACCAACCAAAATCTCCCCAAATCTCCTCACCAAAAATCGCGTTCTATTTGACGCCGCCGTGCCGCTCACTTATTATACGGCCGCGTCAGTTCCCCTCACGAGGTGACAAATGGAAGTTGGTTTGGTCAAGCAGATCGACATCGACGACGAGATGCAGCAGTCCTATCTCGATTACGCCATGAGCGTGATCGTCTCGCGCGCCCTGCCCGACGCGCGCGATGGCTTCAAGCCGGTGCACCGCCGCATCCTCTACGCCATGCACGCCATGGGCATGCGCCCCGATGCGCCCTACCGCAAGTCGGCGCGCATCGTCGGCGAGGTGCTCGGCAAATACCACCCCCACGGCGATATGGCGGTCTACGACGCCATGGTGCGCATGGCGCAGTCATTTTCGATGCGCTATGAATTAATTGAAGGTCAGGGCAACTTCGGCTCAATCGACGGGGACCCGCCGGCAGCGATGCGCTACACCGAAGCCCGCCTCGACCCGCTCTCGATGGAGATCATGACCGACCTGGGCAAGGAGACTGTGCCCTTCGTCGAGAACTTCGACGGCTCGCTGCGCGAACCGATCGTGCTGCCCTCCAGCGTTCCCAACCTGCTCGTCAACGGCGCCTACGGCATCGCCGTCGGTATGTCGACCTCGATCCCGCCGCACAACATGGGCGAGATCTGTGACGCGCTGATTCACATGCTCGAGAACTGGTCCAAACTCGATGATGTCACCGTCGAGGAGCTGATGAATTTCATCCCGGGCCCCGACTTCCCCACCGGCGGCATCATCCTGCAGGACAAGGAGCGCGGGCGCACGCTCGCCTCGGCGTACGGCCGCGGTCGCGGCAAAATCACGCTGCAGGCGCGCGCCCATATCGAGGATGCAGGCCGCGGTCGCACGCGCGTGATCATCACCGAACTGCCCTACCAGACGAACAAATCCAATCTGATCGAACGCATCGCCAGCCTGGCGCGCGATGGCGGCCTCGAGGGGCTGACCGACCTGCGCGACGAATCCGATCGCGAGGGCCTGCGCATCGTGCTCGAAATCTCCAAGGCCGGCGACCCGGAGAAGATCCTTGTGACGCTGTACAAACGCACGCCAATGCGCGGCACCTTCAGCATCATCATGCTGGCACTCGTCGACGGCGAACCGCGCATGCTCGGGCTTAAACAGGCCCTGAAAGTCTTCCTCGAGCATCGCCTGGAGGTCGTCAAGAGGCGCACTGAGTACGATCTGAAACGTGCAAAAGAACGTGAGCACATCCTCGCCGGTCTGAAGATCGCCCTCGACAACCTCGATGAGGTGATCAACCTGATCCGCAAAGCGCAGGACGCCGAACAGGCCCACCAACGCCTCCAGAAACAGCTCAAGTTGAGCGAGATCCAGGCGCAGGCGATCCTCGACATGCCTCTGAAGCGCCTCTCGAGTCTGGAACGCAAGAAGATCGTCGAGGAGCATAAGGAGATCCTGAAAAGCATCAAGGAACTCGAATCACTCCTGCGATCTCCGAAGAGGATGCGCGCTGCAATTTCGGATGAGTTGGCCGCATTGAAGGACACCTACGGGGACCGCCGCCGCACGCTGATCGTCGACGAGAGCGACATGCAAAAGTCGACCGTGCTGACCGCCTCCGACCTCGCACCCGAAAAAGAGACCTGGGTGGTGATCAGCGATGACGGCAAAGTATCCCGCACCACGACGATGCGTCTGCCGGCGCTTTCCGGCCGCGATGCACCGACGCTTGTGGTCGGCGCCAACACCCGCGACGTGCTTTACCTGTTCGACAAACGCGGCAACGGCGCTGCGATCCCGGTACACACCATCCCGGAAACCGATGAGGCCTACCAGGGCAAACAACTGAGCGCCATCTCACCTTTTAACGCCAGCACTGAGCTGGTTTCGGCCGTCTCGCTGCCCTCCGGGGTTGGCCGCTTGCCGGCAGACCAGGCCTACGTCGTCTTCGGCACACGCGCAGCGATGGTCAAAAAGACCGATGTGCGTGATTTCCCGGGCCCCTCCACACGCAGTTTCGAAGCGGTGCGCATCAACGATGGCGATGAACTGGGTTGGGCGGAGGTGACCTTCGGCAAGGACGACCTGATCATGGTGAGCAGCGCCGGCCAGGCAATCCGTTTCTCCGAAGAGGACGTTCGCCCGATGGGATTGGCCGCCGCCGGAGTGATCGGGATGAAGATCGGCAGTAAGGACAAAATCGTGGGCATGGGTATCGTCCGACCCGATCAGGAGCTGCTCATCGTCACGGATGATGGTCAGGCCAAGCGCAGCAAGCTCAAGGAATTCCCGCAGCAGGGTCGCAACGGCAAGGGTGTCATCGCCTGGAAGTCGGGCGACTTCGAGAAACTTGCCGGAGCGGCGGTCGGCGAGGAGAAAGACCGCGCCATCGTGCGCTTCGGGCGCCGACAGCCGCGCTCGCTGCGCTTCGGCGACGCGCCGCGCCGCGCCCGCGCCTCCGTCGGGAAGGCGATGTTCGACATGGGTGAGAGCAACGAGATCACACGCATCGACCCGGCGCTGCCGCGCCCGTCGTACCGCGATCTACCCGCACCCTCTGCCAGGCCAGAAAAGAAGAAAGAAACAACGAAGAAATCCGCTCCCAAGAAAAAACCAGCGGCCAAAAAGAAATCAGCGGCGAAGAAGTCAACGACTAAGAAGAAAACATCGACGAAGAAGAAAGCATCGCGGAAGAAATCGACAGGAAAGAAGTCGTCTTCGAAGAAATGAGGTAAGGCACTCTGGCACCCGGGCACCCAGACACCCAGGCTCCCTGATCCCTATTCCGGCAGCGTATAGATGATCTGATTCTCGGCCCTTGAAGAAGGCGAGGCGGGGACGATCTTCGAGCCCTTGGTCAACGTGCCTTCGTAGGGCGCGTCTCCGTAAGCCGTCATCCAACCATCAAGCACGAACGGGATCGTCCCCCCGGCCGGGATCCACTCACCGTTATAAAGGCGGGCGACATGGATGTGCGTGCCGGTCGCCCTGCCGCCCTCACATGAAGGGTGCCCCAGCAGATCACCCCGCGCGACGCTCCTGCCAGCCGGCACACGACCCTGCGTGGCGACATGGAAGAAGAACAGCACCCAACCGGTGCGGGCGTCGCCATCGCCGTCCAGATCCAGCACGACGGTGGCCTCTTCACTGCGGGCAATCACGCCGTCTTCCGGGGCGGTGAACCACTCATCCGAAGGCACACAACCCGTTTCTTCCGAAGGCGGGGCGAAGTCGAGCGCGCCGAGCGGCAGGCTTGTCCCCCAGGAGGGATGCGGGCCTCCAGTAAAATCCCACACCCGGTTGGGCGGAAATGGCAAAGACAGCTCGGGCTGCTGCAGGCTTCCGGGAATCAGGACCTGCTCGTTCTCAAACGGATCCCCCCACAATTCGTAGTAGGTCTTGTAAAAACCGCCCGGGCTGACGGCCTGCTCAAATTCCGCTTTGCCATACATCCCGGCGAACAGCGACTGCAGCGCCACCGTGCCAGCGTTCTGCCATGGATCGGGCCGCAGGACGAGCCCGTCTGCCAGCACAATTTCCTTCATCGTGCCCGTGCGCCATCCGTAGTAGCCGTCGTTCAGGCGCTCTGCAGCCCAGGACAACTGCAGGTACAAACCGCGCCAGCGATAATCATCCACACCTAACGGGTAACGCAGGATCTCATCCGACACTTCCGCAATCGAGAGGGCCCCGCTCTGGTGTTCGAGCAGCGCTAACAGCAGCCGTGGGTTGATCGAGTAATAGTTCGAAATGACCTCGACGACGTTCCATGACGTGCGCTGCTTATCATTCGCGTAGGATTCCATTCCGGCTAAGTAGCCCGGATGCGAGCGGATCTCAGCTTCGATGTCAACACCGATTGCTGTCGGACCATTGACCACTTCGCTGTCGGGCAGGATTTTAAACGCCGGCCCAGTCAGGGGCACGTAGTACGCAGGGATGCGCATTGGGTATCCCGCCGGGAGTGTGGTGACCGCCTCCGGCAGGCCTGGATTCTCGGCACGGATCTCAGCCACCGTAGTGTTAAAATGCGCCGCGAGGGCTTCCAGCGTATCGCCGTTCTGGGCGGTGTAGTCAAAAACCTCGCCAGGCGGAAACAGCCCGCGCGTGGGTATCGCAGTCGCATCTGGATCAATGTAGGTCTCCTCCGTCGCCGGCGTGGGCACAACTGCCGCAGGCGCGGCAGAACAGCCGGCCAGCAGCGAGGCAAGCAGAACTACAGCAATCACATACTTAGATTGTCGTCGGGAAACTATCATCGCGTGATAAGCGTCTCACGGGTTGCGCAGGTGCAGGCCAGCACCTCATCATCGCCGCGGACCAGCGCCCCTTGATAGGGCTTCGAGCCGGCCTGCGCCACCCAACCATCCAGATTAAAAGGAATCGGTCCATCGGCAAGGATCCACTCACCATTGTACTTCCTGGCGAGGTGAATGTGGGTTCCGGTCGCGATCCCGCCCTCACAGGATGGGTGCCCGATCCGATCACCGGCAGCAACCAGATCCCCCTCTTGTACACGGCCATCTTCGGCAATGTGGAGATAGAGCAGCGCCCACCCGCTGTGCTCGCGCCCGTCGCCGTCCAGGTCCAGCACGACCACGCCGTCCTCGCTGCGCACAACGATCCCCGGCGCGGAGGCGGTCGCCCAATCCTCTGAAACGTAGCAGCCGGTGACGCTCGCTGCCGGCGCGAAGTCGAGCGCAGCCCAGGCGCTCTCGCGCTCCCAGGCGCCGTGCGGCCCGCCGGTGAACGACCACAGGTGGCCTTCGATAAATGGCAGGATCAAAGGCGGCTGCTCCACACCCGGCTCAAAGAGCGGATAATCATACGCCCATGGGTCGCCAAAAAAATCAATGTAGACGTTCAGCAACTGTTCGGACCCCCATTCTGCTTCCCAGTCTGACGATGACTGATCCAGCGCGAAGAAATACTGCAGCGCGACCGTGCCGGCGTTCAAGTCCGACGCCAATCGCAGTGCCGCGCCATCTTCAAAACGCAGCTCAGTGATCGTCCCCGAACGCCAGCCGTAATATCCGTTTCCGAGCTCATTCGCCAGCCAGGTCAGCTGCCGGTACAGTCCCGGGATCTGCGGATCGATCATGCCCATCGGATACATGAACTCATCGCCCTCTGGTTTTTCCGGGTTGCTCAGCCAGCCGGCCTCGTATTCGAGCAACGCCAGCAGCAAGCGCGGGTTGACGGAGTTGTTGCGCGCCACCAGCGCGACCACCTCTGCACCGGTCCGCCACTTGCCATAGACGGTCTCGCGATAGCGTTTGAGATAGCCGGGTTGAGATTCCACGAAGGCGTCAATATCGAAGGAAGATGCATTCGGAGAAAAGACCATCTCTGAATCCGGGATCCAGCGCTCTTCGGGTGAAGTGTCCCCCAGCCGCTTCGGGATCAGCAGGATCTGTTCCGGATCGACCATGCGATGATCCTGCGGAAGCACGCCGGTCGAGGAGATTTCTTCCGGTAGAACCCCAAAACGGATGGCGACCGATTTCAGGCTGTCGCCGGGCTGCGCTTCATAGACCAGCGTCTGCGGCTCCTCCGTTCCCACCGCACCGGACGTAGGTGTCGCGGGGAATGTGGGCGAGACAACCGGCTCGGGTTGCGCGGGGGTCTTCGTGGCTGGCAGCGCGGTCGGGATCGGAAGGGTCAGTGTAGGAGGATCGTCGATCCCGGTGGGGATGAGGGTAGGCGAGGGCAGGCCACCTGAACCGATGGCGGCGGAAGGGGCGACGTTTGCGCGCGCGCATGCAAGCATCGCAAAACCCACCGCGATCAAGGCCACCAATGCCCGTTTATCCAGCGTCCGTCTCTGCCCGGTCATCATTCGTTCACCTGGTGATCTGGTTGTCCTCGTTGCGACAGGCACAGGCTTCGTAGCGGTCCGTGCCTTTGCTCA
Organism: Anaerolineales bacterium; assembly: GCA_029210945.1. GTDB lineage: Bacteria > Chloroflexota > Anaerolineae > Anaerolineales > E44-bin32 > E44-bin32. Next base: position 47,138 of record JARGGH010000007.1, read on the forward strand.
GATAGCCATCATACGGCGTCCCGGTGCCTGACGCTACCCAGCCATCGAGAATAAATTCTATCGGCCCATCCGCGGATATCCACTCCCCGTGATACTTCCGGGCGATGTGCAGGTGCGTTCCCGTGGTTACCCCGCCCTCGCAGGAGGGATGGCCGATCCGATCACCGGCGCGCAACACTGTCCCGGTCTGAACGCGGTCCCAGCTCTCAACGTGCATATACAATAAAACCCAGCCCGTTTGTTCATACCCATCCATATCAAGATCCAGCAGCACCGTACCCTCGTCTACACGGACAACCAGCCCATCGGCGGCTGCCACCACCCACTCATCCGACTGGACACAGCCATAAGCGAATCCGGGCGGCGCGAAATCGAGTGCACCCCAGGCTGCCCACTCACCCCAGGCGCTGTGCGGCCCGCCGGTAAATGACCAGGTCTTACCTTCTTCGAACGGGAGTTGAAGCGGGGGTTGCTTCAGATCGGGTGGGACCAATGGCTCAACTGCCCGCTGGAACGGGTTTCCGTACAGCGCTTGATAAAAACTAAAGAATCCTCCCTCGGAGACGATCTCTCTCCATGCACCTGACGGATAAAGCTGCGCAAAGAGATACTGAACCGCGGCCGTACCGGCGTTAATTCCCTTCCCCGGTGGAATATACGCCCCATCACCGGTTATCATCGGCCCCGCCCAACCCGCCTTCCACAAATAATAGCCATGGTTGAGTTGATCGGCAGCCCACGATAGCTGTGACCACAACCCCTCCCAGGTATAGGCCACATATCCCATCGGGTAGGTCCGCTCAATGCCGGTCACCTGCGGTTGGGACAGCCATCCCGACTGGTACTCCAGCAGCGCCAGCAGCAGGCGCGGCGAGACGGAGTAACGCTCGGCGACCAATTGCACGATCGAGGCGCCTCCCATTTCGACCCCCTCGACCTCTTCAACATAGAGGTCCAGCAAGCCGCCCCGCGCTCGAATCTCAGCAAAATGGTCGAACGTAAGGCTCGTCGGGCCGTATACGAGATCCGAATCCGGGATGATCTTAAAAGCGGGTCCAGGCTCTTGAGGGCTAGGAGCCGGGATCAGCAAGAGCTGTCCCACGGACAGGAAGTCAGGGTTGAGCAGATCGTTGGCGCGCTTCACCATCGTGCCTGAGACGCCGAATCTCCCTGCGATGACGTTCAGCGAATCGCCGGGGTGCACAACGTACCACTCTTGCTCTGTGCGAACAGGTGGCGGATCACGGAATGGGTCAGGGGTGGGTGTGCCGGCAAAGGCCACGGTGGGAATTTGGGTGGGACTCGTTTGAGGAAGCAGATCCAAGGTTTCTTCTGCCTCTGAAACGCGGTCATCAATCGGGGCGATCAAGCCGACCCACGGCTCAACCAGCTGTTCGTCCGTTGCAGCAGCTTCAGGGCTGCGACAGCTTGCGACCAGCAAGACGAACGGCAAGATCGACGCACACAACAAAAAACGGGAGCGAGCATGCGCTTCCAAATTTTGCCGGACGATCAGACCGGTCGTAGGCAATAAACTCAGAGAAGTCAGAGTTGGCATATTTTTCCGCATGGATGAAACCTTGGTTGAGGTTTCAAGTTCCATGCCAGTGAAAGGTTAATCGCGGGGCGCGTTCCCGTAACGCAGCGCCTTGACCATGACGTAAGCTGGCTCAGAAATATGCCTCAATCTGCCGCGATGATCCACATAAGACCACTCACCGGGATCTTCGCTGTACACACTGTAACCGTGCTGCCGGTACAGCTGCTGCGCGCGGAGATTCGCTTTCGCAACCGAGATGACCGCATTTGCATAGTTTCGGTCCACCAGCGCCGCTTCCGCCGTCCACAGCAGCCGTGAACCGATGCCCTGATTCCGAAAATGGGGTTTCACACGGAATGAGTGAAAGTAGCCCGTCCGGGCGCCGCCAAACGAGGACTTCCAGATCGAGTGCAGGTGCACGAACAACTGACCGACAACCTGATCGGTCGCCTCCGCCACAAAGATCATGCGGCGGTCGCGCTGGGCTTCACGCAGCGCCTGCCGATAAACCCGGCGGAAATGAGCGTATTTGCCGTCCCATTCGAGCGCATCGAGATCAGATTCTGTCGCTGTGCGGATGCGCACCCCGAGCGTATCAACCATCTTGTCCAGCCTCCTCCAGCATCGTCTCCAACAGGTTGTGTTCCTCCTCCGGACTCTGGATCTTGCCATCCAACCAGGCGTCCCGTAGCGAGCCGAGGATCTGAGTATAGCGAGGGCCCGGATCCAGCCCTTTCGCCCACAGCGCGTCCCCATCGATAGTCGGCGAGATAAAACGCCATGTTGCAAGATAGTCCTCAATCGCCTGGCGGAGATCCACTCTGCCTTCGAGGCTGAGCCACGCAGCCACAAGTGCCCGCTCAGGATAGAGATCGAATATGCGGACGAATTCGCTCGTGGGTGTGCCCCGCCCGAGCGTATCGACAACCCGGTAGAGCTGGCATACGGCAAGAATATCCTCCCGCAGCGAGCCCGGGAAGGCTAAGCGCTCCGCGATCTGCAGAGCGCGATCCGGATCCAATTCAACAAACCACACAGCATAGAGCAGGTAGGCGCGCTCAGGGACTTCATTCAACTGCCAGCGCTCAGGCGGCTCAAGCGCAAGGGCGCTAACAAACCGACCGCGAACCTCCCTATTCCAGGGTAAGGAAGGATGAATCGCACCCAGCAGACCGAGATCACCCAGGCGGTCCATGATCTCGAGGAGTTCATCCTCTTCAAAGATTAGATCGATCTCGCTGCGGATGCGCTCTCCGCTCACTCGATCAAGGAGCGGCAGCGCCTCTTCAAGCAGTTCGAGCGTACGCGCTTCAATCTTGAAGCCCAGGCGCTGTTCAAGCCTGACGGCGCGCAGCATGCGCGTCGGGTCATCCATGAAACTCAGCGAATGCAGCACACGGATCCTGCCCTCGCGCAGGTCGCGCCCCCCACCCCAGTGGTCGAGAAGCTGGCCATAGTGCGAACCGTCCAGGCGCAAGGCCAGGGTGTTGATCGTGAAGTCCCGGCGGTGAAGATCGAGTTTAATGCTCCCGCTGCGCACAGACGGCAGCGCGGTTGGATGGGGGTAAAACTCGGTCCGGGCGCTGACGAAATCGAGCGTTTTAGGGAGTTCATTTGCATCGTACGCTTCGAGATCTAAACGTCCGAGCAGCGCTTTATGGTCCGCTTCAATGCTCCACTTTGCCGTGCCGAATCTGCGGTGGCTGCTCACGCGACCGCCATATTTCTCGGCCAGCGATTGCGCCAATCCGATCGCATCGCCCTCGACAACCAGATCGTAATCTACGCTCGGCTCGCCCAGGATGAGATCGCGCACAAACCCGCCGACGATGTAGAGCGCATCCTTGCGTGCCTCCGCCTCTGCCGCCACGCATTGGAGCAGCTTCAGCCGCTCTTCGGGCAGCGCGGTTTCCAGATTCGCGGCGAGCGTGGGACGTGGTTGGCGTTCATCCAGGCTGCCCAGCGCGTTGAGCAGATCGGTGCGCGTGACGATGCCGATGATCTCCTCACTCTGGGCGTCCTTGACTGGAACCTGGCCCCAGCCATGCTCGATCATCAACTTCTGCAAGTGGTGGATCGAATCATCCTCACTGACAGTGACATCACCGGCTTGCATGACGCGCAAGATCGGCTCATCCTGAAGTCCATGTGACATTGCCCGGTCGACTGCCCTGCGGGTGAGCAACCCGAGCACCTTGCCCCGCTCCACGACCGGGTAGCCTTCGTGTCCGAAGCGCTGCATGAGCTCGGCGGCTTCACTGATTTTTTCGTCAGGTTTGAGGAGCTGCGGGTCGCGCGACATGATCTCCTCGACCGTCGCCGCCGGCTCGATCGCCTGCACCAGCCTCCCCTGCAGATCCTCACGAACATCGCTCAACGTACGGCCACGAATCAACGCCGCGGCGGCGCGATCATGCCCACCGCCGCCGAACTGTTCGGCGATAGAACCCACATCCAGCGCGCTGGTGGTCGAACGCGCCACCATCTGGACGCTGTCATCCATCTCCACCAGCACGAACAAGCCTTCAGGGTCGTAAACATCGCGCAGTTTGTGTGCCAGGGTAGAAATCTCCTCCACCAAGTCACCAGCTTGTCCCGTGGCGATCACGACTTTCAACCCCTGGAAGTCGATCGTTTCGGCGTTTTCAAGCAAGCGATCGTAGAGTGCTCGTTGGCCATTAGAGAGCGGATGATTCAAGAAATCAGAGGCCAGATTCAGATCGGCGTTGTTCTCAACCAGCCAGGCGCTGGAGCGGATGTCGCGCGGCGTTGTGCCGGCGTAGGATAGCGATCCGGTATCCTCGTAGATCCCGAGCAGCAGGAGCGTGGATTGAACCATATCCGGTGCGATACCCATCTCCTGCAGCTCTTCGACCAGCAACGTCGTCGTGGCGCCGATCTCCTCAACGTGCCAGCTCCAACCGCTTTCCAGCCGATCACCCAACGGGTGGTGGTCGATCAAATGTACTTCCGTGTCGCCGGACATACCTTTAATCGATGGGGGCGATTGCGTGTCGACGACGGTGATCCGATCGATCGGTCTGCGCGCCCAGTCCCCCATTCGGAGGAAGGGAAGCGCCTCTCCGTAGAGGGTTACGAACGCCCGCACATTTCGGTTCAGACGACGCGGCAGCAGCGGCTGAACGTCTTGATCCATTAACCAGACGCCCAACATGCTCGCGACGGCGTCAAAATCAGCCTGTTCGTGCGTGCAAACGATGTGCATGCTCATGCCAATCTACAATCTGTGTCATGCCGCCGCGATTATACAACGAGGGTTGGTCTCCCTGCCCAGCGGATAGGCTTCAATTTAAACATCTCTCAGGTCGGGCGTGGCGATCCCTTTGAAGGCTTCGGGCCGCACAATCACCCCCACAACGATGCATGGGAACTCCGGTTCCATCACAATCTGAGAGGGAAAGTGTCGCGCAGGGTTGCTCAGGGAGCTGCCGGGGTTGCGGTGGGAATTCGGGTGACCGGTAAGCCGAGACTTTCCTGAGCGATGTTCAATGCGAATTCCGGTATCGAACCTTTCAAGACCACATTGGAGACAGCAACTTCCAATTCATCCAACAGTTCCTGATCAGAAAAATCGAGCGGCCAGGGAACCCCCGTCCTCAGCATGGCCGAACTCTCAACCATCAGTGGGTCATCAAGCTCTGTCGAGGCGACAACCGGAATGTGGCCCGCTTTCGCAGGATCTGCCAACCGCGCTTGCGCCTTCGTTGAAAGCATATAACGCGCAAAGGCCCACGCCGCTTCCATGTTCCTCGTCGGGGATCCGGCAGCAATATAGATATTCTCGGTCCAGGTGAACCCTCTCAGAGGCAGGGACTGCACGGTATGCACCGGCCAGGGATCGACAGCCAGGTTTGCCGCTCCTAACGCCGCGCGCAGTTCGGGGCGCCGCTCGGCCAGGTCGATCAGCCAGGGGCTGCTGCCGGAGAGAAAAGCCTCGAAATCCTGTTCTGAATCAAAGACAATTTGCGCATCGACCGAAAGGTCCCTCAAGAGTTCAAGCCAACACAACCCAACCGGCCCCCAGAACTGCGCGCGGTTGGAAAGATCCTCGGGATGGCCGCCACAGGTAGCCAGAAATCCGCCGCTGAACGTAAATCCGAAGTCCAGACTGGTCTCGATCCCCTCCTGGGCAGCAAAAGTGCGTTGATCTTCAGTCCATTCGGTGACTGATGCAGGTGAATCTTCAACCAACGCCCGGTTCTGGTATAGCAGCACGCCCTTCATCTCAAGCGGCAAGCCAAAGACAACGAAATCGGTCCGTGCCTGTGTCCACGCGACAGGATAGATATCCTGCTCAATCTCGGCATCGATCAAGGCCCCGAGATCCTGCAGGTCACCCTGAGCGTACAGCTGCGGTCCCCATTGTGACGGGCCGATTAAAATCGTCGGCCGTCTGCCTTGTGGGGCGAGTGTCTGGTATGCCTCCAGCAGCTGATCCTGTGGGTAGTAGACCAGCGCAAAGGCGATATCCGGGTTAGAGGCCGTGAACGCGTCGATCACTTCTCGCAAGCTCTCCAATTCAAGTGGATCGTAGGACATCCAGATGACGACCTCTCCCTGGACAGTGGTGTCTGGAACTGGGCTGGGTGTGGGAAGATATGCTGGGGTAAGGGTGGGAAGCCCCGGCTCGGATTCAGGCTGGGTTTGGGCGCCATCGTCCGGCACGTTCGCCGCGCACGCGCTCACCCCGGCCACAAGCAGAATGATCAGGAAGGGCTTCCGGATCTGGGAAATTCCGCGCTGGATGACATCGAATCTGGATTTCATGGCATTAATCGGGAACGCCCATCTGTGCGTTGTCGACCCGTTTTGTTGATATCATATCAAGAGGCGAGTGTACCATACCCTGTTCACCCGGTACCGCTCACCGAGCAAATATGCTGCAGACCGTCAAATAGAGTCGTTGAACACGCAAATTAATGCTCAAAGGACCCGAAAGTGCACCCTCGCGATGAACACGCACCGCGAGTGTAAGCGATGATTCCGGAAACAGTAAATGCCTGACCCTCAAACCTGGCGCCTGATCACCTCCGCCCCGATGCCCGGCTCGCTCAACATGGCCACGGACGAGAGCATCCTTGAGGCGGTCTCAAGTGGATCTGTTCCGCCGACATTGCGCTTGTATGCCTGGTCGCCACCGAGCCTCTCACTGGGATATGCACAGCCTTTTGCCGATGTGGATCTCGAGCGAATCGATGCAAACGGCTGGTCGATCGTGCGCCGCCCGACCGGCGGCCGCGCCATACTGCACACCGACGAACTGACCTATGCAGTCATCGCCCCGATCGATCACCCCGATCTTGTGGGCGGTGTGTTAGCCAGCTACCAGCGGTTGAGCCGCGCCCTTCTAAGCGGGCTGGAGCAGATCGGCCTGGCGGCTGCCGTCGCACCGGAGGTACAACTCTCCGGACAGGAACGCAGCAACCCGGTATGCTTCGAGGTTCCCAGTTCGTATGAGATCGAGGCAGCCGGCCGCAAACTGCTCGGCTCGGCACAGGTCCGCCGTGTCAAGGGCGTCCTGCAGCACGGCACTCTCCCGCTGACAGGCGACATCACACGGATCTGCGATGCCTTGCGATTCCAGGATGAAGAAACCCGTCAAAAAGCCAAAGAGCGTGTGCTGCTGCGTGCTGCCTCGGTCAGTGAGATAATCGGTTCGGAGGTCACCTGGCAGCAAGCCGCTCAGGCGCTGGTCCGGGGATTTGAACGTGCGCTGGGATGGGATCTCCAGGAGGACAGTCTCACCCAATCCGAACAAGAACACGCGATTGAGCTTCAGAGGAGCAGATATTCAAATCCTGAATGGACGGAGCGGATTTAATCTAGTTCTTCGCCAACTGTGAATGTGACGTCTGAAAAGCCCAGCGATCTGAGCAGCCGGTAGAGATAATTTTCAGCGTTGGTCTGAGCCTGGTCCAGAATGCCATCTTCGATCGCCGCCTTGAGCATCTCCTGCTCTGCCGCCAGGCGAGCCGCGCTCTCTAACTGCACATCCCCCTTACGCAGCAACCCGATATCACGATCGTAGACATAGGAGCGCTCATTGTCCAGGGAGGTTATGAACACCTCTGCCGCAGGCAGCGCCACCGTCACGCGCCCCTCGGCATCCACCTTAATGTCATCGCGCCCGAGCTTATCGAGATCAACGCCGGCGATCACTGTTCCGTGAGCGACGAGCAGCAAACGGTCACCGAAAAGAAAGCCGAACGGGCCCTGTCCGGTCTCCGCGGTGATCACTTTTTCAACCGAGTACTGCATCGTCTCAAGCCTGGCAAGCGGGCGCAGTTCGTGGACAATCGTAATCGGATCCGGCATGATCGTCGGGGTCGGGTTGATGAATGCTGAAACCTGGGTGGAGATCTGCTGGCGCATTTCCTCTACTGGCGCGGTGGCACGCTGTAAACTCCAGTTAACCCCCACCACCATAATCGTGGCGCTGAGCAGCAATACAATTAAAATGAGGAATACTGTCTTTTTCATTGTGACCTAATTATAACCGCTCATTTACAGAGCTTGTAGGAATCTTCCAAGGAGAATACACTGATAGCATGCATGTCGGTGCGCTCTCAATCGACCTCTATCTACCGGCCAGCAATTCGCTCAAGGACAAGCGGCGGACGCTGAAACCGCTCCTGGCTCGCCTGCACAAAGAGTTCAACATCTCCGTCGCCGAGATCGAGCTCAATGACCATCACCGTAGCGCTGCGATTGCGTGTGTGGTCGTGAGCAACGACTCGGCGCACGTCCAGCAAATGCTCGAAAAGATTGCGCGATGGGTCGTGCGCCACCGGCCTGATCTCCAGGTTGTCGACCACCAGATCACGTTGTTGTAGTAGATTGAAGTAAGGGAGCCCCGGCATGGATCTCGGATTAGAAGGTAAGAAAGCGCTCGTCACCGCTTCCTCGCGAGGGCTGGGCAAGGCTGCCGCTGCAGCTATTGCTGCCGAGGGGGCATCGGTGTCATTGTGCTCACGCACCTCGCAGGTCCACGCGACCGCGCAGGCGATCCGGGATTCGACCGGCGTGCAGGTCGTCTCTGTTGAGGCTGATCTAACCAGACCGGCCGATATCGACCGTTATGTGCGTCAATCAAAAGCAGAGCTTGGCGGTATCGACATACTGATCATCAACGCAGGGGGTCCTCCCCCCGGCGGGTTCCTCGATCTGACCCCCGACGACTGGCGAGCCGCAATCGATCTCACATTGATGAGCGCCGTGAACCTGTGCTACGCGGTCGTGCCGGCGATGCTCGAAGCGGGATCAGGCTCGATCGTGACAACACAGTCCTATTCTGTAAAACACCCGATTGACAACCTGATCCTCTCGAACGCGCTGCGCATGGCCGTCGTCGGCATGATGAAATCGATGGCCAATGAATTGGGTCCGAAGGGGATCCGCATCAATTCGATCAACCCTGCCTGGACCTGGACCGAGCGTGTCGAGCAGCTCATGAAAGATCGAGCCGAACGCAATCAAACTTCGCTGGAAGAAGAATCCGGGCGGGTCACCGAAGCGGTGCCGCTCGGTCGCATGGGCAGCGTCGATGAGTTTGGCCGCTCGATCGCCTGGTTGGCCTCACCGGCCGCCTCATTTATCCACGGACATGCACTCATGTTTGACGGTGGGGCAACCCGATTTCCTCTGTAATGCAACGTGGCTGAAAACTTGCATTAAACCAAATCACGCAGTGTAGACTGCGTGACTTGGAACAGGGAAACGCGGTTGCCAGCCAGCGATCCTATCAAATTTGGGTATGGTTATGCGGCGACCACTTCCCGGACCTGCAATCGGCGCCGTACGAGCGTTCGCAATCTTGAGGCTAGCAAGCTCGCGTGGACCGGCTTGATCAGGTAGTCATCCGCTCCAGCATCGAGTGCACGAGCCACGCTGCCGGGTGAGCCGAGCGCTGAAAGGATAAGGATCGGGACATCGGAAAATTCACGGATCTTCTCGCAGACCTCCCAGCCATCCATGCCGGGCATGAGCAAATCCAGGATGACCACATCCGGCTTTGCGGTTCTGCATGTCTCGATTCCGTCTTCGCCGTTATATTCAGCGCAAATCTGGAAATCCTGACCCTTCAGGAGCGTGCGGAGCATAATTGCCAGATCGGGATCATCGTCGATGAGTAATACTTCAACGGCCATAGTCAACCACCCTTTCCATGGCCCTATTATGATCGATATCTGGCCGGTTGAACCTTACAGGGTCCTTTCATTGAATTTCAGAACTTGCTTGCGATGATCACATCAACAGTCTATGATGTGAACCTGTAAGAGGGAGAAGAATTTCTAATCATGGCGGAGAACCCCACGAAGAATCCGGTCGGGCGGGTTGTCTACTGTCCGCAATGCGAACAGCCCCTGCCGATGGACGCGCGTTTGTGTCCACAATGCGGTGTCGACCTCGCCCTGCTTTCCCTTCTGGGGGAGAAAGCCTACCTCGAAGGTGTCCCGAAATACACTCCCATCGATACCACCCCGGCCTGGCTGGTCCCCCGCATCGGTGAATTCCTGATCGAGCAGAACGTGATCAGTAAATTGCAGTTGGAAGAAGCACTGAGACAGCAAAAAGCGCGCGCAGAGCATGGGGAGGACGTCCTGCTGGGCCAGACCCTGATTCAGATGGGGTTTCTAACCCGAGAAACGCTGGATCAAGCCCTCACCGAGCAGATCGTGAAACTGCATGCTGCCGTGCAGGAGTCCAATCGGACGCTGCAGCAGCGCGTGCACCAACGCACCCGGGAGCTGCGCCACGCTCTCCAACGCCTCACGGAAATCAATCAAGTCAAAGCCAACCTCATCTCCAACATCTCCCACGAGCTGCGCACCCCGCTGGCTCACTTGAAGGGCTACGTCGAGCTGCTTGCCGACGGTGAACTGGGCGCGTTAAGCGGTGAGCAAGCCGACGCCTTAAATGTCATGCGGCGGGCCACCGACCGACTCAATCAACTGATCGAAGATTTGATCGAGTTCTCGACAGCTTCCCGTGAGGGGCTCACATTAAACCTGGAGCCAATTTCTGTCGCTGACACCGCTGAAAACGTGATCCAGAGGTCACATGAAAAGGCGGATAAGGCCGGTGTACAGCTGATCGCTGACATCCAGGGAGGCCTGCCGGCGATTCGCGCCGATGTCGAAAGGCTCTCGTGGGTGATTTACCAGCTGGTCGACAACGGCATCAAGTTCACACCGACCGGCGGAAGTGTGACGATCCGGGCAAATTCGTCCGAGACCGGAATACTATTCGAAATCGAGGACACTGGCATCGGTATTCCCGCCGAACGCATCGAAGAGATCTTCGAGCCATTTCACCAGTTGGACGGGTCGCCAACCCGCCGCCATGGTGGCACCGGCCTGGGTTTGTCGCTGGTGAAGCTGATTCTGGAGGCGCATGGCAGCTCATTAGACGTGGAAAGTGAGGAAGGCAGCGGCACTCGTTTTCGTTTCCATTTGCTGCAGAATTGAAATTATGTCCAGTCCGCTGATACCCACCGAGACGCTCACGTATGGCACCGAACTCAACGCGGTCTACGCAATTGCGCGCATCGTCGCCGAGACGTTCGATACCGAAGCCGGGCTGGATGCGGTATTCCGCCTGGCGCGAACGATCTTCATCTTCGACACGGTCGCGCTCTATTTAGAGAACGAGGAGAGCGAAGAACTCGAACCGAGTTACGCCCGGGCACTCGGTCGTGGGCGATCCCGCGAGGAGGGTCTCACGTGGGGGGAACCAGCGGCGCAAGAAGCATTCCGCTCGGGACAGACCATTCTTCGCAAGGAGGATGCCGGGCCCAGCGTAAAAGAGCGAGATCGGCGTCGTGATTATCTCGGTCTGCCGCTTCTGGTCGGCGGCCGCACGGTCGGCAGCCTGGTGTTTGGACGCTTCGGAGGACCATCCTACCCCGCCGAACATATCCGCCTGGCCGAATTCGTGGCCTGGCACGTCGGGCAGCTGCTGGAAAACCGGCGGCTTTCACGACGCGTCGCCAACCTCGAGGCACAGCGCGAGCTGACCCGCATGCAGGATGAATTCATCTCCACAATCTCGCACGAACTACGCACGCCCCTGGGCTTTATCAAAGGTTACGTGACCACGCTGATGCGTGAAGACACAACCTGGGACGAAGTGCGCCGTAAAGAGTTCCTCGAAATCATCGACGATGAGGCGGATCGGCTGCGGGAGTTGATCGACAACCTGCTCGATTCATCACGCCTCGACAGCGGGACATTAAGCATGACCCTCGAACTGACCAGGATTGCGCCCGTGATCCGTGCTTCGGTTCACAGGATCAAAGGCGCCCACCCGAAGATCCCCATCGAGGTAAATCTTCCTGATGACCTGCCCGTGATGCAGATCGATTCGACCCGCATTGCCCAGGTGATCGACAACTTCCTGAACAATGCCAGTAAATATGCCGCCGGGAGCCCGATTACGATCACGGCGGGCAAGCATGCCGGAAAAGTGCGTATCAGCGTCAAGGATGAAGGACCCGGGATCCCGGCTGAGCACACCTCTCACTTATTTGAACGCTTCTATCGTGTGCCCGGTTCCAGCAACACGCGCGGCACCGGATTAGGGCTCTATATCAGCCGTAAAATTATCGAAGCTCATGGTGGTGAAATTGGTGTCAAGAGTACAATGGGTGAAGGTACGATCTTTTATTTCGACCTTCCGGTCACAGATTTTGATGAGACGGAAGCAGGAGGGAAAACATGAACGATCCCAAAACAATCCTGGTCGTTGACGATGAGCCCCGCTACCTCAGCCTCGTTCAAATTAATCTTGAGAGCGATGGTTACAACGTCATCACCGCAATGGACGGCCAGAGTGCAGTCGAAGCCGTCGCCAATCAACAACCCGATATCGTCCTGCTGGACGTGATGATGCCGGTCATGGATGGTTTCACAGCGTGTGAACGCATCCGCGAATTTTCATCTGTCCCCGTGATCATCCTGACCGCTAAAGGGGAGGAACGGGATCGGGTGCGCGGTCTGGACGCAGGCGCTGATGATTACATCATCAAACCTTTCTCGGCTCAGGAACTGCTGGCGCGCGTGCGCGCTGTGCTTCGCAGGGCAGAACGAGGGACAGTCGAAGGCTTTCATGAACCGATCTTCGAACATCATGAACTTGAAATCGACCTGGCGCGCGCGCTGGTGACCGTCAATGGCGAAGAGGTTTCGCTGACCGCAACGGAGTACCGCTTGCTGCAGACGCTGGCGAACAATGTCGGTCATGTTCAAAGCGCAGAAGACCTGCTCACCGCAGTTTGGGGGCCGGAATATAAGGACGACAAGGAGATCCTCTGGGTCTGTCTGAGCAGGCTGCGTCAGAAGATCGAGGCGGACCCGAAGAACTTCATCCACATTGTCACGAGACAGGGCATAGGCTATTTGATGCCGCCCGTTGATGAAGGATAGGAGCCAGACGCCAGGTGACCGGTCAGATCCCTCTGCTGCATATTGAGCCGGATGCTCAGACCGCGGAGTTCATCCGGCATACGCTGCAACAGGCTGGCTACAGCGTTACGTCGGTCCAGAACGGCAAAGAGGGTTTAATTGTCGCATGGCGCGACCAACCACAGATCGTCGTAAGCGAGCTGGATCTGCCCGATATCGACGGTTTCGAATTAATCGAGAAGCTGCGCAATGATCCGCGCACCAGGAAAATCGCGATCGTCGGTCTGACGAAGCTGAAGGAACCGTCCTCCGCTGCCCGGGCCAGTGAAGCGGGTGTCGACCGCTACTTCGTCAAACAGCCCGGGGCAGTCGATCTGCTGGTGGACTTCCTCGCGCAAGACAAATTTGCTCACGATGATCACTCAGCAAGCCCGTCGTCCAGCGCGCCCGGTCATCAGATAACGGCGCTGGTCGGCATCAAAGGTGGCGTGGGGACCTCCTCTCTGGCGCTGAATATCGCTCACCACATTGGGCTGGCACTCGGAGAAGGCCGGGTCCTCGCGATCGACTTCGACCTTCCGGTCGGGTCGCTTTCTTTTATCAGCGGAGCACATGGAAAACTGACTCTTGATCAGCTGCTGGTCCAGGAACCGCAAGCCCTGGCTGGCATGACGCTGCATGAAGAATTGCTGGTCCCCAAAGCATGGTCCTGTGCCGTATTACCCGGATTCATTCGACCCGAGCGGCTGGATGATTGGATCTCCAGCAACATCCCTGCTCTGCTGCAATCCCTTCGAAACCAGTATGAACATCTTGTTGTGGACCTCGGCCGGGATCTCAGCCCGCCCGGACATGCCGTGCTGGCGCAGTCCGATCACATTCTGCTATTGCTGCAGCCCGATCAGGAATGCGTCGCACGCGCCAAATCGATTTTTAACTATCTGGTGAAAACCGGCATCGATCGATCCAGGATCCATTTCATCACCAACCGGCCCCACCCTTCTGAGAGCCTGACGGCGAGAAGCACAGAGGAAGCGTTGGGGCATCCCGTGCTGGGTGCGATCCCATACATGGGCGACCGGATGAACCTGGTTATCACCCTGCATGCTCCGCTTGCGCTTCGATTTCCCGAGACGCCCGGCAACGTGCTCACGCAGGAAGTCGCCGGTTTCTTGGTCGGAGAGGGGATTGCAGAGCATAAACAAGAGAGTATGAAAGTAAGATGATAGACCCAGCAATTTCTATTACCGGCAGTGGATCTACCCACAGCTCGCTGACCGGACAGCACTTGTGCAACCTGGCGAAGCGCTCCAGGGTGGAGTTCACTTTCCGGCGCCAGCCACGATCGAGTCCGGATTCTGGTTCTGCTATAATCGCCACGATCCTTCAACCGGGAGTGAATCGAAGATGATGGACGAACAATCTCGAACCTTACGCGGCAAGATATTGGGCGCACTGCTACGGGATGCCCGCCTTGATGCAGGCAAGAGCATGAAGTCGCTCGGTGAGATGATTGGCAGCTCATCCAGCACCATCTCCTCGTTCGAACACGGGCGCAAATCCTTTTCACTGCCCGAACTCGAGCTGCTCGCTTACCACCTTGACGTTCCGCTGCAGCACTTTTTCGACCCCACTACCGAGTCGCTGGCCGATGAGCCAACTTTCGAGCCAAGCATCATGATAGAACTGCGCGATCGCATGATCGGTGCGATGCTGCGGCAACGCCGCCATGAACTCGGCTACTCGATTCGTGAAGTCGCAGACCGGACCGATATGCCTCCCAGCCGCATCAGCGCCTACGAACGCGGCCTGCGTTCCATTCCGCTCCCTGATCTCGAGAGTTTGCTGATTGAGCTGGAAGATTCACTCGACCGGTATATCGATCAAGACGGACCGATCGGTGCATGGCACCGCAACCAGGAGGCCTTCGAGCAGTTTAAGGAGCTGCCCGAGGAGCTCAGGTCATTCTTCTCCGATCCCGATCACCGCACCTATCTGCGCATGGCAAGAGAACTGAGCAGATTAGACGTCAATGATCTGCAATCCATCGCGGAAACGCTTCAGGATATCCTCGATTGACGGAGCATTCAGCGGATCCGGAAGATCTGGCCCGGGAGGCCACCAGAGCGTATCGGGCTGGTGATTACAAACATGCCATTGAGGTGTTTTCCGAGGCGCGCCAATTATTCCACACATCAGGTCTCCCGCTGCGCGCCGCAGAGATGGACAATAACCTTTGCGTGTGCTTGTTACAGCTCGATCACGCACAGGAAGCACTTGCTGCCGTGAAAGAAACCCCTAATATATTTCACAACGAAGGAAATCTTCTACTCAAGGCTCAGGCTCTGGGTAACCGGGCGATGGCAAAAGCAGCCCTGAGCCAATTGTCAGAAGCCGAAGCAGATTATCGCGCCGCCGCCCAGATATTCCGGGAAATCGACCACCAGGAAGACCTGCAGTACACCATGCAGGCGCTCTCAAAGATCCAACTCCAACAAGGGCGGCCGATGGAAGCACTCGATGCGATGCAGTCAGTGCTCAACACGAAAACAAGACCATCATTGCGTGACCGATTCTTATCCTGGCTCTTCAAGCTCCCGCTGCGCTTCTTCAACCGCTAGGCTGCGAAGCAAGACACGCCCGTCATGCCCATGGCAAACTTGACCGTTCGCCCGACAACTCCCGCTGACCGCGAACTTGTATCCGCGCTGCTGACGACCGCAAACCTCCGGCATGTCCATCTTGACTGGGTTCCCGCTCTGGAGCTGGTCGAGGACCCGCTTTTCATGATCGCACTGCATAACGATTTGCCGCGCGCATGCCTGGCGGCGCCTCCCGACCCGCTACCCATCGCCTGGATCCGAGTGTTCGCAGCGGCTCCGGAAGATCCCCACGGGCCTCTCTGGCAAACCTTATGGGCCGGTCTTCATGAGCGGGCGAAAACATTGGAAATTAAGACGATCTACTCTCTCGCGCTGCAGCCCTGGTTTGAGCCCTTGCTCAGCGGGGCCGGTTTTTCAATGGCAAACGAAGTCGTTTTCTACGAGTGGCGCGGGAGCGCCGGCGTGCTCGCTCGGAACGAACGGATCTCGATCCGGAGAATGCGGCCCGACGACCTGCTTCACGTCGAACAGGTCGATCACAGCGCATTTGCCCCTGCCTGGCAGAACTCGATCAGGACATTGACAACCGCCAGCAAACTATCAACCTACGCGACAGTCTGCGAGGTCGAGGGTGACCTCGTCGGCTACCAGATCAGCACAGCCTCCGCCCTCGGTGCCCACCTGGCGCGCCTCGCCGTGCTGCCCGAATTCCAACGCCAGGGGGTCGGGCGGGAACTGGTGGTCGACATGCTCAGACACATCTCCCGCCGCGGGTTCGACCGGGTGACAGTCAACACACAGGCGGATAATCTCAGCAGCCAATACCTGTACAATTCTTTGGGATTCGAGCCGACCGGTCAACACTACCCAATGTACGCCTACACGTTTTGATCTAGTTCCAGATTGAGACCCGGAAGAGGGTTAAAACAATCCCCCTTGATGGGGGATTGTCGACTCGAGCAGAATGCGATTTTCGTCGCCGTCTTTAATCCTCAGATTTCATTGAACGGTACAGGCCTTCCAGCATATCGACGGGGACCGGGAAGATTATCGTGCTGTTTTTCTCGACGGATATCTCGGTCAGCGTCTGCAAGTAGCGCAGCTGAATTGAGACCGGGTTGATTGACATCAGGTTGGCTGCGTCCTGGAGAGTCTGCGCAGCTTCGAATTCGCCGGAAGCGTGCACGATCTTGGCCCGCTTTTCTCGCTCGGCCTCGGCCTGGGCAGCCATCGCGCGCTGCATGCTCTGGGGAAGTTCGACGTCCTTCACCTCGACGATGGTCACTTTAATACCCCAGGGTTCCGTGGCATCGTCAATGATCTGCTGCAACTTTTGGTTGATCTCCTCGCGGTTGGCGAGCAAATCATCGAGTTCAGATTGCCCGACAACGTTCCGCAGCGTTGTCTGTGAGATGTTCCAGGTCGCGCGCTGGAAGTCTTCGACCTGTACGATCGCCGCGTTGGGATCGACCACCTTGAAAAAGACCACCGCGTTCACCTTGACGGTGACGTTATCACGCGTGATCACCTCCTGGGAGGGTACATCCAGGGTGACGATGCGCAGGTCGACCTTCACAAGCCGGTCGATGATCGGGATCACGAAAAACAACCCCGGCCCTTTCGCTCCAATGAGCCGGCCAAGTCGGAAAATGACGCCGCGTTCGTATTCCTGAACAATTTTTATCGCCGACGACAAGAACGCGACCAGGAGCAGTACGATCAGCAATATGGGCAGACTCAGAATTTGACTTAGCAGGTCCATTGTGTCACCTCTCTTCTGTCCTTTTCCCCATTATATCTTGTACTTTGTAACCCATGGCTCGAATTCATGGTGTAGAATTGCCCGGGACAAGATATCGACATCACCGATCAGCTACAGCAGGATTCGCCCTGTGAAAGCCAAGGAGGTCTTATGAGCAAACGTGAAGAGATTCGCCAGCGACGGCAACAGCAGCAGCGGCGGACTATTCTCACCGGCGTGATACTCATCGCGGGTGTTGCATTGATTGTGACCGCGCTGGTGATCTTACGCACACAAGCCGCGGTCAGCGGCATCGTGGTGCCAGATTACTATGATTACCCCCAACAAACCCAGGGGACGACCATGGGCGATCCGAACGCGCCGGTCGTGATCGAGGAATTTTCCGACTTCCAGTGTTCAGCCTGTGAGTTCTTCCATGATGAGACTCTCGCCCAGGTCATCGAGAGTTACGTGAAGACCGGCGAGGTCTTCTTTGTCTATCGAAGTTTTCCTGTGATCGATGCACGCGCGGCGCGTAAAGAATCTCAAACCGCAGCGCTCGCCAGTTATTGCGCAGCAGAGCAAGACCGCTTCTGGGAATTCCACGATTTGCTCTTCGCCAACCGTATCGGCGAGAACGCGGGCAGCTTCACGATCGCCCGCCTGGAGGCGATGGCAGATACGCTTGAACTGGATGCCAGTTTTGAACGCTGCCTTGGGGAAGAACGTTATCTTGACCTCTTACGCGAGGATATGGAGCTCGGGGCGCAGGTTGGCGTCAACTCCACCCCCAGTTTCTTGATCAACGGGAAGCTGGTCGTCGGCGCCTACCCGTTCGAACAATTTGCAATCGAGATCGATCAAGCACTTGCAGAGGTTGAGAATTAGTTTTCCGGTCGGGGCAAGCATATGCGAGTGAAAGCGGGCGCTTCTTAGAGCGCCCGCTTTTTGCTAAATCAGGATCGATAACAAGATCACAAGGAGCGGCGCAACGAGCAGTGCCGGCAGCATGTTCGCCGTTCGAATTGTCTTAAGTTCAAGCAGCGGACCGATCGCCAACGCAAGTAAGAGCACACCACCGACAACAGAGATCTCCGCCAGCATATGCGGGCTTACGAAAGCCTGGACCTGCGCCGCTGCTAGTGTAAGCCCGCCTTGATAAAACAGCACAATCAGTGCCGAGAAGAGCACGCCAACGCCGAAACTTGAGGCGAGCGCTAACGACGCAAACCCATCCATGACGGATTTAATCGCCAGGAGTTGAAAATCCCCCGTCAAGCCGTCCTGAATCGCACCGATGATCGTCATCGGCCCGACACAGAACAGCAAACTCGCCGTGACGAAACCGCGGATGAAGTGGTTGCCCTCAACAATCTCCCCGCTGCCGCCCGCGAACCTCGCCTCCAGCTTCGCGCCGATGGCCTGCATCCAGCGCTCGATTCCCAGGCGTTCGCCGATCAGCGCGCCAACAAGCAAACTGATCAGCGGGATCAGCAAATTTTCACTTGGATCTTCAATACCCTCCATGAACAGCGAAACGCCAAGCAGGAAGGTGAAAAGCCCCAGCACTGTCGTCACGGTCTGGCGGACGCGCTCAGGCAGCCTTGCTCCAAATGCCCAGCCCAGCAAGCTGCCCATCAGGACAGTTGCAACATTGATCCAGGTGCCCGTCATCGGCGATCGCTCTTCGCCAACGTCGGGCGATCGACGTCCGCATGCTCGTTTTCCCAGAGTGCCAGGATGAAGCATAAGGAGGATAGTCGATTGATGTAAGCCAGGATGACAGGATTCTGCAACAGGTCTTGGTGCAGCATGCGGGCAACCAGGCGCTCTGCACGGCGCACGACGGTGCGCGCCAGATCGATCGCCGCGCCGCCTGGGGAGTCGCCCGGGATCACAAACCCGCCGGGCATCTCGATCTGGTCGCCAAGAGCGGCAATTTCGTCCTCCATCCACTCGAGCCGTTCAGCGCTGAAGCGATCCAGCCTGGCCGCATCCTCAGGCAGCGCAGCCACCTCCGCCATGATGCGATAGAGGTCGCGCTGGACGGCGATCAGGACCTCATTCGTCTTCTGCGATTGGGCGGAAGCCCGTCCCAGCCCCAGCGCAGCGGAGGCCTCATCTAACACGCCGTACGTCTCGGGGCGGAGGTCATACTTCGGGACCTTGCCCGAGCCGAGCAGACTCGTGTAACCTCTATCACCCTCACCAGAATAATAAGTAGGCATGCGGGGATTATACACTTTGAACGCGAAGAGAGCCTGCTCTATAATGTAGAAGACTGAACCTCAGGGGGAAAGCTATGCTGCGTCAATTCACCGTTTTTCTGGGTGGCCTCATGACCGGTCTGCTGGCAACCGGCCTGCTCTTGCTGTTAACCCACCCCCGGCCTCGCTATCCCATCGAACTCATCCCCCCACCCACTGCCGGCCCGATCAACGTCCACGTAGCAGGCGCTGTCAGAAAACCCGGGGTCGTTCAGCTTGAGCCGGGTTCGATCGTCGAGCAAGCCATCGCGGCGGCCGGCGGTCCGAGCGAACAAGCCGACCTATCGAGATTGAATCTCGCACAAACCCTCCAGCCTGGACAGCAAATCTATATTCCTGCACTCGCATCGACACAAACAATCGATGATTCCGCTCCAGCGTCAACGCCCTCCGCGGATGACAGGATTAATGTCAACACCGCCGATGAAGCCCAGCTCGAACGTTTACCTGGCATCGGGCCGAGTCTCGCCACCAGCATCGTTGAGTACCGGGAGCAGCATGGGTGGTTTCAGGAAGTGGATGAACTGATACAGGTACCAGGTATTGGCCCCGCGAAACTGGAGCAAATCCGAGATCTTATCGCATTCCACTGAAACGCCTCCTTGCCCGCCCAATGCCACTGGGTATAATCGCCAGCGATGCCTGAGCTTCCTGAAGTCGAGACAATCGCCCGTCAGCTTCGCACTGGCAGTGGTGGCATAGCGCTGCCCGGGCGCGTCATCACCCGCTTCTCTACCTCCTGGCCGCGTCAGGTGGAGCGCCCCTCCATTTCAACCTTCCACCGCCGCATCAAAGGCCGGACCGTTCAATCCGTGCAGCGCCGGGCCAAATACCTGGTTTTTCCCCTCGATGAAGGCACACTGCTCATCCACCTGCGAATGAGTGGGGATTTGTTCTTGCGACCGCCGGATGCGCCGCAAGATGATTATGTTCACTCCGTCTTCCACCTCGATAACGGCTGGCAGCTGCGCTTCAGCGATGCTCGCAAGTTTGGAAAGATATCCTGGACACCCGATCCCGAGGTAATTCTCGGGAAACTGGGCCCCGAACCCCTGGAAGATTCTTTTACGGTAGACCTGCTGAAAGAGAGATTGGGTGCTCACCGGCGGCAGCTCAAGCCGCTGCTTTTAGATCAACATTTCCTCGCAGGGATGGGCAACATCTATGTCGATGAAGCGCTCCACCGCGCACACATCCACCCACTACGTCAAAGTCACACACTCTCGGCACACGAGATCGAACGGTTATGGGAATCAATTCGCACTTCCCTCCGCGATGGAATACGTCATAATGGAGCTAGCATTGATTGGGTATATCGAGGCGGGGATTACCAGAATCACTTTCGGGTGTATAAACAGGACGGAAAGCCGTGTGACGTGTGCGGGACGCCCATCCGGCGAACCATCGTAGGCCAGCGCGGCACATACTTTTGTCCCGGGTGTCAACGGGAGAATGACAAATGAACAACGCACTGATCATCGGGGTCATCCTCATCATTGCGGGCATCGCCCTGGCGATCTTCGCATACATGGTCATCACATCGGATGACAGACGTGGCAGGGAACGCGGCGAAATCGAAACAGAGCAGTCCAGCGCGGTGCCCACCCCCAGCGAAGACATCCTCGACGGTGAGATCGATGACGTCCCCGGAGAGGCGACACCGCCTGAGGACCATCCCGATCTGGACATCAAACCATCGATTGAACCGGCGTTAATGGATGCACACCCCGAAGAGCCGGTTGAACAGGGGGAGGAGGCACAGGTGACTGAACCCGAACAGCCGCAGCCAGCGGCCCCGCCGCCTGGCAAAGACCGCATCCAGGTGGCGACGCTGCTGCGAGACGATGTTACCGGCAAGTTGATCATCAGAGTCGGGGAACGTGAATACGCCTCGGCGGATGAACTGAGGTCATCTCCAGACTGGACACGCGTACAGTACGCCGCTTCTGATCTAAACACCTGGGTCAGCACACCGGAACCCTCGGCCTCCGCCAGCAAAGGGAGCGAGCCAGATGTCGGAGGCGAATCAAAAACGGCTGAACGCGAACCGTCGAGCATGATCGAGCAGATCAATTCGATCCTGCAGACACGCATCGAAGCTTCGGGTCGATCTGAACTGGCCGTACGTCTGATCGAAGGACCCGGAGGGATGGCGCGTGTCTTAATTGGTGTCCATAGTTATGAAATCGGAGAGGTCCCGGATCCTGAGGTTAGAGAACTGATCCGTCAAGCTGTGGCCGCGTGGGAGTCTACCCAGTAAGCTCAGAATTCACGTCAACCGGTGAGATGCGCAATCGCCCTTCTGCTTCGTTGAGTCGGGCGATTGTTATTTCGGGATCGTGTTCAAAGAAAAGCCAGGCGCCGTTCTCGATCGACCAGCGCTGCCAGCGCATCTTCGTGGCAACATTTTCTAATGGCAGCACATCGTATGCGGTCAGCCAGGCGGTCCGTTCCATATTGATCGCGAATGAAGCCATGTCGGCGACATATAAGCCCTGCCACGCGCCGGATTGAAGCAGGATCGATTGATGTGCGCGCGTGTGCCCGGGCGTCACGACACAGCGGATGTGTTCTGTAACTTGAGTGTCCCCGTGCAGCAGTTTCAATTGGCCGCGCTCGCACAGCGGTTCAAAGTTGGATTTGAAATAGGTGCCGCGTGTGCGTGCATCGGGATGGCTGGCCTCAGACCACTCCACGCGCTGAACCCAGTATTCCGCGTGAGGGAATGTTGGGACAACCCGGTCATCGGCCAGGTTCGTATTGCCGCCGCAGTGATCTGCATGCAGGTGCGTGTTCAGCACCAGATCCACATCCCCGGGAGCCACGCCATGTTCCTCGAGCCGGGCTAGCAATCCCCCTCCGGGTCGCTCCAAACCCCACCTGGCGCGGGCATCGCGATCCAGTTTCTCTCCCAATCCGGTGTCGATCAGGATTGTTTTTCCTGCAGAGCGCACAAGCAGGCAGTTCAAATCCATGGGGATTGTATTTTTGCTGGTCGGGGACAGGGTCGATTCGTAAAGCGTCCTCGGGACCAGCCCGAACGGTCCGCCTGCGTCAACCCACACCCGTCCATCGGAGACGACCGCGAACTCTAAATCACCGATCCGGTGCAATCCCACCCTCCGTTCCCCAGTATCTGAGGACTAACTCCTTCTCGATGTGTTTCTTCTCGCGATCCTCCAGAAAGGCTGACTGCAGCGCGATCAGATTGAACGCTTTGACCGAATCCATCGAGAAATCAAAATGAGACTTGGCAATTTCGAACTCTTCACTCAATGTGGTCGTGAAAATGGAGGGATCATCCGTAGTCAGCGTCACTGCCAATCCTGCCTGGATCATCTCCCTAACCGGATGGACCGCCAGATCTGAGACCGCTCCTGTCTTCCAGTTGCTCGTCAAGCTGACCTCAAATACCGTGCCGCTTCTGGCTGCCAGGGCAGTCACTTCCTTATCGTCAAACACACGGATGCCGTGCCCGATCCGGTCGGCCTGGAGCTCCTCTATGGCGGTGCGCACGTTCTGTGCTCCTGCCCACTCCCCGGCATGAATGGTGATCCCTAACCCTGCCTTTTTCGCGCGACGCAATGCTGGCTTGAAAGGTTCCGCCGGGGAATCGGCTTCATCACCGGCCAGGTCCAATCCGCTCACACCGCTGGCGATCCGCTCGATGGCGAGGCTGGCGACCGTTTCGGCGACGCTCACGGGCTCATGGCGATTCACGCTCATGACACAGGCGACCTTTACGCCAAACTTCGTCCCCGCCTTCTCCGCCGCGAGAAGAACCCAATCAGTGACCTCTTCGAGCTCAAAGTCTCCGGCCTGGGCCAGCGCTGCGGGGGTGAAGCGCAGTTCGAGCAAGCGCAGATTGTCTTCCGAGGCATCTTCGATGACCTCATACACCAACCGCTCGATAATTTCTCTAGAACGGAAAAACATGCGTATCGTTTTAAATTTGGCAAGGAATTCGTCGGTCGTGACCGGTGCGTCACCCACGACCTCAACCCGGCTGCGCAGCGATTCGATTTCTCCAGGTAGGGAGAGATTCTCAGATCGGACGATCTCCAGCAGGGTCGCCAGGCGTAACGACCCTTCCAGGTGGCGGTGGATGTCGACTTTTGGCAGCGCCTTAATCGAAGGTTGCGGTTGGGTCAAGATTCGCCTCATATTGCAGATATATGCCTATCAGGTGTGCGGATCTCCTCCGGCCGCGAGAGGTTTAAGTTCTGGGTGGCGCACGGCCGCCAATCGGAGGTGGCAATTATCGCCGTCTTCGACGCCTGCGTTTGCTTGATTTTCGGCTGCTCCCCACCGGCGCAGCCTGCGGTTGGGCCGGCGAAGCCGGTGTTGAAGCCATCTGCCGGCCCCCGGCCACCCTCAGCCGGAACATGCGCGACACCACAGCTGCCCGTATGGCCACCAATAGATTGCCGAACAAATCAAATGCACGACTCTTATACTGTACTAATGGATCCCGCTGACCATATGCCTCCAGCCCGATCGAGGTCCGCAGCGCTTCCATCTGAGTCAGGTAATCGACCCATAACTGGTCGGCAACCGACAAAAACAATTCACGGTAAGCCCGCGTCAGGGCGCGGCTGCCGAGGCCATCGATGATCGCCTCTTTCACATCATCCGGGAACGTCGCAAGCGTACCCTCGTCCAGCAAGTCTTCAAATTTCGCCTCGCCGAGGGCATCCCGCAGCATTTTCTGGACTGGCCCCTCGATCTGGTCTAGTTGTGTGCCAGAGAGATTGGCAAACTCGGCCCGCCCGAGGGCATCTTCGAGCATTTCCTGGGAACCCTTGAGGTGGTTGAAGATATCCTCTGCCAGGTCTTCAGAATCACGGCCTTCGATGAACTGCGCAGCGTAGAAAGGATAGGAAAGTCGGGCGACCACCACCGCCTGACGCTGGTGAGTCTTCTTATCAAAGTAGCTTCGCTGGCCATAACTCATCTGCACCAGCAACCGCACCTTTGTGGCAAAATCCAGTTCGGATTGGCGCCGTAGGGTATTGCTCAGGTCGGTGCGGATGTCATTGAGAATGCCCTCTGAGCGGGCATCCCACACCCTCTCGACGGCCTCGTACAGTTCGGTCTCGGCCTGGTCCCAATCGACGCTGCGGATGAGTTTCGGCTCCAGACCCAGCGATTCTCCCAGCCGCCGTTCAACCGCCTGGATCAGCCCGATCCAGATGCGCAGCCCCATGCTGGCCTCGATCAGATCGGGCATGTTCTGCATGAACGCGTATGGGTCGTCTTTAACTCGCTGCTCACCTTCCGAATCCATCTGAATACGCAGTCCAGCCGCCTGCTCAACAAGCTGGATCAGCTGCCGTGGATCGACGGTACGCTCCATATCCTCGGCTTCCATGATGGCTGCTTCAACCGCCATCTCGGCCGAATCGACTCGCTGGCGGACCTGATCATCCAGGCGCTCCAATGAACGTGTGAACTGTTCATCGATCGATCGGAGTAAATGGGCTTTGTTCAGCGCTAACGATTCCCTTGCGATCTCAAGCAGCTTACTCTGCAGGAGGTCCGCATCATCGATTTCTTCGAGCTCATCGAGGATAATCTGCAGCATGTAAGACGGATATGGTTCTTCCCAATCCAATCCGATCGTTGGCTGGGTCTCCTCCAACCAGGCCAGCAGCTTCCAGGGACCTTCCGGATCGTCCAGGGCCATCCCGATATGACCTTCAATCTCTGTCTGGACCATCGCATTCAGGTCCTCGGTCATATCCTCTTTAGCGAAGACCCTGTTCCGCTGATTGTAGAAAACTTCACGCTGCTGGTTGAGAACGTCATCGTATTCCAGCAGGTGCTTGCGCGAGTCAAAATTTGCACCTTCCACGCGCTGTTGGGACGACTCGATTGTTCGGTTTACAATGCCGTGTGCGATAGGCACCATCTCGTCGATGTTCAAGCGCTCCATCAGGCCCGAAACCTGCGAGCCCCCGAAAAGACGCATCAGCTCATCCTCGAGCGAGAGGAAGAATTGTGATGAGCCCGGATCGCCCTGGCGCGCGGCGCGCCCTCTCAGCTGATTGTCGATCCGGCGGGCTTCATGTCGCTCGGACCCCAGCACATGCAATCCGCCGACTTCCCGGACTTTTTTGGCATCTTCCATGAACTTCTTGAGCTGGCGAACCTCAGCCTTATAGATACCGATCGCTTCTTCATCGGCGGCTTCAAGCGCTTGCAGCCGCTCTTCCATGTTGAGCGTCTCAGGGTCTTCAATTCCTGTACGGCGAAGGACCCGGTTGACGGCCGCGATGATCTCTTCTGCAATCTCGCCGCCCAGCTTGATATCGACGCCGCGTCCGGCCATGTTTGTGGCGATCGTGACGGCACCCAGTGAGCCGGCCCCGGCGATAATCTGAGATTCCTCATCATGTCGCTTGGCGTTGAGCACGTTGTGGCTGATACCGCTCTTCAGAACCTCCTCGAGCACCTCGCTGTAGCTCTGATCGAGATCGAGGATCCGCAGCAGGCGGGCTTTGTTCTCGTCGCGCGTCGGGTTCAGCGCGATACCCAGATCGCGTGCGAAGCGGCGCTGCAGCGCGGGCTTCTGCACGTCCAGCGGTTGA
Organism: Anaerolineales bacterium; assembly: GCA_029210945.1. Taxonomy (GTDB): domain Bacteria; phylum Chloroflexota; class Anaerolineae; order Anaerolineales; family E44-bin32; genus E44-bin32. The sequence goes on from JARGGH010000007.1 coordinate 73,302, forward strand.
TAAAGCGGCTGGAGCGCTTCGACGCGCATGCCGTCATCCGGGATGTTATTGGCTTCCATGTACGCGTCGCGGATGACGAGTATGTTCGCCAGGGTCTGCAGCGCGTCGGCCCGCAGCCGGCTTGAGATCAGCTCGGATAAGTCGACCGAGGTCGTGCCGACAAGCATCGGCTGCCCGACCAGGTGCCGGCGGAGTATTTCGAGCGATACGGCGCGCAGCTTCGCTTCGAAAGTGCGGTAGACCTCATCGGGGAAATCCTTTCGACGCCAGAAGACCGGCTTCTCAGGATCGTCCGTTCGTGCGTAATATGCGAAGTCGTTCCCGTCTTCCTGATAATCCACCTCGATCAGGTCGGTATCAGGCTCCATCGCGAGGTATTCGAGGTTCGTCGGCAGCGGCCGCACATCGACGCTGTAGATTTTGTCGAACTCTTCGGATTCGGTCACTGCGGTGCCGGTCATACCGGAGAGCTTGTTGTACATACGGAAGTAATTCTGCAGCGTGATCGTCGCGTAGGTCACATTCTCCTGACGGACTTTCACACCTTCTTTCGCTTCGACCGCCTGGTGGAGACCATCCGACCAGCGCCGGCCAGCCATCATGCGGCCTGTGAACTGGTCTACGATGATGACCTTGCCGGACTGGACAACGTAATCCTTGTTGCGTTTGAATAGATACTCAGCCCGCAGGGCTTGCTCAAGGTGGCCCAGCAGCCGGGCTTGTTCCGGGGTAATGTCTTCAGGCCGATCCGGATCTCGCAGCGGGGTGTTGAGCAGCTGCTCAACATGGTCCTCGCCGATTTCCGTCAGGGCGATCGTGCGATCCTTCTCGTTTGCCTCGAAATCCTCGGGGTTGAGCAGCTTGACAACTTTCGCCATCTCCACGTAGGTATCCGGATCATCATGGGAAGGCCCGGAGATGATCAACGGTGTGCGCGCCTCGTCGATCAGGATGTTATCGACCTCATCGAGAATGGCGTAATGATGACCGCGTTGAACACGGCGATCAAGCGTCCGCGCCATGTTGTCGCGCAGGTAATCGAAGCCAAATTCGTTGTTTGTTCCGTAGGTGATATCCGCAGCGTAGGCCAGGCTTCGATCGACCATCTGCAGGTTATGGACATCCTCCTGGACGGATTCGAACTCCGGATCGTAGATGAACGCTTTGCGCCCATGCTCGGTGCGGGAGGCTTCCTGGAGCACGCCGACGCTCATCCCCAGGAAATGGAAGATCGGGCCCATCCAGCGCGCGTCACGGCGCGCCAGGTAATCGTTGACGGTGACCAGGTGGACGCCCTGTCCCTCGAGCGCATTCAGGTAGATTGGCATCGTCGCGACAAGCGTTTTGCCTTCGCCGGTCTTCATCTCGATGATTTTGCCCTCATGCAGCATGACGCCGCCGATCAACTGAACATCGAAATGGCGCAGTCCGATCGTCCGGACGGCGACCTCCCGGACAACTGCAAAGGCTTCCACCAGCAGATCGTCCAGGCTCTCGCCGTTCGCCAGCCGGGCTTTAAACTCGCCGGTCTTGGCCTGCAGCTGTTCGTCTGAGAGCGCTTTTATATCAGTCTCGAGCTGATTGATTTGTTCGACCGGTTCACGGTACTCGTCAAGGATCTTCTTAACTGGATCCCCCGAGATCAACCGGGTAAGACTTTTTAACATAGGTCCATCCTTCCGACGCGGGATTATAGCACAGCGAGCCCCGCCATTATGCGTGGATCACACCGTTGAAGCGCTCCTTGACGCATCCTCCATGCAGGCTACAATAGTGGTGTGGGGCGGTGGCGGAATTGGCAGACGCTGCGGACTTAAAATCCGCCGGTGGAGACACCGTGTGGGTTCGAATCCCACCCGCCCTACTCGATATCCCCGATCCATATGCGATCAGGGGATATTTTTTTCCGGCCATCTCTCTGCTCCCCATCTGGCCAGGTGAGCAACTGCCCAGAGGCTGGAGTGCGAGCAGACCGCTGGCAGGTATGATGATAATGAAACTTTCACAAATTAATCATTGGGAGAGGATATGCAAAACACCGTCATCCGCACTCACGACCTCACGAAATCATATGGAGACGTGATGGCGCTCGACCATCTCACGATGGAAATCCCCGAGCACTCGATCGTCGGCTTCCTGGGCCCGAATGGGGCCGGCAAGAGCACAACGATCAAGCTCCTGCTCGGCCTGATCCACCCGACGGAGGGCCGCGCCGAGATCTTCGGTAAAGACATCCAATCCGAAAGCCTGGAGATCCGCCAACGGACCGGTTATCTCGCTCAAAGACCACGTTTTTATTCAAATCTGACCGCACGCGAGACGCTGCGCTTCGTGGCGCGCTTCTTCTACGATGATCCCGGACAGATCGAATCCCGCGTGGACGAATCCCTGAAAATCGTTAATCTTGCAAGCAAGGCCGACCGGCCAATTCAGGGTTTCTCAGGCGGCGAACTGCAGCGTCTGGGGATCGCCCAGGCACAGATCAACCACCCTGAAATGCTCATCCTGGATGAGCCTGCCGCTGCGCTTGACCCGATGGGTCGTGCCGACGTCCTCAACATCATGAAACGATTACGTCAGGTCACGACGATCTTCTACTCGACTCACATCCTCGATGATGTCCAGCGAGTGAGCGATCGAGTGGTGATCCTTAACAACGGCCGATTGGTCACGCAGGGGCCGATCGAAGAACTGCTGCTCGGTGAAGGCGATGCCGTCTACGACGTGGAACTATCCGGGCAGAGAGAGACCACGCTGGAGCGCATCCAGCAGCTGCCCTGGGTATCCCGGGTTCTCGTCACAGCGGTGAACAGCCACACGCGTTGGAGCATCGCGGTCAAGGACGAAGCGCATGCCAGGCAGCACCTCCTACGGGTTATTTTGGAGGATGGAGATGTGCAAATCATCCATTACGGACGCAAGCAATATGAACTTGAGGAGGTCTTCATGAATCTGGTCGGGGAGGGCTCTTGAGATGGCGAACATCACCACCGCAATAACCGAAAGAAAGGCATTATCAGGTTTCAGCAACCTCTTCGCTCGTGAGAGCAGACTCTGGTGGGGAACCCGCCGGTGGTGGCTGCAGGCTCTGATCGGCGCGATCGGTATGAACAGCCTGCTGGCGTTCTTCTTCTTCGTGATGCCGCCAATCCTCCAGGCGGCTGGCGAGGAGATTGACCTCCTGACCGGCGGCGCCCAGATGTTCTTCGGCATGGGTTTCATGATCCTCTCGATCGATGTGATCATCCTGACACTCGATACCATCCTCGGCGAGAAGCAGTCAGGGACAGCCGAGTGGGTGCTCTCGAAGCCTGTAACCCGCAGCGCTTTCGTGCTAGCGAAGTTGGCCGCTCACACGCTCCCGGTTATGCTGCTCCTCATTGCGCTGCCGAGCGCAGTCGCGTTCGGGCTGTTCCTGCTCAAAGGCGTCCCTGTGCCAGACACATTCCTGGCGGCGGTCGGCATGATGGCCTTGCACACTTTCTTTTACATCGTGCTCACAATCACCGGCGGGGTGTTCATCGAGAACCGCAATACGCTGCTTGCCGTGACGCTTGGTTCCGCTCTGGGGGGCGTATTGCTGGCTAACCTGCTGGCGCCATTCGTGATGTGGACCCCCTGGCCGTTGGCTGCAATCGCAGCCGGGATCGTCGCCGGCGCTGAGGAAGCGCTCCCCGGCATGCTTTATCTCCCGGTGTTCTTCACTGCATTCTGGTGCGTGGTCGGGATCATCGCTGCTTTGATCGGTTTCAACCGGGCGGAATTAGCCTGACCGCACAGAACGCCCTGCCCTGTGGATCGAGATAAGCGGACTGGGCGTACCCTGCTCCCCGGAAGGGGGGAGCAGGGTGTTGCAGCCGCCGAAAAAATGTATACTTCATGAGACCTGGCACGTTTGATAAACATATGCCAACAACACGAGAGTGGTGGGTGGGTTGCCTGCCCAATCTTTGAGATGGTGGATCCCTGGAGGCCATTATGCGCGCCCGGATCGTCAAATTAACGCTCGTTTGTACGCTGCTGACCGTGACCGGTTGCACTCTTCCCGGCGCAGCTTCACCAACCCCTTTCACGTTCCCGACGCCGAATCTCACCCACACCGCAATCTTTGCTGCGACCCCCACCGAGACAGAGCCGCCGCCCACGCTGCCCCCCGCCGAAGTGCCCTCCAGCGCCACACCGCTCCTGGCAATCCTCACCTCCACCCCAGATGGAACCGAGCCGACCCCCACCGCGGGTCCCTCACTCACACCGGTGCCAACCTCCACCGACCGCCGCCCCAACGGCGCGCTCATCACAGCCGCATACCTCTCCACCCCACCGACCATTGACGGCTCCCTGGAGGAATGGTCGACCACCGGTTACCGTGCCGACAGCATCCTCTCGTATGCCAGCTCGAGCTGGACAGGTGCAAGCGATCTATCGGCGGATTTCTACGTTGGATGGGATGCCAGCAATCTCTATCTTGGTGTGCGAAGGGTCGACGACGCTATCGTTCAGGTTTCAACAGGACGATATATGTACCGCGGCGATGACGTCGAAATCCAGCTCGATCTCGATCTGGAGGGTGATTACAGCACGACACTGGTCAACAGCGACGATTATCAAATCGGCCTCTCTGCGGGGAACTTCGACAGCCTGCCGCCGGAAGCATACCGCTGGTTCCCGCGCAGCGTGGAGGGCCGTTTAACAAGTGTGCAGGTGAAGGCGGTCAAGACCTCCAGCGGTTATGATCTGGAAGCGCAGATTCCCTGGATTATTTTCGGGCACACGCCTGCCGAAAACGAACGTTTTGGATTCGCCCTCTCGCTTTCCGATAACGACCGGAGTGGAATATCTGACTGGCAATCGATGGTCTCTTCGGTGAGCACACGCCGGGTAGCCGATCCGACCACCTGGGGGACGCTCATCCTTGAGGCGCCCACCGCGCAGTAAATCCACGGGCAGATGAAATCAAGCGCCCCGGACGATGGTCCGGGGCGCATTCGTTCGCGATCAATTATCCTTCCGCACTCAGAAAAGTACGGAGGCCAATTCCTCTCGGTACTGCTGGGTGAGCGTGTCCTCGTCACCCAGGATTCCAAATAGCGCCAGCAGGATCTCGCGCGGCAGGCCATCACGGTAGCGTTTGTCGTGCCGCAGGATATCAATCAGGCCATCCATCGCGGCGGGGACATTGCCGCGCGCGATCAGACGCCCCGCTTGATACAGTTCTGCTGCAAGTGGATCCTGATCGTCATAACCCGGGCCATTGTCCTCCACCTCGGTCAGCAGCTTTGCAAGCGGTCGGTACAGTTCAGCTTGAGCCCACTCCGTGCCGGCTGGAAAATCTGCGATGAGCTTCTGGGCCTCCGAGCCCCGCCCCTGCATCAGCAGGCTCTCCAGCAAGCCCAGCGCAGCTGCCGGGTTGGCGTCATTTTCGGACAGGATCTCCCGGAATGACTGCTCCGCCTGGTCCCATTGATGCGTCATGAGCAGGCTGCGCGCTTCGTTGACCGTTTGGTCGGCTTCGTCGGGAACAACCTGCTCGAGAAAACGGCGCAGCATGCCTTCTGGCTGCGCACCGACAAATTCGTGCGCGACCTGGCCATTCTGAAACGCCTTCACTGCTGGGATCCCCTGAACACCATAACGCACCGCCAGTGACGGATTTTCGTCCACATTCAGCTTGGCGAGCACAAATGAACCGCCGGCTTCCAGGGCGAACCGCTCCAGCATCGGGCCAAGCGTCTTGCAAGGACCGCACCAGAGCGCCCAGAAATCGACGACAACGGGCACTTCGTGGGACTTAAGGAGAACGTCCTGTTCGAACGTCGCTTCATTTACATCGATGACGTAGGGGCTGAGACTCACCTCGTCCTCCCTTCTTCAACACAGTTCATTGCAGACCTCAAACGCGGCGCGATATGCCTGCTCAAACACCGGATCACCATAACCTTCACTCTCCGTAATCCTCCGGATCAGCCGGTTGGGCAATTTCAACTACCTCACCATGGATATCCAGAACCACCCGGAACCCCATCATCCCGAGCCAGGCGCGCATATCCTCGGGGAGTCCGGTTTGCAGCAAACCTTCTACCTGGCTGTCAACATCTTTCAAAGAGGCTTCAATCGCCGCCTTTGTGAAGATGTCCTCCTGTCCGAGCATCTTCATCGCGCCTTCACTGATGACCTCTTCCTGGCCGTTGATCATGCCGAAAAGTTCGCCCAGAACCCGGCGGTCAACCGCCTCGCTCTCGACATGGCGGAGGAACCCGTCATCGTCGATGACATAGAAAAAATCGCCGCCGACCTGTTTGACCACCACCGGATTGTCCCACTCGTCAACGACGAGACCTTCAAAGAGCACCTTTGCGCTCATAACCAGGCAACCTCAATCGCTTCCACTGCACTGCGCAGATTCGAATCCCAACTCGGGGCGTCGACTCTGCCCTGTCGAGAGGAATCTTACCAGAATTGGAGCTCGCGTTGGGTCTCAGAATGAGGGGGCAATCCCGGCTTTCAGGCACTCAGGGATGGACGTAGACCAGCGTCCCCACCGAGGCGAAGTTGAAGAGCCACTCCGAATCAGCGGTGCGCAAGTTGACACAGCCATGGCTCATCGGAGTCCCAAAATTGCTGTGCCAGTACGTCCCGTGCAGAGCATAACCCCGGTAAAAATACATCGTGTAAGGGACATCAGGAAGGTAGTAGCCCGGCCCGGACATATCCGTGGCGCTTAGTTTCACGTACACACGGTACTGGCCGAGCACGGTTGGATGTGCCGATGTGCCGGTTGAGACCGTAAAGCTGTTCACCTGCCGATCGCCCTCGTAGGCAGAAACGCGCTGCTCGCTGATATCGATCTCGATCCAACGCCCTTCAGCATAGATCTCTTCCATTGAAATTGAGTATGAGGATAGATAGGATACCTGCCGGGTCGGGGTGGCGGTCGGCGTGAAGGTCGCCGTCGGGGTTAGCGTGATTGTGGGTGTCGCGGTCGGCGTCGGCGTGGGCGTAGAGGTCGGGGTCGGGGTTGCCGTCATGGTCGCCTTCTCGAGCGGGTTCCCGGCTGTCTGGGGCTGCAGAGCCGCCGCCGGTTTACGCCCGATATGCAGACCAACCGCACCGGCAAGCACCAGTGAGGCGAGAAGAACCCGGACCGGCAGAACCCGGCGCTGGGCGATATGGGACCCGGGGACCATATCAGGCAGCAGCCCTTCAGGTATGCTCGCTTCCCGGAGGGCAGCACGCCGGTCTTGCGCCGGAACCGAGCGCGCAAGGTAGCGGATTGCCTGGCGTGCGCTCTCGCTGCGCGGGTTGATCTCCAGCGCGCGGGCGGCATAAGCCAGCCCGGCGCGCGGCTCCGAAACACCCGCCAGGATTAGCCAGGCTTTTTCAGAACGCGGATTTGCGCGCACCGCCTGACGGGCATGTTTGCGGGCTGTCCACCTATCACCTGCACGCAATGCGCGTTTGGCTGCGCTTAGAGACTGCCTGAATAGCTCATCCATCGAGGGATTTGTGGTCACAGATATTCAACCTAAGGAATCGACGCCGGCTCATTATTGACGTAACAGAGCACGCCATCAGCGATGCCGCGCGCCGCTTTCCCGGGATTGGAGGTTAAGAAATCGCGATCGAGATAAAGGAACCCGGCTTCGATGATTGCGGCTGGGGTTTGACTATGAATCTCGCGGAACGAATGATACTCGGTCATATCCCGCGTGATGCTGCCTGCGTGAAAGTTCATGTCCGTCGCGCGCGCATAACGATCGACGATGCAGTCCACCAGGCGTTGTGCCCGATCGGGCACAACCGTATCGAGCGCGCTGGCGACCTTGTAACCCGTCGCCAGATCGTTGATCGGCAAACACGAATCAGCGTGGATCGAAACCAGCGCGACGGCACGATATTCAAACAACCGGTCGTCGAATTCTTCCAGCACATCGACTTCGAAACCAGCCGCTTCCAACGCCGCTGCTGTGCGCATGCCGATCTCCCGGTTGACCTCCAGTTCGGTCAACCCATCGGAGCAGATGCTGCCCGGATCGTCAGCACCGGTAGATGGATTCGGCCCGAGGTGGCCGATGACGATGCCCACCCTCAAGGCACGATCCTCGATCGAGGTCCCGGGTTCAGCAACCGAAGCGGACGGGCCGGCAGGGTCGGTGTCCAGCGCCGCCACCAATTGACCGGCGATCTCACCGGGGCTCAGACTTGCCGGCGTCCAGGCAGTGAAAATGGTCGCGAGGATCGCGGCGACGATCAGCGTCACGCTGACATGCCGGAGAACCTCCCGGCCGGGTGGCTCTGAATTCGTTCGTATCTTTCTCTGCCCGTAATCTTGCTGCATATCCTGCTGCCGTTCGCTCACTTGCCTGGCTGACATTATAGCAGTGGTCCATATCCGGTTACTACGTGACCTGAGTCCCTGCCTAAACCACGTTTGCAGGGCAGACGCTTGACTCCGGCCTTTCAAAATGTATAATATCCATCAATATATTCATAATTATTTGACCGGGTAGGTACCTTATGATGGTTCACTGCACATGTCCGAGGCGGGGGCGCTAATCACCTCGTCTCTTGTCAACAGACTGTAACACGATCATCTTCCTTCAGTAAGACATCCAACAGACGAGCCGTGACACGCTCCCGCGCTGCAATATGCGTGCCTGGAAGTGCGTTCATTCGCGCTTCACTGTCGTCACGATCGTCTGTTTTTTTGTTTTCAACTGGAGTCGAGCATGACCCACCTCATCGAACAAACCGGAATCAATATCAACGCAGCCGAGCGGACGGGACTATGGGAGCTTGTCGGCAACACCCCGTTGGTTCCGATTAAGAACCTTTTTGCCGGACGCATTTCCGGTGAAGTGGATATCTACGCCAAAGCAGAGTGGTTCAACCCCAGCGGATCTGTAAAAGATAGGCCCGCAGCTGCAATCCTCGAACAGGCTCGGAAAAGCGGGGCGCTCGCGGATGGTCGAATATTTCTCGATTCGACTTCCGGGAATATGGGCATCGCCTACGCGACGCTGGGAGCCACACTCGGTATCCCGATCGAGCTAACCATCCCCTCAAACGCCACCCCGGAAAGGCTGGCGATCCTGCGCAGCTTCGGCGTGATCGTCACGCTGACCGACCCGCTGGAAGGGTCCGAAGGTGCCCACGAAGTCGCCCTCGGCATGGCTGCCAACCATCCCGATCGGTACCATTACGCTGACCAATACAGCAACCCTTCCAACTGGCAGGCCCATTACGCTTCCACCGGCCCGGAAATATTTGAGCAAACTCGGGGAAGCGTCACGCACTTCGTCGCCGGGATGGGAACGACCGGTACGATCACCGGAACCGGGCGCTACTTAAAAGAGCAAAACCCCGATATCCGGATCGTCGGTGTTCAACCAGATGGTCCCTTCCATGGATTGGAAGGTCTAAAGCACCTGCCCTCAACGCCCACACCCGCAATCTTCGATCCGAGCGTCGTGGACGAGGTACGCCACATCGCCACGGAACCGGCCTACAAAATGGTCAGAGAACTGGCGCGCGTGGAAGGACTCTTCGTTGGTATCTCGGCAGCTGCCGCTATCCTGGCAGCCTTTGAGGTGGCTCGCGACCTTGGAGAAGGCACGCTCGTCGTGCTGCTCCCTGATTCGGGCGCCAAGTATCTCTCACAGCCGTTCTGGGGGCAGGAATGACGCTCCGGATCTCAGCGGGCGTCTACGCCGCCATCTGCGCCCACGCCGAAAAAGTCTACCCTGAGGAAGCGGCCGGGTTCCTGTTCGGCCGCCTTGATGGCGACAGCCGAGTCGTCGAGACCGCCCTGCCCCAGGACAACCATTTCGAAACCGATCAGCGCCGGCGGAGATATCTGATCGAAGCCGAGGATATGCTGTGTGCAGAGCAGTTCGCCGAAGAGCAAGGATTCGAAATCCTGGGCATCTTCCATTCGCATCCCGATCATCCTCCGGAACCCTCCCGGTTTGATCTGGAGTGGTCGCTGCCCTGGTTCTCATACCTGATCACGAGCGTATACAACGGCAAGACGGCCGCTTCACGCTGTTGGCGCTTGAACGATGACCGCAGTCAATTTGATGAAGAAGAGATCGAGTGGAGTCAAATTTTGGAAATGAAGGAGCAATCGGAATGAACAATATTCGCATACCAACCCCGTTGAGGACATACACCGGCGGGGAGAAGGAGATCCAGGTGTCGGGTGCTACCGTGGAGGAGGCGATCCAAGCGCTCGCGCAGCAGTACCCGGCCGTGCGCACGCACCTCTTTGATGAGGGGGATAAACTGCGGCCGTACGTAAATATCTTCCTGAACGATGATGATGTGCGCACCCTGGCAGGCAAGCAGACGCCGATCAAGGAAGGCGACCGGTTGATGATCGTCCCCAGCATCGCCGGTGGCGCCTCGAGAAGGGAGATAACCTGATGGAGCCAGCTGAGTCGCAGCGTGTGGATCATAATGCGCTCCGGACGAACCAGGCTGCTGTCATCGCCACATTGGCTGCGGCTTATATTGCAGATGCCCCGCTGCTTGTCATTCTATGCGGGTTCCTGATGCTCATCAGCAGCCTGTTCCACAAGCCGGCATTCCTGCCGGTCTACCGTCTGTTGCGCGCGGTCAAGGTAATCCAACCCGATCTCCAACCAGACCGGTTCGAGCCGCACCGCTTCGCTCAACTGGTCGGGGCGGGCGTGCTCCTCACCGCTGCGCTCGCGTTCGCGCTCGGCGCCCACACACCCGCCTGGATCCTGACGATGCTCGTCATCCTGCTTGCCGGGCTCAATCTGTTTTTCGGGTTTTGCCTGGGCTGCACGCTGTATTACTGGCTTGCACGCCTGGGGGCGCCGGGGTTCAGCGAGGGCTCAATGGAAAGGCCAGGCTAGGTCACGATGGTTGAGCGAATTGCAATTTTCTTCCTCATTATGTTCAGCGCGCTGGCCCTCTCCCTGCTCTTCCAACGCTTACTGCTTAGACGCCGGGCGGGACGTGGGCTTGGTCTGAAGGAATTTCAACCCGGCCGGCCTGCGATCCTGTATTTCACGGCGCCCGGATGTGTCCCCTGCAAGCTGATCCAGCGCCCTGCGCTCCAGGCGATCGCCGATCAATACGGCGAAAACCTCCAGGTTTTCGAAGTCGACGCCACCAAAGATCGAGAGCTGGCCAACCGGTGGGCCGTATTGAGCATCCCGACGACATTCCTGATCGACTCTCTTGGGCGGCCCCGCAAAATCAACAACCGCGCCACACCCGCCGAAGTTTTGATCCGCCAGTTAAGCGAAATTGGTGAGTACCCGCAGCAACGGCACATAACCAACAGCAGCCCGGTCGGGGTTCTAGAGTAAAATTTGGCCAGGCACCGATGAAACGAGAATCAGATGACTGAGTACGGAAATATTGCTTCCGACGCGAATTTGAACCATGACGAGATTCTGCGCTATTCGCGCCACCTGTTGATGCCCGAGGTCGGGCTCGAGGGGCAGGGAAAACTCAAGCGCAGTTCGGTGTTGATCGTTGGGACCGGCGGGCTGGGATCGCCTGCTGCGATGTATCTGGCTGCCGCAGGCGTCGGCACGATCGGCCTGGTCGATTACGACATCGTCGATTTCACGAACCTGCAGCGCCAGATCGTGCACGGCACACACAGCCTCGGCGAACGCAAGGTCGATTCGGCGCGCGAGCGTCTGCTGGATATCAACCCGGATATCAAGGTGGTCACCTACGACGAGCCGTTCACATCCGAGAACGCGCTGCGCATCGCCGAACCTTACGACATCATCCTCGATGGCACCGATAACTTCCCCACCCGCTACCTGATTAATGACGTTTGTGTGCTCACCGGCAAGCCCAACGTTTATGGTTCCATTTTCAGGTTTGAAGGTCAGGTGAGCGTCTTCTGGGCCGAACGGGGTCCTTGCTACCGCTGCATCTTCCCCGAGCCGCCGCCGCCCGGGTTGGTGCCTTCCTGCGCGGAGGGCGGTGTTTTCGGCGTGCTCCCGGGGACGGTCGGCACACTCCAGGCGACCGAGACGATTAAACTGCTGCTCGACATCGGCGAGCCGATGATCGGCAAGCTACTGCTCTATGACGCCCTCGATCTGCGCTTTGACCGGGTGAAGCTCAGGAAGAACCCGCAGTGCAAAATCTGCTCGGCCAAGCCGGAGGTCACTGCGTTAATTGATTACGAGGCGTTCTGCGGCGTGCCGGGCCACGATCACGAAGAGGGCCGGCTGCCCTCCGAATGGGAGATCGAACCGCTGGTGCTGGCGGAGCAATTGAAAACCGGCAATCGTGTGCGCTTGATCGACGTGCGTGAACCTCACGAACTGGCCATTTCAGCCCTGCCGGAAGCAGAGCTGATCCCGCTCGGCTCGCTCGCCAGCAGGATGCACTCGCTGGACAGCGCCGATGAAATCGTGCTCTTCTGCAAATCCGGATCCCGTTCGGCGCGCGCCCTGGAGCTGCTGGCCGGGGCGGGTTTCCGTAAATTAAAGAATCTGCGCGGCGGCATCAACGCCTGGGCGCGCGAGGTCGATCCACGCCTACCGGTGTATTAGGCGGGCCTGGATGCAGGCCCGCTGGGATCCCTGATCAGGAACCAGGGGCGCAAATGCGGGTCCGCCGCTCCACCTCCCGGAGGGATTTTCCTCAGTCATCGAGTGCCAGAACACCTGACCCTGCTCCTTAATCTCCAATTCCGAACCTCTGATTTCCTTGACAAACCCGGTCCTCTTACTTATACTCCCCCGAAATCCAATAGGGCCAAAGGCTGTGAAGGGGAAGAGTACGCGCTTAAGCGGCGGCACAGAGAGCAGGAGAAGCTGAGAGCCTGCCCGAGCGCAAGCGCCGAATGGACCCCGGAGCCGCAGCACGAAAGGTCATCCGACCGAGTAGTTCCTGCCGGAGCTGCCACCGTTATCATGGCAAAGGGTATCGCACACACTGCCGTACCCTGACTGAGTGAGGCTGGTCAGACGCATCCCGTCGCATCACGACGGGATTTTTTATTTCTTGCCAGCCTAAACGAGGTGGCACCGCGGGTTCGAACGCCCGTCCTCATGATGAGGACGGGCGTTTTGCATCCGATCAGGCCCGCCACACGACGGAGGTGTCATATGAAGTCCAATACGAAGTTCTTGTTAGATGAAAACGAGCTGCCGCACACCTGGTACAACATCAACCCCGATATGCCCGTTTCGCCCGGGCCTGTGCTCCATCCCGCGACGAAGGAACCGGTCACGCCGGAGTTTCTCGCCGGGTTGTTCCCGATGCGCTTCGTCGAGCAGGCCGTCAGCCAGGAAGCCGAGGTCGAAATTCCCGATGCGGTCAGGGAAATCTATAAGCTGTGGAGACCGACCCCGCTCTTCAGAGCTCGGCGCCTGGAAAAGGTGTTGGATACGCCGGCACACATTTACTACAAGTACGAAGGAGTCTCTCCGGTCGGATCGCATAAGCCCAACACAGCCGTCCCGCAGGCGTATTATGCCAGCCAGGAAGGGGTGCGCGGCTTCACCACCGAGACCGGCGCCGGCCAGTGGGGCACGGCGCTTGCGATGGCATGCCAGATGTTTGACCTGGAATGCGAGGTCTACATGGTGAACGTTTCCTACCAGCAGAAGCCTTACCGCCGCATCATGATGGAGACCTACGGTGCGAGCATCACGCCAAGCCCGTCTTCCCACACAGCCTTCGGCCGCTCGCTGCTCGAGCAGGATCCCGACGGCCCGGGATCACTCGGCATCGCAATATCGGAGGCCGTCGAGCGCGCCGCGGCGTCGAACGGCGAGTTGAAATACTCGCTCGGTTCCGTTCTGGGGCCGGTGCTCATGCACCAGACGATCATCGGCGAGGAAGCGTTGAAACAGTTTGACCGCGCCGACGAGTACCCTGATGTGGTCATCGGCTGCGTGGGCGGAGGCAGCAACTTCGCCGGCCTGGCATTCCCATTCATCCGGGAAAATCTGAAGAACGGCAACCGCACGCGCGTCGTGGCTGTCGAGCCGACTGCGTGTCCGACGCTCACAAAAGGCACCTACACATACGACTACGGGGATACCGCCCAGATGGCGCCGATCGTTAAGATGCACACCCTCGGGCACGGTTTCATCCCGCAGGGGATCCACGCCGGCGGCTTGCGCTACCACGGCATGGCCCCGCATATCAGCGCGCTGTATGACGCGGGCCAGATCGAAGCGGTCGCTGTCGGTCAGTTGGAGACGTTCGAAGCGGCGGTGACCTTCACGCGCTCTGAAGGCATCCTGCCGGCACCTGAGTCGGCCCACGCCATCCGTGCCGCGCTGGATGAAGCGCTCCGCTGCAAACAAGCAGGCTCCGAGGAAGTCATCGTGTTTAACCTCTCGGGGCACGGTCACTTCGACCTCTCCGCCTACGATGCATACCTGAAGGGCGAGCTGGTCAACTACAGCTACCCCGAAGCTGAGATCAAATCGGCCATGGCCTCGCTTCCGGAAGTGCGGGCCTGAAGTAGCTCTGCTCTCCTTCCAGCAGGGGCACGGCGCCGCCGTGCCCCTGCCCCCTTTTACCTTTCGATCAACGACGTCAGAGCATTGAGTCTGGCACTCATGGAATCCGGATCGATGGGAGGGTCTTCCGAGGCTGACCCGAATCGGACAACGGGTTAAAATGAAACTGATCATGGATGGAAGTTGATCATTCAGGTCGATGACACAGGGAGAGAACTCGATCAACAACCGACCCGGAAATGCCACGAAGCCTTTGATATCGTTCTGGGGCGCGCTGAGCTCCGCCGCGCTCTTGTTGGCCGCTGTCATTTCGCTCGCCGGCTGTGCGGCGCTCGAGCGCGAGCCCGGGATACCCATACCGGCCACGAACACTGCCCCCCCTGCCACTCCCACGCCGACACCCGTGCCCGTGATCGAGATTGAGAGTGTTACTGCCCGAGCCGTTCAGGACCCGGGGCGCTGGGACATCTTCGGCTTGATTGAGAATATCTCCAACGATGATCTCACCGATCTGGAGCTGCAAGTATCTCTTTTGAACGAAGAGGGAGAAGTCCAAACCGAAGCCACCTTCCTCCCCGCCCTGCGCCAGCTTTCTCCCGGCGAGGAAACCGCCTTCAGGGCGCAATTCGATGAACTCGACATCGCCGTCCAATCCGGGCAAATCCTCGTTGAACTGGCCTCATATCAACCAGGGCCAATCACGCCTCTGCAGATCACCGTTGATCAAGTATCGGTGCGGCCTGACTCCCAGGGCGGCGCGACCTATCTGGGCTACTTCTCTAACGCCAGTCCTGAGCGTGGTGAACTCCGCAACGTTGAAGCTTACATGATGGACGATGACGGGCGCCCGATCGATTTTGCCGACCTGACCCTGACGATTTCGATTATCGAACCGTATGGCAAGGTCCCTTTCCGGGTCGACTTCTCCGGGGACCACGGGGACAAATGGCCTGTTTTCTTCATCGACGCGGTCCCGCTCAGGGACACCACGCAGCCCACCCCGCTCTGGTCTGTAACCGAACCCCGTTTGTTCTTTACCGACCAGGGCATCGCTTACTACGTGCTCGAGATCGAAAATACCGCATTCGCACCGCAAGTTTTTGAAGGGGTCTTCACGCTCTTCGACGACCTCGAATTGGCCGGCGTGCTGCCGATCCGATCACCCGCCCCGATACGCGCACAGAGCAGCTGGTTCTTCACAATCGAGCCCGGTCTCGCGCTGCCCGTGCGCCTGCGCAGTGACCCGGAAGCGATGCGCGATCTGACCGTCGACGTAACCCTCGATCCCGCTGCCAGCCATGGTGTGAGCGATGAGGTTGTGATCATCGATCTGGAGATTCAGAGCGTCGAGAGGACCGGCAGTTCGCTGCACATGAAAGGGATCCTCAGCAACCCGACGGCAGACACACTCGCCAGCCCGCTGCTTTCGGCCGTCCTCCGCAACACCCGGGGAGATGTGGTGAGCGCGAGCACCGCGCTCGTCGCTGATAAACTTCCTGCCGATGGCAGATTAGAATTTACGATTGCGCTCTGGATACCCGCCGGGACCGATCTTCCCTCGCTCGAGTTTGACCTGAGCGCCTTCGCCGTCAAGCCGGCCGGGGCCGGCACTCAGAAGCCCGAATAGTTACTTACCGTTTTGGTATAATTTCAGCGACCCCGGCAATCCGGGGTCTTTAATACGCATCAGGAACATTTTGGTTGATCCAGCACGGTGTTTTTCAGAGATCAAACGAACCAATTCGACCCTCAGGTGAGGAGTCTCCATGGACAAAGAGAATATGCTTGACCTGTTCCGCGAGATGGTTTTGATCCGCCATCTTGAGGAACGCGCCGCCGAACTATATCAGGAAGGCAAGATCGGCGGATTCCTCCATCTCTATATCGGACAAGAAGCCGTCGCCAGCGGCATCATCGCCGCCCGCGAACCGCGCGACCGGATCCTTACCGCATACCGCGATCATGGCGTCGCGATTGCTGCGGGAATTGAGGCGAAGGTGGTGATGGCCGAGCTGCTTGGAAAGAAGACGGGTACCTCGCACGGCTTCGGCGGCTCGATGCATATGGCCGATGTGGATAAAAATTACTGGGGAGGCCACGCCATCGTCGGCTCACACCTCCCGTTTGCCGCCGGCATGGCGTTTGCAGACCAATACCGGGAAGAGGACAACGTCACAATCTGCTTCTTCGGCGACGGCGCCACCAACATTGGCTTCTTCCATGAAGCGCTGAACCTTTCGGCTGTGTGGGACCTGCCGGTCCTCTGGGTCTGTGAGAACAACCAGTACGGCATGGGGACCGCGGTCAAGCGGGCCTCCGCCCTGGAGGAGATCCACAAGAAAGCGGACGGCTACGGAATACCCAACAGTCGGGTCGAAGGCATGGACGTCATGAAGGTCTACGAGGCAGCCAGGGACGCCATCGAACACGTCCGAAATGAAGGCCCGTATTTCCTGGAAATCATGACCTACCGCTACGAAGGTCACTCGATGGGTGATCCGGAGCGATATCGATCCAAAGAGGAGGTTGGACAGTGGGAGGAGAACGACCCGGTCGGCATTTTCCGCACGTTCCTGTTGGATGGCGGACACGCCGGGGAGGACGAGCTCAACCGGCTGGAGGAAGGCGTCATCGATGAGATCCAGGAAGCGGTTAAATTCGCGGAAGAGAGTCCGGAACCCACCTGGGAGGACCTGATCAACACGGTTTACGTTGAAGAGTACAGGGATGAACAATGGCCAAGATAACGATGCGGGAGGCGATCTCCCAGGCTCTGTGGGAGGAGATGGAACGCGACGAGAGCGTCTTCATCATGGGCGAAGAGGTCGGCATTTGGGGCGGCACATACGCGGTCACACGCGGGTTTTACGATCACTTCGGTGAGAAGCGCGTGCGTGACACACCGATCGCCGAGATGGTGATCGTGGGGGCGGCAAACGGCGCCGCGATGGCCGGTCTGCGGCCGGTCGCTGAACTCATGACGATCAACTTTGCATTCGTGGCGATGGACCAGATTGTCAACCAGGCGGCGAAGCTGCGCAGCATGTTCGGCGGTCAGTTTACGCTTCCGCTGGTGATCCGCACGGTGGGCGGCGGTGGGCGCCAGCTCGCAGCCACCCACTCGCAGACGCCGGACGCGGTCTTCGCCCATTTCCCCGGGCTGAAAGTCGTCGCGCCCGGAACCCCCCATGACGCCAAGGGCTTATTGAAATCAGCGATCCGCAGCGATGACCCGATCATGTTCATCGAGAACGCCACTCTGTACCAGGTGCGCGGCGAGGTCCCGGAAGAGGATTACCTCGAGCCGATCGGCGTCTCGAAAGTGCAGCGCGCCGGTGACGACGTGACGATCATCACCTACTCGAAGATGCTGCAGTATTCGCTCGATGCCGCCGAGGAACTCGCCAAGGACGGCATCGAGGCAGAGATCGTCGACCTGCGCACGCTCCGGCCGCTGGACATGAAGCCGGTGATCGATTCGTTCAAGCGCACCAACCGGGCCGTCATCGTGGAGGAGGGCTGGCGCTCCTACGGTGTCGGCGCCGAAGTCGCCGCCCGCTTATACGAAGAGGCGTTTGATTACATCGACGCCCCGATCCGGCGTGTCGCCCAGAAAGAAGTGCCGCTGCCCTACAACCAGGCGCTTGAACAAGAGGCGCTTCCCCAACGGGAGGACATCATCGAAGCTGTGAAAGGAATTGTGTGATGGCTGAGATTGTCAAGATGCCCAAGCTCGGCTTTGACATGGCGGAGGGCGTGCTCGTCCGCTGGGTAATCGCCGAGAATGAATCCGTCGAAAAGGGTGATGTGCTCGCCGAGATCGAGACGGATAAGGCCACCGTTGAGGTCGAGGCTGCCGTCGGCGGCACGGTCCTGAAGCACATCGTCGCAGAAGGCACGCCGGTCCCGATCGGCGAGCCGATCGCCGTCATCGGCGAGGCCGGCGAGGAAGTTGACCTCCAGGAGCTGGGCGCCAGCCAGCCGGCAGAGCCTGAGCAAGAAGCGTCCGAGGATCGGCCGGCGGAACGCGACGCGGAGCCCGGGCAAGACCAGGCCGAGCGGGAACCCTCCGAAACCGAAGATGCATCCATCGAGAGTGAATACCCTGACGGCGTGAAGGCCACGCCGGTCGCGCGCCGGATCGCCGAGGACAACGACCTCGCTCTCAAAGAGATCGAGGGATCGGGACCCGGCGGGCGGATCGTCAAGGCGGATGTCGAAAACGCGTTGGAACGCGGCGTTCCCGCTGAGAAGGGGGCACCCGCACCCCGGCCCGCAGCCGCGATCCCGGCCGGCGAACGCCGTCAGACGGAGCGCGTGCCGGTCAGCAAGCTGCGCAACATCATCGGCAGCCGCATGTCCCGCTCAAAGCAGGAACTGCCGCATTTCTATGTCACCGTTGACCTCGACGCCGGTCCGCTCATGGACCTGCGCAAGCAGATCAACCAGGCCCTGTCAGACGACGAGAAAATCTCGGTCAACGATTTCCTCGTCAAGGCATCCGCAGTGGCGTTACGCGAGTTCCCCAACCTGAACGCCTCGCTCGAGGGCGACGAGATCGTCCGCCACGGCCAGATCAATGTGGGCATCGCCGTCGCCGTCGATGAAGGGCTCCTGACGGTTGTGGCAAGAGACGCCGACTTGAAACCGCTGCGCACCCTCTCTGGCGAAATACGCGCCATGGTGGAGCGCACACGCTCGGGCAAAGTTCGCCCGGACGATGTGGAAGGTTCGACATTTACGGTCTCGAATCTGGGCATGTTCGAGGTCGATCACTTCATCGCGATCATCAACCCGCCCGAGGCTGCGATCCTCGCCATCGGAAGCGTCCGCGAGGAACCAGCCTACCTCAACGGAGAGCTGGTCCCGGTGAGGCGGCTCAAGGTGACGCTCTCCGCCGACCATCGCGTGACCGATGGCGCCGAAGCTGCCCGCTGGCTGCAGGTATTCCGCGAGAACATCGAGAATCCGGTTCTGCTGCTGATCTAGCGAGCGCGGCACTTCGCGGCGTGCGGGTTTGTCGCTCGCCGGGATTGCAATGTAGAATGTTCGCAGATCTCCGGGTAGCAGCAGCCTCAGGGGCGTTCTTATGACACTTCCTGTGCGAATTCTAATCGTCGATGATGAGCCCGATACGGTCGGCTTGATCGAGATTACGTTGAAACCAGCCGGCTACCTGATTGAAAAAGCCTTCAACGGCGAGGATGCGCTTGAGCGCATCCGGTCGGAGTCCTACGACCTGCTCCTCCTGGATATCATGATGCCGGAAGTGGATGGTTTTGAGATTATCGAAACGCTCCGGGCCGAGTCGGCTCCGCTGCCTCCCTTCCTCTTCCTTACCGCTAAAGGGCGCCTTGTTGACGTGGAGCGCGGACAGGCGCTGGGTGCGGCTGGCTACCTGGTGAAGCCGGCGACGCGCGGCGAACTGCTCGACGCCATCCAGGCTTCGATTAACGAGGGATGAGCCTATGCAATCGGTCGAACACAACCTGAGCTACCTTGATAACTGCCTGGAGGAGATGGAGACCTACCTGCTCCAGCCCGAACTCTTCTGGCCGCTCTCAACCTCAGCCGGCGTGCGGTCCGAATTTTCACGCCTGACGGTCGCCAACGTGCTTTTGACGTTGAACGAACTCGACGCACAAGTCGAGGATATGTCGCCGGGGGAAGCAGCGCAGGTATCCCGATTGCGAACTCGTTGGGAGACGCTGCACACGAAATGGCGGACTGCGATCGAGTCAAAATCCATCGCCGAGATGAGGGCGCGGTTGAACCTCTGGAAGGCATACATTCTGGATCTCGAAGAGCAGAAAGGGCGGCAGGCAAATTACGCTCAGGAAGTCACTCAACGTGTGCGCTTTGCGCTCCTGCACAAACTCACCGGCGATGCCGTTCTGACAGACGAACTGATCGAGCGCATGCAGGCCGTCGACAGCCGCGCGCTGGCTCTGACCGCGCCGGCGGATTTCGTCTGGGACAAGCCGCTGCAGGCCATCTACCCGCCGGACGAATACGTCTTCCTCTACCGGAAACCCAAAACTACCTATTAATCGGGATAGGGGAGGGCCTCACGGCCCTACCCCTCCCACACCACCGGACATGCGGGTCCGCATCCGGCGGTTCG
>JARGGH010000080.1 GCA_029210945.1 Anaerolineales bacterium
AGTTGCTAGTAACCGTGCGTCAGCTATAGCGCGGTGAATACGTTCCCGGGGCTTGTACACACCGCCCGTCACGTCATGGAAGTCGGTAACGCCTGAAGCCGGTAGCTTAACTGGGAACAGGGAGCGCTGTCGAAGGCGGGACTGGCAACTGGGACGAAGTCGTAACAAGGTAGCGGTACCGGAAGGTGCGGCTGGATCACCTCCTTTCTAAGGGAAAGGGTTACTGTTAGCAGTAATCCGCACTAGTCTGCCTCTTCCTATCACTCCTCAGCTGTTAAAGCTGGATATACAGCGCGTCAGCGCTGTTTGCACCTTAACAAGCGAACTGCGAGAAGAAGAAACGAAGGAACAAGAAACAAACGTCAAAGATCTCCGTATCAGCGCGTAAAGATAGAAAGGGCGTTCGGGGGATGCCTAGGCGTCAAGGGCCGAAGAAAGGCGTGGTACACTGCGAAAAGCCTCGGGGAGCCGTGTGCAGGCGAAGAGCCGGGGGTACCTGAATGGGGAAACCCGTCTGGGGGAAAAGCCCAGACACTGTAGACTGAAAACATAGGTCTATGGGGGGAACGTGGGGAACTGAAACATCTTAGTACCCACAGGAAAAGAGAATA
>JARGGH010000081.1 GCA_029210945.1 Anaerolineales bacterium
CGTGCGCTGGATCTGGCGCAGGTACTACTCCATGCGGTTCTCGTGCTGGGCAGTTGCCAGCCGCGTCACCCACTGTGTGGCGGTGGCGAACTGCACCCGATGGCCGACCAAACACGCCTTGAGACCGAGGGCGATGGCCAGATGGGTCTTTTCCGTCTCCGGCAGGCTTCGTACGCCTCCAGAATGCTCTGCTTGTACTGGGTAGAAAACTGCCGCCGCTCAGCCTTCGCCATCACTTTCGGATCAGGGACCTCGGCCTCTTGACTCTCTCGCCATGGATAAGACATTCTGTTTCCTCCCCCGCCCTGCACTCTAAATTCTCGTGGGGAACTGTCTCACCATTAGAGGTGGCCGGGTTTGTTTGGACAGTAAAATGCTGTTTATAAGTGATCAGCTGTCTCCTGTTCATGCCGCTATCTCATGGGCAAGTGTTGCCCAATAGACATCATTCGGTGATCTCCTGCTGAGGCTTTGATGGCGGCGGCGACCGTTGTAGAACTCAAAATAGGTTCTCAGTCCCTGCCGAGCCTCGGCCATCGATCCATACGCCTTCAAATACACTTCCTCGTACTTCACGCTTCGCCAGAGCCGTTCGATAAACACG
>JARGGH010000082.1 GCA_029210945.1 Anaerolineales bacterium
TGATAAAGCAGTTCGAAAGCGCGCCGATCTGAGCGCGCTGCTATCGCAAGCTCGTCATCGCTCAACGAGCGGTCCGGAACCTCAGGAACCTTTCCACCGTTCATGTATCGTCGACTCCAGCCCCAGCATTATTCACCTATATATATCGGGAAAATGGTTAAAAGGTAACAGATTGAGGTTAAATGAGATGGGTCTATGTGGGGCTGCTGCCAACGATTCGAGTGCGGCTAGTAATTTTCACCCGCATCATGCGGATCTGAATTCTGCCTAACGGCCTCGAGCTGAGGCGCCTGGGATCTCCCCAACTCTTGCCTTCCAAGATAGCAAATATGCTCCGTCGATTGCAAATCGCGGCGCATCCCAGGTCGCCTCCAGCGAGTTGTTATGCGGCCATAATGCTATTTATCATCAAATCCTTGGTTGTTCCTCAGCAAAAATCTGTAGCTTCCTTGCATCAAGCTCCGTTATAAGTCTTGGGCTTTGAAGCCAATGTGCAATTTGCCTTCCTTCGGCTCTGATCCTACTGTCACTCTCAAAGTCAAGAAGCAAAAGGATCCAACTCGCATCATTCCCTTGTAATGGTTCAAATACCTCATGACTCTC
>JARGGH010000083.1 GCA_029210945.1 Anaerolineales bacterium
AAAAACGCTGCAAAGTTTCGTCCATCCGTGTCTGATTTTTTGAAACCAGTACGATCGATAATTAACCCAGTCAGCGAAGGGTTGTTTGCTGGTGGGCTCGATATCAGCAAGGTGCCTTCATTCGGGGATCGAGTTATGTTCCGAATCAGTGTGTTATTCAAGGTATGGGAAGAGGGTGATCATAGAGATTGGGAGGCGATCAATACCTGGGGGAGGAGTTTAGTTCCTCTCCTTGTATCATGATGAGCAAACTGCGGCTGCCTAACCACTCGCTGGAGGCGACCTGGGACCACAGCGGAGCTGGGCAGGTGTGCGCCGCGATCTGCAATCGATGGAGCTATTTTGATATCGTGGGGAGCAAGAGTTGGGGAAATCCCAGGCGCCTCCCCATTCGGCTTTCGCCTCAGGGTGCTGCGCTTAAGCTCGAGGCCGTTAGGTATCGGTCCTTTTTTGTGCTTGATATAGCACGATAGCCGTGCTATTATGATATTGTGATTGTATCCTTTGCTGACCAGGGGACGGAAGACGTGTATAACGGCGACAACACAGCCGACGCTCGTCGATGTTGCCCTCGATCCATTTGGAAGG
>JARGGH010000084.1 GCA_029210945.1 Anaerolineales bacterium
TCTCGAGTGAGGCGAGTCGCCCAGCGAACAACCTCATCCTGGTGGGGCTCATCATAATGGGGCTTTTAGGTATGGTGGCTTTGATCGGGGGGGTGGTGATGTTTATGAGGAGGAGGGCAGCCTAGCGCCGATCCTAGCCATCCCTCAGTGCACCGGCACGTAGTATCTCTGAGATTGGGACACAGCCGAAGGGATGTGGCCCAATTTCATGTACGCCCGGCATGGGCGATAGCTAGGAGGTGAAAGTCCTCTGCGGGCGTTGATCCGACGAACCGCTAGCCGACCCCACTCCGCTGCGCTGCGGGGACTGTGAGGCAACTGCGCTGGTGCGAACCAGCGTGGGGAGGAAGCCGGAGCGCAAAACCTGGACTGGATGGATACACTTGCGCCTGCGCGCAGTGCAGGTGAGAACTGCGTAAGGAGGCGTGGAGCGCCGGGTGAGCTGGCATGAGACGGTGAAGCCCAAAAGGATCAAAGCGGCTCTACGTAAACGCAGCCAGGGTCAGGGGAAAGCTATCGTACCTTATCCGGGGAGATCTGCGCTGTGTCCCTGAGAAGGGA
>JARGGH010000085.1 GCA_029210945.1 Anaerolineales bacterium
CAGTTGCACTTGCTAGTTGAATCCTCTTAAATCCTCGAACTCATCCACATCAAAAGCAGGATCAGCTTTTACACGGATATCAAAGAGTGCTTCAGTAATGGGCGCGTTAGATAGATGGCGAGATTCGGGCATTGTTATGCCAATTCCTTGGCAGATTTGGTTTTGGAAGTTACCCGCTTCGAGTATAAGGTAATCTTATCAGCAAAGATAGCCTGGTGGTGATGAGGCCGTCGAAATTATTTGCCGCATAACGGCCTCGAGCTGAGGCGCCTGGGATTTCCCCAACTCATGCTCTCCAAGATAGCAAATTAGCCCCATAGCATGCAAATCGCGGCGCATCCCAGGTCGCCTCTAGCGAGTGGTTATGCGCCAAGGCCTGCGATTTCCTCAGTCGTCTGCAGGATACGCAGTTCGATATCATCAAGACCAGCGATTTCCTCCAGGCTGTTCGATTTCTCCAACCTACGAATGATTTCATGGCCGAGATAATATCCGGTCTGACTGCGCCCTTCAATTTGGAACCAGGAGCCAAAGAAATCTCGAACCTGATTA
>JARGGH010000086.1 GCA_029210945.1 Anaerolineales bacterium
TTAAAAAGATATCAAGGGCGCCCAAAGGTTGACTCAAGTGGGTCGGAAACCCACTGAAGAGTGCAAGAGCATAAGTCAGCCTAACGTGATTCCGCAAAGCAAGGGATCGCGGGACGAAAGTCGGGTCTAGCGAACCAATGTACCTTCTTGATGGGGGTCATTGACTACAGAAAAGCTACCTCAGGGATAACAGAGTCGTTTCCGGCAAGAGCACATATCGACCCGGAAGCTTGCTACCTCGATGTCGGTTCTTTCCATCCTGGCCGTGCAGCAGCGGCCAAGGGTGAGGTTGTTCGCCTATTAAAGGAGATCGTGAGCTGGGTTTAGACCGTCGTGAGACAGGTCGGTTACTATCTACTAGAGGTGTAGGTTGTCTGAAGGAAAGTTGCATTTAGTACGAGAGGAACTATGCAACGGTGCCACTGGTCGATCGGTTGTCTGACAAGGCATTGCCGAGCAGCTACGCACTAAAGAATAAGAGCTGAATGCATCTAAGCTCGAAATCTAACCCAAACAAGAGACCTCGCTAAGAATTCC
>JARGGH010000087.1 GCA_029210945.1 Anaerolineales bacterium
CCCCCGGGGAAGGCGGAGAGAAACAGGTTGTGAAAGTTCAATCGTTCGACACCCCGGGGGCGCTGCGGGTACGTGGATGGCTCCATCCACCAGTACCGATGAAAACGGCGTACACGGTCGGTGTTACAGATTCGGGGTGGTCCGTTGGTACTACGGGAGGGGAGGGGTCTGGGATTGGGAGATCAGGGCACTCGGGCACCCCGGCACTCAGGCACCCAGGATAGGGTATCTCGTTTGCGAGCAGACCCCCTCTCCCTTGAGGGTGTATAGACCGGAGAGATAGTGAACACCCGTATGAAGAGGTGCTGGACACCTTCAAACTCTAGCACGATCACTTGATCCTGGACCTTTCGCCTTGTGTCATTCCTGTTACTGTGGGCTAGACAAGACGAGACCGAAGGTCGAGGAATCCCCGATTCGACACATTGACACGGGAAGGATCTGAAACAGCTCTTTCGATCCTGCCATCTCTCTTGTACTTTGCATCGTCTTGGGGACTCCTCAGCCTGCGGCTTCGGAGTGACACAAAATCG
>JARGGH010000088.1 GCA_029210945.1 Anaerolineales bacterium
ACTCTTTGAGTCGCGCAGCACTCTTTGGGTCGCGCAGCACTCTTCGAGTCGCGAAGCACTCTTTGAGTCGCGCAGCACTCTTTGAGCACGAACCCGTGATCAAAAACACCCCCGTTTCTGAGGGTGTTTTTTATTTTTGGAGGCGACGACGGGACTCGAACCCGTGATCGGGGTTTTGCAGACCCTTGCCTTACCAACTTGGCTACGTCGCCCTGAAAACAAAAGCTGATATCATAGGCCGATATGGCCCTTGGATACCAGCCCATCGTGCTTTCTAAGAGCGGGCGAAGAGACTCGAACTCTCAACCTTCTCCTTGGCAAGGAGACGTTCTACCATTGAACTACACCCGCAGTGCTTTGTGCTTCAGTGAAAAGCATTTTAACACAGGACATATGATAAGTCAACCCGATTTTTGATAAATTCGCACCCTGATCAAAGTCTTTTTTGATCCTCAGAAACTTTTGGAAATGAACAATAAGCGCCTGAGATTTCTTTTATGAATGCCCAGACACTCATAAATTTTATC
>JARGGH010000089.1 GCA_029210945.1 Anaerolineales bacterium
GAAGATGTCGGTCCGTTGACGAGTCCTACCTGGTCACTCCAATTTGGTGATTCGGTTCCATTCTTCAAACCTGTAGTTAAACTAGGAACCCTGTATCTACCATTTGAGCGGGAAATGGTCGATGTGAGCGCATAACAACTCGCAGGAGGCAACCTGGGGGGATGCGCCGCGATTTGCATATGATAGATCAATTTTGCTATCTTGGAGAGCAAGGGCAGGGGAGATCCCAGGCGCCTCAGCTCGAGGCCGTTAGCCAACCATTTGAAAACATGGGCAAGAAAAACAAAAATGGAGAAAGATGAATATGCGTATCGGATTACATGTAGGAAATTTCCAATGGCCTGGAAGTCCAGCTAACTTGAGTGAAAAGCTCGTTGAAATTTCTCAAACAGTAGATACTTCAGGGTTTTATAGTCTTACCGTTATGGATCACCTTTTTCAGCTTGGCGAAAGATATGGAGAAATCCATGGTCCGTGGGAAGATCCAATGCTGGAAGGCTACAGTACGATCGCCTACCT
>JARGGH010000008.1 GCA_029210945.1 Anaerolineales bacterium
TCATACCGATTGAAGCTCAGCTGCCCACAGCGCGAGCATGTCAGCGACGGGGGCGTTCGAGTGAGCAGCACATCGGTGTGTGTTTCGCTCATGACGACATCCTGCACAACAACATACGGGAGATTCAGCCATTGGGTTATACCATGCCGGCACGGTGCAATATTGGTGGACACCTGTCGGATCCTTTGGGGAATCGGTTGATGAGAACTTCCGTTTCCCAAAGATAACACTTCCGGCAGGTGTCTGCTTATTTCAACTTATGTAACCTTTCCACATAATTTGGAGGAGAACCTAATATAATAAAGGAACGCGCCTCCCGGCGCGTTCCTGAACAAATCCGCATCTTCAACATGTGAGGAGATCGGCTTACTTTCTGCACACCCCCGCACTGGTCTTGGAGAAGTTGATCGCCCTCGCCAGTTGAATCGCCTGTTGCAGCTGTTTCGACGAAGGATCATCCTCAAGCAGGATCGATAGGATCCGGTGCAGCACCTCTGCGTAGGTCAGATCATGCTTGCCATCGGCCTTCTCAATCGTATCGTCCCATTCCACAGCGCCATTGACGAAGTTCAGCCATGCTGTCAGCATCTCTGCACGGGCACGCGCCGACTGCTCCGGGTTATCCAGGATAAACTTCTCAAGTTCATCGATCGCTGCCGGGTCCATCTCATCGAAAGCCGAGCTGATAAAACCGCTGAGAATGCTCAGGTGGGCTTTAATTTCACCGTCTAACCCTGCATCTCGGTTCTTTTTCATGAAGTAGGAGATCCAATCGCCCAGTGATGCCTGGCAGGATTGGTTGTTTCGCACGAGTACTTTCAATTTAACTGTGGCCTGGTCGTCATCATCGTCAAGCACAGTGACGCGGACATGCTTGACCCCCGGCTTATCAAAGACTACCTCAGCCGTGTGCGTGACCGTGTAAGGATAATCACCCAGCGGGCTCGGGAGCGGATCGGTACTTGACCCGTTGTTGAAGTAGGTCACGTCTGAGCCGAAATCCCAGCGTACGGTGAGATCATCAGAACCGGCGTCCGACAACTGGAATGTGAAAGCCGTCGTTTCGCCCACACGCGCGACCATCCAGTCACCAACCTGGCAGGCGGCTGTAGATTTGCCATCTGACAGCTCCGCCCCGGCCGCTTCGCACATTTCGAGCGTATGCAGTTGCGCAGTAGAAATCCCTGGCTTCTGGTTCCCCACGATCACGCTCACAGAGGCCAATCCAGATGAGCCAGTGTCATCAACGATCTCAACTTTCAGTTCGTACTCACCATTGTCTCCATACACACCGGCGATCGCGAACTTGCCAGCTTCGGAGACCTCAAGCGCTCGTGAATCTTGACCATCCCCAAAATCCACCGATGCGGACCACGTGTTGGAGTCCGGGTCGCTGAATGAGCCTACGAGTTCAAACTTTTCGCCCTCGGTGAGCGACAGTTCACCCTGGATCTTAATCACCGGAGGATCCGAAGGCTCAGGCGTCGGCGTGACCGGTGTGGCGGTCGGCTCGGGGGTGGGCGTATCGGTCGGCTCCACCGTATCTGTTGGTTCTGGCGTAACCGTTTCGGTTGGCTCCGGCGTAACCGTTTCGGTTGGCTCCGGCGTGACCGTTTCGGTTGGCTCCGGCATGACTGTCTCGGTTGGCTCCGGCGTGACTGTCTCGGTTGGCTCCGGCGTGACCGTCCCGGTTGGTTCCGGCGTGTCCGTCTCGGTTGGCTCCGGCGGAGGCGTCGGTCTCTCACCATGTGAGAATACATCACGGAGACCATTATTGTCTTCCCTGATGAGATCCAAATTTGCGGCATCTGAGTAGAAAACGACTACACTTCCACCAGAATTAATGGCCGGACCAAAACTACCTTCACTCGCTTCCACGCTGCTTGAACTCTCGCTGATGCGGCTCACCGAACCCTGCATATCCCGCACGAAAACATCATGGCTATTGTTCGTATCACCAGTCACTAGGTTGCTCATATCCGAGCGGAATGCGACGAAGCGTCCGTCTGCACTGATAACGGGTTCACCACTATTGCTCCCAAAAATGTCTTCCCCGTCATAGGGCACGTTCACCCTTTCGGTAGAACCTGACAGACGGTCTCTCCGGAAAATGTCGTTGGAATAGTTTTCGACCTGCGAGAGGATGAGATTGTTCGCAAATGATCGGAACGCGATGAATCGGCCGTCATCGCTCACGGAAGGATGATAGCTCGAACGATTAGCATCCAACCCTGCGTGCGATAAATTTACCCGTTCAAGCGAATCCAAGGCCTTATTCCACAGGAAGATATCTCTCACACCATTCGTATCGTTGGGGACCAAGTTGCTCTTGTTAGACGAGAAGACCACCCAAGCCCCATCCGCACTCATCGAGAGTTCGTAACTGGAGTCGTTGGCAGGATCTAGACCTGACGGCCCACTCAGCCAGCGAAGTTTGAGATTCGTCCGATCGAAATAATAGATCTCCTCCACACCATGGGAGGCGCCCGGGTACAGATTAGTAGCCATCGACACAAAGGCAACGTAGCGCCCGCCCTCAGAAACTACGGGTTCGTAACTGGCTCCGTTGGACTGGCCACTCGAAGCAGTCAAACTAATGCGCTCGGTCTCCCCAGTTGTGCGGTCATAGAGAAAGACATCTTCAACGCCATTCGTGTCGCCACTGACAAGATTGGATGCTGCGGAAGAAAACACGACAAAATTCCCATCGGCGCTTATAGAAGGAAATGCGCTGCTGCCGTTTGGGTCAGTCCCTTCACGTCCGGTGCTGATCCGTTCGGTTATACCGGTCGCCCAGTCGTGAAGAAAGATATCTTGATGACTATTCAAATCGTCAGGGATGAGGTTTGATGCTTTAGAGGCGAAAACAATATAGCGACCGTCGGCGCTGACGCTCGGCGCAATGGAATCGTGGTCCCCCTCCACGCCCTCACTGCTGATCGACACACGCTCCGTCACGGCGGAGCCGGCGAACGCGCCCTGGACCAGCAAGGAAGCGCTGATCAGCAGCACAATCGCAAAGACCGTGATCGATTTTTGTGTCGTCGGTTGGGACGGAGGGATCATGGTTGCCGCCTGCTTCAGTGAACGAACCCGGTACCTATGCGCCTTGTCGTTAAAAAGTTTCGACAAGTACGGGCGAACCACCCATTTCTCCACCCAGGATCTTATCCCTCCGGTCCAACCCTGGCTGCTAACGGAGAAAGAGTGATGTTCACGACGAATCAGTCTTGAAACGCCTCGCTGCCTGGCTCAAACAAGAACGCCTAGGAAAGTCAATCTCCTCCGGTGTTTGAAGTCAAGCAAACGCCTTTTTAATGTGGTCTATTTGTACCATTCTGCCCGGGAGGAGTATATAGCCATTGGGTCCTACCGGCACTCCACAATCCCCCGTTTTGCAGCTCACCAACCGGGTTTTGCAGCAGCTACTCGCCCGCTCTATTTGTTTTCGATCGATGAGCAAGAGCCAGAATGATGACAAAACCCGTGCGTTGTAAGCCAATTGTAATGCGCGATTTGAAGCGACTGTTGATATGCTACTGACAGAGCGAGTGGAGGGAGCGCTTTTCACCCGGGTTATTACAATGAAGCGATCACGGGGCGATTCGTCGCCCACCGACCCCCTCCCTCCCATCTGCGTATGCAATTAAGAGGCTGATGGATGTGGTATTGGAATAACTGGCGCCTCGGCAAATATGATCTCGTGCGCAAGATCGGCAGCGGCGGGATGTCTTCGGTATTTAAGGCGATCGACCAGGAGAGCGATCGCGCCGTCGCAGTCAAAGTGCTACCCCCGGGGCTGGACGAAGAGCAGAGCTTTAAAGCTCGCTTTGAACGCGAAGCGAAGATTCTCATGCGGCTTCGCCACCCTAACATTGTCCCGATTCTGGACTTCGGTGAGGTCGACGGCGTTTACTACATCGTCATGCCGCTCATGGAAATCGGGACTCTGCGCGAGCGCATTAACTCGGGACCGCTCAAGCCGGAGGAAGGCGCGCATATCGTGCGCCAGATCGCCGAGGCGCTGCAGTACGCCCACGATATGGACCTGGTCCACCGCGATGTCAAGCCGTCAAACATCTTGCTTGATGAAGAGGGCAACGCCTGGCTCTCAGATTTCGGCACAGCGCGCGTGCTGGACGCCACAGCGAACCTGACCGGATCGAGCCTGATCGGCACTCCACAGTACATGTCGCCCGAACAAGCGCGCGGCGATCCGGTCACTCCTCGCGCGGATGTCTACGCGCTGGGCGTCGTGCTCTACCAGATGTCGACCGGACAGCTGCCGTTTAACGCCGAGAGTCCGCTGGCGATCGCCATGAAACACGCCAGCGAGCCGCTGCCGCACCCCAACTCGATCAACCCGAACCTGCCAGAAGCAATCGCACACGTGCTGATTAAAGCGCTGGAGAAGCGGCCCGAGGATCGCTACCCATCGGCAATCGCGCTTAGCGAATCGTTCCAGGCTGCCCTCGATGATGTCTACGACCCGCACTCCGGTCGATTAAAACCGGGTGCGATAAAACCCTTCGACGCAACGCTCGAATACAAACCGGGAGAACAGAAGAGCGAAGAGGCGACCGATGTCGCCTCCAAGAGAGAGAAACCAGGGCGACAGAAGCTGCGTGTGGCGGCGATCCTGGGCGCCATCGCGCTGATCCCGCTCTTCTGGGTCGCGGCGCGTGCTTTGAACCGCCCGGCAGCCGCCGACGGGGGAACGCCAACGGTCACGCCCAGCGCGACGATCGATTGGAAAGCCACGGTTGACACACTCTCCACCGCGGTGGCGTTCAGCGCCGGAGCGAACGTATCTGAAGATCAGCTGCAGACCGCGATCGCTGCCACGCTGCAGGCGATGGTGCTCGAATCCGGTATCTCGCCGGACACACCAACCGCCACCTTGCCGCTCGTCAACCCGCAGACGGCCACGGCG
This sequence comes from Anaerolineales bacterium, assembly GCA_029210945.1. GTDB lineage: Bacteria > Chloroflexota > Anaerolineae > Anaerolineales > E44-bin32 > E44-bin32. Next base: position 4,934 of record JARGGH010000008.1, read on the forward strand.
ATAACAGCCGCGACCAGTACGGCTGCAGCGGCGGGCACGAGCAGCACCAGCACGCTGCTCCCAACCGCGTCGCTCACGCCTTCCCGGACGGCAACGCTGCCGCCCGGCGTGACGCCGTCGATCACGCCAACCACATCGCGCACCCCTACGCTGATCCCCAGCGCTACGAGGACCGCGATCCCAAGCCGAACGCCTACCCGGACCTCTACACCAACAGTAACGCTGACACCCTCCGACACTCCAACCGCAACCCCAAGTCGGACACCGACGCCGGATGTCTGCCCATTGATAACCATCGACGGTTTCCGCGCCACGGACACTTTCGTTGAATGGACGATCACGAATAGCGTCGGAAGCTCAATCACGCTCTCGCGCGTGGAGCTTGGTTGGCCTAGCCCCAATGTTGCTTTATTCGCTTTGAAGCTTAAGGGCACACCCTTTTGGACCGGATATGACGAATCGTCTCCAAGCAGTTGGTCAGGGTCTAATAATGTGGGTTCAGACGCCAGACTTCAGGCTGACTTCGTTGGTGACGCAGCGTCGTCAGGTTATGAGCTGAACCTCGATTTTAACAACGGTTGTGCAATAAGATTCAATAATTAATGTCCGATCAGCCGTATCGCCCACTCCTTAAGAGAATATTCCAAGCTGATTGTCTGCAGGGAAAACAAAGATGATTTTTGGAATGAAGCGCTCCTTGTTCATCATTTTGTTGGTCCTTCTCCTACTTGTCCCCGTGACATTCACGGTAGTCGCCATTATGACTCTTCGCCCCACGGAACCTGTACCCGCCGTGGCGATGGGTGAGATCTCGAATAGGACCCAATTCCCCTCATCGATAAAAACCCAACCTGCGGTGGCAAGTAGCTCCACACCCGATCCACGTCCATCCTCGACTCCATCAAATCCCGAAACCCCAGAATCCGCAGCAACCGGGATAGGAACGCTGGTGACCAACACATCCACAAATGCCACACCAATCGAGTCAACTTCGACGATCAGCCCAACGAGCACGATCACTCTGACCCCAGATATCGACGTCTGTTCACTGATCAGGCTCGACTTCGTCAAGTCCACCAGCACAATCGGATTGTGGCGAGTGCGCAATAATAATCTCTTCGCGGTGTACCTCACCGGTATCTACCTGGAATGGCCTAAAGCGAACGACGCAATATTCAACGCGGTCCTCGATAACGTGGTTATCTGGGCCGGGGAGGATCTGATTTCCCCTACCCAGATGAATTACTGGCTCGGAAACCCCATCCGCCAAGAGGTGCGTGGTCCTGTGACGCTCGAGTTTGGATTTGGCACGGACGCAGCTTCGAGTGGTTATAAACTAACCCTCTATTTCGAAAACGGCTGCAAGATCAGCACAGCTAACTAGTTCCCGCAGAAGTCATCAAGATCTTGTATGGATACCGCCTGCGACAATCTGCGCGGCTCTTATGCAATTGTGGGTCTTGCTGCGACCGTTCGGTACATTGATGAAAGATACAATCCGAAATCCGCCAGATCCCAGCACAGTCATTCTCAATGTGGGATGAGCGTAGGGTTGCGTCATCGCTCAAATGCGTACAAACTTTCCTTATTAAGCATCTTTGCGATAGGAGCTTGGCGATCATGTCCGGCATCATCACAACCGAACGGCGCGCCGTCAGCGGCGCGAACCAGGTCGTGCTGCACGATTATGGGGAGCTGATCATCACGATCGGGGATCAAGATGGGTTGATCATCGAGGGGGATAAAGAGCTCATCAAGTCCATAGAAACTGTCATCGAAAACAGCGTCCTTCATATCCGCATCCGGACGGGTCTCTTCGATAAGCTGGGACATGCTCTCTCGACGAGCATGTCCAGGAAACCGCTGCGCTACCGCCTCTTTATGAAGGAGCTCTCCGGACTGTACATCAAGGGTGCCGGCCGGGCGGCCGTCGCCGATCTCGACACACAAGATATGGTCATCGGCTTGCAGGGCGCGGGCAACGTCGAAATGCGTTCATTGACCGCCGAGACATTAAAGGTTGAGTTTGGAGGGACCGGCCGGATCGAGATCGCCGGCGAGGTTTGGCGACAGTCCGTGCTGCTGACCGGCGCGGGGAATTACGCAACACCCAGGCTGGCTTCAAGCAAAGCGAATGTGGAAATCCGGGGCGCCGGCAAAGCGACCCTCTGGGTTGAAGACGAGCTGCAGGTCGCGATCCGCGGTGTGGGCAGTGTCGATTACTACGGCACTGCGGAATTGCGCACCTCTAAGTCCGGTCTGGGCAGCGTTACACGATTAGGCGAAACTCCACGCTGAGCCCGCCCGTTCCACGGTGCGCGGTGCAGGTACTATTCACTATGGAGCGAAAAGATGCAAAACGCAGCTGACAACCAGATGGTCCACATCCGGCCTTACGAAGATGCGGATTTTGATGCGATCTGGCTGATCTTCGAGAGCATCGTCTCGAAGGGTGAGACATATGCTTATGATCCGGACACAGATCGTGCGGGAGCCTTCGATCTGTGGATTAAGAAACCACAGCAGACATTCGTCGCCAATGTGGGCGGCGAGATCCTGGGGACCTACTATATCAAGCCCAACCAACCGGGCCTGGGCGCTCATGTCTGCAACTGCGGCTACATGGTCGCAGAACCTGCTCGCGGCCAGGGGATCGCCACTACGATGTGTCTCCATTCTCAGGAAATCGCCCGCTCGCTCGGCTATCAAGCGATGCAGTTCAACCTGGTGGTATCAACGAATGAAGGTGCCGTACGCCTCTGGCTGAAGCTGGGGTACGAGATCGTTGGCACGATACCTGATGGGTTCAATCACGTTCGACACGGTCTTGTCGATGCCTTCGTGATGTACAAGCGGCTAACCTGAGTTCCGTAAAAAAAGCTGGCTTGCGGCTGCTCTCAGATGAGCGCAGTTTGCTTGTTAAGCCCGTGATATGAATTGTGGAGCAACGGATGGTAGTTCCCGGCGCCACAGGAAAGAACAAATGACACCATAAATGAGATGATATTAGTCAACAATTACCCCGCACCCCTACCCGCAGGTCAGAATATGTGATATCTTTAGGGCAACCTTATGCTTTTCACGGTAAATTTATGGTTGACCATAATTCAACAGGGATGACTGAGAGCGAGGAGATGTACCTGGTGTGGATCGCCAGGATCATCGAGGCCGGGCTTCAAGGGCCCGTGCCAATCTCACAGCTCGCCGAGCAGATGCAGATCCAACCGGTCTCCGTGAACCAGATGGTACACAAATTGGAGACGCTTGGTTTCGTTCAGTACACTCCATATCAAGGCGTGCAGCTCACGACGCAGGGCACCAAATACGCTCAGGAAATCCTGCACCGCCGGCGATTATGGGAGGTTTTCCTTGTCGAACACCTTCACCTCCCATTGGAGGAGGCCGATGAACTGGCCTGCCGCATGGAGCATATTTTCCCGACCGAAGCGTTAAGCCGTCTGGACGATTTTCTCGGTCACCCTACCCGCTCCCCTGGCGACAAGCGTATCCCACGGACGAAAGAGCCCGGATTAGATCAAGGAGCGTTCGCGCTGGAAACTCTGGAACTGGGCTGTCAGGGCGAGGTCGTTACGCTCGACCTGGACCATACGACGCGCACATTCCTGAAGGCGGAAGGGTTGCTGCCCGGGATCAAAATCAAGGTTCTGGCGCGTGGAGGCAACGGAGGCATGCTGGTTTCAACCGATTCCGGCAACAAGTTGAACCTCGCCTCGGAGCTCGCCCGGAATATCTGGATCCGTGATCCGCATCGGTAGGTAAACGATCACTGCAGAATGATCTGGCTCCCTGTCCGTACCGGGAGTCAACCGTAGGAAAACATCATCTATTGTGGTTGTTACTGACCAGAAAGGGACATTGTGATGGCATTCAAGAGAGTATCCACGCTAATATTTCTACTTCCACTCACAATTAGCGCATGCGGCATCCGCTTCTCCAGCGAGCAAGATGCGGACCGGCTCGTTGTGTACTCGGGGCGCAGCGAATCGCTCGTCGGTCCGATCATCGAGCAGTTCGAAGACACGTCCGGGATTCGAGTCGACGTGCGCTGGGGCGACACACCTGAACTGGCCGCCACGCTATTAGAGGAAGGCGCCAACTCGCCGGCCGACGTATTCTTCGCCCAGGACCCGGGCGGGCTGGGTGCGGTGATCGATATGCTTCAGCCCCTTCCCGATGAGATCCTCGACCAGGTTGACGTGCGCTTCCAGGATCCGCACGGGCGTTGGGTCGGCATCTCCGGCCGTGCCCGCACCCTGGTCTATAACACCTCTTCACTGAGTCAGGGCGATCTCCCCACCGACATCTGGGAACTAACCGCCCCGCGCTGGGATGGACGGGTCGGCTGGGCGCCAACAAACGCATCGTTCCAGACCATGGTGACTGCCATGCGCACCGTCTGGGGTCAGGAGGACACGCTGCGCTGGTTGATGGCGATGCAAGCCAACCACCCGATCGCCTATGAAAAGAACACGCCCATTGTTGCTGCCGTCGGCGCTGGCGAGGTCGATCTAGGATTGGTCAACCACTACTACCTCTACCGTTTTCTGCAGGAAGAAGGCGAAGGCTTCCCGGCGCGCAATTACTTCCTGCAGGGCGGCGGACCCGGCTCCCTGGTCATGGTCGCCGGTGCAGGTATCCTCGATACTGCTTCGAACCCTGAACTCGCGGAGCAGTTCATCGATTTCCTCCTTTCCAGAGTTGCCCAGCAATATTTCGCGACGCAAACATATGAATACCCACTCGTTGACGGGGTTGTCACTGCCCGAGAACTCCCCCCGTTAGCTGAGCTCAACGCAGCAGAGATCGACCTGGCGGATCTGGCAGACCTGCAGGGTACCGTCGCTCTGCTGCGTGAAGCAGGTGTGCTGCCCTGATCATGGGTGAATCACTCACACCGCTTCACCGGCTGCTTGTATCTGCCGGCTATCGCCCTCGCATAGCGGCTGGGCCACCCAGACGACTGCCGATCTTATGGCTGGCCGGCTTTATAATCGCCCTCCTGCTCTTGCTGCCCGTCGCCTACTTGTTGATCCGTGTGCTTCAAGCCGACGCAACTACCTGGACATTGATCCGCTCAGCAAGCACCCGGGCTACCGTGCTGAGGACGGTGGCGCTGGCCGGCTCGGTAACAGCGGCCTCGATCCTCGTGGCGGTCCCACTGGCATGGTTGACCGTCCGGACGGACCTTCCATTAAAACGGATGTGGGCGCTGCTGACTGCTCTCCCGATGGTCATCCCGAGTTACGTGGGCGCGTATTTGATCGTCGCCTCACTTGGCCCCCGGGGAATCCTCGCTCAGATAGCCGAGGAGGTATTCGGCGTGCGGGCGTTGCCATCGATCTACGGTTTCCCCGGGGCTCTTTACGTGCTTACCTTGTTGAGCTTCCCATACATCTTGCTGACCGTTCGCGCCGCGCTGCAGGGGATCGACCCTGCGCTGGAGGAAAGTTCCCGCAGTCTCGGTAACGGACCATGGCGCACATTCTGGCAGGTAACGCTGCCTCAATTACGCCCTGCTATAGCCAGCGGCAGTCTACTGGTCGCGCTCTATGTGCTGCGCGACTTCGGCGCCGTCTCGATCATGCGCTACAACACCTTTACGCGGGTGATCTACGTGCAATATAAATCCGCATTTGATCGCGCTTCTGCCGCGGGCCTGGCGATCATCCTGGTCCTGTTGACATTGGCGCTGCTCATCGCGGAAGTGCGCACCCGCAGCCGGGCGAGTTTCGAGCGCAGTGCGACCGGTGGGATTCGCAAGGCAAGCAGCGTACGGCTTGGCCGTTGGCGCTGGCCGGCTCTGCTATTTTGCACCGGGATCGTGACGATCTCATTGATCATCCCACTGAGCGTACTGCTCTATTGGTTGGTTCGGGGGTTAATCGCCGGTGAAACGCTCCAGCCCCTGTGGCAAGCAACTGGTAATTCGGTGTTCGCATCAGCGATCACCGCGATTGTGGCGCTCCTCGCCGCCATTCCGGCAGTAGTATTGAGCGTCCGTCGAGCGGGTCGTTGGAACCAGCTCCCCGAACGTCTGACCTACACCGCTTATGCCCTGCCAGGCATTGTCGTGGCGTTGGCGCTCGTCTTCTTCGGAGCAAACTTTGCTCCAGCGCTTTACCAGACCCTGCTGATGCTCATCCTTGCCTACCTGATCCTCTTCCTTCCGCAGGCAGTGGGATCACTGCAGGCATCGCTGCTGCAGGTGCCGGCAAGTCTGGAGGAAGCGGCGCGCAGTATGGGCCGGCGACCATGGACGGCATTCTGGCAGATCACGTTCCCGCTGCTGCGCCCGGGAGCACTGGCCGGAATGGCGCTTGTTTTCCTGACCACGATGAAAGAGCTTCCGGCGACGCTCATCTTAAGCCCCTACAACTTCAGCACACTTGCCACACGGGTGTGGTCCGCCGTTTCCGAAGCGTTCTTCGCACAGGCTGCCGCACCTGCCCTGCTGTTGATCCTGACCTCGTCGCTGCCAATGGCAGTCATCCTCTTCCGGGAGCGGGCATGAGCCCGAACGCGCTGGAACTTCGAGACGTCAGCAAATCATTCGGCTCGGTAGAGGCGGTTCGCGACCTCAGCCTGCAGGTCGCCGAAGGCGAGATCCTTGCGCTGGTCGGGCCAAGCGGATGTGGGAAGACCACCCTGCTGCGGCTGATTGCAGGGTTTGAAACCCCCGACAGCGGGACCATCACGCTGGGAAAAAAAACTGTCGCCGATGGATCGACCGAGCTCCCCCCTGAAGCGCGCGGCGTCGGGATGGTCTTTCAAGATTATGCCCTCTTCCCGCACCTCACCGTTGCCGGCAACGTCGGTTTCGGATTGGACCGCGTTCCGGCCAAAGCGCGTACGGAAACCGTCGCCGAGAAACTCGCGCTGGTCGGGCTGCAGGGTTATGCTGAGCGTATGCCAAATGAACTTTCTGGAGGTGAGAGACAGCGGGTCGCCCTGGCAAGAGCCCTGGCTCCTCAGCCGGTGATCATTCTGCTCGACGAACCTTTCAGCAACCTCGATGCCGACCGCCGCATCACGATGCGTGAAGAGGTGCGCGGCATCCTGAAAAGCGTCGCTGCAACTGCGATCCTGGTGACTCACGACCAGGAGGAAGCGCTTTATTTTGGCGATCGTCTGGCGGTTTTAAAAGCCGGCAGTCTCCAGCAGGTGGATACCCCCGAAGGAGTCTTCCACAAGCCGCTGAACGTGAGCGTCGCAGACTTCATGGGCCAGACCGAACTTGTGACAGGCGAGGTGACCCCCGTGGGGATCCACACAGAAATCGGCATGGTCCCCCAGAAAATTGATCTGCCACCAGGGACCCAGGTCCAGTTGGCCGTCCGGGCTGACGATGTCGATATCGAGCCCCGCTCCGGGGCAGTCGCCGTGATCCGCGAACGACAGTTTAAGGGTGCCTTGAATTTGTATAAGGTTGCGCTGCCCTCCGGCCAGATTCTTCATTCGCTCCAGCCGCATACCCTCATCCTGCCGTCAGGAACGGCTGTCGAAGTTAAGCTCGAGCCGGGACACCCGCTGGCCTGCTTCCACAATGGTAATGCAATTACCGCCGAAAGCGCGAGTTAACATAGAACACGTCAGACGAGCCCACCACCCCGCTCGACATGTCAAATCAACCGGGCACGGATCGATCCTCCTCCAGGCACTTATAAACTTCGACCTCTGAAATTAAAGTGAGCACAGGAACCTACGGGCGCATCCCCGACTTCCATGCGGTCAATGGATGAGGCGACGTTCCTCCCCTTGATCTTATTTACATCTTGCAGAGGATTACCCGTAGCAGAATGCACGAGTTGGTGGAAAGTCAAATATAGATCAATCAGAGCCGGGGTGGCGTTGAGAATCCCCGGCTTACAAGATGAGCTGTGCTATTCCAGAATGATCGTCTTGTCCGGCTTGTTAGGAACGAGGCACAGAAACTCGAAAGGTTCCTCTCCCTTGTTCCGATACCAGTGGGGTATTCCGGCAGGGATAAACACGACATCGTCCTTCTTCACATGGAATACCTCTTCAGCGATCCCGATCTCCGCCTCGCCCTGCAGCACGTATTGTTCGTGTTCTACCTGGTTGGTATGGTTCGGCATACCGCCGCCGGGCTGGATCGCAAACCTGCGCATCGCGAAATTCGGACCTTCCTCCGCCGAAATCAAGACTTGCTTGGTGACGCCTTCGCCGTCCTTTACTGTCGTTGTCTCTAGTTCATAGCTGGCTTTAACAGACATGATTTCGCTCCACACTCCATTTGTTCGATTCGTTTATCGTCAGAACCTATTGTAACGATAAGCCGATGATTTTGTATTCACCACGCAGAGGTGCTTGCTCAGTCCGGGAGGACTATGCGTCTGGCAGCGCTTATTTGATCCCTCATACCCATCATTCAACGGACGATCGGGGAGCAAGATCGTCGTCGTGCTGCCCCCGACCAGGGTCGTCGCACGCATCTTTATGGGGATTCCTCGCTTCGCTCGGAATGACAAGTAGGAGGAACCGGCATTGACAACGTCTCACAACGCCAGGACTTACCGCGCTATGCACATCACGGCTAATGTGTCATTCCGAGGCCGCAGGCCGAGGAATCCCTCAGACCAGTCATTGATTGAACGCTGTGGGAGCAAGATCGTCGTCGTGCTGCCCCCGACCAGGGTCGTCGCACGCATCTTTATGGGGATTCCTCGCTTCGCTCGGAATGACAAGTAGGAGGAACCGGCATTGACAACGTCTCACAACGCCAGGACTTACCGCGCTATGCACATCACGACTAATGTGTCATTCCGAGGCCGCAGGCCGAGGAATCCCTCAGACCAGTCATTGATTGAACGTTGTGGGAGCAAGATCGTCGTCGTGCTGCCCCCGACCGGAATCGTCATACGCATCTTTATGGGGATTCCTCGCTTCGCTCGGAATGACAAGTAGGAGGAACCGGCATTGACAACGTCTCACAACGCCAGGACTTACCGCGCTATGCACATCACGACTAATGTGTCATTCCGAGGCCACAGGCCGAGGAATCCCTCAGACCAGTCATTGATTGAACGCTGTGGGAGCAAGATCGTCGTCGTGCTGCCCCCGACCGGAATCGTCATACGCATCTTTATGGAAATTCCTCGCTTCGCTCGGAATGACAAGTAGGAGGAACCGGCGTTTAAAACGCGTCATGCCGTCTAGAAGGATAGCGGGATACGTGCCTTAGGCCACTAAATTGGAGAGGTCTTCGAACTCAGGATTGACCGATCGTATCAGATTGAGCTTCTTTTTTCGGGACCAGGATTTTATCTCCTTCTCCCGAGCGAGTGCACTCATGACTTCATCGGTAGTCTCATAGTAGATCAGTCGATGAATCTTGTATTTCCTGGTATATCCGTGTGAAGAACCTGACCGATGATCGAAAAGTCGACGGGCAAGGTTAGAGGTCACCCCTGTGTACAACATTCCATACTTATTGCTCAAGATATAAACGAAATAAGTCTTGTTCTCGCCCATATCCCCCTGAGGATGTGTTAAATAGTGACTATAGTAGAAGATATTGACACAAGGTCATGACCTTTGCAAACGCACATCCCACGAAACCGTTCAGCTCGTGGAGTGACATTGTACACAACCCGCCACACGATTTTTCACTTTATTAATGGGCTTCTCCACTCTCTTCGCAATCGCACCGGAGAGACGGGCAGAGTTAGTGTGTCATTCCGAGGCCGCAGGCCGAGGAATCCCTCAGACCAGTCATTGATTGAACGTTGTGGGAGCAAGATCGTCGTCGTGCTGCCCCCGACCGGAATCGTCGCACGCATCTTCATGAGGGTTCCTCGCTCCGCTCGGAATGACAAGTATGGGAACGGGCGTTGACAACGTCTCACAACACCAGGATGGACAGGGCAAGCGTTCCGGCTGCACAGGGCTGCCCTCATCAAGGTTGTCGATCCTCCCGCCATTCTGTAATGTGGGTCTCTTCTAGGACTCTCTGCATGAGCCGGGAAAATTCCGCGGGCTCCTCAAAGAGTGGTCGGTGGCCTGAACGTTCAAAGATGACACTTTTCTTAGAGGGAGCATCAAACATCTCAAACCACTCATGGGCTAGCAACGCGCGTCCACGCTCGATTCACGCCCTGCATGTAGCGGGTCACCCAGGCGGTCTACCGAGGGGATCCTTTACTGGCCAGATGACCAGCATAGACGCTGATACGTGAGGCGACCCAACAAATGGCTCAGAGACCTGCCTGGTTTCATGCACACGAATTACGATTGCGCTGATAGAATCGAAACCGGAGAGCATTGGATGAAACGCTGGCTGCGCTACCCTCTTACATTTCTCGCCATCCTCATCGCTGCGGCGCTGATCCTTCCACTGGTTATCCCCATCCCACCAGCGGGTGACACCCGCCCGGTGAGCGAGCTCGCCGGTCCAGGCAGCGAGTTCATCGAGGTCAACGGCATTCGTGTACACATCAACCGCGCCGGGGAAGATGGCCTACCGCTGATCCTGCTGCACGGCTTCGGCGCCAGCCTCTTCACCTGGCGCGAGGTGCTGGATCCGCTCGCTGCGGACAGCCTGGTGGTCGCCTTCGACCGGCCGGCCTTCGGGCTCACCGAGCGCCCGCTGCCGCCCTACTCTGACGGCTTAAACCCTTGCTCGCCTTCCAGCCAGGTTGCACTGACGATCGATTTGATGGACGAACTCGGTATCGACCGAGCCGCCCTCGTCGGCAATTCAGCCGGCGGGACAATTGCGATGCTGACCGCGCTCGAACACCCCGAGCGAGTCGCTGGCTTGGTGCTGGTCGATCCGGCAGTCTACACAAGCAGCGGAACGCTCGCCTGGGTGCGCCCCCTGCTGACCCTGCCCCAGATCCGACGCATCGGACCGCTCTTATTACGCGGCATCCGTTACACGGAAGTGGACCTGCTCGATCTTTCTTACCACGACCCAGCCAAAATTACACCAGAGACCATCGCTGGATACAGGCTGCCGTTAGAAGCGGAGAACTGGGATAAAGCGCTCTGGGAGTTGACGCTGGCGAATGAAGTATCAGGCCTGGCCGACCGGCTGGATGAACTGCAGTTGCCGGTGCTGGTCATCACCGGCGACGACGATCGCATTGTCCCCACCGCAGATAGCATCCGCCTGGCGAGCGAGATCACGGGCGCCGAACTCGCCGTGCTACCAGATTGCGGCCACCTCCCGCAGGAGGAATGCCCGCAGGACTTCTTAAAGGCTGCCCGGCGGTTCCTTGCAGCACTGCCCGATCAGCCACTGTAGGCTCCCGGAGAGGCTATCTCCTTATAACCGGGACAAAATTGCCAACCACAGATTCACCTCACGCCCCTGCCGCAGCGAGTCGTCCGGCGCGCGGCCGCATCCGGCCGGGGGAGGCAATCCTACCCATCCGCCCCTAGCTTTCCCGACGCCTCGTTCGACCGAGCCGATCAACGCGCAACATTAACCTGAAGATACCCGTAGTACTTCTCAAATGCAGTTGTTTACGAGAAGCGCACACAAACACATGTCCTTGAGTTCCGGCGCGGGCAGCTATCCCCTGCTTCCTATTCATCATGCCGGGAACTGATGTGAAGCGGATCAAGGTAAGCCGAGAACACACCCCCCGCCGGATCTTAAAGGTGCTCGCGGTCTATGGCGTCCTCGTTGCCGCGCTGGTCGGCTTTCTGAACCCTGAAAACCCCGATCCGGATGCCGGCGCGATCGTTTATATGGGTCTCTCGCTCATCGCCATCTGGTGTGTGTTGGGCGGCGCAATTATGTACACCAACCGAGCCCGCTTTGTGCGCTGGGCGCGTTCGTTGGAAATCGTCTGGAAAGTCCGCTTCGTGTTGCTTTCGATCGGATTTGCGCTCATCGAGGAGGCTGTCACCACTTCGCTGACCAACCTCGCCCCTCACTTCGGGGCGGTGAGTGCTGCTGCCCGGATCACGGTATCTACAAACTACTTCGTCACGATGTCGAACAGCGTGCTGGCGTTCATACCCTGGTTCATTTGCTGGGCCTGGATGCTCGGACGTTATGATTTCAAGCCGCTCGAGGTGATGCTGCTCTTCGGGCTGACCGGGCTGTTCGCCGAATCCACACTGGATTCGATCGTAAACCCCGAGGACCTGGCTGGCATCGGGATGTGGGTTTACATTTATGGTTTGATAGTCTACCTCCCAGCCCTCACCGTCCCACAATCCCGGGACGTAAAGCCCGTACGCTGGTATCACATACCCGTGGCGGTCTTCCTGCCCATGGTCTTCATCTTCCCGTTAGGCATTTACCTGATCGCCGCAACCATCGGGCGCTTCGCAAGAGGCCTGAGGGCAATCCTGCTCCCCTCGACAGAATGAGTGAGGTATCGCAGGTTCAGGCCATACCCCACACGCGTTCGGCGATCAATCAAGCGGCGCACCACCTGCCCGGGTTTCCGGAGATCTGTTCAGAGGGCCCCCGGGATGAGCGGATCACCACGCGCACAGGCACAAACCAGCACACACACGAGCGGAGCACCGATAAATTCGACAATGTCTCGCCGATTTGATATAAATCACTTAAGCCATGTCAAATCCGGGCGGGATGAAGTCTTGCCCCCCGCCCGGACGATTGAGGACAAAGAAGGAAGATGATGCAGCTACATGGGCTCCACCACGTGACCGCGATCACCGCTGTGATCGCAGATAACCTTCAGTTCTACACCAGTGTTCTGGGACTCCGCCTGGTCAAGAAATCCGTGAACCAGGACGACGTCACCGCTTATCACCTCTTCTACGCAGATAAGGTAGGCTCCCCGGGGACGGATATGACATTTTTCGATTGGCCAAATATCGGCCAGGAGAGACGCGGTACGGACAGCATCGCCGGGACCGCATTTCGCGTCTCGAACCGCGCCGCGCTCGATTTCTGGGTGAACCGCTTTGAACAATTCGGGGTCGTGCAGGATGAGATAATGTCATTCTCTGGCCGAGAACTGCTGCCTTTTGAAGATCCGGAAGGCCAGCGTTTATATCTAGTGAACGATCGTGGGAGTCCCTTTGAGGGCGAAATCTGGTCGCGCCCCGACATCCCTGACGAGCACACGCTGCGCGGCTTCTACAGCTTGGTGCTCTCGATCGCCTCCTTTGACGAGCTCATTCCGATCTTCAACGAGATTCTAGGCTTTGAGGAGGTCGAACGCGCCCAATGGATCGATGGCGAGACAGTCTCGGCGATCTTCACCACGATTGAAGATGGCGGCCCGGGGACAGAGATCTGGCTGCTCGAGCAGCCCGGCCTGGCGCGCGCCAGGCTCGGCGCCGGCGGCACCCACCATGTCGCATTCCGCGTCAAGGATATCCAAACCCAGAAGAAGTGGCGCAGCGACATCATCGAAGGCGGGCTCTACGTGAGCCAGTTGATCGACCGCTTCTGGTTTAACTCGATCTATTTCCGTGTTTCCGATGGTATCCTGTTTGAGATCGCCACAGATGGTCCCGGCTTTGCCATTGATGAGGACCCGCAGGCGCTGGGCGAGAAGCTGGTCCTGCCCCCGTTCCTGGAGAACCGCCGTGAACAGATCGAAGCCGGCCTGAAACCGGTCGGAGCCTGATAGCAAATGCGCGCAAACATCCATCAGGATCAGCCAGTCCTCACGTATGGGGCATCGAGGCGGGAGGCTGACCTCACCGTCATCCTGCTGCACGGCCGGGGGGCAAGTGCCGAGAGCATGATCCCGCTGGCCGAGGAACTTGCCGTGAACGGCGTCCACTTTATCGTGCCCCAGGCAGCCCAATATCGCTGGTACCCGCAGTCCGCATTCGGACCAATCGAGGCGAACGAGCCTGATCTGTCGTCAGCTCTCATGAAGATCGAAACGATCATCGCCAGCTTGCGGGAGGACGGGGTCTCAGAGGAGCGCATCGTCCTGGGAGGATTCTCGCAGGGAGCGTGCCTTTCTTCGGAATACGTCGCTCGCAACGCCAGGAAGTACGGTGGGTTATTCGTGTTGAGCGGAGCGTTGATCGGCCCACCCGGCACCCCCCGCGATTACCCGGGCTCATTGGATGGCACGCCGGTCTTCATCGGCGGCAGCGACGTCGATCCGTGGATCCCCGATGATCTGCAGAGTGAGACGGCAGAAGTCCTCGAAAAAATGGGCGGAGATGTTGAGTTCCAGATTTACGACGGCATGCCGCATACGGTAAATGAAAACGAGATTGTGCGCGTGAGGGCGCTGATAGAAACCGCGTCCGGAAATTAGCAAACCGGAAATCCCGCGCGACGCGTCACGGCTTGAGAGGACCCCATTTCGCTTTCAAAGGTAGGTTTTCGGTCGGCGTCTGCGCCCTGGCCGTCAGGTGCTGGTCTGGCGAGGCAGGCTCGTGGTCGGTCTGCCTACGACAGGAGGCAGCTCCGGACTTTCCCGGCGACCGATTGATGCACAAACGCCGTAATGCTGTCCCCTGCCTGCAGCCGGGTGCTGCCATGCGGGATGAGAATGCGCCCATCTCGACGGATCGAAACGAGTACACAATCTTCCGGAAGCATATCTGCCAACTTGCTAATTGACCTTCCCACTCCGTGATCACCTTCGGAGAGCCGGAGTTCCACGAATTGCGTCCCATCGATGTCCCGCAGATGCATGCGCTTGACACGGTGCTGAAGCTCGGCACGGCGGGTCAGGCCGACATTGTACGCCTCGATAATATCATCGCGCCTGACCATACCAAGCAGTTCATCAGTGGCTTCACGAGAAACGACCGGTAGCCGACCGAGCCCGCGACGGCCCATGCGCTGCAGCGCCTCACCCATGCTCTCGTCAGGATGAGCGACGACCAGTAGATCGTGCGGCGTGCCGATTTCAGATGCCTTAGCCTTTCTAGAGACGTTCCGGGCGATGGCCTGATCGACGTCCGTAACGGTGACCACGCCTACCAGCCTGCCCGCATCATCTACCAGCGGGAATCCATGGTGGCGGGTTTGGCTCAGGAGTTCGGAGATACCAACCAGGGTCATCCGATCCGAGACGGGTTCGATATCGGTCGTCATCACCTCGCCTACCGACACGCTCTGCATCACGTCGATATCGTGCCCGCGCTGCAGGCGCACGCCGCGACGGCTGAGTTTGAGAGTGTAGATCGACTCGCCCCCAAGCAGGCTCTGCGCCAGGATTGTGGCAATCACGACGGTCAGCATCAGCGGCAGGATGATGCGGTAATCTCCGGTGAGCTCAAAGAGGATCAGGACCGCAGTGATCGGGGCGTGCGCGCCGGCGGCAAATACCGCCGCCATGCCCACCAGCGCGTAAGCTCCGGGCGGAGCGGTGATTTCAGGGAACAAAATATTGGCTCCCAAGCCAAACGCCGTTCCCAGCATCGAACCCATGAAAAGTGAGGGCGCAAAGACACCACCGGACCCGCCCGATCCCAGCGTGAGATCAGTTGCGATCAGTTTGAGGACAAGCAGGACCAGCACAGTGCCAAGCAGCAGCTCATTACTTAATGCACTCTCGATCACATCATAGCCGACATTGTATATGTGCGGCATGCGTTCCCATGTGATGTTGGTCACGAGTGGATAGACAAGAGCCATAATCCCCAGAAGCGCACCGCCCACTGCAGGTTTGAACCATTCAGGCACGGACTTCCATGAATCAAACAGATCCTCTGACCAGTAGAGTGAGCGCACGAAAATGACTCCTAGAATGGCTGCGAGGACACCGAGGATCGGATAGAGACCGAACTCCCAGACGCTCACGATCGAGTATTGGGTGCTAATCGGAAACGCAGGTACATTCCCAAAGACCGCCTGACCGATCGTGCTGGCGGCGACGGCCGAGATCACAACCGTGCTGAAGTAACGCACACTGAACTCGCCCAGGATCACTTCCAGAGAGAAGATGACGCCCGCGATCGGGGCGTTGAACGTGGCGGCGATACCCGCTGCAGCGCCGCATGCAACAAGATTGCGGATGCGCTCATCGGAGAGTCTGAAGAGCTGGCCAACCGTTGACCCAAGCGCTGAGCCGATCTGCGCGATCGGCCCTTCCCGCCCTACAGAGCCACCGCTGCCAATGCTGATCGATGAGGCCAGCACCTTGACCAGCGCGACGATCGGCCGGATGCGTCCGCCGCGCAACGCTACCGCCTCCATCACCTCCGGGACACCATGCCCCTTCGCCTCACGTGCGAAGTAAAAGATCAACAGACCAACAATTAGCCCGCCGAGCGCAGGAATGAGGACAACGTAGTTTGTTCCAAATAATGCGAAAACTCGGGGAAACCAATCATACCCGACCCATTCGACTCCCCTGATCAGGTAGCGGAAGCCGACGGCGCCCAAGCCCGTGCCCATACCCACGATCAGTGCCGTCGTGATCAGAACCACTTCCTCAGAGACCTGGAAGCGGCTCAATCTCTCAACCAGCCATTTTGAAATCTTACGGATGACGGGGCTACGTGTCAGCTCCGTCTGATGTGTTATGTCCGGGTCTTTCACAGTTGAATCCTCCAATCTCAAAAGTATCGAATAATATTCTTTATTGGATTGGAGGGTGGATTATGGAGGTAGGTCCCCGATCTGAACTCGATTCTGATCAAGGGAAACACAAAACGCCCTGCCGGGCGGGATTAGATTGTGAAGCAACTCATCGATGAAAGAATATGTCATAACAATTCTAACGCTGGGCAAACTACCAATGGACAATAGGCTGAGCCATCCCAAACTTGTCGATATAGTAAGCCCAATATTACCGCAATGGAAGCAGACTTTACTCCATCCCTCTAATATTTTCCTTGAAACGTAAATATTCAGGAATTGACGGCGCAATTCATTTTCTTCGGCTGCCGGTTTTTCCTCATCTAATAAGGCTTGCGCTGCCGAACGCCGACTGTCGAACGACAGCGCATGCCGCATCACAATCCCGGACAAGGGATTTTCTAACCTGCCCGGCCAGCAGAGGATCGCCTCCCACGACCCTTCCAGGCGTTATGCCTCTGGATAAAAAAAGGATCTTCACAGGCCGACCCGAAGCCGGGCCTCCACCCTGTGCCCAGAGGCACCAAACCTTGGTTGCCAGACCCGAGGCTTAAATTGACCAGGGCGCAGATCAATGCGCCCCGGCGTTACTTTTGCTTGATGCGCTCGGATCGCGTTAAGGGGCTATTCGGCCAGAAGCGCTCCTTCAAACTGGCTGTTGTACAATTCGGCGTAAAAGCCGTTTCGTTCGAGCAGGTCGGCATGCTTGCCCTGCTCGACGATATCACCGTCGTCCATCACAAGGATCCAATCAGCGTTGCGAATGGTCGAGAGCCGGTGCGCGATGATGAAGCTCGTGCGGTTCTGCATCAAGCTCTCCATCGCCTGCTGGATCAGCACTTCCGTGCGTGTATCGACCGAACTCGTCGCTTCATCCAGGATGAGCATGCTCGGGTCGGTGACGAAGGCGCGCGCAATCGTCAGCAGTTGCTTCTGCCCCTGCGATATGTTGGTCGCCTCTTCGTTCAAGACCATGTCATAACCCTCTGGCAGCGTGCGAACAAAGTGATCGACATGTGCTGCTTTCGCCGCGGCGATAACGTCCTCATCGCTGGCGCCCGGCCGACCGTAACGAATATTTTCCATGATCGTATCGTTGTAAAGCCAGGTATCCTGCAGCACCATCCCAAACATGCAGCGCAGGTCCGCACGCCGGAACTCCTTGATGTTGTGCCCATCCACCAGAATCGCTCCGCGGTTGACGTCGTAGAAGCGCATCAGCAGCTTGACCATCGTAGTTTTTCCGGCACCCGTGGGACCAACCAGCGCAACCTTTTGCCCCGGCTGCACATCGGCCGAGAAATCCCTGATCACGATTTTATCGGGGCTGTAGCCAAATTCCACGTTCTCGAAGACGACATGCCCCTGCACATGTTCGAGCGCAACCGGGTGCTCAACCTCGGTGATCTGCTCCTCTTCGCTGAGAAAATCAAAGATGCGTTCGGCGGCGGCCGCAGTTTGTTGAAGCACATTGGAAATATTGGCGATCTGTGTGATCGGCTGCGTGAAATTGCGAACGTACTGCAGGAAAGCCTGGATGTTCCCGACCGTAATAGCATTCTGAACCGCCAGATACCCACCCGTCACGGCGATGGCTACATAACCGAGATTCCCGATGACATTCATGACCGGGAACATCAAGCCTGAAAGGAACTGGGATTTCCAGGCCGAATCGAACAGCGTGTCGTTGAGCTTCTTGAACTGGCGGATGCTGCGGGCTTCGCCGTTGAAGGCTTTCATCACGAGGTGCCCACCGAACATCTCCTCCACATGCCCGTTGACATGGCCCAGATAATCCTGCTGCTGCGTGAAGTATTTCTGCGATTGCCGCACGACCAGCATCACGACCCCCGTTGAAACCGGGATGATCAGCAGCGCGATGAGTGTCATCTGCCAGCTGATCGTCAACATCATGATCAACACGCCCACCACCGACACGACGGAGGTGATAATCTGCGACATACTCTGGTTGAGCGTCTGGTTGATCGTGTCAACATCATTCGTGATGTGAGCCAGCACCTCACCCTGGCTGACTTTGTCAAAATACTTGAACGGCAGGCGATTAATCTTGCCGGCGATATCCTTCCGGAAGCGGTAAGCGATATCGACCGAAATCCTGGTCATAATCCAGCCCTGAATAAAGCTGAAGAATGCCGAACTGAGGTACAGCCCCAGAACGGTCAGCAGGACGCGACCGATATAATCGAAATCGATGCCTGCCCCGCTTCCTGCAATTTGCCCGACAACACCCTCGAACAATCGAGTGGTGGCTTTGCCCAGGACTTTCGGGCCGAGGATCGTGAAAACCGTAGAGGCAGCTGCGAAGAGCATCACGATCACGATGGGAACCAGGTATGGGCCAAGGTAACGGCCAAGCTTGACCATCGTGCCCTTGAAGTTGCGCGGCTTGTCTCCGGGCAGCATGGCAGCCGGCCCACCATGCCCCATTGGACCCCGACGTGGCCTCAGCGAACCCACAACCGGTCGCTCATCCGGGCCTGATCTTTTCCGGCCGGCACTCATATCAGTTCCTCGCTGCTCAATTGCGACCGTGCAATTTCCTGGTACGTCTCGCAATCGCTCATCAACTCTTCATGGCTCCCTTTGCCGACGATGCGGCCCTCATCAAGCACGATAATCTGGTCTGCGTTCTTAACGGTCGCGACACGCTGGGTGACGATCAGAACTGAGCTGCCGCCGGTTTTCTCTCGCAGCGCTCGCCGCAGTGCCGCATCGGTTTTAAAATCGAGTGCCGAGAAACTGTCGTCAAAGATGAAGATTGGCGGTTCCTTAACCAGCGCCCGGGCGATCGCCAGACATTGTTTCTGCCCGCCGGAGGCGTTTGTGCCGCCCTGAGCGATTTCGGCTTCAAATCCCTCGGGGTTATCGAAGATGAATTCACTGGCCTGGGCGATATCGGCAGCCTGTCTCAGAGTCGTTTCGCTTACATCTTCGTCCGCGTAGCGCAAGTTGCTTTCAATCGTGCCAGAGAAGAGGACACCCTTCTGGGGTACGTAACCAATTTTGTCGCGCAGTTCCTGCTGCCGCACATCACGCACATCAGCACGATTGACGCAAACGATTCCGTGGGTCGCATCATAGAAGCGTGGGATCAAATTAATCAGCGTCGATTTTCCACAACCGGTCGATCCGATAAAGGCCGTGGTCTCGCCCGGACGGGCGGTGAAGCTTATGTTGTGCAGCACATCATCGAGGGCATCCGGGTAGCGAAAGGAGACATCACGGAACTCGATCTCCGGGACAAAAGGCTCGTTAAACGGTCTTGGCACGTCAGGATCCTTGATACTGATTTCCGTCTCGATCACATCGGCAATGCGCCCACCGGAAACCGCAGCGCGCGGCAGGAGGATAAACATCATCGACATCATCAAGAAGGCGAAGACAATCTGCATCGCGTACTGCATGAAAGCGATCATGTCGCCCACCTGGATGTTGGCGGCCGCCACTTCGTGAGCGCCAACCCAGAGGATCGTGACCGACAGCAAGTTCATCAAGAGCATGATGAACGGCATCATCGTAACCATCACACGGGCGACAAAGAGACTCGTGTTGGCCAGGTCCCGGTTGGCCCTATCGAAGCGCTGTTCTTCGTCAGCCTGTTTATTAAACGCACGGATGACCATCATGCCGGATAGGTTCTCGCTCGTCACCAGGTTGAGCCGATCGATCAAGGTCTGCATAATCTTGAACTTCGGCAGCGATACTATAAACACCAATATGATCAGGCTGAGCAGCGTGATCACCGCAACGGCGATGATCCACCACATGCTTGCACTCTTATCAATCGCGCGAATCACCCCGCCGATCCCGATGATGGGAGCATAGAAAACCATGCGGATCATCATGAAAATAACCATCTGGATCTGGGTGATGTCGTTCGTCGAGCGAGTGACCAGCGAGGCTGTTGAAAACTGGTCGAATTCAGCGCTCGAGAAGCTCTCGACCTTCTCGAATGCAGCCAGGCGAATATCACGCGCGGCACCCGCCGCGGTTCTCGAAGCGAAGTAGCCGACCGCGATCGTGGCCGCCCCTCCCAGAAGTGAGATCAGCAGCATGGCTGCGCCCGTGCGCAGAATGTAATTTGTCTGCAGCTTCCCGGTATCCACACCCAGAGCTTGATATTCGACCTTTACAGCCCGGACTGCCATCTGGTTGAGCATGTTCTCGCCAAGGCTGTCAAAGCGGTCGCTGAGATTTGCAGAGAGCGCAGATCGCTGGTCCTCGGGCATCATCGCCAGAAGCTCGAACGGATCTGTGCCCGCCGGAATCCTGCTCAGATCGATTCCGAGTTCCTGCGCCATGGCCTGAGCTTGCGAGGGGTCATTTACCATCTGTTCAATCGCCGAAACGGCGGCGAACGCCTTGCCCATGATCGGGTTCAGTGCGGCGATCTCCCCCTGCTCCAGATCCTTGCGCACGTAGAGTGCAGTGCTTGCCAGCACCGGGTAGTCATCAAGATATTGCTCAGCCTCAGAACTGCCGGGCTCGACCAGGGAATATCCGCTGAGCACCCGCTCTGCCTCAGATTCGCTCATGAAGAAGATGAGTTTGTCCATCTCGCTCTTCCGGATCGCATGCGGAACGGCATTTTCAACTCCGCTTTGCTGGATACCGTTGTTGACGATCCTGGAGAGGTAATCTGGCAGCGCCAGGTCTGCGTTGGCCTGAATGAATAAAAGCACGATCGCCAGGAGGATCATCGGCAGATAGGGTTTTAAAAATTTCATCAAACGCAGCATGAAAGTCGAGCTCCTTATACGGATGGGTTATTACGTTGAAGTTTCGCTGCGAGAGAGCTGGTCGGCTCTCTCGATCAAGAGATCTAGAGCGGCGCTGATTTGCTGCTTTTCATCGGCATTCAGCGTCGCTTCAAGCTCATCCAACCAGGCTTGTCGGGCTTGAAGCCCCTGTTCAAGAACACTCTGACCTTGCTCCGTCAATACAATCCTTTTCACACGCCGGTCTTGTGGATCCTCGGTCCGGTCGATCATCCCCTGGTCCACCAGCCGGTCCAGCAGCTGGCTGGCTGCGGCGCTGGTCACACCCAGGTGTTCACCGACCTCGGTCACCCCGCAGCTCCCAGTGCGGTGAATATGAAAGAGAGCCCCGAAGTGCGACATCGACAGACCGCTCTCGCGCGCATAACGCAAGAAGTTTCGCATTGAGTAGCGCATCGAGATGTCGATCCAGCTTTTAAGCGTGCCGGTGAAGGACTCCGCAGACATAATTAACCTCGCTTAATAATTAAATACTCTGAATATTATCGCCCTACTTCGGCAATGTCAACGTTTATACGCAGTTGCAGGTCTGACTAACCGTACGGGGCCGATCCTTCCGGACATAATTAACCACGGCGGACCCTCCAGCTCATGCCGGGCAAATTACTCCCGCTGCACGGGCCTGCGACGGGGTGACAGGGCCACAGGCGAGAAAATCGCTGCGAGAAGCACAGCTTCAAAGATTCGAAAATCGTGATCGTGCTGGCTGGGATAACAAACTGGTTGGAGGGTATTTCGAGCTTAAAACTTTCCGGATCAGGCTACCTGTCATGGAATGAGCTTGACCCTCCCATGACACCCGGGCGGTCGCTTTCTAGTCAATTGCCGGACTGCGAACGCCTTTACAGGGGGCCTCTCAAATACAGTGGCGATCATTCAGACAGTGCGGTAGCCAGCCAGCGAATCTCCCTGACGTGGATCTGTGCCTCGCTGGCACCATCACGCTCGAGTATCTCGATAGACAATGTTGAGGTGACGACACCCTCGCCCTGAAGCTGAACTTGCACGATGGGATCAGGTTCCACATTGCGGTAGCGTTTTCTAAAGAAAGGTTCCACCTGGCTGTCCAACGCGCCGGCGCGCAGGACGATCGTAAAGTCGGCCATCGAACCGAGCCTGATTTCGACCCCGCGAATAACCTGTTGTTCGGGGAACGAAATTTCGAATTGGAGCGGGTTCGCCTCCTCTCCGCGCACAAATCATCTAGGCTCCCGTCAAGAGCGTCCGTCAGAAGACCGGCCGCAAACCTCGAATGACGGACCGCATATTCAACACCGTTCAGCGTGATGTTCGCTCCGATCAATTTCCGCCTCTCAGTCTCAAGTTCCTCGAAGATCCGCTCAGCATCCGGCGCATACTCAAATCTGGCGAAATAGATGGCCGGCTCACCATCCGGGTACTCTACGACGTCGAGAACCTCGATCGTCGAAAAAAGGCCGCTTCCACGGGCTTTCAGAAATTCTTCAACCGTTGCGACAAAGATCGTATTTCCGGAGATTTCGATTTTCCGGTAAAGATAATCCCCGATGTTGCCCAAAACAACCCTTTTCTGCTGGTCTTCATCGAGGAAGAAGCGTGGAAAGATTTCCACCTTGTTCGCCCAGGTCGTGGAGAGGATGAAATTTGCCATCTTCTTCGGCCTCCAGAAGTTCCGGTAAACGCTCCTCGAAGACCGGTTTAACAGCAAATTCTTTTGAACCCGGTGAATGCCGGGTAACCCAATCAGGACCGTTCATCAGAGCCGTCACGAGCATCGCCCCTGCCGCGAACGAAAACGCCAATTGCAGCGCGATCGTGATGAGCTTCTCAGGGATCCGTCCCCGGTATACATAGATTTGTTCCAGCCCCAGCGAAGCCATCACCGCTGCCGGGACGACGAATGCGAGCACGCGCGGGATCTCGATGCTGTCAATCGCCGCCCCGACCGGGATCACCAACGCCGAGAAAATGATCGTCCGATGCGCCGGGTCACGAAAGCGCACAAAGCAAATCGTCAACCCAACAAGCACAAACGGGATCAGGTACCAGCCAAGGTTGCCTGAATTCGGAAGATGCTGATTGGGGAGCTGATTCGATTCATCGTTAATAACGAAGAACCAGTAGCGTGGGCTTATCCCGCGCAGGTAATTAGCCGCAAATGTCTGCAGTTTCTCGCCGAACGGATTCGGCTCGACCCAGTAGGAGTGAATCGCCCTCAAATGGTCTGCATGGCCTGATGGGTGCAAAGCTTGAAATTGAATAAACGGCAATGCAAGCAGAAAAGCGAGAAGGGTCGCACGCAAGAGCTCATCTTTATGCATTTGATGGTATTTGAAATCAGAGACAAACAACACTACGGAGAGGAACAGAAGTGGCAGTTGCTGGTTCGAATACGAATAGAATGCCGCCGCCCCAAATGCAACGCTCGCGTAGATCCACTTAGCAGAGCGATACCTGTAAAGCAGATAACAGAGCAAAAACCAGGCGAAGAAAGCCGTCGCGACGACGGTCTCAAACGCAGTCCGTGAATACAAGAACCACGCAGGCATGATGGCGAGGAAAAAGATCGCTGCCCACCACGCCCGGATCCTGAAGATTTCTTTGAGCAGGATCGAAACCGCCACGGCACCGAGGAAACTCAGCAGGCTCGTCGTCGCGCGCGCCACCAGGATCGACTTGCCAAACAGGCTCGAAGTGGACCCATCCAAATAGACCGGCAGCACGGGCGCCCAGCGCTGATGGTCCCACTCGAAATAGACCGGGAGCAGGCTTCCGTCCTGACCGACGAAGCCATTCTGGATAACCTGCTCACCAAACAAGACGTTGTTAGCTTCATCCGAGAAAAAGAAAGCGGGAAAGTCTCTGATTCCCCAGAGACGGGTGATCAGGTAGATAACGCTCGGCACCAGCGCAAGGATGAATGCGCTCTTGAACCCTGGAGAACGGCGATCCCCAACCTTTGTCACTCTCATCCTAACATCGCTGCCCGGCACCAGACCGCATCCGATTCTCTATGAGTATAGTGACCTGATCTCAAACCGCAAAGAGATCGATCTTTAACAAGCATGAGCACGAAGAAAATGTGGGATTTGAAGAGGTGTAAAAATCAGGAGCGGTCGTCCGTTCGAAGCGTGATGATCGAACCGATCACTGGTTGTTGGTCACGTCCAATACAACACCTTCTTCGATTTGGACGTCCCTTTCAGCGGTCCTCGATCTATCCGGCGAGCGGAAAGCTTTGTTTAAGGCTCACGACGCTCACTTGCCTGCTAATCTGTGATCCTATCCGCCATCTGGCTTCCGGCAGAATCCTGCAACACGGGGAGAGTGCAGAGGTCTTCATATCCGTGGGACCCCCATCCAATCCATTGAATCTGAGAACACCCGGAGTCCTCCTGGCGATCAACCTCTGCCGGCCCTTAGCATCGCCGCGAATTCATCCGGCATATCCGAGGCCTCGATCGCCCGCGCGGCGCGTTCGACATCGTACTCGACACGCACGAACTCGACGGATAAATCTGTGTCGTCTGCGGACAATACAACATAGCCCGCCCGTGGGTCGTCATCTTTCGGTTTGCCCACGCTTCCGGCGTTGACAACATGCCGGCCGCTGGGCAGCACCTTGTGATAGGGCAGATGCGTATGTCCGCAGACCAGCACGTCTGCACCGGCAGCATCCAGGAGCCGCTCGAAGTTGCGGTCGGGCCGGTCCTCATAGAGATACTCGTTGACCTTGCGCGGGCTGCCGTGCACAAGCAGGACGCTCAGCTCACCCAGCCGCAGCGGGATGCTCGCAGTCAGACCCCGCAAGGACAGCTTGTTCTCTGACGTCGTGTTTTCGTTCGTCCAGGCGATCGAACGGTTCCCCAGCTCCCTGGCCTCCGCTGTGCGGTAGGCGCACCCGCAGTCATCGCTGCTCTGCCCGACCCCGAGGTCGTAGTTGCCCATGATTGTGGGAATTCCCTGCGCGCGGATCAGCTCGATGATCTCGTTGGGCGAGGCGCCGTATCCCACAAGGTCCCCCAGGCAATAACGGTCTCCATCGTCACGCCGCTCCATCTCCGTAAAGACCGCTTCCATAGCCGGCAGGTTGGCGTGGACATCGCCGAAGACCGTGATTCTGGAATGTTCTGATTGGTACATGTTCTCTCACTCACCCTCCGATTGGGCTGCAATCAAGAAAGACCCGATGCGCGCTTCCAATTCATCTGCAGCGGCCTCAAAGACCCGCCGCCTTTCACGGGCGGTCCCACCTGCCTCCACCGGATCGGGGATGCTCCAATGCAGGGAGTGCGCTGCCCCCGTGAAGACCGGGCATTCCTCCCGGGCACGATCACAGACCGTGATCACGTATTTGAAGGGCTGGTCGGCAAACGGCTCCAACGCTTTCGAACGGAGCGATGAAACCGGATAGCCCCGCGCTTCGAGCACCTCAATCGCCAGGGGATGGACCCCAGAGGGATGGGTTCCGGCACTCACAACGCGGATATGTCCCCCGGAGCGTGCTCTCAGGATCGTTTCAGCCATCTGTGACCGGGCGCTGTTGTGCGTGCACAGGAAGAGCACGCCCGGATCCAGGTCATCGATGATCTCGACTGCGGGGAGGCAGGAGCGATCGATAGAGATGGAGGGATGCAATGCTGCCCCGAGGGCGAGGTACTGATCCTGGAGCGACCGCAGTTCCAGGCTGTAATACTGATCGCGCCCGTCGGCGATGCTGCGCCGCTCTCGCACCAAACCAGCTTCCTTCAACTTCTTAAGGTGGTAAGAAACCAGGTTCATCGGCGCGCCGGTCTGCTCTGAGAGCTCCTGAACGCGCAGGTCGCCCAGCGTGAGGTTGTTGAGCAGCTCAATGCGGAGGGGGTTATCGAGTGCGCTGATGAGTGGATCGATTGACATGATTGCGGTCGATTATATACTATAACTTATTTTGAAGCAATAACGTTTGTAATATATTATGGGTTTGCAAAACGCAAGCGTCTTGTCCGTCAATTAACTCCGATAGGGGCGACCGGCCGGTCGCCCCTACGGCTTGTAATTTTGCGCAAGGCGTCACTATGGAGGTCCTCACCTGGTCATTGATCGCCGTGTGACCAATTCCTCTCCATCCGTATCATCCGAGCAGAGGGATCTCGTTATTTGGTGACCACGGAACGTCAATTTCGATAAACGAGATCCTGCGCGCAGCAAAGACAGCTGGCTCAGGATGACAGGCGAGGGTCGTTGCAAGGGCACGGCAGCGTCGTGCCTCTACGAAAGAATGTCGCTGGGGCTCAGGGTTTGATTTTCATCCCAAAATGCTTGCGAAGGCCTGCTCGGCTGCTTCAAACGTCGCTTCGATCACGTTGCCATCATGCCTGACTGAAGTGAAACCCGCTTCAAACTGCGATGGCGCCAGATAGACACCACTTGAGAGCATCGCTTTGAAATACGCTGCGTGTTGATCCGTATCGCTTGTGCTGACCGAAGACCAATCAACCGGTTCGACATCCGTAAAGAAAAGGCTGAACATCGAGCCAACCTGCGCCCCCTGCACACCCAGACCTGCGGCGCGCGCCCTGTCCAGAAGCCCACCGCTCAATTTCTGAGTGGTCGCGAAGAGACGCTCCCAGACCTTCTCATCCCGCAGCACCCCTAGCGTCTCAATGCCGGCCGTCATCGCCAGCGGGTTTCCCGACAAGGTGCCGGCCTGGTACATGGGGCCCGCCGGGGCGACCATCTCCATGATTTCACCCTTCCCTCCGTAGGCGCCCACCGGCAGCCCTCCGCCGATAACTTTCCCAAGCGTCGTCAGATCTGGCTCCACTGCATACAGCGCCTGGGCGCCGCCCGGATGAACTCGAAACCCGCTCATGACCTCATCGAAAATGAGCAGTGCACCCTCACGCTTCGTAAGCGAGCGCAGCCCCTGCAGGAACCCCTCCCGCGGCGGGACGACACCCATGTTCCCCGCCACAGGCTCGACGATCACACCCGCAATCTCGCCCTGATTGCTCTCGAACAGCTTCTCGACGCTTTCGAGATCGTTGTACTCCGCGACCAGCGTGTCCCTCGTCGCGCCTGCCGGCACACCCGGGGAATCCGGCAGCCCTAAGGTGGCCACACCCGAGCCGGCCTGCACGAGCAGCATGTCGGCGTGGCCGTGATAGCACCCGTTGAACTTCACGATCTTGTCCCTGCCCGTGAAAGCACGAGCCAGGCGCAGTGCGCTCATCGTCGCTTCCGTGCCTGAATTCACAAAGCGCACCATCTCGATCCCGGGCATGAACTCCATCACGAGACGCGCAAGCTTGATCTCCAACTCACTGGGGGCGCCGAATGAGGTTCCCTTCGCCGCGGCAGCGTTGAGAGCTTCTAGCAGCCGTCGATCGGCATGACCCAGGATCAGAGGACCCCACGAAAGGACATAATCAATGTAGCGATTGCCATCGACATCATATAGATAAGGACCCTCGCCGCGCTCGATGAACAACGGCTCTCCCCCCACGGCGCGGAAGGCCCTCACGGGAGAATCCACCCCTCCGGGCAGTAATCTTAATGCCTCGCGGAACAGCGCCTGCGATCGCTCATGGGCCAACGACATCTCAGGAGACCTCCATCTTCTGAAGCGCAAAATCTTCCTGATCCTTCATTATCGCCAGATGGGCTAATATGGAAGCGGCGGCCTGCTCTCCAGAGTGAATGCAGTCCGGGATACCGATGCCCTTGTAGGCCGCGCCGGCGAGCGCCAGACCGGGCCAATTCGCCAGCCGCTGCTCGATCTTGTCCAGCCTTTCGGGGTGACCGAGATTGTACTGCGGCATCGCATCCGGCCATTGGTACACACGCACGATCTTCGGTTCCGCCGTTATCCCCATCGTTTCGGCCAGCTCGCGCCGGGCGATCGCGATGAGCTCCTGCTCATCGGCGATATGCTCTTCACCCTGCCCCGCCCGGCCGATGAAGACGCGCACAAGCGCCCCGCCTTCCGGCGCGCGGTGGGGGAATTTTGTCGACGTCCACGTGCAGGCCAGCGCTTCCCTGCCCTCCCTGCGGGGGATCACATAACCATGACCATCTAACCCGTGATCAAGCTGATCTTGATCGAAAGCCAGCGAGACCGTGGCGGTCGAGACATACTCGATCCCATCTAACACATCAGCGAGTCGTGCATCAAACGGACGCACCAGTTTTGCCGCCGCAAATCCAGGTGCAGCCAATATGACAGCCGTGGCGTGCATCGGTTCACTGCCGGCAATTTGAAGCATGAATCCACCATCGACGGGAACCACACTCTCCACGCTCTGATTAAGACGGATCTCAACCGAATCGAGTGCCGCCTGGAGAGTTTCAACCATCTCGCCCAGCCCGTTCTGAGGAGTGAGGAAAATCGAGCGGGGCGCGCCCGATCGGCGCGCCGCGCGGCGCTTGCGGCGCAGTGCCAGCGCCCCGCCCGTCAGGCTGCCGTGCTCCCGCTCCCAGTCCCTGAGGAACGGAAAAGTCGATGCCAGGCTGAGCCGGTCGCCATCACCGGCGTAGATGCCGCTCATCAGCGGCTCGATCAGACGTTCGTACACTTCACGTCCCAGGCGTCTGCTCACAAACGCCCCCAGGCTCTCATCCTGATCCCCGTCCGCAGGCGGGGTGAAAAAATCCAGTCCCATGCGCAGCTTGCCCAGCGGACTGAGCAAGGAGGTCTTGATCATCGGCCAGAATTTGGTCGGCACCATCATCGCCAACCCATCCGGCAGTTCCACCAGTTTCCCATCTCGCACGACGAAGACCCGCCGGCGTTCCATATCCGTGCCCATCAAGCGCTCTTCGATCTCGAGTTTGCGCGCTAATGCCACGCCCCAAGGTTTCGTCGATACGAATGTGTCCGGACCGCCCTCGATCACGAAACTATCCACCCGTTCCGTAACGATCTTGCCGCCGAGGTAGCCCTCTTTCTCAATCAAGACAATCTCGGGCGAAAGCTCCATCGCCCGGGCGCATTCTTGCAGTTCGTATGCTGCCGATAAACCAGCGATGCCGCCACCTACAACAACTATTCTCATATCCAACCTCGCTCAGCAGCCTTTCCGGCTACTACCTCCGCCAAACTCTCCATCATCCCCAGATCGGCGCCCGGCATCTCTATGCGCTCCAGCCGACCGCCGGCAGCCTCGACCTGCTGCCGGAAATCGATGTCAATGTCATACAGAATCTCAACGTGTTCGCTCACGAAGCCAATCGGTGCGATCAAGAAATCCCGTGCCCCTTGATCGATCAACGCGAGCATCAGTTCCCCCGCATCCGGCCCCAGCCACGCCTCGGGGGTCATCGCGGCGCTCTGGTAAGCAAAATGACTCTCGTTCTCCGGGAAGCGCGCTTTCAAGATCCCAAACGTCCTTTGCAGCTCCTCCGGGTAGGGGTCGTCCCATTCCAGGATCCGTTCTGGCAGGCTGTGGGCGGTGAAGATCAGCTTCACATCCCCGCGCTTCTGCGGGGGAAATCTTTGCAGCGCTTCGTTCAGACGCGCTTCGAGCGTCTCGAGGTAGCCCTTATCCGCCTTCCAACTGGTGATTCTTGCTATCTCCAGCTTCCCCCCGTCGGCGACCGCCTCATCCGTGCGATCGAAATAAGCCCCGACGCTCATGCGCGAATAATGCGGCGCCATCACAAGCCCGACCGCCCTTTTAATACCTTGCGCACGGATCTTATCCACCGCCTCGGCGATATACGGATGCCAGTGGCGCATGCCCATAAAGAGTTTGAACTGCCCGGGGTGTGACTTTTCGAGCGCCCGTTCCAGCGCGCGGACCTGTTCTTCGGTCCGTTCTCGCAGCGGCGAACGCCCGCCGATCTGTGCGTAGCGCGATTCCACCTCCTGCAGCGTTTCGGCGCCGAGCGGCCGCGCCTGGCGCACATCCAGCAGGTAGGGCTCGACCTCTTCCAGACTGTCGGGCCCACCATAGGCCATCACGAGCACCGCGATCGGCATTAACGCGTCTGGCATCAGCCCTCAACCCGTGCAGTCTTAGCATGGACCATATCGACGACCGCGCCCACATTCTCGACGGGGGTCTTAGGAAGGATGCCGTGACCCAGGTTGAAGATGTGTCCGGGCCGCCCGGCCGCTGCAGCGAGCACGCGATCGACATGCTGCTCCAAAATGTCCGGATCTGCAAAGAGCGCGGTCGGATCCATATTCCCCTGCACGGCAACGTCATCACCCAGCAGTTCCCATGCCTGGTCCAGCGGTGTGCGCCAATCGACGCCGATTACCGTTCCGCCGGCCTCCTTCATATCGGGAAGGATCGTCGCTGTGCCGGTCCCGAAGTGGATCGTGGGGACGCCCGTCTCCCCAATTGCCGAGAGCACGCGGGCGCTGTGCGGCTGGACGTAGCGCCGGTAATCGTCTGGATGCAGCTCCCCCACCCAGCTGTCGAAGAGTTGGATGACCTGGGCGCCTGCTTCTACCTGTGCGAGCAGGTAATCAATCGTGACGTCGACGAGCTTGTCCATCAGCGCGTTCCAGGTGTTCTCCTGGCTGTACATAAAACCCTTGGCGTGCACATGACTGCGGCTGCTGCCGCCCTCGATCAAATAGCTCCCGACCGTAAACGGGGCGCCGGCGAAACCGATCAGCGGCACTCCCTCGGGCAGTTGTTCGCGCACCAGGCGGATCGCTTCCATCACGAAGCCCAGTGACTGGCGCGCCTCGGCCGGCTTGAGCGCAGCGACGTCCGATTTCGTTCGAACCGGGTTGGAGATCGCAGGTCCTTCGCCCTTCACATACGCCAGATCGGCGCCCATCGGCACCAACGGAAGCAGAATGTCGGCGAAGATGATCGCCGCATCGACGTCGAACGCATTCACCGGCTGCATCGTCACCTCTGCAGCTAATTCGGGTTGATGGCAGATATCCAGCAGGCTGTGCTCGGCCCGGATCGCACGGTATTCCGCCATGTAGCGGCCGGCCTGGCGCATGAACCAGATTGGTGTTCGATCGACCGGCAAACGCCGGCAGGCTCGCAGAAAACGCGCCTTTGGCTCTGATTGTTCTGACATCAACAGCTGCTCCTCCAGGCTTCGAAATTCTTCAGATGGGTGGCGGTGATCAACGGAGTGTCAAGTTCTGTGAAGCGGCGCGCTTCGGTGCTGCGCAGCTCGTGCACGAGGTCGGAAAAAAGCGGCAAATCATCCATCTCGTAGACGACCACAAACTCCTGGTCCTGCACGCCAAAACTATAGAGCAGCAGCTGTTTGATCTGCGGGTATCCTTTACCGAGGCGGATGTGCTCGTTCATCATCCCCTGGCGGGCATCGCGGCCCATGAGATACCACTCCTTCGTTTTGACGAACGGATAGACCACCAGATAGGTCGGGCGCTCTCCTGCAAAGGGGTCGATCTCCTGCGCCGATTGGGCACGGCTGTATGTTGATTTACCCGTATAACCCCAGAGATTTTCCACGGCGCGAATATAGCGGCGGTATGGGTTAAGCTCCTTCGCGTAGGTCTCAAAATACTGCGCGCTGCTCAGCTCGGATTGCAGTCGGCTGGCAGACCAGATCAGGAAATCCATGTTGCCGTCGGCAGGAAACACCCGGTACAGGTACACGCCCTCTGACAGTCTTTCCAGCACGCCCGTCAAATCATCGAGGATCTCATCACGCTGTCCATCCTCAAGATCCCAGAAAGACTGTGTAAATTGGTAACCGATAAACTGGTTCAGACTGCGCATTAACTCTTCGCTCATAGCTGCCCTTCAATGTAAACAATACTTTGTTTACGCTCCAACGGCTTCGGGTTCATAGAGGCAGGCGGGGTCCACTTCCAGGTAATCACCGGTGACCCCGTAAGCGCGGCCGCGCTGCCCGCCGCAAATTTCACGGTACTCACAGACCCCGCACTTGCCCTTCAACTTATTGACGTCGCGCAAATCCTTAAAAACTGGATCGTGGCGATACGCGTCAACGACATCCAGCTCCCGCACCGTTCCCACGGATAGCGGCAGAAAACCGGACGGCATGATCTCGCCAATGTGCGAGACGAAAAGGAAACCCTTCCCGTCATTGACACCTTTCACCGGTCGGTGCAAGCCATCGTCATACTGGAAGCCGGCACCCTGGAAGGTGACCGCTTCGCCTTCTGCCGCATCTGCTTTTCTGCGTTCAATCGCCACGCGGCGGTACATCGGTGCGGCGGTCGCTTTGATGTCAAACGTTGACTCGTTTGAGAGGTCGTAGAGCCAGTTGAAGACGCGCTCGTGTTCCTCGGCATTGATCATCTGCTCGATCTGCGCCCTGCCGGTCGGAACGAGGAAGAACACCGACCACTGCACCGCGCCGACCTCTTCGACGAAACTCACCATCTCCGGGAGCAGATCGATATTGTGTTTGGTCACGGTTGTGTTCACCTGTGCGCTCAGGCCGGCAGCCTGGGCGTTGCGCAGGATGTTCATCGTGCGCTCCCACGAGCCTTCCACCTGGCGGAAATCATCATGGACCCGTGCGGCGGGTGCATCCAGGCTCAGCGCGATGCGCCGGATCCCGGCTTCTTTAGCCTTGAGCAGGCGCTCCTTCGTCGGAAGCGCCGTAGCCGTCGGGGTGAGCGAGCAGCGCAGACCCTTTTCCGTGGCATAAGAGATCAGCTCGAAAAGATCCGGGCGCATCATCGGATCGCCCCCGGTGAAGATCAAGATCGGGTTGCCAAAAGCCTTGAAACGATCGATCAGCGCGTAACCCTCTTCCGTGGACAATTCACGGGGATCTCTTCTGTGCTGGGCGTCGGCCCGGCAGTGCACGCATGCAAACGCGCAGGCGCGTGTGACCTCCCAGGCAATCGTGAATGGCGATTGATCGAAATCGGCCGTCACCATGTGACGGTCGTGGAGCTGGCGTTCTGCTGCAGCCCGGTCAGATAAATGTTCCTTCATACCACCTTCTACCTTCCACACGTAATGGTCGACAATGATCCCTGCCCTCAACCCTCTGCAATCCAGGCCGCGGCCTCGATGGCGTGATACGTCAGGATCATGTCCGCCCCGGCTCGTTTGATACCGGTGAGCAGCTCCAAGATTGTGCCGCGCGCATCGATCCAGCCGTTGGCGGCAGCCGCCTTGATCATGGCGTACTCCCCGCTCACGTTGTAAGCACCCAGCGGGATCTCGGGATGTGCGGTCTTGACCCTGTAAATCACGTCCAGATAGGGAAGCGCTGGCTTGACCATGAGCATGTCTGCGCCTTCGTCGAGATCAAATTTCGCTTCCCGCAGCGCCTCCCTGCCGTTGGCGGGATCCATCTGGTGCGACCGGCGATCGCCAAACTTCGGCGGTGACTCGGCCGCATCCCGGAAAGGACCGTAGAAAGAAGAGGCGAATTTGACCGCATAGGAAAGGATGGGGATATGCTCAAAAGCTGCCTCATCCAGTGATCGGCGGATGGCAAGCACCATCCCATCCATCATGCCGCTCGGCGCGACGACATCGGCGCCCGCTTCAGCATGTGAGCGCGCCACCTTGCCCAATACGGACAACGTCGGATCGTTCAGAACGTGCCCTTCAGGGAGATTCGGGTTCGGGAGCGGGTCCCCGGTGTTCAACACTCCGCAGTGCCCGTGGTCGGTGTACTCACAGAGGCACACGTCCGTGACGACGACTATCTCCGGGTAGTCTCCCTTGATGGCGCGGATCGCGCGCTGCACAACGCCATCCGGAGCGAAGTTTTCTTCGCCGACCGGGTCCTTGTGCTCGGGGATGCCGAAGAGGATCACACCTGGTATGCCGAGCTCTGCGGCGGCGCCGGCGATCTCATTCACGCGATCGACCGACCACTGGTATACGCCGGGCATCGAGACGATCTCGCGCTTCTCCCCGCTGCCATGCCGAACAAAGATGGGCAGGATAAAATCCTGCGGCGAGAGATGGGTCTCCCGGACCAACGCGCGTAATCCGGGCAACCGCCGCAGCCGGCGGGTTCGCTGAATATCCTGGTCAGAAGAGAATTTCTGTTTAGCGCTCGTCATGCTGAGTCTTCTACCTTCTGAAAGTGATCACACAGGGCGTCGACAAGGCCCGGGACAGTATATTCCCCGGCCACGACCGTCACCGGGGATCCTGCTTCGGAGGCCGCGCCGGCGGTGATCGGCCCGATACATGCCACGATCGGGTCGCCGGGCAACCGAAACGGGTCCAGGCCGATCTTCCGCCCGCCTTTGATGAAGTTGCGCACGGTGGAAGGGCTGGTGAACGTCAGCGCATCGACGCCGGCCTCAATCTCACGGCGTGCGCCTTCATCCCAATTGGCGGCGACAGCCTGATAGACGCCAAATTCATCTACCAGCGCGCCGCGCTCCGTGAGCATACGCGGCAGCGCCGGTCGTGAGCCTCTGGCGCGCGGCAGCAGAACACGTTCACCCGGATTGACATCCAGGCCTGCACCCAGTCCCTCGCCGACATACTCCTCAGGTACGAATTCCGCCTCGACGCCAAGAGCCTGAAGAGCATCCGCCGTCGCCGGACCAATCGCAGCCACACGGCATGCCTCCAGATTGCTGAACGAGCCGCCTGTCTGGTCGAAATAATGCTTGATCGTCTCCACGCCGTTCACGCTCGTGAAGATGATCCACGAATAACGATCAAGCTCCTTAAGGGCCCGATCCAGGCCAGGGACATACACGACGGGCTCAATCTTGATTACCGGAACGCTGATCGGGACGGCGCCCCGGTTGACGAGCAGCTCCTTGAACGACCCGGCCTGTTTTTCCGGCCGCGTGACGACGATGCGCAGGTCCTGAAGCGGTAGATCACGCATCGGCGATCAACTCATGCGCACCTTGTCCCAGAGCCTGGTTCGCCAATCGCATGCCGAGTTCTTCAGGATCCTCGCCTTCAGCATGCACACGGATGACCTGGGTGCCCTCCAGCGATCCGACAAATCCGGTCAGATGAATTGCCCCGTCGTGTACTTCAGCAAACGCACCGACCGGGGCGGAACAACCACCGCCCAGTCCTGCCAGAAAGAACCTTTCTGCCTGAACCGGGTGCCGGATGCTCTCCGATTCGATGGGGTCCAGAAGTGTCAGCACGCGTTTGTCCTCACAGCGCACCTGCACGGCCAGCGCACCCTGCCCCGGCGCGGGAAGGATTTGATCGAGAGAGAAATATTCGCGCACGTGCTGTTCGAGGCCAAGCCGGATGACGCCGGCGGCGGCCATGACAGCCGCATCGTACTCGCCGTCGGTCACTTTCCGTATCCGGGTTTCCACATTGCCGCGAATGGGCATAATCTGCAGGTCGGGACGAAGCGCCCGGACCTGCGCCTCCCGCCGCGGGCTGGAGGTGCCGACGACCGAACCGGCTGCCAGATCTGCAAGGCTAGCGCCGCTCCTCGAAATGAGCACATCGCGGGGATCCTCGCGCTGAAGGATTGCGCCCAGGCATAAGCCTGGAGGGTCATCCACAGGCAGATCCTTCAGCGAGTGAACGGCAAGGTCCACGCCGCCCCCCAACAGCTCCGCTTCCAGCTCCTGAGTGAAAATACCCTTGCCGCCGATCTCGGGCAGCGGCTGATCGAGCGTCTTGTCCCCGCGAGTCGTGATCACCTTGATGCGTACATCCAGGTTGGAGTGGTGCGCGGAGAGCGCCTCGGCGACGAAATCCGCCTGCCAGCGCGCTAACTGCGAGGGCCGCGTGGCAAT
This sequence comes from Anaerolineales bacterium, assembly GCA_029210945.1. GTDB lineage: Bacteria > Chloroflexota > Anaerolineae > Anaerolineales > E44-bin32 > E44-bin32. Next base: position 40,902 of record JARGGH010000008.1, read on the forward strand.
CGTCAGGAGAGGAGAAGCGGAGATCATCCCGGATTACTCCTGAGTATCTTCGCGTGAGTCGATACCGAAAAGTTCGCGGGCATAGAGGGCGTATTGAGCGGCGTGCCCGTTGCGCGACTGTTCCTTGAGGCAATCGGTGGGTGTGTGCAGGAGCTGTTTCACGAGCGCCCTGGTCAGAATCTCGATTTCCTCCTTAGGATCGACGCCGGATTCCTCCAGACGCCGCAGCGCCTTCTCAACCTGCTCTTGGCGGATACTTTCGGCGTGCTGGTGCAGCGCCTTAATCACAGGGCGGATCTCGAGGCGCTGGTACCAATCTTCGAACCCGGCCAGCCCCTCTTTCAGGATCGCCTGGACGCTGGGTATTTCAGCCCTGCGCTCATCCACCGAGCGGGAAAGCTGATCGTTGAGTTGATCGATATCATAGACGTGGACGTGTTCGACCTCGCGCACATCCGCGTCGACATCACGCGGAACGGCGATGTCCATCAGGATCAGCGGCCGGTCGGGCCGGCGACTCATCGCCTCGCCGACGTTCTTGCGCTTGAAGAGAGTGTGCGGCGCGCTCGTCGAAGAGATGACCACATCAGCTTTTACCAGTTCTTCTTCAAGAGTTTCAAACCCGCGTGCGCGGGATCCCCAGCGGTCGGCAAGTTCACGCGCGGTTGCGACGGTCCGGTTCACGACGGTGATGTCCTTAACCCCGCGTTTACGGAGCGCTTCGACCGCAAGTTCGGCCATCTCACCGGCGCCAACCACCAAGACACGCGCCTCGTCAAGCGGCTTCACGATGCTGGCGATCAGGTGCACCGCGACCGAGCTGACCGTGGCCGGGTTGGTGGAGATCGAGGTTTCGTGATGGGATCGCTTGGCAGCGTGGATCGCGCTCTGAAAGAGCCTGGAAAGGATCAGACCGGTGGAACCGACGCTCAGCGCAAGAGTGTAGGATTCAGCCACCTGCCCGAGGATCTGCGGTTCGCCCAGGACCATCGAGTCGAGTCCTGCGGCGACGGAGAACAGGTGCATGGCCGCTTCAAGTTCCTGGTAGCGGTAGAGATAAGGAGCGATCTCACCAGGCTCCACACCCGTGATTTCCGCCAGGAGCGCCTCCGATTCATCGAAGCCCCCGGTGCCGATCGTGTACATCTCGACGCGGTTGCACGTTGAGAGCAGGATCAGTTCTGAATACGAACCGGTGCGTTCGCGGTCCCCACAACCGCAGCGCGCAAGCGCCGCCCGCTGCTGGGCTTCGCTTAAGGCCAGCCGCTCCCGTAAGGAGATCGGTGCGGTTTGGTGATTAACGCCTATGCAGTAAATACTCATCCAGTCGCCTTAATACCTCAAATCATCCAGATCGCCGTGCAGCCCCAAAAAAAATGACGCCATGAGAAAATGGATCCGTGCCGTGAAAGAGCCCCCCGTGGTTGTCTGAATACCGAAGCAGCATGCTCAACACCGACCGAGCTTGTGAATTTTCTATCAATGAGAACTATAGAATGTGAAGGTTAATAGAAGAGGAACACGAGATGAGGGTTTGATTAAAAGCACATACGAGCAAGATTCCACAGGGACCGCGACAAAGTTACTGTCTGGAACCCCGACTGGAGCTGCGTCGCGACGCGAGCTGGATTCAGGGCCCTGGCTGCAGTCCAGAAATGGGCTTGCAGGATGTGTAAATTTGACGTAAAGTATCCAATACGGCGCAAGTGGACATAGCGCTGTTTGAACACGGTGAGGGCATAATTCACATCACTACAACCCAACCTATATCGAGAAGTCTCCGTCGATTCATCAATCCCCCGATTCTCGATCTCTTGGAAGGAGAGGAGCGAAGCGATGAAATCTCGATGGCTTAATTACACAGTGCTGAGCATGCTGGTGCTTTCGCTGTTGGTTCCTGCTGCCGCCGGCGCCCAGGATGGGGCTATCAGCGGTTTTCGGGCACTCAAGGGAACCGAAGCAGCCAGCTTCCAGGTGCCCGGTGACGTCAGGCTCGTCACCAGTTTCGAGCTTGCCAGCTACGGCCTGACGTACGAACGCTACCAGCAGGTCTTCAGCGGAGCAGAAGCTGAAGTTCTGGGAGGGCAGCTGACATTGCTGAAGGATGGTAGCGCAATCAAGTATGTCATCGGCGCGCATTACCCCGGCATCACACCAACAAATGACGTCAACATCGCTGCCGCACAGGCGCGTCAGCGCGCCGCCAACGACGTCGGCGCCGCCGGTGAGCGCATCACCACGTTGATGATCAACCCCGATTCGGGCCGCTACTTCTTCCAGGTTGAGACCCGCCGCGCCGAGGCGCGCTGGTTCCACTGGATCGACGCCGGCGACGGCGCCCTGCTGAACAAATTCAACGCCATCATGCACGATTGCAATGGTGCCGCAGCCCCCTGCGGTTTCGGCGTGCAGTACACCGAAGACGCCGGCGATGTTAAGGATCTAAGTGGCCTGACCACGCCGAGCGGCGGTGATTACCTGCTCATCTCCAGCGACGGCCGCCAGGAGACGCACGATCAGGGCTCAAGCCGGCGTCCGTTCCTTGGACCGGTGGCCAGCGACGCGGATGACTCCTGGGTGCTGCTCGGCGACGAATCGCCCGCCCAGCAGGCATTGGTCGATGCGCATTATTACGCCTTTGTGACGGATGCCTATTATTTTGGCACCCATGGATACGACTGGGTTGATGAAGCAATCGCCGCAGGCGCGAACGACAAAATGGAAGTGCACGCACACTACAGCGTGGATTACAACAACGCCTTCTGGAACGGTTCGTACATCTCGCTGGGCGACGGTGACCAGGTCACATTCGAGGAGCTCACCGCGCTGGACGTTGTCGGCCACGAGCTCAGCCACGGCGTGACTGATTTCACCTCGGACCTGATCTACCAGGACGAATCCGGCGCGCTGAACGAAGCCTTCTCCGACATCATGGGCTCCAGCATGGAGTTCTGGGCGGAAGCCAACGGATATGAGCCCGCAACGACATTAGAACCCGACTGGCTCATCGGCGAGGATTTCGACCTGCGCGGCGACACCGTGCTGGGTTTCCGCAACATGGGCGATCCCGGTGAGGATGGCGACCCCTCCCACTACGATGAGCGCTACACCGGCACGGATGATAACGGCGGCGTGCACACCAACTCGGGCATCGCCAACCACTGGTACTATCTCCTGGTTAACGGCGGCCAGAACAGCGATCCCACCTATGCATCGGGCACTGATGTGACGGGGATAGGTTTGGGGGCCGCCGAGCCAATCGCATTTCTGGGTTTCACGGCGCTGCCGGCTGACGCCACGTTCTGCGATGCCCGCGCCGGAACAATCGCTGTCGCTGGAGCCTACGATGCGAATGTGGTTGACGCCTGGGACGAGGTCGGCGTGGATGAGGCGCTGTGCGGTGGCGGCAGCACAAACAACCCACCGACTGCGGATTTCACATTCACAACCTCCGGGCTCACAGTTGATTTCACGGATCAATCGACCGATACGGATGGTTCAATCGTTGCCTGGGATTGGGATTTCGGTGACGGAAACACCTCCACTGAACAAAATCCATCCCATACCTATGCCAGTTCAGGCACATACGCAGTCATCCTCGTTGTATCAGATGATGCCGGAGACAATGACTCCGTGAGCAAGGATATCTCCGTTTCCGATGGAACCAGTGACTTCACACTGAGCGTCAATGCCTATAAGGTCAGAGGTACCCAGTATGCCGACCTGACCTGGAGCGGCGCCACATCGACCGATGTGGACGTCTACAGGGATGGTGCTGTAGTAGCCACAACTTCCAACGATGGCGAACACACAGATATCACCGGTCAAAAAGGCGGCGGCAGCGCGACCTATCAGGTCTGCGAGGCAGGAACCACAACCTGCTCGAACGAAGTGCAGGCGAACTGGTAAGCCGATCACCACCCGTAGGGGCGGGGTCACCCCGCCCCCTACGATAAATAGATATCAATGTGACGTGGGGCGACCGGCCGGTCGCCCCTACGGTTTTGCAAGAGATATTATATAGGGGCACGGCGGCGCCGTGCCCGACGACATTAAGCGGAGCCATCCCACCTTTCCACGGGTAAAATGTACACATCTCTTGGACTTCCTTTAATACGACACCAGCGAGAGGATGTGTCGGTTTGCCCATTCGAAAAGCCTCTTCCCTTCTCATCATCTCCGTCTCACTGCTCGCAGGATGCGGACGGACGGCCGATATCGACCGCTTCGTTGGCCCATTCAACAAGCCATCAGAACCCCTGCTCCCAACCGGGCTCGCACCGAGCGCCACGCCTCCAGCGGCGACTGCAAGCGCCTCGCCTGCGCCAAGCGCCACAATCACCACCACCCCAACCCCGACCGAAATCGTCTTCGAGATCGGCGAAGAGCTCACCATCGACTATCTGCTGGGGCTGGAGATCACCGGAAGCGAGATTACGTTTGAGACGCGGCTCACCTCTGGCCCCAACTTCCACCGCCATCTCGTGAGCTACATCTCAGAAGGGTTCAAGATTTACGGGCTGCTGACGATCCCGTTCGAGGAGCCGCCGGAAAGCGGCTATAAGGCGATTGTATTCAACCACGGCTACGTACCTCCGACAGCCTACCGCACGACGGAGCGCTACGAAGCCTATGTGAACTACCTGGCCCGCAGCGGATTCGTGGTCTTCAAGATCGACTACCGGGGTCACGGACAATCTGAGGGCGAACCGAGCGGATCGTACTTCTCGCCTGGCTACACGATCGATTCGATCACCGCGCTGAAAAGCCTGCAAACGCTGAATTACATCGACCCTCAGGGGATCGGGATGTGGGGCCACAGCATGGCCGGCAACCTGACCCTGCGGGCGTTGCTCATCGAGCCCGACATTCAAGCCGGCGTGATCTGGGCCGGCGCGGTCTACAGCTACGACGATTTCGACGAGTATGGCATCGACGACAACGCCTACCGACCGCCGGCGACGCCCGATGGCGAGGACCGACCGAGGCGTTCACGCCAGATCTTCGAGGTCTACGGCCGGCCTGAGGATGCCCACCCCTTCTGGGAGGCAGTCTCTCTCACCGAGCACATCGAGTATCTCAACAGCCCGCTGCAGATCCATCACGCTGTGGATGACACGGTCGTCAGCATCCAGTACTCGCAAGGGCTGGCGGAAGTGCTCCAGGAAAACGGGAAAGAATATGAATTCTATATCTATGAGGGCGGCGGTCACAATCTGATCTCCCCCTATTTCAGCCAGGCGATGCAACGCACGGTGGAGTTCTTCAGGAACAATCTGTAGTTGGTTGATCGGGGCAGGGATCAGAGGGCACCTTCGCATGCTCTCATGAACGGCTGGAGATCCGACATCCGCGCTCGCGAGAGCTGTTAATTAAATCCGCGGTTTCATCCATCAGATCGAGGCCGACCTGCAGGACCAATGAAGCCGCCTCTATTCGGCTTCCAACGCCGAGCTTACCGAGTATGTTCGACACGTGCGTCTTGACCGTCGAGCAGGCGATAAAGAGCCGGTCGGCGATTTCGCTGTTCCTCAATCCACCGCACAATAGAAGCAGCACTTCCCGCTCCCGGCTGCTGAGCGAATTCAGCGCATCCTCCAGCGCGGCTATATCTTGCTCACTCCCGACAAGGGGTTTTGTCCCTCTGTTTGCCTGATCCAGTCTTTTGAAACGCGCCAGTTTTCCATGGACCGCTGCCAGCAGATCCTCGGCCATAAAAGGCTTTATCAGGTAATCATCCACGCCGAGCTCACGCCCAAAACGGATATCCTCGACTGAATCCTTGGCTGTCAGGAAGATGAACGGAATCCAGCTCCACTGCTCTACCTGCCGGACCCGGCTGTAAAACTGATATCCGTTCATCCTGGGCATCATGATATCTGCCAGGATCATGTCCGGCACGCATTCTTCCATCCGGGCAAGGGCTTCATAGCCGTCTCCGGCAGCGTGCACGGTGAACCCCTGCATCCCTAAGATATCCTGGATTGCCTCGCGGATTCCAGAATCATCTTCGACAACGAGAATCTCTACACTGGCATTCATTTTGTCTGGTCACACCCTGATCCGCTTACTCGAAATTCCCCCGTCCCCTAGAATTGGATGGATCGATCCGTATCGGGTTCAACGGCTTCACGAAGTCGCTCGCTCAGAAGCTGCGAGAACTCTTCCAGATTTATGGCTTTGAGCGAGGCGATTTGCGATTGTTCGAGAGCAGAGAGCGGGAACCCGCGAATCGCATCCTGCGGGCTGCGCAGTAATTTCTCTCGAAAACTTCGTTCGGTCAACGCCCTTCCTATCATCTGGTTGATCACTCTGGCTGTCATCAAGCTCCCTCCATCCAGGTCATGAACATCCTGTGACACTATACCCTTTGCATGCCGCTGGTCTCCTTCTGGCTGGATAATCGATGCGGGTCAGCCTTCTTCCCCCGAGTCCCGAGCAGCGCACTGTACACGAGCCAGGCTGCTCCGGTTGTGATGAAGACATCGCCGATGCTAAAAGTCGCCGGGACGAAGATCAGTTCTGGAACTTTCAGCACATCGCTGAGCGGTATCAGGCGGGTCTCATCACGGGTGAGAACGATGTCCTTGCTGCCCCGTACAAAGGCCTGCTCGTCATGGTAGTAGATCAGATCGAGGTGCCCTGAACGCATGAGCGCTTCAGAGGTAACCGGCATGTAACCGCCGTTGGCGAGAATCACCATCAGGTTCAGCACGCCGCCAACCAGGATGATTTTCATACCTGCCAGCCTCCGGTTGGCACCCAGAAATGCGACCAGCATCACGTAGGTTGAGACGTTAATCCAGGGCCGCAGGTCAAGCGCGAAATCACTTTGCCCCTGCGGGAAGAGCACGAAAATTAATTGCAGGAAAAGCATCGCAAGCGGAATCCAGGCGCACCGCGGACTCAGACTTGCCAGGTTTGCTACACGCCCGCCGCGTAGCAGCGCGACCAGGAACGCAACCAGAACAGGGACAACCAGGAATTGCATCGATAAAATCTCGCTTAAAAATCATTAAGAGGGGGTGGAGATTTCCCCTCTGGGTTTCATCCCAACCCTCCACCCCTTGTCATCCCGGATAACAGGGATGTTTCTCTGCCTCGAGAGGATCTACTGCAACCAAGCCGAGGATGTAGGTACGGTTACCACCCAGTCGTCTCTGGCGCTCCCACGGCCATTATCAGCGCAATCAGGCTTATCAGGACATACAACACTTTGAAATACGTACCCTTCAATTTCTCCATGGTTTTCCCCTTTTCCACTCCGGTGTGGCAAACGAAATTGTGGGCATCCACTTCAACTTGTATGAAGGATAGGACCACCCTCAAAGCAAGGCTCTAAGCAAAAAAAGAGCATCTCGGTCGAGATGCTCACAAATCAGGGATGTCGGTCACTGCGCGGGGTTAGGTATGTTCTATTCCGAGCTCCTCGCTTTTTCCTGGATCTGCACCGATAACGCCACGGTCTCCTTCGACGGTGGGATGTCCATCTCTGCCTGGAGGAATCTTTCAAATTCTGTGTAATGCTGAAGCGCTTCCCGATTGCGACCTGCATTTGAGAGGGCTTCCATCAAGAAGCGGTGGAACTCTTCCTTGAACGGTTCCACCTCGAGCACCCGGCGGTAAAGCCTGACGGCTTCATCGAAGTGCTGCTTCTTCATCTTCAATGCAGCAAGTTCGGCTGCCGCCCGGATGAACAGGTTTTGGTAGACCGCCCTGGACTCCAGACACCAGTCCGAGTAGACGGTGGGCAGATACTCACCGTGGTAGATGCTCAACGCTTGCTCCAGCGTCGTTTCTGGGTCGCTTTCAGACCTGGCGCGCCGGAGAAGCTTTGAAAATGCCCGACCGTCATACCAATGGTTGATGGCCTCGTTGATCAGGTAGACACCTTGCTCGTTGTCGTACAAGATGAGACCCTTCGGCAGGATTCTCCTCATCCGGTATAAACTGGCGTGATAGACGCTCTGCGCCTTGGCGGTTGAGTACTCCGGCCAGAATACATCGAGGACGACTTCGCGCCGCACCTGCTGCTTCTCGAGCAGGTAGAAGAAGAGTTCTTTGACCAGCGGTCCCTTCCACGCTGTGTGTGCGATCGGTTTGCCGTTGACCTTGACGACATCAGCACCCAATGTGACAACCTCAACCACGGGATGGGGCACGACTGCTGCTGCACTGCTAGCTTTCTCCCGGACTGTCTCAAGATTGAATTGGCGAATGCGAAACAGCAATTGATCCAACCCATCGATCCCCGACTCGGTCTTCGCCCGATCGAGGAACGCGGTCATAAGGGATCCATCGACCACAAGCAGATGGGGATGATTAATCTCGTTTGTTAACCGGATTGCCCGCTCAAGCTGTTCATACGCCCCATCCAACTGCTTCATCCGGTAGAGCGTATCAGCACCCCACAAGTAAGCCCGAGCCAGGTCCCGTTGTGCACCAGCCCTATCGAGTTTTCTGATGGCATCTTGTAACGCCCGATCCGCTTCTTCCAGCCGGTTTTGATCGTGAGAAAGCATGCCCTTGGTCAGCGCCACGAGACCCTGCAGGTATCCGGATCCCTCCTCGCCGGAGAGTGCCGAAGCCTGGCCGAGCAATGAGCCTGAATGTTCCCACGCTCGATCAACGCGATAGAGGTATGCAAGCGCACACAGGCAGTAAACCTCCAGGAACACATCTTTCGTCGCCCTGGCGCCATCAAGCCCCGCTTGAAAATGCTCCTGTGCCGCTCCAGTGTCTCGAAGGTCGGCATAGAGATCCCCCAGGCTGATGAGCACAATCGCTTCTGTGTGGAGATGACCCACATCGCGGGCATCCTTCAGAGCCTGCTGGAAGATCTCACGCGCCTTCTCATACTCCCCTTGATAGTAATACCCGACGCCGATGTTGTTCTGGAGTTCCGCTATCCTCCAGCGGTTGCCGAAAGTTTTCAAGATCGAGAGGGCTCGCATATAGTGTTCTTCGGCTTCCAACGGGTTGCCCATCCGCCGCGCCGTCGTCCCGAGCGCCTGGAGCAGGACCGACTGGTGATAGCGATCGCCAGCTTGCTCAAAGAGCTTCAGCGACTGACGGAATTCTCTCTTGGCTTGCTCGAGTTCGCCGGCCAAATGGTGATATTCGCCAAGAATGCGGTAAGCGAGAGCACTCATCCCCGGTTCGATAACCCGCTCGCCGGAATCAGAGAGCGCTTTCTCAGCCATCTCCTTCGCTTTTTGCATCGCGCCGCTGAACTGGTAGACAAACGCCTCATGAATTCGAACGCCGATTTCACCCTCGATATCCCCCCGTGCTACGAACAACTGCCGTGCTTCTTGATAACACGCTAGAGCTTGATCGAACTGGCCTTCCTGCCGATAGAGACGGCCGCGCATGATGAGCAGTGTGGGATCCTTCGAGAAGCTTTCCGGGTCCAAAGCATCCAACCACCGCGCCAATGTGACCAACCGCCCAGCCCGGAAGGTCTCTTCCATGTGCTCCTTGATGACGGCGATCGCATGCTCATGCGAAGAGGCGGTCAAAAAATGCTCGAGCGCGGCCTCCCAGATCCCTTCTCTGAGGCGGAACTTCCCGGCTTCTGTGTGCAGCGCCGAGCGTTCTTCGAGGTCATCAGGCTCGAACTGCTTGCGCAGGAATTCCTGGAAGAGGGCGTGGTAGCGGAAAGTCTTCTCTTCGCTCGACAGCCGCAGGATGAAAAGATTTGCGCGCTCCAGGTAATCCAGCGTTGCTTCTGCCTCGTCAATCCCGAGCAACTGGTTGCAGAAGTCAGGGGTCATGACGTTGAGAATCGAGGTCGATTTCAAGAAGTGCTTGACAGCCTCCGGCTGCTGGTCGAAGATTTCCTGGGCCAAATAATCGAAAATATGTTCGTCTTTGGCCTTGGCTGCCGTAATCGAACGGATCAAACCCTTCCAGAGCGTGTGCGCGCCAAGGAGGATGCCAGTGATCCATCCTTCGGTTTCTTCGGCCAACTGCCGGGCTTCCTTGATCGGAACCTGCAGATTATGGTTCTGAGCAAGGTACGCCTGGATTTCCCCGGGTGTAAATGCTAAATCCTCATTCCCCAGCCCTGCAATTTCCTGACGGGCTGTGAATTTTAAATACGGGAAATCCGGCATGACCCGGCTTGCCAGGATCACGCAGCAATTGTCAGGTTGGTGATCCAGGAACCAATTCACGAGGCTCAGAATAGTGTTGTTCCCCGCCGCAAACTGGAAATCATCGATCAAGATCAGAAAATATTCCGGGATCTGCTCCTGGATCGCATTAACCAGCGCCTGCAGCTGCGTCTCCAGGTCCTGGTCCGGGACCGAGCTCTCAAGCGTAGCGCCCGGCGAGCTTTGTTTTAATTCGGGAAAGGTTTCTGAAATGCTGGCAATCAGGTAGCTGATGAAATTCTTTGGATCACTGTCGTAGGCATCCATCGAATACCAGCACGTGGGCAGCTCGGTGTCCTGGATGAAATCGATCAGGAGCGAGGTTTTCCCATAACCCGGTGAGGCTGAGATCAGGAGTAGTTTGCGGTTAATATTATCGTGCAGGAAGTCTATCAATCGTTCGCGACGCAGAAGATCGACCCGCCTCTGTGGGGGTCTGATTTTGGTCTGAATCACTTGAGCGGATGAGATTGATGTCACGCCCGCAATGTCCTAACCACCAAATAAGTCTGTCCCGATCAAAGCAAGGATTGTCTGCTCAATCGAAGGTGAGCGTTCAATAAATTGCCAGAGCAAAAGGATAGCTGGCCGCCTGGTTTGCAGCAGTTCGCCGTCCAATCCATTGAACAGAATCCTAACCATGATTCCAGATCAGTGCAATCACACCATAGTTACGCGCAGCTTTTACAACTCGATGGTCAACTTTTCAGATTCTTTTATGCACACATTGGGGAAACAGATCGATGGTCGACCTGTATCCACCTGATCGCAAGAGCCACACTCCTGAGCGTCCGAACCCTGCTGCCATGATCCGTCGGAATAGCCTGGCGGCTTGCTGTTTGAAGGCGCACAAACTCGGGGAATGTCAAGCATCTCAACCATGCGCTGCAGGTCCACTATGCCGTGGATGACACCATCGTCAGCATTCAGTGCTCGCAAGTGCTGGCGGAAGTGATCCAGGAAAACGGCAAACCTCACAAATATAATACCCATGAAGACGGCCACAACCTGATCTCACCCTGCTCCCGTCAGGCGATGCAGCGGACGGTGGTATACTTCCAAGAACACTTGTGACCGGCGTATCTCATAGCTGGAATCCCCTGAAACGGCGCTTCTTTTCGCTGCCATTCCCACAGTCGCAGATCCATTCAGCAGCCGTCCAGATCTAATCATATGCGTTCATATGCCAATCAAGGGAGGACTAACGGGGCGTTTGTGCGTATGCTGATTTCATGTATCTTAAATGAATGGCACCGAGAAGCCATCGACTGATTGTACGGGAAGATATCACGATAAACTGGGTGTAGAATGAGCGTTTTTACAAGAATTGGCAAATGTAGATCGCTCCCTATCTTAATCTTGGCTTCGGTATTCATCGTGAGCTGCGGCAGCGCGCCCGAATTCGAGAAATTGGAGCCGGTGACCCTTCAATTAAAATGGGTTCACCAGGCCCAGTTCGCCGGTTTCTACACCGCCCAGGAGCAAGGCCATTATTCCCGCGAGGGCCTCAAAGTTAACTTCGTTGAAGGTGGTCCGAATATCGATCTAATCCAACAGGTGCTAGACGGCAAAGCCGACTTCGGCGTCGCCGCGCCGGAGCAGATCCTGGCGGCTGTCGAGCGCGGTGAGCCGGTTAAAGCCGTCGCGGTGATCTACCGCCTTAATCCAATGGTCTTCATCGCGCACGCAGATACAGGCATCGAACGCCCCCACGAGATTCCTGGGCATTCGATCGCCATCCTCGGCAGCCATGCCGACACCCAGTTCCTCGCGTTGCTGAAAAACTATGATATCGATCCTGAAGAGGTCGAATGGCGCGCCTACGAATATAATCTGCAGACGTTTCTGGACCGTGAAGTGGACCTGACGATCGGTTACATGACCGGCAACCTGATCCGGCTGCGCCAGGAAGACGTCGATGTAAACATCATCTGGCCCGGTGATTACGGCATCCATTTCTATGCCGACACGCTTTTCACGACGGATGAGCTGATTTCGTCCGACCCCGACCTGGTGAGGCGCTTCGTTCACGCCAGCCTGACAGGCTGGCGGGTGGCGATCGAGGATCCAGCCTCCGCGCTTGAGACTGTGATGCGATATGCCCAGAATCCCGATCGGGAACTGCAGTCTCAGATGCTCGAGGCGAGCATCCCAATGGTCTACACCGGTGAGGCCCCGATCGGGTGGATGGAGGCGACGAAATGGACCGGGATGTACACGATGTTGGAAGAGCACGGTTTCCTCAACGAGTCATTTGATCCCGACACAGCCTACACGCTCGAGTTTCTTGAGACCATATATAGTGGGGAATAATGCATGCGGCTGGCGACAAAGCTGACGATCGTCTTTATCCTGCTTTCCATCATCCCGATGGCAGCCATCGGTTACATTTCTTTCCTGAACGGGGAACGCACGATCGAAAGCCAGACATTCCGGCACCTGATCGCCACGAACAATCTCAGGCATCGGGAGTTCGAGCGATGGATCGCCGACAATAAACGGCAGCTCCGCACGCTCGCCCAGCGGCCGTTGTTACGGGAAAATGTCGCCCTGCTCGTCGGGAGCGACTTCGCTCTCAATCCGGGTGAGCCGATTCAAGACCCAGCCATACACAGCGCATACACCCAACTGATTGAAGATCACCTTCGCATAATCGCCGAAGAGCCGGGAGGGGTTGAGGAACTATCCGTCATCCGCGCCACGGACGGCCTGATCATCGCTTCCACCGACCCTTCCAAGGAAGGGCTTTACCGTGAGAGCGAGACGTACTTTCTGAGAGGGAAAACTGTCACCTACGTTGACAAGGTAACTTACTGGCCTTCGCTTGGATCGACAGCGATGCACATCAGCACGCCGATCTCCACGCCGCGCGGGAGGACGATCGCCGTGCTGGAGGGGCACGCCGACCTGGCTGAGATGTCGGATATCATCAGCAGTTTCAATGAACTCAGCCAGAGCGAAGACACCTACCTTGTCAACGGATCGAATTTCTTTGTCACCGAGCCTCGCTTCGGCGAGGGTTACGCCCTGAAAAAGGCTTTATACTCCAGCGGCGTCGAGACCTGCCTGGCGGGCAGCAACGGAACCGGGGCTTATCAGGACTACCGCGGCGTCGCCGTCCTGGGCGCTTACCGATGGATCCCCAGCCTGGACCTCTGCATCCTCACCGAAGTCGACCAGTCCGAGGCCTTCGCCCCGATTCAGGCGCTGCAACGCACTATCATCGGCTTCGGGACCGCGATCGCGGTCCTGGTGACCTTTCTTGGCGTCTTATTTGGCCAGTCGCTCACCCGGCCGCTGCGGCAGCTCGAAAGAGCCGCCCGCGCCATCGGCGAAGGCGATCTGGATCAAACGATCGACGTACACACCCCTGACGAGATCGGTGAGCTTGCAAATTCCTTTAACGAGATGGTTGCGCGGCTGACCGCCTCGAACGAGATGGTCGAGCACAGCCTGTATCTGATGCGCTCCCTGGAAACGGCTGGCCAGAGACTGCAGCGCGTGCATGATGAGGGCGAGGTGTACCGCACGATCGCTCAGGAAATCACGGCTCTGGGTTACGAATTGGTCCTGATGCGCATGACGTCCGATGGGCAGCACCTGAAGCTTTCCCACATCACGATCGCTCCACACCTGCTGCAAGAAGCAGAACGGCTCGCGGGTTTGTCGATCGAAGGTATTCGCGAACCCCTTGATTCTGAAGGCTTGATTGGGCGGGTAATGCGCAGCCGGGACCCGCTGTTCATCGAGGATATGGGCGAGGCGCTCGCCGAGACACTCGGAGGCTTATCCGCCAAGACGGACGACAAGATCATCGCCCTCTTCGGATTGCCCACCGCAATCTACGTTCCCTTGCATACCGATGCGGCCGTGTTTGGCTTGATGGTCGTGCTCGGCTCCGATCTGGCAGAGCATGATGTGCCCGCAATCGGGACGTTTGCCGGTCAGGTCTCGAACGCGCTTGAGAACGCCCGCCTCTACCAGGAGCTGCGCGCCTGGGGGCGAGAACTGGAGGAGCGCGTCGATGAACGCACTGAGCTCTTGCGGCGCTCAAACGCCGAGCTCGAGCAATTCGCCTACGTCGCCTCGCACGATTTGCAGGAGCCGCTGCGTTCGATCTCGGGCTTTTTGCAGCTGATCGAGCGGCGATACCACCAGGATGAAGGCCGGGAGTTCATCGACCGCGCAGTGGGCGCCGCCCAGCGCATGCAAGCGCTGATCGAAGACCTGCTCGAGTTCTCGCGCGTCGGCACGCGCGCCGGCGACCTGGCCCCCGTCCCGGCGGCCAAATGTGTCGAGGCGGCGCTCTACTCGCTGCACCAGGCGATCGAGGATTCCGGGGCGAAGCTGACCATCCAGGATGACCTGCCTACGGTTCTGGCGGATGAGGCTCAGCTAACGCGGCTCTTTCAAAACTTGATCGCAAACGCGATCAAATTCCGCTCCGAGCGTCCACCGCAAATCTGTGTCGCCGCACACAAGGAGGATGGCCCCTGGCGCTTCGAAGTCCGGGACAATGGCATCGGCATCAAACAGGAATATCATCAACGCATCTTCCAGGTCTTCCAGCGCCTGCACAGCCGGGAGGATTATTCCGGCACAGGGATCGGGTTGGCAATCGTGAAGAAAATTGTCGAACGACATGGCGGCCAGGTGTGGGTTGACTCAGAACCCGGCAAGGGATCCACTTTCTATTTCACCTTAGAGGACGGGAGAGCATAAATGAGCCCACGCACCGCGTTCAAACCGATCGAAATCCTGCTCGTCGAGGATAATCCCGACGACATCCGCCTAACGATCGAGGCCTTCAACGGTTGGAAACTCAAGAACAACATTTCTACCGTCAAAGATGGCGTTGATGCGATGGCCTACCTGCACCGCGAACCACCCTACACCGAGGCCGTCCTGCCTGACTTGATCCTGCTCGATCTGAACATGCCACGCATGGATGGCCGCGAGGTGCTCGCCGAGATCAAGCAGGATGATGGATTGAAGGCCATCCCGGTCGTCGTCCTCACCACATCCCAGGCGGAGGAAGACGTCTTAGAATCATACAACCTCTACGCAAACTGCTATATCACGAAGCCCATCGACCTGGATCAGTTTACCAAGGTCGTGCAGGCGATCGACCACTTCTGGCTTTCGATCTCTACGAGCAGGATCTCGAGCGAATCGTCATATTTTCGCTCCAGAGGAGGCAGCACGTTCGCTATCACATCATGGCAATGCGGGCAGCCCTCCATCCAGAACAGCACGGCCCGCACGGGCGAGGCTGATGCCTCCTCGGACCGGGCCTGCTCATGAATCTTTGCCGTCATTGTGGATAACGCCTGGATTTGATCGGCGCGGATCTGGCATTCAGCGCAATCCTCTTCAGCACCGTCTTCTGAGGTTTGGCTGACTTCATGCGGAGTCGCTGTCGAAACGAGATTGACAGGTTCGATACCGTGACCGACAGGATCATCTAAAACATTAAAAACACCCCGGCCGGATGCGATCAGAGCGAGCCCGACCAGGATCAACAAGAATGTAGCTGCGATTAATCGCCGGCCATGTCTAAATTTCGATTTCATCATCACCAGTTTCGATCTCCATTTACACATTACTCGTATCCAACTGCCTTTATCTTCGTCACACATCATTCGCCACGCAGCGTCCAGACCCGTTCGCATCATCGTACCGGTCAGATATTGCCCGACAGAGATTCAACCGCTTCAAATGAGCGGTAACTCTGCAGGCAGATTACCAATGCATGAGAGCAGTTTAACGAGCCACCTTTGAAATGCCTATTGAGCAATGTCTGCAGTAGAAGCGGCCTCCGGCGCAGGAAGCACGCCTGCTCTGGCTGCTAGCTGGAGGGCTGATGTCTGCTTGCCCTCTCACATTCAAGGCAGAGATCCGTGCTTCTGTTCGTCCAGAACTTGATGCCACAATCGGGACAAATCACCTCGCGCAAGCCCCCTTTCTTTGCTTGCGCCCGGGGGCGCGCTTCCGGAGGAAGCGGAGCAAACGGATCTTTAACACAATCACACGATTCATCGATGTCTGTGCGCTGGCGCTTTTCGTGATCGCCTCCCGTACCTGTCCGATCTTTCACACTTCACCCTCCAATTCCAGGGGCGTCGACGATGATCGCCTCCAGCTCGGCGCGCTGCTCAGCGCGGTCGGGTTCAAGCAGCACCGGGCAATCCTCCAGCGGGCGCTGCGCAACGGTCAATTTCAGTGCAAATGTGAAGCAGGTCGGTTCGCCGCAGCGTCTGCAGTTCGTCTGCGGCAGCAATTGATAGACCGCCATCGGTGTCGGGCGCTGGTGCGTCTCGTGATCAGGCTCGATCTGATCCCGGCGCTCCCACGTCCGGTTGACGAGGTCGACCAGACCCTCCAATTTCCTGATCGCCGCATCCCTATCCTCCACGTTGCCGGTAGCGATCCGGTCTGCGTGGAAAGCGATGTTATGTCCCTCCTTCTTCCAGGTCAGCGCTTGCGCTCCGGGGTGGTGGACCGCGCCGCGCAGTGTGGCGTTCAGCAGCGGGAGCACTTCGCTGATGCTGACCGGCAAGTGCGCGACGGCGGTGAAACGCTCGGCGCCGGGTTCGCACGGCGGTGTGAAGATCTCGAGCTCATAATCCTTGATCAACATATATGCATCTCTCCCATCGCTCCGGCCACCAGCCCCGTCGCCCGCACTGCGTTCGCCCGTCCAGGGTCATTCTCATGCCGGGAGGACATCTTCGCTCTGGAAGAAGCGCCGCTGGAACGCAAAAGCCACGTTCACCAGCCCGATCATCACCGGCACCTCGATCAAGGGTCCGATCACGGCGGCGAACGCCACACCCGAGCCGATCCCGAAAACGGCCACGGCCACCGCGATCGCCAGCTCGAAGTTGTTGCTGGCAGCGGTGAACGCCAGCGTGGTCGTCTTGCTGTAATCCGCGCCGATCGCCCGGCCCATGAAGAAGCTCACCAGGAACATCAGCACGAAGTAAATCAACAGCGGGATCGCGATCCGCACGACATCGACCGGGATGGTCACGATCAATTCGCCCTTCAGGCTGAACATGACCACGATCGTGAAGAGCAGCGCCGCGAGCGTCAGCAGGCTGATCCTGGGGATAAACCTTGAGTAATACCATTCCTTGCCCTTCGCCCGCACCAGGAAAAAGCGTGTGAAGAAGCCAGCCAGGAAAGGGATCCCCAGGTAGATGAACACGCTCTGAGCGATCTCACCGATCGTGATCTCGACCAGCGACCCGCTCAACCCGAACCAGGTCGGCAGCACCGTGATGAACACGTAGGCGTAGACGCTGTAGAAGAGCACCTGGAACACGCTGTTGAACGCCACCAGCCCGGCGGCGTACTCCGTGTCTCCATGTGCAAGTTCATTCCACACAATCACCATCGCGATGCAGCGCGCCAGACCGATCAAGATCAACCCGGTCATATACTCCGGGTAGGCCGGCAGGAAGACGATCGCCAGGATAAACATCAGGATCGGTCCGATGACCCAGTTCTGCAGCAGCGATAGACCGAGTATTTTCCAATTGCGGAATACGTCCGTCAGTTCATCGTAGTGCACCTTCGCCAGCGGCGGGTACATCATCAGGATTAAACCGATGGCGATCGGGATGTTGGTCATGCCCACCGATACGGCCGTGTTGAACTCGGAAACGGCGCGCGGGAACAGGTAGCCGATCAGCACCCCAACCGCCATGGCGAGGAAGATCCATAGCGTGAGATAGCGGTCCAGCGTGGAAAGCCTGCGCGGCGGCATCGCCTCTGCTTGCAGGACATTCAATTCTTTCGATGACATTATGGTCGCTACGCCTCCTGTTGGTCGATCTGACTTAAGCCTTACACCAGCGTCATGAACAGGCCAAAAATATAGCCGGCCAGCGTGCTGAAGATGCTCACCAGCACGACGTAGACGGCGGTCTTCTTACGGCCCAGGATGCGGCCCGTGACGAGGATGCTCTGCAGTGAGAGCTCCGGATCGGCGAGCAGGTAGGCCAGCAGCGGGCCGCGGTGCATGCCCAGATCGAGGAACATCCGTGCGATCGGGACCTCGACCAGCGTGGGGAAGTACATAAACACGCCGAACACCACTCCGATGGCGTTCGCCCAGATCGTATTCCTGCCTGCCAGCGACTGCACCCACTGCTCGGGCAGCACAGCCTTGACCATCCCAGCTGCGAAGACGCCGGCGATCAGCAGCGGGAAAATCTGCTTGACGAACTTCCATGTCTCCCAGAGCCACTCGGCGATCGCGTCGCGCTCAAAGCTGCGGCTGGCGACGACGCTGATCGCGCCGAGCAGGACCAGCTCAGCGAAGAAGCGGCCCGTCAGGCCGACCCGCAAACTGCCCTGCGTCACGACAGGGGCAGCGATCAACAGCGTCAACCCGACAAGCAAAATCGAGGTGATTGTCCAGCGGTTGAAGCGCACGAGCACCTGTTCGAGCCCCAGGTAAGCGACCGGCGCGATCAGCAGCAGCATCATGATCAGCAAGGCGCCCTGGATGTTGAGATTGGCCTGCTCAAGCGTGGCCAGCAATGGACCCGGAAGGTCGATGGGCAGATTAAAACTGAACCAGGAATCGGTCAGCAAGTCGACCTGCAGTGTGCCGACGATCAGGACCGCGAAAAGCAGCAGAAAGACCATCCAGACGGACGGCTTTACTTTGGCCGTGGCGTCGAACATGCCGCTGTCGGCCATCTCCTGCGCTCGCACCAGTTCTTCCTTGCGAAAGAACCAGGCCATGAGCATGCCGATCCCGATGCCGAAGACGATCGAGAGCACGATGCGCGCCAGGGCGATGTCCATCCCGATCGCCGCGCCGGTATAGGCGATCGCCAGGATGTTGACCGCCGGACCGACGAATAAGAATGTGATCGCCGCGCCCAGCCCGGCGCCGCGCTTCCAGATCCCGGCGAAGAGCGGCAGGATCGTGCACGAGCAAACCGCCAGGATGAAACCGCCGACGGCTGCCGCTGGATAGCTGATCCATTTCTTCGCCCGCGGCCCCAGAAATTGAGTGACCGTTTCCTTGGGGATCATGGCGCTCATATAGCCGGCGATCACGAATGCCGGCAGCAGGCAAAGCAGCACATGCGCGGCCAGATAATCGAGCAGGCTCATCCAGCCTGACCAGAGCATCGTTCCGACAACTGCGAGAATGTTCTCCATGCAAAGACCTTATCTACTGGCAGGGAATAATTGAATCATCCAGCAGATCATGATCGGCTTGAGATCTCACCGCAGGCAGACTCTGTGGATCACCCGCTTCGTGATCAACCCGCAGCTTCATTAAGCCATGCGACGATCTGGAAAGGTGCCGGGATCCTTCCAGAAGTGACGAGCTTTTCGTTGATCACCAGCCCGGGTGTGGAAAGCAGCCCGTAGTCCAGGAACTTCTCTGTGTCGGTGACTTTTTCGATCGTCACTTCCGCACCCGGATTCTCGACCTGCCACTGCTCCACGGCTTGCACGGCATGGATCTCAACGCGCTCACAGTTTTTACAGCCCGGTCCAAGAACTTTGATTGAAATCATGATCTGATTCTCCTCTTCCTACATGCAGGATCTAGTGATCGGTCTAAGCGCTTGCTGCTTTCAACCCGATCTTCTCTTCACATTTCGGGCAGCTGCACTGCTGCGGGGAGACCTTCCGGATCGGTTCAAATCTCAGATTGACACCATCCGCCCGCGCCGCTTCTACCCCCACTTTCCTGGCCTCTTCCAGCAAGTCATTGATGCCGCCGAGCGAGAGTGCGTAAAACACGTTCAACCCTTCCCTGCGATCCTCGACCAGCCCGACCTCACGCAGTTTCGCCAGGTGCTGGGAGATATACGCCTGGCGCTGATCAAGCCGCGCCTCCATGTGGCAGACACAGGCCTCGCCCTCCTCCAGCAGAACCTGCAGGATCTGCAAGCGGATCGGATGCGCGAGTGCTTTAAACAGATTTGCGACCACCAAATAGCTTTTCACCGGCGTTCTCCCTCTATATTCAACATTCCGAATATATTATATAGACCGCCAAACGATCAGCCACTGCAGAAGATCACCTGACCGATATGACATACGGGCATGGCTGCCATCTTCCACCTGCAGTGCGGCGATCTCAGACCGCGTCCATGCTTTACAAGAACGCTTCGTTATTTAGCGCGCTAGCGTGCTGCGATATGGGAGCTTGCCCTTGACAGAAAAGCGACCATTGAATTATATTAGTTTGACTAACTAATTATATCAAGGTATGGATATGATACAAGCTGAAGCACCTCCCGAAGAACGGTTGTTCAAATTGATGAGGCGAGTGCGCCGGCTCGGGCTTGACGATCATCACTCGGGAGATGAGATGCTCTCACCCGCCCAGATGGCATTGCTCGACGCGATCGCCTCCCAACCCGGCTGCGGTGTGATCGAAATTGCCAAGGAACTGGAAATAACCGCTCCGACGGTGAGCGTCGGTGTGCGCCGCCTGGAAGAGAGCGGCCTGGTCGAACGGGAACCGGATCCCGTGGATGGCCGCTCGATCCAGTTCTTCCTCACCCGGAGAGGCCAGTCGCTCCAGCGCCGGATCCAGGAAAACCATCTCAGGAAATTCCGCCGGCTTCTCGACGGGCTTCAGCCCGAGGACCAGGAGACGCTTCTGAATTTGCTGCAGAGCGCTCTGGATGCGGCGGAAAAGGGTGCATCCTGAACCAGCAGAAGTGGCATACTGAAAACGAGAGATGCCCAGCAGGCGAGGGATATGAGCAAATCTCTGAACCGCTTTCTACGTAAGTTTCATCGCCGGCTGGCGCTGCCGACGGTGATCCTCATCCTCACGATCATGTTGGCATGCGCAGCCGCGATGGGCGCCCTCATCCAGCGCGGACGGCCGATTCTGATGCTCGCCACGGCCCTCACCGGGCTGTATCTCTTCCAGCTGCCCCACTTTTTCCCGCTGGAAACGCAAACGGCGAATGCAAGACGAATCAATCAAGTTGGATGTTCCTTGAGGGATCAGTCTGATGCGGCATCCACTGTATTAGAAGCGTGATACTTTTTTCAACTAATGCCCACAACGCGCCGGCGTGCGCAAGGAGTGAAAAACAATGAACAAGTTAACCGCGAGAATTGCATCGATCCTGGCATTCATCATTGGTGCCATGGCGATCTTTGCCGGCGGGCAGGTGCTGCTCGGCAAGCTGCCCGATTACTACGTCATCGATTGGCTGCCGATCTACAATTTCAGCATGGGTGTCATCTCGGCATTCATCAGCGCCGTCTTAATATGGAAGCGGCACCGCCTGGCAAGGACCGCCGCACTGGTCACGCTGGGAGCACACGCATTCGTGATGGTGATCCTGCAAACAGCTTACGCTGACGTCGTCGCTCCTGACAGTTTGCAGGCGATGACGCTCAGGATCACCGTCTGGGTGGTGATCGGTGTTCTAACACTCATACCTGACAAAGAGACCAATACGCTGGCCGCCGGAAATGGATCCGGAGAATAACATGCTATGCGTATGACTTACACACTTGCAGGTCAGTTGATGAATCTGGATTTGATCAAGCCAATGATAACCTTCCGGCTTACGTCGGAAGAGAGAGAGCTCTCATCATGGAAAATATGATTGATGTTGAAAAACTCACCAAAGTCTATGGCCGCCCCGGCACAGGGACGCTCGCCGTCGATGAGGTGAGCTTTCAGGTGGAGCGCGGTGAGATCTTCGGCTTCCTGGGGCCAAACGGCGCCGGGAAGACGACCACCCAGCGCATGCTCACCACGCTGCTCGAACCGACCAGCGGCCGCATCGTGGTCGCCGGCCACGACCTGAGAGATGATGCTTACCCGGTCAAGCGCCAGATGGGGCTGGTGCCCGAAGAATCGAATGTCTACACTGAGCTCACCAGCTGGGATAACCTGATGTTCACCGCCCGGCTCTACCGAGTGCCCACTGAAGAACGCGAGGCGCGGGCGCGCGATCTATTGGAGACCTTCGGCTTGTGGGAGAAGCGTGACGCAAAGACTGAGAACTACTCCAAGGGCATGCGCCGGCGGCTGAGCATCGCCATGGCGATCATCCACCAGCCGAGCCTGCTCTACCTGGACGAACCCACGCCGGGTCTCGACGCGCAGAGCGCCCGCGCAATTCAGGATTTGATCCGCGAGCTGAACGCTCAAGGCACGACGATCTTTCTCACCACCCACCAGATCGAGGAGGCGAACCAGCTCTGTGACCGCGTGGCGATCATCAACCACGGGAAGATCGCCACGGTCGACACCCCCGAGCGGCTGCGCCAGACGATCCAGCGGGTGCAGTCCGTCGAAGTGGCGCTCGAACCGGATGGAGCCACGCATGGCCCGGCGCTGGAGGCGCTGCCCGGTGTGACGACGGGCGTGAAGATGGGCGACAAATGGCGCCTCTACACCGAGGATCCCTCCGCGCTGCTACCCCTCATCATGGACTATGCCGCATCGCAGAACCTGCGCGTCGTCAGTTTAAACACGCTCGCGCCCAGCCTGGAGGACGTATTCCTCGAAATCACCGGAGGCCAGGTAGGCACGATTAAACACGACAACCCGGAAGACAAACCACGCGGACGCAAGCCTGGAGGTCGATCATGAACAACACATTCATCCAACGTGTTAAAGATGAAATCGCGCAAGCCTGGACGGTCGCCGTCAAGGACGTGCGCGTCTACTACCTGCGGCCGGGCATGATCATGTTCGGCTTCCTGATGCCGTTCTTCATGTTCTTCTCGTTCTCGGTGCGGCGCGAGCTGGGTGCCGCCGAAGGCGTCGCCCGCCTGCTGGCGCTGAGCGTCTTCTTCACCGCCGGCGCGGCGGGGCCGTTCATCATCCCCACCGAGCGCCGCATCGGCACGTACGACCGCCTGCTGGCCGCGCCGATGTCGCTGCTCACGCTGCTGCTCGGGAAGACGGCGGTCGGCGCGTTCTTTGCGATCGCCGTCTCGGGCGTTGCGCTCGCCGCCGGCGTGCTGTTCTTCGGCACATCCATCGCCCAACCCGACCTGCTCATCGCCGGGATCCTGCTTGGAGCGTTCGCGTTCTCGTCGCTCGGCCTGGTCTTCGGATCGATCCCGACGACCAACCCGGGTGACGTGCAGATGCCGAGCACGCTGCTTCGCTGGGGGCTGCTCTTCATCAGCGGCGTGTTCATCCCGTTGAGCGAGATGGCCCCTGTGGCGCGCTTTCTCGCCTACCTGTCCCCGCTCACCTACGCCCAGGACCTGATGAACCACGCCGTTCTGGGCGCCGGGCTGATCGATGCGAGAATCGATCTGGCTGTCCTGCTGGTGAGCGGTGTGCTTCTGCTCTGGCCTTCGATCCGCCTGCACCAGCGCGCCCGCGCCCTGGGGCGTTGATCAGCGGATCGCCCTTCACCAGACCTGGAGCGAGCCAACCCAGGTCTCAAGATGACCTGTGAGGATGCCTCGTGCATGCAGAATAGGAGGTGAGAAAGAGAGAAAAGCGCCGGAGCCGAGCCTCCAGGCTGCTGGCTGAGCCGGGCTGACCGGCAATCCCAGCGCTGCTTACCCCTGACCTCTGGCGCTCGCAGATTGGCCGCGCCGCGCCGTGATCGCTGTTACCAACAGGAAAAGCAACAGCGCAATTACATTGAGCATCCCTCCCCAGCGCCGCAGGTTCTCCCAACCTGCCAGGTCGGCAGGCACGCGCATGAGCAACGAGACCTGCAGCAGGATCAAGTGCGCGTAGAGGCCGCGCCAGTAGGCGACCGGGATGCCCAGCACCGCCGGGAGGATCATCGGCGCGTGGCCAAAGATCATCGAGAACACGAAACCCAGAAAGACGGCGTGCAGGAAGGCGTCATAGCGCGGTCCGGCGATCACCGCTCCATCGCTTATCGCCAGCAAACCGCCAACCGCCAGCCAGAAGTAGCCGCAAAGCAAGCAGACCGCGATGAAGCGCGTCAAACCGGGCTTGCGGATCGTACGGCGGGCGACGTCGAAGCGCGCTAACCAGAATACGAGCGCGATCATCCCCACTCCGGTCAGCCGCCATCCGAGATCGAAGTCCGCAATCGAGACGACGATCCCTGCGGTAAAGAGCGCCACCGCGCCGGCGAAGACCGCCTGCGCCTGCCGGCCCGGTCGCAGAACCCGACTGAGCTCCAGTCGCTCACCGAGGACCGTCAGGATCAGGAAACCCGCCCACAAGAGCACAACGCGCGCCACCGGCCAACCAACCAGCCAGAGGGCGTTTCCCATCAACCAGGCGACGGCACCAATCGCCATCGTAAACAGATACAGCGCCTGGTGCCGACGCAGGATATCAGCGAAGACTGCGAGCAGTCCCAGGCTGCCGGCGGTGATCAGCGCCGGACCGACAGGATGCGGCAGGCCAAGCACGAGCGCCAGCCCTCCCAGACCGCTCAGCGCCGGGGCGAGATAGGTCCAGCGGCGCCCGATCGCGGCGGCGCGCTCGAGGGCGATCACGGTGCCGAGAAACCCGGAGACCATCAACGGGCCATGATAACGCGCCCACGCGGCAGGTCCGGCAGGGAACGCCCAACCGAGCCTTATCAAACCAGCCCACATGGCTACCAAGAGCGCCAGCAGCCCCATCAGGATCAACGGGATGCGCTGGCGAGGCAGATTCTCAGACATTTTCACTCCACATTCAACGAGTATAGATGGTTTGGGTATTTTGTGTAAATAGGTGTCGATGATCTAGATTGATACACTGCAAGAGCTCCCCGGCCTCACCAGGCGAATCAGCAGGTGCCAGGCTTGGGCTTGTCTCGATGATACCCAGTCTTCTCCCGATCCGTGCTCTGTGTTTCCTTACCCCGCCAGCCCTGAACTATGAACTGCAATCCTGCCTGGCGAGGAACCATTCCGACTTCCTGGTCGAGTTCTTCCAGATTCACTCCATTCAGGTTTGTGCTGAGAATGACATTCATTTCTTCGCCTGCTCTGAGCAGGCGAGCCCGCTTCATTTTCTCTCCTTGAGCATTGTGTGACACATCCCGGTTGACAACACCGGTTGACAACGCTCCCTTGAATTGGGGGCTGTATTGTGCTAAGATGCTTTCCACATAAAATTATGCAAAGTCTAATGACCATCTTTGTTGACGCCTACTATTATTATGCGACGAACTGCCGTTCGCCGTTGTTACGCGTTGATTAATCGTTAGACCTGGATTTACCTGACAGCAAGCGCGGAGCACCGGCTCGGCGCTTTTTTATTTAATCCGCCAACCTACCCTGAACGAATCAGGACCAGGAGAAAAGCCATGATTATCGTTATGCAAGCCAACGTCCAAGCCGAACAAATCGCAGCCGTTATCTCAAAAGTTGAGAGTATGGGCTGCGAAACGCACCTCAGTTCCGGTGAAAGCCGCACGATTATCGGCGTGATTGGCGACAGCCAGCCCGGGCCTGCGGAGCAATTCGAAATGATGCCAGGCGTTGAGAAAGTCCTGCATGTGCTGCACCGCTTTAAGCTGTCATCCCGTGATATGCACCCAACCGATACGGTTGTAACCGTCGGAGGGACACATATCGGTGCGGGGGAGCCTGTCATCATCGCAGGTCCCTGCAGCGTGGAAAGTCGCTCGCAATTGATCGAGACCGCACACGCTGTGCAGGAGGCCGGTGCCAGCATCCTGCGGGGCGGCGCATTCAAGCCGCGCACCTCCCCTTACAGTTTCCAGGGACTGGGTCAAGCAGGCCTGGAACTTCTCGCTGAGGCCGGCGAGGCCACCGGGCTTCCCATTGTCACGGAAGCGCTTGCCCCTGATCAGGTGCCGATCGTGACTGAGTACGCTGATATGATCCAGGTCGGCGCCCGCAATATGCAGAATTTCCCCCTCCTGCGCGCAGCCGGCCAATCGGGATTCCCTGTCCTGCTGAAACGCGGCATGATGTCCACCTACGAAGAATGGCTCATGGCCGCCGATTACATCTTATCGCAGAACAACCCCCAGGTTGTGCTCTGTGAACGCGGTATCCGCGGCTTCGAAACATCGACGCGATTCAGCACGGATATCAACGCGGTCCCTGCAATCCAGGAAATGTCACATCTACCCATCTTGATCGACCCAAGCCACAGCACTGGTAAATGGCAGTACGTGCATGCCGTCGCGCGAGCAGGGATCGCGGCCGGAGCGGATGGGCTCATTGTGGAAGTCCACCCCAAACCCGAAGAAGCGCTGTCCGATGGGGCTCAAAGCCTGAAACCAGAGCAATTCGCCAGGCTGGTTCAGCAAGTGAAAGCGCTGGCAGGCAAAACCACTCTTTCAGAAATGGGCGTGCTATGAAACTAATAGAAACCCGGGTCGCCATTATCGGATTGGGATTGATGGGAGGCTCACTGGCAAGAGCGCTGCAGGGGAATGTAGCCTCGCTTATAGGTGTGGACATCAATCCAATCAGCCTGGATTACGCTCGCGGCCTGGACATTTTCGATCACCTAAGTCCCGACTCGGCTGAGGGTTTGAGACGCTGTGATCTGGCGATCCTCGCGTTACCCGTGCGGGGGATCCTGGATCTCATCGCCCGCATCAACCGGGACCTGCCGGCACCTCCATACTTAATGGACCTGGGCTCAACAAAGAAAGCGATAACCAGGAGTATGCAAGCCTTGCCCGGCGAGGTTAATCCCATCGGTGGGCACCCGCTTTGTGGGAAGGAGACAGCCGGCATTCAGGCAAGCGAGGCGGACATCTTTCAGGGGAGCACCTTCGTGTTGACGCCGCTGGCACGAACGTCTCCAGCATGCCTGAGCCTGGCTGAGGAGCTGGCAGCATCGATCGGAGCCCGGCCACTGGTGATGGATGCTGAAGAACACGATCGCATGCTTGCCATCACAAGCCATCTGCCATATCTGGTCTCCGTGACGCTCACCAAAACAGCCATAGAGGCCGAAGGTCCGGATCGACTCTTAAGAGAATTAATCGCCAGTGGCTTCATCGATACAACTCGAATTGCGGCCAGCGATGTCCGTATGATCAGTGATGTGCTGCTCACAAACCGCGTCCATCTTCTCCAGGCACTGCGTCATTTTTCGGGCAACGCAGAGACGCTGGCGAACCTGATTGAGAATGGAAGTCCAGACGCTTTGTGCGAAGGATTAATGCCAATTCAACGTTGGCGACAAGGGATACAGAAGCATGCTTTCGAGGAGGCATAGAAAAGTGGAACTCAAAGTCAACGGGCCTGCTGAGAAGTTAGAAGGAAACATTAAGCTCCCGGGAGATAAATCCATCTCCCACCGGGGAATGCTGTTAGCTGCCATGGGATACGGACCCAGCCGCCTGCTAGGCGTCCTTCGGTCTGGTGTCACAGACGCGATGCTCAATTGCCTCACCGCGTTGGGCGTGGAAAGCGAATATCTGGGGCAGGATGATCTGCTCATCCTCGGTAAGAGCTGGTCGTCACCGAGCACATCCCTGTATTGCGGAAACTCGGGTACGACGATGCGGCTGCTGCTGGGTGCGTTGGCCCCCTCTCCGGTCCGTGCAACGATAGACGGTAGCCCGCGTCTTCGGCAGCGCCCGATGGGACGCGTCGTCACGCCTCTAGAGCTTATGGGAGCGCGCATCAATGGCATGAATGGTCAGGGGCAGCCGCCCTTCATCGTTGATGGGCAGGAATTACACGGCATCCAGTATGATCTTCCAGTTTCTTCAGCGCAGGTCAAGTCGGCCGTTCTGCTTGCTGCCCTCTTCGCCCAGGGAGAGACGGAGATCTCTGAGCCCACCCCTTCCAGGGATCACACCGAGCGCATGCTGAAGAACCTGGGCATCTCAATCATCCGCAGCAATGGCTCGATCCGGCTTATCCCTCATCGCGGACGTCTGCCCAACTTCACCATGGATGTACCCGGAGATGTCTCTTCTGGAGCATTCCCGATTGTTGCCGCGACATTGGTTCCAGATTCGGAGGTCACGCTAAGTGGCGTGGGCATCAATCCCACGCGCTCTGGGCTCTTAGAGATCCTGGATGCTATGGGCGCAGACATTCGACGTGAAAATCAGCGCCAGTCCTGCGGGGAGCCTATCGCTGACCTTGTGATACGCAGCGCCGCCTTGAATCCTGTTGAAATCGAGGCCGATAAAGTCGCCAGTATGGTCGATGAGCTGCCTATTTTCGCGATCGCCGCCACTCAGGCACATGGAATCAGCAAGGTCTCCGGGGCAGAGGAGCTTCGGTTCAAGGAATCGGACCGCATTCTGGAAATCACCAGAGGCTTGAGGGAGATGGGCGCTCGAATAGAACCACAGGCGGATGGTTTCATCATCGAAGGTCCAACGAGGCTGCACGGCGCTGTGCTGGATCCGAACGGCGACCATCGTATCGCCATGGCTTTTGCTGTCGCGGGATTGATCGCTGAAGGGGAAACCACGCTGCGAAACGCGGATTGCATCGCCGAATCTTACCCTGATTTCGCCTCCGACCTGATTAAACTGGGAGCTGAGATCCAGTGAATCGCGTCGCTCTGTTCGGTCACCCGATTGGACATTCTCCCTCCCCCGCGATCCATGAGGCCGCCTTTCGGGCGCTGGATTTATCCTGGGAATATTCGCTCTTGGACATCGCTCCTGAGGATTTGCCTGCAGCCCTCGCCGAGCTTCGCCAACCAGAGTGGATGGGTGCTAACGTCACGATCCCCTATAAGACCGCTGTTGTGGACTACCTTGATGCCTTATCTGGAGAAGCAGCCACGCTCGGTGCCGTCAACACGATCCACAAGTCGCAGGGCAAGCTATGCGGCGAGAACACTGACGCCAGCGGTTTCCTGGCTGACTTATCCCGGCATGACCTGCCATTAGCTGGAGAGAAGGTTGTGATTTTAGGTTCGGGCGGCGCCGCCCGTGCAGTTGCCTTCGCACTCGCCTCGCAGACCGCTCAAGTGCACCTGATCGCCCGCAGCAAAGAACAGGCGGAGGCTCTGATCACAGACCTCCAGCCTGCTATGCAGGTCGATCTGCACTGGCACCCCTGGGACACGACTGGATTCTCAGACGCCCGAGAGGGGACCCGCTTGCTGGTCAACACCACCCCAGTCGGTGCACACCCTCAATCCGAGGCTTGCCCCTGGCCGACCAATCTTAAGCTGCCGGCGCATGCTTTCATCTATGACTTGATTTATAACCCTCCCGTCACGCAGCTTTTATTCATGGCGATTAATCAAGGACTGCCGGTGAGTTCCGGCATGGGGATGCTTATTGAGCAAGCTGCCTATTCGTTCAAAATTTGGACGGGGTTCAACGCTCCCAAAGATGTTATGCTCAGCGCAGCCTATCGAGAACTGGAGGCCAATCATGCTTAGGTTTCTTACCGCAGGCGAATCTCATGGATCAGCGCTGATTGCCATCCTGGAGGGCATGCCTGCCGGCCTCGAGCTATCCCCGGCAGATTTCGAGAAGGATCTTGCACGCCGCCAGCAGGGCTACGGCAGCGGGCCGCGCATGAAGCTCGAAGCAGATGCTGCGGAAATCATTGCCGGTGTGATGGAGGGAAAAACGACAGGGGCTCCAATCGCCCTGAGAATCCGCAATCGAGACCATGCAAATTGGAAGGGGAAGGCCGTCGATCCTATGACTATCCCCCGTCCAGGTCATGCCGATCTCACCGCGGCGGCTAAATATGGCTACCGCGATCTGCGTTACTCACTGGAAAGAGCATCTGCGCGTGAGACCGCGTCGCGTGTGGCGGTCGGGTCGATCTGCCGCAAGCTGCTCACCCAATTCGACCTGCGCGTGGGCAGCTATGTGATTCAGATCGGGAAGGCCCGTGCCGAGTTTAGGAATCTGGATCTGAAAACCCGATTCGAGAATTCAGAAATGAATTCGCTGAGGTGCCCTGACGAGCAAAGCTTCCAGAAGATGGAGACTGAGATCCGCCAAGCCATCGTCGCTAAAGATACTCTCGGTGGAATCTTTGAAGTCATCGCCTCCAACGTGCCAATCGGTCTGGGCAGCCATGTGCACTGGGATCGACGCCTCAGCACGGAGCTGGCGGCGGCACTCATGAGCATACCTGCAATCAAGGGCATAGAGATCGGCGACGGATTCGGTTATGCCGACCAGCGCGGGAGCGAGGCGCATGATGCCATCCTATTATCCGATGGGGAACTCGCCAGACCGACAAACCATGCCGGGGGCCTGGAAGGCGGCATCACAAACGGCCAACCCATCATCCTGCGCGCAGTCATGAAGCCGCTTTCGACGACGCTTCAGCCGCAGCGATCGGTCAATCTCGCCGAAGGGATCGCAGCCGAAACTGAATATGAGCGATCCGACTTCTGCGCCGTGCCTCGAGCCGCCATCGTCGCCGAAGCCATGGTTGCCTTTGTGATCGCGCGGGCGCTGCTTCGCAAGCTTGGAGGTGACTCGCTTACAGAAATCCGATCGAGATTCAACCTTTCTACGAAGCCCAAACTCAGCGAGTTTGATCTCCACGACGAGGCCAGTACATTTTGGGAATGACCACGCCAGAGCGGAAATGCATATGAATTTGAACATAAGCTCACATTTGATCACGAATTCCCGTCAATCGGGTCAGGCTGACTCCCGTCTGCTTCCAGAGAACCTCGTCCTATTTGGTCCCCCGGGCGTGGGCAAGACCAGCGTGGGGAAGTTGCTCGCCAAGCGTCTCGGACGACCGTTCATTGACATGGATGAAACGCTTGAGCGCCAGCTTGGTCAGACGATAAACTCACTCTTTCTCTCTCGTGGAGAGGCTGGCTTCCGCCAACTTGAAGCCGAGCTTTGCAGCCACCTTGCATGCCAATCGAACCTGGTCGTAGCAAGCGGCGGCGGCACTCTTCTTGGTGCGGAGTGTCGTGCTTCCATGTTGGCAAGCGGCCGTGTGATCCTTCTCACGGCAAGCGAGCAGAAGCTGGCAGACAGGTTGCTAACTGATCCCCCGCGGCCGCTCTTAAACGGTGATCTCAGAGCCGAATTGCGCGAGCTGCTGAGCAGCCGCAAGCAGATATACGATTTGTTCACCTTTAAGGTGGATACAGACGAGCAGAGTGCAGACCAAATTGTTGACACAATTCTCAAAACCGTTAGCGAGCAAGACGCGCCCGCTTCAGCCGCAATACAAAGCCCCAAGCCCGGATACGAAATTCGGCTCGGCTCCGGCCTCTACTATCAGCTTGATGAACTTGTCGCCGAACTGAAGCTCCAACCACCTTTCATCATCATCAGCGATTCGAACGTAGGTCCGATCTACGCAACCAGGCTGCAAAGTGCCTTGAACGCCGCCTTAATCCAGTTCCCCGCGGGCGAGCACAATAAAAGCATCGCCTCTCTAGAGCGAATATATCGGGAGCTGGCGAAGCTCGGCATGGAACGCTCTGGAACGTTGATCGCGCTGGGAGGCGGGGTCGTCGGGGATCTGGCCGGGTTTGCGGCCGCGACCTTTATGCGCGGGGTCCGGTGGATAAATCTACCTACCTCGCTGCTCGCCATGGTCGATGCCAGCATCGGCGGAAAAGTGGGAATCGATCTTAATCAGGGAAAGAACCTCGTGGGCGCATTTCACCAGCCCTCGCTCGTCATCTCCGATACCGATACGCTGCAAACGCTGCCTGGCGCAGAGTTCCGGTCCGGACTCATGGAGATGATTAAAGCCGCCATTATCGCCGACCCTTTGCTCTTCCGTTGGTTCGAAGAGAATCAAAATTCTCCCTCCCGCCGCTGGTTGGAACGAGCGATAAAAGTTAAGGCCGACATCGTGCAGCAGGATCCATATGAGTCAGGGGCGCGTGCACATCTGAACCTCGGTCACACCGTGGGACATGGGCTCGAGGCAGCCAGTGGATATGCCCGACGCCACGGCGAAGCGATCGCGCTTGGAACGTTAATTGAGGCTGAGATCGCCGAGGACCTAAACGTGGCGGAAGAAGACCTTGCGATCAAGATTGAAGCCGTCCTCCAGCGCTGGGGGCTGCCAACCCAATATAAGGGTATCGAGCCAGATGCGATCTTAAGGGCCATGATGATGGACAAGAAGAAGCAAGCAGGCCGCTTGCGCTTTGCACTGCCTTTACGCGTCGGGCAGGTCGAACTACGAGAGAATGTGCCTGAGGCCACAATCCTCAAAGCTATCGAACGCAGACTGGAGACATGAACATGGAAATACTCATCCTCCATGGGCCCAACCTGAACCTTCTTGGTGAACGCGATACTGCGCAGTACGGAGCGCTGACGCTGACCGATATTGAAGAACGGCTGCGCAGTGAAGCCCAGCGGCTCGATATTCAACCGCGTTTCTTTCAATCGAACCATGAAGGCGTGCTGATCGATTCGTTGCATGAGGCCCGTCATTGGGCAAGCGGCGTGCTGATCAACCCCGCCGGTCTCACACACACCTCCGTCGCGCTGCGCGATGCGATCGAAGCGATTCCAGTTCCAACGATCGAAGTGCACCTTTCCAACATATTCGCGCGTGAACCTTTCCGGCGCGAGAGCCTGACAGCCCAGGCCTGCGTTGGCGTGATCGCCGGGTTCGGCTGGAACAGCTACATCCTTGGGCTCCATGCCCTCACTGAACTCAACAAACGGGATAATCCCGGTGCGTGATATCGGTCACTACAGAGCTATTGAACCGGGGATGGAATCAGCCGATGCAAATTAATCACGGGTCGACAAATACAGAAACATCGCCAACAGATCGTCTGCCTGACCACTTCCATCGCCTCTGGAACATGAAGGTTGCCGAGCAAATACGTGCCGGAGTGGACGTGGTCCGGCTCGATGTCGGCTCACCAGACCTTCCGCCGCCTGATGAGGTCATCGCACAACTGCGCCAGTCGAGCCTGGACCCGGATAAACACGGATATCAACCCATACTCGGTCCGGATGCCTTGCGCGAAGCCTGGGTCGGGATGTACGCGAGAACTTTTGGCGTTTCCCTGGACCCCGCGACCGATGTTCTGCCGTTGCTGGGTTCCAAAGAGGGGATCTTCTTGCTGACCATGGCGCTCGTGGATCCAGGCGATATCGTGCTCGTACCCGCCCTCGCTTATCCGACCTACGAAGCCGCAGCCCGGTTCGCAGGCGCACAAATTTTTCGGGTGCCGCTTAAAATATCCAACGACTCATATTTAGAATTGGATGAAATCCCGCCCGACATTGCCCAGCGCTCCCGATTACTCTGGATAAATTTTCCCCACAACCCCACCGGGGCAACCACGACGTTCCGCGGTTTGCGCCAATGCCTGGAATTCTGTTGTCAGCACCGGATCCTTTTGTGCCACGACGCCGCCTATGCTCAGGTGACCTATGGAGAGTATCCTGCCCCCAGCATGCTCCAGCTAGCCGGATCTCGGGAGTCAGCCGTCGAATTCAATTCGCTCTCCAAGTCTTTTAACATGGCCGGTTGGCGCGCGGGCGTCCTCCTGGGTCAGCATCGAGCTCTCAGCGCTGTCGCCAAGCTCATTCCCAACCTCAATAGCGGGTCGTTTGGTCCTATCAACGACGCATCTATCGCCGCGCTGCAAATGAACGAAGAGTGGATATTAAATCGAAATGAAGTCTACCGGGAGCGAAGAGATTTCTTGCTGCGGACCCTCAATGGATTCGGCTGTGAGGCGCGCACACCCGAGGCTGGCTTATATGTCTGGGCCAGGACCCCGGAGGGTTGGGGATCCCTGCCCTTCACCTCCGAAATCCTCTCGGGTGCTGGCGTGAGCCTGGTTCCAGGCACAGTGTTTGGTCCAGGCGGGGAAGGATGGTTTAGAATATCGCTGACAGCCCCACCGGAGCGGCTCGAAATCGGGGTAGAACGCCTGAAAAGCTGGTGGTTACGGAACTTACAGTGATTTTTATTGCGACCCTGCGGGTGCTCCAGAAAAATCGGGGTGAGCGAGCTATTGCCCCTCAGACGAGTGAAGATCTGGCCGTAGTTGCGCCGCCTTACCTAAATAGCAATGCTTCATTTCTGATTGGGGACGATCGGTCTCCCACAGAACGGTTACCCGCAGACATTTGGGCATAACTCCCTCGACGTGCATCTCCTGAAAACAGTGCAGCGCGGCTTGCTTCCATCCGAGTGCGCGAGCGGCCTCGGCCGGGGCGGCTGCATTCAGATCTGCGGTCGCTGAGAAAAAGGCGGCCACAACCTGAGAGACCTCCACACCGTTTGCGCGCACCAGCTCGTTGAGCATACGGGTGCCAGCCTGCAGAATTGCGTCGCGTGTATTTTCCGGCACATCGATCGCGCCTCGAACGGAACGGACCGCCATCTCTACTCCTATCGACTCGATAGATTGTGTGGATTCAAGGTGACATCGAGGTTGCTCTCATCTCGATGACCGTGCACCAATCATAATCGTCGCATATTGCGTGCCCATGGTCAAGCTGAATTACCGATCGCAAATCGTGAGGTCGAACCAGCCGAATCGCAGTGTTGTCTCTTTCTGGGGCATGCACACTCCCAGTGCCTGTTTTAACTGCATCTCACGGCACAAGATTCCATCCGGATTGTCACAGCCCAGCATCGGGGGAAATGGGGTCAGGATCCAGCCTCTGGCAGGTAGATGAAAATACGGGTGTCCCTTCTTGCAGGTAACACCCGTATTTGGATTCGAAGGAGCAGCGACTATCGATTTGTCAATCCAGGCGGCTGCTGATCTCCCGGATGAGTTCCTCAGGAGGAACATACATCACGCCGCGATTCTCTGGGGCGCCGTAGTCCTGGATCCAGACGACCTCACCGCTCTCGTCGACAAGCACGAAGGTGTGCCCGGGTTCGCCGCTGGCCACAGCCCACCGCAAGACTCCGTAAGACTCCGACACGCTGTGATCCTGATCCGAGAGCAGCGGGATTTTTGTCCCAACCTGTTCACCCGCCCCCCTCAAAACGGCTGGCGAGTCGAACGCGATGCTCAGGAAAGCGACGTCAAGCGCCTGGAATTCAGGGTTGTTATGCAGATCCACGATCTGCTGCATGCAGGGCGGTCAACCATCGGCCATGTGGAAATAGAGCAAGACCGGCTTCTCTCCACGGTATTCAGAAAGCGAAACCTGTTCGCCGGATGCCGCCGGGAGCGTGAAACCTGGTGCAGAGTCGCCGACCGCAAGCTCACTCGCCTCCGGCGCGCCGCATGCCGTGAGGAACAATCCGGCAAGCAGCACGCCGATCAGCCCGAACAGGGTCTTGTGATTTGTTAATCGTGCAGCGATATTCATTTTTCCACTCAAAATTAACCTCCGACAGCCCTCGATCTAGAGGACATGCCACCTATCCGAATTACCTATTCCCGAGTTCCCTCAGGTCCTTGACCATCTCCAGGTACTGCTCGCGAGTGACTTCGCCGCGAGCGTAACGCTGGTCCAGAATCTCGCGCGGACTCAGTTGACTGTCACCATAATGACCGCCAACACTTCCCACGCCCGGAAAAATCGACTTCATCAGGAAGATCGCTCCAGCGATCAGTAAACCCCAGAACAAGAACATAATCACCAATCCTATCCAACCAAAACCCATCATCATGATGTGCATCCCTCACCTGCAGGCCGGCAGATCGCAAAATTTATTCCGTCTAAGCGATCACCGGACCATGCGCCAACTATTTTAGATCTGCGAGCATCTCTTTATACTCATCGCGCCCGATCTCTCCGCGCGCGTAGCGGGCCGCCAGGATCTCATCCGGTGTCTCCTGACTCCCTCGCTGATAACGGGAGGATGAATCAAAAGAACTACTTAGAAATACCTTCCGTGCGATCCATATGACCAGCACGATCAGAGCGACGACCAGCAGCACGTTGAGGATCACGCCCACCCAGCCGTAGCCTCCGAACCCACCTAACCAACCCATCCCACAGCAACCACCAAATCCACCGATCATTGAAGACCTCCTTAGGCCATTAAATGTTAGACCGTACACTCGGTGTAACTTGTCCTTATTCTAGAGGCCTGACATGAAGCCAGGTTGTGCTGAATTTAAAGATTCGGTAAAGGTTTTCAGGGGGATTGGAGGCAGAAATCTGGGGTTCTACATTGCGACCGGGAGCGTGAAGGAAAACGTGCTCCCCTTGCCCGGTCCCGCGCTGTGCACCCAGATGCGGCCGCCGCTCGCCTCGACGAGCTGCCTGGCAATCGTGAGTCCAACACCGCTGCCTCCCCCCACCCTGGACCGGGACTTGTCGACTCTGAAGAAGCGGGTGAACAAGTGCGGAAGGTGCTCGCGGGCGATCCCGATGCCGTCATCGGTGACCGAAAATTCAACAAACCCCGCGTGCTGCTTGGCCGAGATGCGCACCTGCCCGCCGTTGGGAGTATATTGCAACGCGTTGCCCAGCAGGTTGAGCAGCACCTGTCCAACCCGATCTTCATCCACCATCACCTGCGGTAAGTGCTGAGGTACTTCATTCAACAGCCCGACGCCTTTCTCCTCGTACTGGCGTTCTAACCGCGCGCAGGCTCTGCGAACCAGATCGAGCGGCGCCACCGGTTCAGGGTTAAAAACCAGCGTGCCAGACTCGGCCTTGCTCAACGCCTGCAAATCGCGGACCAGGTTCTGCAGGCGTGTGGCCTCTCGGTGGATATTCTGAAATACGTGATCCTCCGCCGGGAGGATGCCATCGATCAAACCTTCCATCGACCCCTGGATGGTGGTCAACGGCGTTCGCAGCTCGTGGGCGACATCGCCGATCAACCGCCTGCGCATCTCCTCGGTGTGCTGCAGTCTGTCTGCCATCTGGTTGAAGCTCAGCGCCAGCTGTCCCAGTTCGTCCGGCTGAGTGCCCTCCATCCCGCCCGGCAGCTCAACGCGCTCCTTATAATGACCCTCGGCGACGTGCCGGCTGGCGAGCATCATCTCACGGATCGGCGCAACAATCCTGCGGCTGACGAATGCGCTGACAGAGACGGCCGCGATCAAGGCCGCCAGCGCAGCCAGAGCGAGCGATTCGTTGATCGCCTCGCGGAAGTTGGCGAGCAGGTCCGCCTCCAGATCTACGCTCCCTCCCCCATCCTCTGGCGGGGCAACCTCCACCTGCTCCATCGCGGCCACATGGCGGCTGAACGCCGAGGGAGCGACGAAGATCGCCGCCGAAATCAGCACGATGATCAACACCGCGATGACGATGACGTAGGAGATGAAGATTTTCCAGCCCAGCCGCTGCTGGAAGGCTTTAACCAGATTCAACTTGGCTCATCCTCGAAACGGTAGCCGACTCCCCGCACTGTGGCGATAATTTCCTCCGAACCCAATTTCTGCCGGATGTGGCCCAAGTGTACGTCGACGACGCGGATCTCGCCGAAATAATCATGCCCCCACACCTTCTCGAGGATCTGCTCACGGCTCAGCACGATGCCCGGGTTTTCAGCCAGCGTGCGGAGCAGTTCAAACTCGATCGCCGTCAATTCAACCGGCTCACCGTCCATCCAGACCTGGCGGCCGCGCAGGTCGATCCGCAGGTGCTCAAAAGCTAACGTGGAAGGTTCCGAACGGGCAGGGCCTGATCGCATGCGCCGCAGGGCGGCGTTGATCCTCGCCATCAGCTCGCGCGGGCTGAAGGGTTTCGTCAGGTAATCATCAGCGCCTACCGCCAGGCCTATGATCTTATCCGTCTCTTCCGATTTGGCGGTCAGCATGATGACGTAGGCGTCTGAATCCCGGCGCAGTTCCGAGAGCATTTCGAGACCGTCCATCTCCGGGAGCATGATATCCAGGACAACGATATCCGGCTTGAAAAGACGGGCGCGCTCCAACCCCGTGCGCCCATCCATCGCCGTCCTGTACTCGTAGCCCTCCCGCTCCAGATAGGCGGTCACCAGATCGAGGATGCTTTGTTCGTCATCGACGACGAGCACCTTCGCTTTGCCCAACGCGAACTCTCCAGAATCTCTCACTTGCTGCCGGTTCATAATAGTATTTTACCCAATCAGGAAAGCAGCGGACCTCTGCAAACAACCCCGCTGCATGTTCGGGCGAATATATTGAATGAAACTTCTGCATAGATGGGCGAACACCGCGCCTCGAGGTGCAAGAAACAAGTATCAGCGGTTGACCAACCGGGAGGATCTCCAACGGCTGCTGCCGCGAACACCTCCATGATCACGTTCAAGGTGTTGGGTGCATACAACCATCTTCACGCCTGAGATCGACGCACCCGGCAGTCTGGAGTGTGGAGGATTTAATCCGCACCGGGAACCTCGTGCATGGTCAGAAGTGGGAGAAATGCGGCTGAAAGAAACCGTGCGTTCTGGGATCAAGAGTTGCCCAATGCGATCGGACGACGCGTGCTGCTCTCCCCTGCGACAAATCCCTACCCGCAGAAGGAGCTGAGGCTCCTTCTGCGGGTAATTTTGATAAGTAATCGCTAATACACGTCATGGACAGTGTTATAGACATTGAACTTGCCGGTCGGTGTGATCAGGTCTGGAATACGGGCGAGCTCTTCCAGCGTTGCGTCATCATAGATCACGATCTCGCCCGTTTTCCCCGGTTGATCGGCGTTACCCCACACACTGACCCAGATTTCGGTGCCTTCCCTGTTGTACTCGAAGTGCACCGCCCGCCCGTAATCGGCTATTTCCCAGCATTTATGCATCTCAGTGGGGTTTTCCTTGGCGATCAC
Source organism: Anaerolineales bacterium (assembly GCA_029210945.1). Classification (GTDB taxonomy): domain Bacteria; phylum Chloroflexota; class Anaerolineae; order Anaerolineales; family E44-bin32; genus E44-bin32. The sequence continues at coordinate 79,630 of JARGGH010000008.1, forward strand.
GCACACTGTGCGCTGAATCGCCTCATCCGTATTGAGCACGTGGTCCGCCCAGATCCACTGGCTGTTGGGATGCGTCTTGATGAACAGGCCGCCTCCGCCCAGAAGCGGGATGTCGCGCACGACCTGCCAGGCCGATTCTGGGTGACCTTCCGGGTCGGTTCCGATAGCGATCAAGGAACCTTCTCCCAGGTGACTGGTGCTCCAGACCGGCCCATAAACCGGGTCAATCCAGTTCGCGCCGCGCCCGGGATGAGGCACCTCAGACGTCTCGACCAGGGCTTCCAGCTCGCCTTCCAGGGCATCTATAACGGCGACCGTGTTAGCCTGATTGGCCGCCACCAGGAAATAACGCTGCGTGGAATCCCAACCACCATCGTGCAGAAAACGCTCTGCTTCGATCATCTGGATCGTTGGATTCTCCGGGTCGACGTAGTTCACCATCCAGACCTGGCCGGTCTCCTTGACATTGACGATCCACTCCGGCTTGAAGTGGGAGGCGATGATGCTCGCCACGCGCGGTTCGGGATGGTATTCCTCGGTGTCGTATGTGTAGCTGCGCGTCCCCACGATCTTAAACGGCTCAAGCGTCTCGCCGTCCAGGATCACAAAATGCGGCGGCCAGTAGCAGCCGACGATGGCGTATTTATCGGAGAAATCGCCCTCCTCGCCGACATACTTGCTGACCTCCACCGAGCGAGCATCGTAGCACAACTGCGCCTCAGCGACCTTGTCGGGGACCTCCATCCACGTGTCGATCAGCGCCAGTTTGCCGTCCCGACCGATCGTGTAGATATAACGTCCCGTGGCAGACATGCGCGAGATGTGCACGGCATAGCCGGTGTCGATATTGTTGACCACTTCGTAGGTATCGCCGTCGATCAGCGCCACCTGACCGGCATCCCTGAGCGTGACCGCGAAGAAATCCTGCCAGTCGCGATCATGCTGGGGTCTGGTAGGCCGGTCTTCGGGAGCGATGAAGACCTGCCAGGTCGCCCTCATTTGTTCGAGGGACATCTCCGGCGGTTGTGGCGGCTCGTTCTGGACAAACTTCGCCATCAGTTCGGCTTCTTCTTCGCTCAGGACACCCTGCTTGCCCCAATCAGGCATGCCGCGCGGCGTGCCGTTGAAGATGATCGACGAAAGCGCCAGGGTTCCCTTCGGCAGGGTGTTCTCCGGTGTCAGGGCCGGGCCGGTGGCGCCGTTCCGCAGCACGCCGTGGCAGCCCGCGCAGCGGTCGAAGAAAATCTGCGTCGCTTTGTCCCATTCCTCATCGGCAAGCTCCGGCGCTTCGCCCACCTGGACTGACTCCAGCTGGGAAGCGATCCATTCGGGATCAGCAGGCAAGCTTGCCAGGAACGCAGTGATCGCCTCCAATTCCTTCTCGCTGAGCAGATCGCTGAAGTTGGAGGGCATCAAACCCTCCGGGCAGTGACCGCCCGGGCAGTCAGTGGGGGCGAACGCATCCGGAGAGATCAACGATTCGTAGACGAACTCCTCGACCGAGGTCGCCTCTCCGCGGTACTCGCCGCTGTCGAGGTAAGCTTGCGCCACCTTCCCCAGGTTAGATAAATCAGGGCCGACCGTGCCTGCTGCCCCCGCTACCCCGGGGATCACGTGACAGCCGCCGCAGCCGCCTTTCACAAAGGCTCCGCCGAGGCTGCCCTCTTCTTCCTGGACCACGACCGTCTCGCTCGTCTCCCAGGCGCGGATATGGGCGACCACGCTGCGAATGTCTTCATCTGTCAGCGGACCACCAAATTCAACGCTCCAGGCGGGCATCTGCGTGTCAGGAACGCCCGAGCGGATCACGGAGAATAAGATGTCATCCAGGGTATTCTTCAACAACTGCTCGTCGTTCAGCGCTCTCCCAACGCCGCCTCCGCCTTCCTGTCCGTGGCACACGGCGCAATGAGCCTGATAGAGCGTATAGCCTCTCTCAAGCCTTTCCTCAGTCAGCGCTTCTGCAGAATGGTCGAGCCGCTGATCTTCTTGAGACCAGTAAATCGCAAACCCGACGAAGATCAGCAAGGTAAGGACGATGCCAACAATTGCGTATCGTTCGTAGTTCGGTTCGTTCTTCTTCATAGGTTATCCCTGAACCTGTGTCATATGTGAAGGGTCATGGTGATTGCGGCTTCTGGGGTCACTCGTATCGACCCAGATCCCATCTTCCGAGACTTCCGCAGGAAAGTAGTCCAACGGGCGAGGTGCCGGACCGCCCAGAACCTCGCCAACTTCGTTGAAGGTCGATCCATGGCAGGGGCAATGAAAGATTTTCTCGCTCTCATCCCAGGGGACCGCACAACCCAGATGAGTGCATTTTTGCCACAGGGCGATGACGCCCTGATCGGTTCGCGAAATGTAGAAACGTCCGGCCAGGATGCGGTTGATGCTGTTTATCGCGAAGTCTTCAATTTTGCCTGCATATATAAAACCCCCGAAACCGCCGGTTGGAACCGGGTTGATGAACTTTAAGATTGCGACGAGGCCCTGAACAGCCACCAGCGACAGCGTCGCGAACCAGGCCATGCCCAGAAAGCTTCGACGGGGGACGGATTTATCTGCTTCCTTCTCGCTCATTCGACTACCTCCTCGCGAATCTACAGGTTGTCCCAAGGACTATAACCCTCCGGCATACCCCATGGCCAATAGAGTTCAAAGCCGGGACCGCGGAATAAGAATCCAACCAACGTGAAAATAATCGCGCTGGTAAAAAGCACGGTGAAGAGCATCATAGTTATCTCTCGCGCGCTGGGCTTGTAGCGCGACAACACCAACAGCGGCAAGAGCACGATCACGACCATCAACAAAGCCGGCACGACCGTGTTCAGGAAAAAGTCGGGAAGCTGGCCACGGTAGATTTCCCGGATCGGGAAGGACGTGTCCAAGTATATGTAGAGCGGCATGACAATCAACGCATACAACGCCGAGAACAGCGCAATCCGTTTCCCCCGTTTTGATGTGAACCAGATCCCTGCCCCTGCGGGAGAATTGTCAAGGTAAGGTATCGCGATCACAAACAGTACGATTAGAGTTGGGATCGCGACCGCCATCAAGGTTGGATGCCCGTGCTCCAGCATCTCCTGCAGTCCCATAAAATACCAGGGAGCCTTGGCGGGATCGGTCGTCTCATACAGGTTAGCAAGATCCTCCAACGGAGCGTTCACGGTCAACGACATGAGTAAAAGCACGAGGATCACGCCCAGGGTTAGAAATATTTCCAGGATGGCCACCATCGGGAAGGCGAAGATCGAATCATCGGGACCACGATCCACCATCGTCGTGGGACCTTTGACAAGCTCAACGAGTGAGTAAGTCTTCATCTGACGATCCTGGGGGCTGAAGCTTTCCGTATTCTCATTCATTGTCGGTCCCTTGTAGAGCTTCCGGTTCAATTTTCACGGCATCCTGCGCAGCCAGTCCGCCATCTTTTCGCACCCGCCAGAGATGCAGTGATATCAAGGACGCAATCGCGCCTGGGATGATCAGAATGTGGAATGCATAGAACCGGGTCAGCGCTTCTTGTCCAACTTCAGATCCGCCGAGCAGAATCGCTCTGATCGAATCCCCCATCAGCGGTTCATATGCCGCGACGCTGGTGCCGACCGTGATCGCCCAATAAGCCAGCTGATCCCAGGGCAGAAGGTAACCCGTGAAGCTGGCCGCGAGGGTCAGGATCAGGAGCACGACACCGATCACCCAGTTAAATTCTCTCGGCGGTTTGTAGGCGCCGGTGTAGAAAACACGCGCCATATGCAGCACAACCACGATCACCATCAAATGCGCTCCCCAGCGGTGCATATTCCGCAGCAGTTGGCCGAAGGGCACACGGGTCTGTAAGAGCAGGATGTAACTGTAGGCGCGCTCGACAGAAGGCACGTAGTAGAACATCAGCAGCAGCCCGGTAAAACTCAAGATCCCGAAGACGATCACCGAGATCACACCTAACCCCAGCGAGTAGGAGGAACGCAGGCTTTTCCGGCTGATTTTGACCGGGTGCAGGTGAAAAAAGATGTTCGTGGTCATCACTAGAGAGCGGTCCAGGGGATTATCCGGCCAACCGTGCCGGAAGAAGGACCGCCAGACGCGGGATTCAGTGACGGTCTTAATCAATTTCCTCATTCGGCTCTCCTAAAGATAGTGTTTCCTGAAAACGGAAAGTCTCCATGGTAATTGCGTCTGTCGGGCAGCGGTCGGCGCACAATGCGCAGCGCGTGCAGGCAACATCATCCTTGATCATCGCGGCGATAGAGTCCGGATTACCCACCAGATATGTTTCCAGCGAGGTGCCTAGAAAACTCTCCACGACGCCACGGTACTGCTCGTCACCATCTATCATGTCGAGGCTGACGATCTTGAGGCAGTCCCAGGGACAGACATCCACGCACGCGTTGCACAAAATGCATTTGGAGCCATCAAAAATCGTATTGACGCTGCACTCAAGGCAGCGGCTGCCCTGTTCTGCAGCCTCCGATTCAGAATAACCGACTTCGACCACGGAGATGCCCGTCCGGCGGTCCAACGGCAGCGAGGGAACTTTGCGCCGTTCGAGCCTGGTCCAGTTCTCGAACATCACATGGTTGGGCAGTTCGGTCCATTCCGTCTTGGTCTCTACGTTCAGCGACCTACTCTGGATGAATTGCTCCATCCCCAGCGCGGCGACGTGTCCGTGTCTGACCGCGTCGATGATCAGCCGCGGCCCGTAGGCGACATCGCCGCCGGCGAATACATCCGGCACGCTCGTCTGGCCGGTCTCAGGATCGATCTCCACCAGACCGCGCGGGGAGATGCGAATATCCTCCGCGCCGCCCAGCACGCTCAGATCGGCTTGCTGGCCGATCGCCAGGATCAACGTGTCACATTCCCACTGTTCTTCGGTGCCGGGCTTGAATTTGGGATTGAATTTGCCCTGCTCATCGAAGACCGATTCGACCTGAATGACCTCCAGGGCTTTGACCTTCCCGTCCTCACCGATGATGCGGTTCGGGCCGGTGCGCGGGAAGATCTCGATGCCCTCTTCGAGCGCCTCTTCCAATTCAATCTCTGACGCGGGCATCTCGTCCCAATCCTCAAGGGCGATCATTTTTACGTCGACCACTCCGAGGCGGATGGCTGTGCGGGCGACATCCAGAGCGGTGCTCACGGTTTCGGCTTCTTCTTCGGCGCGCGCCTCAGTCTCCTCCAGCGCCGCTTGCTGATCGGCAGTCGCCTGGCCGAGCCGGAGTGCGGTGCGGGCCGCATCCATAGCGACATCACCCCCGCCCACGACGAGCACCTCTTTGCCGAGTTCCACTTTGTAACCAAGGTTGTAATTCAGCAGCAGATCGATAGCCGTGATGACGCCATCGAGCTCGGAACCCTCAATGTTGAGCGATCGCCCTTCCATCAAGCCGACCCCCAGATAAACGGCATCGTTCTCTCTGCGCAGATCGGCCAGGGTGATCTCTTCACCGATCGGTGTCTCATAGCGAATCTCGACACCGAGATCCAGGATCGATTGGATCTCCAGGTCCATGTCATCCTGGTCGATGCGGTAGACGGGCACGCCATAGCGCAGCATCCCCCCGCTCTTCGGACCCGCCTCATAGATCGTGACCTCATGACCGAGGATCGCCATATCGTGCGCGACGGTCAGACCACTCGGGCCGGAGCCGATCACCGCGATTTTCGCTTTCTTCCGACCGGGGTGTGCGGCAAGCTGTTTCAGCTCATTTAGCGATCAGCGGTGGAAAAATCGGTCGGAGCACCCTCGCCGGGGATATCTGGAACTTCAGTGACCCCGATCAGTGGGTTCGGAGAGAAAAAATGAGCTTGTTCGGGGGCAGTTCCAGAAATCGCTTCCACGGGGTCACCGAACTCATAGCGCTGCGACTCGGGTCCATAACGCTCCGTCAGCACGCGCTTGATCGGGCGGATCGCGACGGGCTGGTTCTCATCGCTAACGTCACTCCTGCGGCAGGCATCCTCACAGGGAGCGCCGCAAATCCGCCCGCAGATCGTCGAGAGCGGATTCGGGTCGTGCGCGATCTGATAACCGAGTTCAAGGTCCCCTCGAGCCGCGGCGGTCACATAGCCGCGCGCGTCGGTAAAAACGGGGCAGGCTGCCTGGCACTTGATCATCGCGCGCCAGGCATCAACGGTGGGCACGCTGACACGATACTTGTTGTTGGGCATACGGGGTTCCTCGGAAAGAACAAATCGGGAAAAAGCTGCTTGGCCCGCACTATGATAGAGGATGATGGTATCTCTTTCCTTGCGCTAGCGCAATATTGCACGAACGGCGGATATATCTCTATCAGAGTTCTGAGGTCCCTGGCCAGCGAATGCTTTGGTCAAGCCCCAGCAGGCTCATCGTACTTTATCAAGGCTCAACCTACGTTGCGCATGATGGATCCGAGGAGCTGCGGATTTCGACCATCAGAACGGCCCATTTCCCCGGAGATACAGGTTCGAACCTGGCATCACACCGCTGGTAGCTAACGCGAAGTATCCGGTTACCCTCGTGGGGAGTGCTCGAATGACTCGTCCAAACAGGATTTTGGACCACGATTAAATTCCTGTCGGTGTATAATCTGTCGCCGTGCAGATTCTATAGAGCAGCCATCTCCTGATCGCTGACGAGACATGTGAATAAACCAAACATCAAAGAAATATTAATCGGCAGGCCATTCCCGACCAGCATGGACATGCATGAGAGGCTGGATAAAGTCCGCGCGCTGGCAGTTTTCGCCTCCGATCCAATCAGCTCGAACGCGTACGCCACGGAAGCGATCATGAGCGTGCTGGTGATCCTGGGAAGCCAGGCGTTGTACCTCACGCTGCCGATTGGCTTGAGCGTGGCCGCCCTGGTTCTTCTTGTCATCTTCAGCTATATCCAGACGATCCTCCATTATCCAGACGGGGGCGGCGCGTATACCGTCGCAAAGGACAACCTGGGTAGATTGCCATCTCTCTTAGCCGCGGCAGCCTTGCTCACCGATTACATCCTCACCGTTTCGGTATCGGTCTCCGCCGGCGTGCGAGCGGTGACCTCTGCCTTCCCAGAAACATTTGGTCTGCGGGTTTACATTGCCCTCGCCGCGATCATCATTCTGACCTGGATCAACCTGCGTGGTGTGCGCGAGAGCGGCACGATCTTCGCGGTACCCACATACGCATTCGTCGCCGGCGTATGGTTGGTCATCATTCTTGGACTGGTGCGCTATTTCGGCCTCTTTGGCGCCAGCCCAATTCCGATCGTGGAGGAGACAATTCCACCCGAAGCTTCTCTCGCTGGCTTTGCCTATATCTGGCTGATCTTGCGCGCCTTTGCAGGCGGATGCACGGCGCTCACCGGGATCGAGGCGATCAGCAACGGGGTTCAGGCTTTCAAACCGCCCGAATCCAGGAATGCCGCCCAGACGATGGTCGTGATGGGGATCATGGCGATGACGCTGTTCATCGGCATCACCTTCCTCTCGACTCAACTCGCACTGGTTCCTCATGAGGGCGAGAGCATCCTCTCGCAATTAACCCGCAGAGTTGCCGGTGAGAACGCGCTTTACTACTGGGTGCAGCTCTTCACGGCGTTGATCCTATTTCTCGCCGCCAATACCGCCTACCAGGACTTCCCGCGCCTCAGCTCGTTCCTCGCCCGGGATGATTTCATGCCGCGCTGGATGGAAAATCGCGGCGACCGCCTCGTTTATAGTTCGGGGATCGTTGTGCTGGCACTCATCGCGTCACTGATTGTCATTTTCTTCCAGGCCGATGAGATCGCGATGCTGCCGCTCTATGCGCTCGGGGTCATGCTCAGCTTCAGCCTTTCACAGGCCGGCATGTTCAGGCTCATGGGGAGAATCGCCCATCTGAAACCAGGCGAGAGACTGAAGACTATGGTCACCGAAATTCATTACGAATCGAACGCTCGCTGGAAACAAGCCTTAAACGCCATCGGGTCCGTGGTGACCTCGATCGTCTTCGTCATTCTGGCCAGTACGAAGTTTCTCGAGGGGGCCTGGATCGTCTTGCTGATCATCCCGTTCTTGATCCTGATCTTTAATATGGTCAACAGACATTACGTTAGTGTTTCGAAGGCATTGAGCATCCGGAAACTGAAAGCGCGCGACCTTTCCGAAGTCGCCGAAGTGGTCATCGTTCCGATTGAAGATGTGCACCGAGGCTCTCTGCGCGCCCTGATGTACGCAAAGCGACTCGCAGGAGATGTGCGCGCGTTGTGCGTCGCGACCTCCCCCGAGATGAAGGAGCGTCTGCTGAGGCGATGGGATCGCTTCCCCAACATCACCCAGGACATCGAGCTGTCGATTATCGACTATGACTTTCGCGACGTCCTCACGCCGATCGTCGACTACATTGAGAAGGTTAATAATGAGGAATTCCCCGATAAGCTGACCACCGTCGTGGTGCCAGCATTCATCCCGATAAAACCGATCGGTAATTTCTTACACAACCAGACGGCAAACCGCCTGAGGTCAGAGCTGCGCAAGTATGAAGATATCGTCATCATCGATGTTCCCATTCACATCGACTCAAAAATTTGATCTGCAGACTTAATCTGAGTCCTGTTTCATGAAATTAGACCACCCCTCCATGAACGACAGAGGGTCAAGCCGCGCTGTGCCCAGGAGTTGTTCGAGCACGTTCGTAATTGTGAACCGATGGTGAACTGTCTCCGATCACACAACCCATCCCCCACAGCATCCAACGGCCTCGAGATGAGCTGCCCGGCAAGCCAAGGCTGATATCGCGTTGAGACTAACGCCTCACTGGCCATGTTGCCTGCACACAGCTGATCGGCGGCAGAAATGCAGTCCGCGCGGCAAGTTAAAACAGGATTCGGCTATTGATATCAGTAGACAATTGTCCTGACGGGGAGATTGTCGCTGCTGCAATCGCACTCACTCGCTGCGCGTGGCGAAAACGACCCTATGGCGATCGAACCGGCCGTCGACGATGTCTCCGGCGCAGGTGATGAGCGTCAAGTGGGAGAGGCCGTCCGGTGACGGCTGTGGTCCGGTGCCGGCCACCGGCCCGGCACCGAAGATCTGTGTAAGCACTGCCGGGTCGGAAGACTCCTGGATGGAGTAGACCTTAACCTGGTCAACATGGAAGCGAATGTCAATGTTGGACGTGGTGTAGCGGATGATGATCAGGTCACCGGGTCGAAGTTCCTCGAGGCGAGCGAAGATCTCAGGTCGTCCAAGCGGATCGTTAACGTGCCCGGCAATCGTGGCCGTGCCTACCTCGCCCGGGACGCCACCGCCGCGATACCAGAATGCGGTATGCCAAATCGGGTCGTCGATGGGACCTTTTGGCCCATCCATCAGATTCTCCGATGTGAGACCGACTCCAGCCACGGGAGCTATGACCTCGAGTGAAGGAATCTGAAGCTCGAGCGGCAGGTCTACAGGTCCAGCCCTCAGATCGAGGTCCGAATCGATGAGCGGCCCGAGGGCAAAGACCGTAGGTGTCGGTTGAACTTTCGGTTGAATTGTCGGCTGCTCCGATGGCAACAGCACAGGAAACGGGGAAGGCATCGGCTGGGCCTCCTCCGTCTCTTGGTTTACGCATCCGGCAAGCACTGCCGCAATCACCAGAACGCTTGCGAGGCAACCGATCGAGCTGCGGCGAGTAAAAATACTCACACTGCGGACAACACCAGGGCTATTGCTTCGGTAAATGGGAGCGGCGGTATCCTCGAACGCCTAAGGCCAGAGCTATGGCAGTGAAGCCACCGACGATCACCAGACTCCAGGGGCGATCTATGTTGTTTCGTATGGGAGCGCCGCCAGTGTCCGGCAAACCGACAACCGGGGTTGTGCTTGGGGCTGTCGGAGCCGGCGGTGCCGTGGCTGTCGGAGCCGGCGGTGCCGTGGCTGTCGGAGCCGGCGGGAGGCAGGCGTTGCCCGTGATAATATTGTTGTCCAACGTCACAGAACCAGTTCGCGCGAAGGCTCGGCCGTCCAAGGTTGCGCCGGTATTCAGTGAGATGGAAGTGTCTGCGAGGATGTTTCCTATGAACGAACTGTCTGTACCGAGAGTCGCTGAGCTGACGACTCTCCACCAGACATTACACGGGTCGCCGCCAGTAACCGATGACTCGGACGAAGTGATGAGCGTTGAATCAGATTTGAAGATCCAGACACCTGACCCACTGAGCGTTAGATTTGCAGTCAGTGTGAAGGCATCGGCGCAGTAGACACCCGGGCTGAGCGACAGGCCGGCCAGGTCCTGAGTCACCGCCCCGTAGTCTTGAGTGCAACCCTGGTCGAGCGTGCCAAATGCAGCGGTGTTGTCAGCCTGAGCGGCAGCCGCGTCCGCATCACCGGCATGGATCGTGCCGCCTACAGTTCCTGGAGGGAAGCCAGTGACAGAGGAGCCTGGACTGACACCCAGATCCCCTGGCATGGTGGTGGACCCCGTATTGGTCACTGACTCGCCGCCTAGAACCGAGTAACTTTCCGCATCACCCAACGTGGGCGAAGTCTGCGCGAGCGGGCCTGCCGACGCGTCGAATAGTGGACCTGCCAATGAAAGGCCCATAATCAGGATGATTAAAATCGCCAGATTCTTCACTTTGTGCATTTTACTCGGCCTCCTGCCACAATAGTCTATTCATGAAAGATGGTTTGAAAGAACATGCTCCGTGCGGCGGGTGCGGATTGTTTCTTCGAAGCTGGGCTTGCCGAGCATGGACATGAATCGCCCTTCACTGAGCCGATGGCAGCAGCTACCATTGGCTCATCGTTCTTTCCCAAAGGACAATCAACCCTTATTTTCATATTTATCAAGTAACTACTCAGCCAGGTAACAAAACAAACGCGGGCAGATAAGGCGCACCCACAAGTGCCGATCGCAGAACGTCCAGCACACGTTGTTCGTTCTTGCGTGCGGTTGAGATGTAACCGCGGACCAGACAGAAGGTATGCGCACCTTCCACAGTGCGGAAACACCCGGATACCTTCTGCTTGACCTTCATCATTCGGATGTCCCGCTCGGCCTGATTATTGTCAAACGGAACAGCAAAATCGTGCATAAACCTCAGCACAGACTGCTTGTGATTATTGAGCCGATCCAACAGATTTTTAGCTGGGCTTTGCTTGATGCGGCCCCGCTTGCGGGGTTCTCCTTTTGCTCGTTTCGCAGGCGGGTTGGCTTGCAAGCCCTGTTGGATGAGACGATCATAGCGCCTC
>JARGGH010000090.1 GCA_029210945.1 Anaerolineales bacterium
GGGGTTCCAACTTCGACTAGAATCCTGTCATTCTCTTGTACATCAACGCAGTATTGTGTGAGCAATCTAGCGAACCGCGAGTGGATATCCAGCATGAGAAGTCCTCCTTCCAATTCAAGTGAATTCTCTCAGCTCCATCTCATTTGTGCCATCTAACGGCCTCGAGCTGAGGCGCCTGGGACCTCCTCAACTCTTGCTCCCCAATTTAGCAAAACAATTCCATCACATGCAAATCGCGGCGCACACCTGCCCAGCTCCGCTGTGGTCCCAGGTCGCCTCCAGCGAGTGGTTAGGGGCAGAACTTATCAGACAAGGTTACCTATTTGAAATAATGTCTCCTCCTTGAGGATCGAAAATACCATCTTCAAGGTGCAGAACCACTGGAAGTGGACAAGCTGTGAGAATGTTCGGGCCGTCCATAACATGAAAGTGCAAGTGAGGTCCGGAGGAGTAGCCGGAATTGCCAAGTGCCGCAATCGGATCACCGGTGGATACTTGTTGTCCTCTCGCAACATCCA
>JARGGH010000091.1 GCA_029210945.1 Anaerolineales bacterium
GATCCCGGTGAGCCTTCAGGGCCACGTCTGGCATCCGAACTTTCCCCTGATGTGGGCGCCCGATACCGTTCGTTCTGGCTCCCATCATCTTCTTGGCAAAGAGGGCATGGGCCATCCTGGGCTGACACCCTGCGGCCTCGATCTCATCGACGATCCACACCGTCCCGGCGCCCCTTCCGAGGATACCAGTTGCCGACGCTTTCGAGGGCGACCGGTGTACCTTCTTGAAACTGTGATAGGTATTCTTGAATGGCTCCTGGTTCATGGTCAACCCGCTTTTCCTCCTGGAGACTTCCCTGATCGTCCAGTACGGGGAAGAGGGAACAGTGTTTGTGGGCATCGCAATCTACGCGATAATGGGACATGACTGCACCTCCTGTTTTCCGAGAGCGCGTGGCTCAAACTTATTTGCGACGAGGATAGCCGGAGGTGCAGCGCTTGCATATAATCAACTCGCTGGAGGCGACCTGGGACCACAGCAGAGCTGGGCTGGTGTGCGCCGCCATTTGCATGT
>JARGGH010000092.1 GCA_029210945.1 Anaerolineales bacterium
AGGGCCTTAGAACGGCGATTCCTATGCGCCTGCAGCCCCTGATGTACCCAGCCGTCCTGTCAAGATCGCCTCGAAACACAGACATGAGCGCAGTCATGTACTCGATGGGGTAATTCGCCTTCAGATAGGCAGTCTGCACGGCCACTGCCCCGTATGCGGCCGCGTGAGCCCGATTGAACCCATAACGAGCGAAATCCTCCCAGTCGCTGAACACGCGGTCTGCGATATCGGCCGGGAGCCCTTTGCCCACAGCACCCTGAACGAAGCTCTCCCGGTGCCGCCTGAGTTCATCGGCGTCCTTTTTTGAGATGGCTTTGCGCAAGTGGTCGGCCTGTGCAGCGGAGAAACCGGCCAGCTCCACGGCCGCGCGCATGATCTGCTCCTGATAGACCGGGATCCCGTAGGTTTCATTGAAGATCGGCTCAAGCGCCGGGTGAAGATAGGAGACTTCTTCCTCGCCGTGCATGCGGCGGATGTAGCTGGGTATGAACTCCATCGGGCCCGGCCTGAAGAG
>JARGGH010000093.1 GCA_029210945.1 Anaerolineales bacterium
AGTCCCTGATCGAGCATGACCACGCCTTTGCCGTCACACGACGCACCCTCAATCGCGGTGTCGGACAACCCGTCCCCGACCGGGGCGGCGGTCATCTCGTAGAAAGCGTCGAAGTCCGACGCTGCGCGCTCGGCAAGTTCCTGTGCCTGGCGCTTCGGAACGTGACCGCCCGTATAGCGGTCGATCGTGCGAACCACTTCATCCCAGCACCCACGTTGGGCTTCGAGTGCCACGACATGACGTAGCTCAAGCGAGTACAACTCAGGTGGCAAGTTCAGCTCGCGGTCGAGAGGAAACACGGCCGGCTGTCCGGCGCGCTTGTAGCCCAGGCGCGTGAGCGTCGCTCGCCCGAAGCTGGTTTCGATGCGGCGCGGGCGGCTGCGCACCTCGACATCCGGGTCGCGTGGCCCCATCTCGTAGGCTTGCTTCTCTCGTGCCGACCGCAGGTCCAGGTGTCCCTGCAGCATTCGAAGCATCAACACTTCTGCTTGATCGCGCAGTTCACGTTC
>JARGGH010000094.1 GCA_029210945.1 Anaerolineales bacterium
GTCAGGTTTGAGAGAGAACATGCCCTTGCCGCGTAATCAGTTAGTCCTTAACTGTCCACCTAAACGGGGTAACTCCACTCCACTTGAGACTTAATTCTGAGAGTTGAAAATAGTGACATTTTGCCAAAGCCTGAAATTCGCAGCGGGCTAACGGCCTCGAGCTGAGGCGCCTGGGTTTACTCCATCTCTTGTCTTCCACGATAGCAAATTTAGACCACCACATGCAAATCGCGGCGCACACCTGCCCAGCTCCGCTGTGGTCCCAGGTCGCCTCCAGCGAGTGGTTAGCGAGCGCCCTGTTTCGATCGCAGCTCATCCTCGACCTTTTCTGCCAAGTAGATTTTCAGCAGCGACTGGTATGGAACGTCGTGCTTATTCGCTAGATACTTCAGATCCTGAAGCAGTGTCTCAGGCAATCTCAATGAGATTGTTTTTGTGGATGGCTTCAATTTCGGAAACACCATCTTCTTGGCCGACCTCCAATCGACAAACTCGCTGGAATCATGCTC
>JARGGH010000095.1 GCA_029210945.1 Anaerolineales bacterium
CTGGTTGCCTGCGCACGTGTCCTTCAGCCGCACGATCTCCATTCTGCTGCGCAGCCGTCAGCAAGCTGACGGACTCCGCGGGCGCGATCGTCTCTGGAATTCTATTGTGGAGTCTGGAGGCGCGCCTCAAGGGGGGATTGCCCAGCCAAGAACGCTGGATCACGAACCACGGCACCTGCTGCGCCTGGCAATGCTGTGTCGTGCCCGGGTGACCACGAATTCCTGATCCCTGGTAACGCTGTCCTGGCTCAAATACCGTTTCTCCTTGCGCCCGAAATAACTTACCATACACGCGGCGGTCCTATTTCTTTATCAACGCCTCGATCCGCTCTTCCAGGCCGGTGTAACCCGTCTGTTTGATCTCCAACGGAAGTTCGAGATACTCTGCGATCTCGTGCGCTTTCTCGACCAGCTTCTCATCTCCGCTTTGCGCCAGGTAGAGAACTTTCTTGTAATTGCGGAAATACTCCTTCTTCAGCGACGGGAAGCGGTCGAGCCCCATGCTCTTC
>JARGGH010000096.1 GCA_029210945.1 Anaerolineales bacterium
CAACACGTCGTATCCATTTCGTTCCGCGATCATCATTCCCGCTTTTTTTCAGCATCGACTGCCTCCTCAAGTTCCCTATGCCCAACTGCCACGAGTTTTCTCTGACCTCGCGTTCTTAGCGGCGGCACGAAACACGGTTCGCCCCGCGTGACGGGATCCCGAGGCAAAGCCGGGTGGAGACGCGCCTGAGCCCTCCCCTACTCTTACCTTCCAAGATAGCAAAAATCCTCCATCGCTTGCAAATCGCGGCGCACACCTGCTCAGCTCCGCTGTGGTCCCAGCGAAGTCCCGCGTATTCGGCGGGGGTCGCCTCTCGAAGATCCCGCGTTATTTGCGGGGCAGCGAGTGGTTGGGCAGAGCAGAAACATGAGATCCACTCCCTCTAAGCGATCGACTTCACTTCCTTCTCGATCTGCTCACCGGATTCCATATCCAAAATCTCGAGATCGTAATGAGATTGCAGATTCAACCAGAACTGTGGAGACATCCCAAAATAGCGACCGAGC
>JARGGH010000097.1 GCA_029210945.1 Anaerolineales bacterium
CAGGAGTCCTGATGTCGTCCACCGCTTGGGTGACCCCTTCATATAGTGGCTCCTCTTTACCAAAAGTCGCATCCCTCCCCTGGCGCCATCTTGTTACGTGTTCTTGACCCATTATCTGGTATTGGCGCTTTGGGAGTTTTTACAACAGGCCTTCATTGCACGCTGCGGGGGCCGCAAGGCAGTAAAACCGCTCTTCTATGGCCATATGGTGTTGTGGTCTCCGGCCTTCCTCACGATTGTGCTTCCAAGAAAAAGCGGCCACCGACGGAGCTGAGGGGGGCAGCCCCGAGCGATGGCCGCTACTGTCTCATTATAGCAACAGATTATGCTTTTCCGCTTCCGAAAATGGCTCCTGCTATCGAGAATAATGTCCATAGTAACGAAGAAACATCAGCAACCCAGGTGCAAGATAGCAAATTTCAGCAGCCCGCTTTGACCAGCTTGTGTCCTTATGAATAACCCGCCCCGCTCCGAAAGGATCCGGGCGGGCGAGAAGTCGTGACG
>JARGGH010000098.1 GCA_029210945.1 Anaerolineales bacterium
TCCAGCGAATCTCGCAGCTCGCTTATAGGGAACACCGGTCTGCCGGAAGCCGACCCAAGCTGCCATAGCTCTTGGGAAGCGATGTCTCTCTCTCATTTGAGACAGTCCATCAACAGCCTGCCGGTCCATCAAGCGGAAATCCCCGGTATCCAGCGGGATCTCGACATCGGTAATGCGATTGATCAAGCGGTAAAACAAAGCCGCTGTAGACTTCTTGAACCAGGTTTCGCCCTCTCGCTCTGTGCGCACGGCGTACACGATCTCAAAGCCTTCGCGCCACTTCTCAATCAGATCGGCGATGACCTCGGGCGGGTCCTGCAGATCCGCATCCATGATGATCACCGCCTGGCCCTGGCTGAAGTCCATCCCTGCAGTCACGGCGATTTGATGTCCAAAATTCCGGGCGAAAATCACGGGTCTTATATGTGGATCCTCTTTGCTCAACGCTTCGATCCACTCTGAGGAGCCATCCGTCGACCCATCGTCGATGAGAATGAGCT
>JARGGH010000009.1 GCA_029210945.1 Anaerolineales bacterium
GTGCTGACCGGAATGGCTGTAGAAGCGCACCAGTTGCCAGATGGCGTTTTCGTACTTCTCCCGGGTTTCCACCAGCTTCTCAAGCAGATATTCTTCGGCCTCTCGCGCATTCAGCCGCAGGATCTCACCGGGTTCCCCTTCCACTCTCTTCATCAAGATAGGCCTCCGAGTCCCCGCTCCAGGATCCGCTCGATGTCCTCGTCGCTCAGGGAGTGCGCCTCCGGGATCGGATTGCGCAGACAGCGGTCGAGCAGGCCGATATCCGGAGTTTCGACCCCCACCTCTTCCCGGGCGGATCGGGTTCCCCCCAGCAGCACGCGCAGCTCCTGGTAGAACACCTCCCGCACGCGTCCCTCCAGCTCATCCTTTGAAATTTCAATACCGGGGTGCGGGCTCTTCCTGGTCTCGCGCAGCTGTGCACCCTTATAGACCAGACGGTAGAGCTCCTGCCGCACGCGCTCTCTCAACAGGTTCTTGTCTATGGTCTGCTCATCTTTATCATGGTGCGCTAATTTCCGGGTGACCTGCGGGTAGTAGCGGCCGAGGATAGCGCGGATCTGCAGATCCACCAGCCCGGGATCAAACGGGGGTTCGATTTCTTTAGAAGGTTTGTCGTCGATCTCATCCTGCTGCTTGGCAAGCTGGCGCTGCACCAGAGCACGCACAACCTGCTCAAGCAGGTCAAGATCGACTTCTGCACCACCCTGTCCAATCGCGGGCTCACTCTCGCGCTCGGTCCAGCGCAGGATCATTTCTTTCATGCGAACCCGGAGGTCGCTCCTATCTAATGGTGGCTGCTGCATCACGCCTTACTCACTCCAAACTCAGGTAAAACTTCCGGTGCTTTGTCAAGAAATAGCCTGATTAATCATCCATCCCGAAGAAATCCCACTCTCCATCCTCCAACCAGTCAAGGTAGCCGATGTCCATAAGCGGGTGAAAATCGGGCTCCGGTGGCCCGGGTTCAGGTTCATCCGGCCCATAATCCACCGGCAGATCGCGCCGCTCGAATTGGTGCTGAAAGCGGATGTCCTCGTGCGGCACATTGCGGCAAATCGGACACGGGCATACAAGAGTTTTAACGCCCATCAATCGACCTCGACCAGCTTAAGCATTAAATCCGCACTATCCGATGCGGACCGGCACCCCTGATGAGTATGATCGCGATAAAAACCAGTGAATAAATGATTGACAGGGCGGAAACCCACCCCGACGGCGAATCCATGATACGTCATCTGCAAACCATCCCCACTTTACAGCCCACTTACAGACGAAGAGGCGCAGGTGAAACGCCAAACCTCTCTTAAGCGCTGGCTTTCAATCACCCGGATTCATTCTCGTGATCAGCACCGCCGGCAGCCAGGGTGCCATCTCTTGCCCCGGATGGTAGAACTCCGCAATGCTGGCAGTCACCTCCCAGCCGTGCGCCATGAAAAAGTCGAATCCGGGTGTGTCCTCCCGGACGGTCGCCAGCGCTTTTTCAGAACCGGATTCCCGCAGCAGCGCCTCGTGCAGCCGGCTTCCCACGCCGCGCCGCTGGTGCGAGCCAATCACGGCAAGCTCGGCCAGGTAGAAGCTGTCCGGCAGCAGGTGGTTGGCTTGCTGAGTCCCCAGCGCCTCCACCAGCTGCGCCAGCAGATCCTGGTGTGCCTGCGGCGGGTAGCCCAACGCAAAACCGACCATCCCCCCGGTCTCTTTGAACGCTGCAACGCAGCGGAATCCCGGCGCCTTCGAGATCTCCTTCAACTGCCGGACAAATCTCGCCGCATAAACGGCAGGTTCATCCCAGGGCGGCGTCGTAAACGCGTCGCGGTAGATGTTGCGGAACTGGGCGACCTTGCGCTCGACTGTCTCCGGCCCCATAAACTGGACCTCAATCTCCGGGGCGCTCGCCCTCTTTACGGGGTCCATGAAAGCTCCTTGATCCATGGCGGAGATCAGAAAGTACCATCCGCCCGCACAAACAATTCCGGCGGCGCTTCCTCAAAGTACTTGAACAGCGCCGGACACAGCCAGCCTTCCATGTCGTCTTCCTCGGAGCGGTACCAGTGCCCGCCGCCCTCCTCCCGCAGCCAATCCAGCTTGCGCTGGTGCCCCGGAAAAGCCAGGTGCGAGAACGTCAGGCGGAAACCGTCGCGTGCGTCCGGGATCTCCCCTACGAGCACGTTGATCATCGCCGGCACGCCCGAGACGAACGGCTCCCGCACGAGGTCGACTGCGGCATCGTCGAAGACCCACGTGCCCGAATACCAGTATGGTGTGATGACCTTGATCGCGTTTTCCATATCCGCTTCCCTTCCGTTCAAACCAGGTGCAGGAACGTGCGGCCGATGCTGAGCACGTCCCCGGCGCTCAGCCTGAACCGTCCGCTCACCGCGCCGGCGTTCGCAAAGGTCGGAGCGCTCTTTCCGGCGAGCGGCCGCAGGTACCAATCGCCGCCCTCCGCTTCGATCACAGCGTGATAATCGGCCACTTCATCGCCCTGCAGCACGATCTGATTGTCGGGGGCGCTTCCGATGCGCACCGCTTCCCCGCCCAGGTCCAGTTCGTGGCGGCCCCATGAGATGCGCGCCGGTGGGGTGCCGCTGCCCTGTTCGGCGAGAAAACTCTGCTTATGACGGGTGTGCATCGAGGAGATCATCAGCTCGGAGCGTTCGTGGCGGTGCGAATGCGAGCGTTTCATGGAGTGCATCTTGCGCACCTCAGCGTCGTAGCGCTCGGGGCCGCGATCCATCTCGATCGCCTCCTCGAGCAAGCGACCGCGCTCAGTCTCGAGCGTTTCATCGTCGATACCGCTCTCCTCGATCGTCTGCGCGGCAGCACGCAGCGCCTCAGCCGCCTGCTTGAATTCACGCCGGTCGGCGAATTCAACCGCTTTCTCGCGCGCCCGGGCGGCCTTCTGGATCAGCGCCAGCTTCTGTACATCGACGTTGGGCAGCGCCACCTCGATCTCGCCGCTTTCTTTGGCCTCGACCGAGAGTTCGTAGGCGCTTTCCTCGTGCTCGACACCTTCTTCATCGATGGCGTCGAACGCCACGCGGATCGTGCCCAGCTTCACGGTGCCCTTCTCCAGCGGCGCCAGGGTGAGTTCGAAAACCTGGTAGCGCTGCTCCTCGGCGTAGATGTCCCCCAGGCGGTAGGTCAGTTCGCCGGCGTGCTGCTCCATGGGAAAATCGTAAAGCTGCTGCACAGCCCGTACCGGACTCTCGGACTTGATGGCGATCGTCAGGTTCTGCCCGACGACGCGGTTCAGGTCCTGAAGCTCCTCCTGGAAAATGGAGGGCGCCTGGTCGGGGTTGTCGATGAAGTAGAATGCCCCGCCGCCTTCGGCCGCCATGCGGCTGAGCAGGTCCTCGTTGAAATCCCTCCCGACGCCCATCGTCGTCGTCGTGACGCCGGCGGCGCGCTTCTGGCGCGCCATCGCTTCCAGCTGCACCGGCTCGGTCACGCCCTGGTTGGCGAGCCCGTCCGAGAGCAGCAGCACACGGTTGACCTGCTTTTCGTTGAGAGCCTCGCTGACGAACTGGCAGCCCTGCAGCCAACCTCCGCTCAGGTTGGTCGTCCCCCTGGAGGTGAGACCATCGATCGCACTGCGGACGACATCCTTGTTTTTGGCATTTGTGTGAGGAAAAGGCACTTCAACCTGTTCGTCGTATGCCACCACGCTGATCAGGTCGTCGTCGCGCAGACTGCGTACGAGTTCTTTGGCAGCCTGCTTGACGTACTCGAGTTTGTCCCCGCGCATCGAGCCGCTGCGGTCAATGACCAGCGACAGGTTGAGCGGCACGCGCTCGCGCTGCGATTCGAGCGCCGCCCCCTGCACCCGCACGAGCAGGTACAGGTGGTGCTCCTCCCCCACCGAGAGCACATCGTAGTTCAAAAGGCATTCCGATTTCATTTGCTTCTCCCCTGCTGCAGATTTTGTTCTCTAATAATTCCTCGGCCAGAGCTTGCGCAGCCGGCGCCCGAGTTCAGTCTCCAGGATATCGCCATCGATGTACTCCTGGATGGCGTGCACGATCTCACGCAAGTTGCCCGGGCCGCCGGCCATGCGCACGAGGTCCTCCACCCGCTCGCGCCCCGGCTCAATCCGGCTCTGGAACAGCCGGGGTCTGGATAAATGCTCTTTCGACGAAGCAATCCGTTCAAAAAGCGGCTCTACGGAACGGACAAAGACCAGTTCCTGTTTGTCGAGGTCGACCTCCGACGTGTGGTAG
The DNA here is from genome assembly GCA_029210945.1 of Anaerolineales bacterium. Taxonomy (GTDB): domain Bacteria; phylum Chloroflexota; class Anaerolineae; order Anaerolineales; family E44-bin32; genus E44-bin32. The sequence continues at coordinate 4,218 of JARGGH010000009.1, forward strand.
CCGGCCTTCATCCAACCCAGCCGGGCGTGCGAGTGCGAGGTGCTGTTCGCCCACCAGGCGCGGTGTTCGAGCGCCGCCGGCGGCAGCTTGCCCCGGATGGCGTCCTCGACCTCCTCGAACGTCATGCGGATCATATCTTGATCCTTCTGCGCAAGGACCCTCGCCAACGAATCGTATTTACTGGACATTGCAGCTCCCATATATGCACAAAGATAGCCATCAGTTTGATAAAGTTATGCGAAATAATAGCATACGTAAGGTTACATGTCAAGTTTTGATAACTTATCTTATGGGTATTCGGGTGGTTGTCGTACGTCGCGTGGTTTTCGGAGCGTAAAGCATGCCCTGGATCATAGGCGCTGCCTGCGCCTGGTCGACGAGCAAGGCAAGGTGCATAATGAGATCCGCCAGTTCGATCCCATGACCCATGAACTGCTTCAGCTCTCTGATTGGCTCTCCTCGCAGGGCGTCACGCAGATGGCCATGGATAGATCGGGCGTCTACTGGAAGCCGATCTACAACCTGGTGGAGGGCGACTTCCATGCCAAGAACGTGCCCGGCCGCAAGACCGATGTCCAGGACGCTGAGTGGATCGCCGACCGGCTCGCCCACGGCCTGCTGCGCGCCATTTGGCCTATACCCCCTCACGGCATATCGACGCTCCCGAAGATTCGCTGTATGACCTAGAATAATGCCCAGTGAGGTTTCACATGATGACAACTACCGCGCGACCAGCAGAAGAAGAAAAGAAGGGCTCAACAGCGATCTCGCTCAACCGCGCTGCCTATGCCTTCAGCCGGCATTGGTTCGCCTGGATTTTGCTCCTGATGGGCTTATGGGTCGGCCTGCCGTGGCTGGCGCCGGTTTTTATGCGCCTGGGCCTGGTCAGGCTGGCCGAAGCAATCTACGTCATATACTCTTTCCAGTGCCATCAGCTTCCCCAGAGATCGTACTTCCTCTTTGGCCAGAGCATGACCTACCCCCTCGAACAGATACAGAGCGCCTGGAGGCAAACCCTTGACCCGATGCTCTTACGTCAGTTCATTGGGGATTCGAATATGGGGTTCAAGGTCGCGTGGTCAGACCGGATGGTGTCCGCATACACCAGCATCCCCCTGGCGGCGCTCCTTTGGTGGCCTTTCCGAAAACGCGTTCGGCCATTATCCTTGTGGGGATTCATCCTGTTCGCGCTCCCGATGGCGATCGATGGAGGAACCCATGTGCTCAGCGACCTGGCAGGGATCGGGCAGGGCTTTCGGTATACAAACGAATGGCTGGCTTCCCTGACATCGTACAATCTGCCGGCCGCTTTCTACAGCGGGGATGCCCTTGGCTCTTTTAACTCCTGGATGCGGTTGATCACCGGGATCTTATTTGGCATTGGCGTGGTGTGGTTTGCGTTTCCCTACCTATATGAAGGATTTGCAGATACGGCACGGGCGATCGAGGAGAAGTTTGATCGTGCAGGAGTGGATTTATGAACGAAGATGATGTCATCCGGGTGATCCTCGCCGACGATCACGCCGTTGTGCGCGCCGGCATCCGTAAATTTCTCGAGAGTGTGCCCGACATTCAGGTGGTCGCCGAGGTGGATGATGGAGCGCAAGCCATCGAGACGATCCAACAAGAAAAGCCCGATGTTGCCGTCCTGGATATCCAGATGCCTGAGAAAAGCGGGATCGATGTCACCCGGTGGGTGCGGTCCAATGCTCAATCGACGGGAGTGCTGATCCTGACGGCCTACGATGATGACCCGTACATCCTCGCCGTTCTCCAGGCAGGCGCCAACGGGTATGTGCTCAAAACGGCAGATGCGGAGGATATCATCCGGGCCGTCCGGTCGGTTCACGACGGACAGTCGGCACTCGACCCAACGATCGCCCGGAAGGTGATGGCGCACGTCTCGGGTACGAAGCCGAGCGTTCCCGTAGAGCAATTAACCGATCGAGAGCTTGAGGTGCTGGAGTTGACCGCCAAAGGATATACAAACAAGGCGATCGGGGTGCAGTTGAGCATCAGCGATCGTACAGTTCAAGGCCACCTGGCAAAGATTTTCGGGAAGCTTCAGGCGGAGAGTCGAACCGAGGCCGTCATGCGCGCCGTCTCCATGGGTTGGCTATCATCAGATTTAGGACAGCTTCCTGAATTATGAAGAGCCGCCTCGACGGGCTTCGCCTCCAGCTGCTCGGTCTCATCATCCTGCCCTTCAGCCTCCTTCTTCTGGCATTCGCCATCGCGGGGGTTCGCATCCATCAGGATGCCATGCGCAGGCTGGTCGCAGAACGCGACGAGCGATCGGTGCGCGCCGCCGTGGCCGCAATTTCACAGCAGTTACACCATCAAGAGTCGGCGGTTCAGACCCTCGCTCTGCGCCTGACAGACGGGATCTCGCCTGAAACCATCCTGGATCAGGCGGAATACCTGAGCAACGATTTTGACAAAGGCATCGCCGTCTTATCCCTCGACGGCGATGTCCTCGCCGCTTCAATGAGGTCGGAAGTATGGTTTGAGCCTGAAGCGGCTGAGCTGATCACAGGATTGGGGGACCAGGAAGCGGGATTCTCCGATCCGATTCTGGACAACACCTCCACGATCGTGCTCGCGGCTGCACGGCGGGATGGCTGGGTTGTGATGGGCGGGTTTACGATCTCGAATCTCATCCGCACAGCAACGCTGGTTCCCGTGCGCGAGTCGGACAGCTACAGCATCTTTCTGGTCGACGCCTCCGGGCACGTGCTTACAGACGTTGGCACAGCCCCGGCAGACGTGGACCTCTCTGCTCATCCCGGGGTGCAGGCCGCATTGCGCGGCGAAACCGGATCGTCCTTCATCCCCGCCGAAGATGGGGAACATGTCGTCGCCTTCAGTCAAATCCTGCCAACGGGCTGGGCTCTGATCATTGAGGAGCCATGGGAATTGGTCGCCAGCCCGGTTCTGGACCTGTCGCTCATCGCTCCACTAGCCCTGGTCCCTGCATTGGGAGTGACGCTGATTGCCCTATGGTTTGGCTCGAACCAGGTTGTGGGGCCCTTGCGGAAATTAGAGCAGAAGGCTGATGAGCTCGCATCCGGCAAATACGATGCTATCGAGGATGCCGTTGGCGGGATCGCAGAGATCCAGCACCTCCAACAAACGCTCGCTCTGATGAGCCGGCGCATCCGCGCCGCGCAGGACGCGCTGCGCGGCTATATCAACACCATGACACGCACCCAGGAGGATGAGCGCAGGCGCCTGGCGCGTGAGCTGCATGACGAGACTATCCAGGATCTAATCGCGTTAAGCCAGCAGGTTCAGATGATCGGGATCAGCCTCCGGAATCGCGGACTTGAGGATGTGCAGGCGTTGAAAGATCTTCATCAGTCGGCTCAAGAGGCAATTGAACGAGTCCGCCGCTTATCCCGCGGGCTCCGGCCGATCTACCTTGAGGATCTGGGGCTGATGCCCGCCCTTGAGATGCTGGCGCGGGATACGCAAGATGAGCTGGAGATACCCGTGGAATTTCAGCTGGCAGGAGAGATCCAGCGCCTGGGCCCGGAGACCGAACTTGCCCTCTATCGCGTCGTCCAGGAGGCCCTGTCGAATGTAGGGCGCCATGCGCAGGCCGGCCATGTGTGGCTCAAGGTCAAGTTCGATCAGGATATGGTCCGCATCGACGTGCGCGATGATGGCAAGGGATTTCGACCACCGCCTCAAACGAGCGACCTGGCGCGAGAAGGGCACTATGGATTGATCGGCATGGCGGAGCGAGCCGAGCTGATCGAAGCCAGCCTGGATATCCAATCCCGTCCCGGTGAGGGAACGCGGATCACCGTTCAGCTTCCCCTTGATCAGGGGGGTTGAACCCCGGCCTGATCCTGGGCGATATTGCCTACTCTCGATGACGCTAATCGGCGCTCGAACTCACCGGGTTCGATTGGTAGACTTCTTATCAAGCATTTATGGAAACGCTACTTTCACTCCCGCAACCCTGGCATGAGGTGCTTGGGTCAATAAAGCGAGCTTTTGCGGATGTCGGCCTGGATGTCGTTCAGTCCTTCGACCTGCAATCTGCCCGAAACTCGTTGCTGGAACCCGATCTGTGCCCCTGCCCCGATCACGGGAGCGCGGACTGCGCCTGTCAGTACGTTGTCGTCCTGGTGAGCAGGGAAGGTCATGCTCCCCTGTCCGTTGAGATCCACGGCCATGACGATTGGACATATGTTTCCCTTGCCCTTCCGTCCGATGGCAGCGTAGATGAATACGACAGGGATCTGATCAGGCGTTCTGTTGAACGGTTCAACGCAGCCCATGAACAGCCATCCTCGTAGCTGCAACTGATTTGTCTCCTGATGACCAACCCTGTTCCAGCTCCCAACTGCAGTGACTGCCGATGATCCGCCAACGAATGAGGACTCGCCAATGAAGTCATGGGAATGCCCCCGGGCCGGGCGGTCGATTGCCGATCGCCTTCGTTTCTGTCAGGGCACTAACGACCGTTGCTCGCACGGCGGGAGATGCAGCCTTCGCGCTCCAACCCCATCCATTCCACTGGAGCACCCCATCGGCCGGCGCGCTCATCGGATGGGCAATCGGTCGTAGATATTTCAACCTCGAGTGGGATATCATCTAGATAATAGGTCCGGGACTGCGTCCGATCCTCGAATTCAAAGTGGAACCGTGGTTGAGCTGGAGCAGGGTCGATCCTAACCGAGGAAACTATTGTTGGAGGTCACTTCATGAGATTAACCTGGAAAGACAACCTTCGAAGCAGCCGATTCGTCTGGGGTCCCATCTTGGCGGGAATGTTCGTGCTCGTCCTCGCTGCCTGCGGCTCCGCAGCTCCGGATCTCCCATCTCCTCCCGCGAGCGGAAGGGTCGGGCAAGTCGTGCCGGTCGATGGTGGCGGTGCCTACACCGACATCCTCGCCGAAGAGCTGAATGTCATGCTGGAGGAGAAGGACTTCTTCTTCGTCAACGTTCACATCCCCTATGAGGGAGAGATCCCTGATACGGATGCTTTCATCCCGTTTGATCAGGTCGCCGCAAGGATCGATGAGTTTCCCGATAATGAAGAGGCCAAAATCGTGCTTTACTGCCGCAGTGGCAGCATGGGCGCCATCGCCGCAAGGGAACTCGTCAAACAGGGATACACAAGCATTTACAATCTCGACGGAGGCTTCAGGGCCTGGGATTCGGCCGGCTTTGAATTCATCCAACCGTAGCACCACGTGAAGATTGACAACACGGCCAAGTACGAGGCATCCATCATCATAACATCACCCAACGCCGGATATGGTGAGGGAAAACGCGCCTTCGATCAATCTGGCCTGACCGGGCATCCGAGCTTCGTCTTGATCGACACGAACGGAGAGGCTATCTGGCGTGCATTCGGACCGCAGTCACTGGACGCCCCTGTATCGGCGCTCTCCAGCGCGCTCGCCGGGACGAACACAAAATGAGAACAGGCACACAGGCAGCCTCGTCGCGGGCGCGGCATGGTGTTTGTTGGTTGGCGCTGTCTTTGCTGGTTGCATCCTGCAGCATCTCCAGTTCCGAGATCGAGGCTGTGACCATCCAGGGGACAGCCGTCCCGCCGGTGCCCACGCTTGATGTGAAGCGGGTCCAGGCAGGCCAGGAGCTGTACACGCAATACTGCGCTGCCTGTCATGGCTTGGACCTGGAAGGACAGCTCAATTGGAAGCTCCCCAAGGCCGACGGCAGCTACCCTGCTCCGCCGCACAACTCGCAAGGGCATACCTGGCATCACCCGGACGAGCTCCTGCTCGAGATCATCGCCAATGGCGGCGATCCGGCATTGGGGGCGACGATGCCCGGGTTTGGCGAGGTGCTCTCCGAAGAGCAAATGGGTATGATTCTCGATTTTATAAAAAGCCACTGGGGGGAAGAGGAGCGTCAATTCCAGTGGTGGGTCACCGCCCGGTGAGCACAGCGGCAGTCCATCTCCATCTCGACCACACTCGATGAAAATGCCGTCGTATCGCCTTAATCCATGGCGCCGATTCCAACAGGTCAAGCGATCGCTTCTTCCAAACGGAAGGCTGGATATTGAAACCCCCGGCCATAAACCGCAGCGGGTCGCAGCCGGGGGTTCAACGCTGAGGATTGTTCATACTTGAAGATCCTCACGCATCTTTTCGTACTGGTCGCGTGTAATTTCTCCGCGGGCGTAGCGTTGATCCAGAATCTCGCGGGCGTTACCCGAAGACACCGGCTCGGATAGATTCCGGCCGCTGCTCTGGAAGATGACTTTCACCAGCCAGACCGCGCCGAGGATCAAGCCTCCCCAAAAGACAAGCATAACCAACAGACCCGCGAAACCAAACCCTACCATCATTGAGGCACCTCCACCTATTAATTGACGATGCAGCCCGGTCGAAGGAGCTAGTCCTGACCGGGCTGCGCCGTCCCTACGCGTTCAAATCGATCAGGATGTCTTGGTATTGCTCTCGAGTAATCTCACCACGGGCGTAGCGCATTTGCGCGATCTCCCTCGGTGAGGCAGACCCGGCCGTGCCGGTGACCGATGACGCGCCCAGACCGCCATCCTGGCTGAACCTGCGCACAGCCCAGATGACGAGCAGCACAACACCGATGATCACGGCCACCGTGATGACCAGGTTGAGAATTCCACCGATCAACCCCAGACCACCATAGCCTCCGTAGCCTCCCATCATTCCTCCACCCATCATGATTTTGTCTCCTTTCGTTTCCCATCGCTCATTTCTTATGAGCAGGGCTCGTTGAATTCTATAGATATCATAGTGAAACTCTTTGAAGGTCGTTCGTAGAAGGATTAAAGAATCTGTAAAGAAGCTGGACCGGGGACTACCCGCGTGGCATCTACGTGACCAGCCATGGGAGCGAGAACGAGAATGTGCTGCCTTGACCAACGCCGGGGCTTTCCACCCAGATCCGACCGCCATGCGCTTCGATGATGTGTTTAGCGATCGTGAGTCCGATCCCACTGCCGCCGCCCGCCCGTGAACGGGACTTATCGACCCGGTAGAAGCGGTTGAAGATGTGCTCCTGGTGCTCCAGTGGGATGCCGATGCCATCGTCCTCGATGCTGACGACCGTCTCCTGCTCGGAGTGGGCTGTCGTGACGCGGACGCTGCCGCCGGACGCAGTGTACTGCAGCGCGTTCCCCAACAGATTAAGCAGCACCTGCTCGATGCGCATGGGATCAGCATAAACTTCGACGTCAGAAGAAGGCACCTCGACCGCGAGCTCGACACCCTTCTCGCGGTACTGTTGCTCCAATCGCAGGCGGGCCGATTCGATAAGTTCAGCGAGCGGTACGCGCTGGCGTTCCAGCTCATAGGCGCCTGATTCCACACGGCTCAATTCCTGAACATCCTGGATCAGGTGCTGCATCCGCTCCGCTTCGCGGTAGGCTCTCAGGTATGTTGAGATGTCAGCCGGGAGCACGCCGTCCATCAGCCCTTCCAGGGTTCCTTTGATCGTAGAGAGCGGCGTGCGCAGTTCGTGGGCTGCATTGCCGATAAGCTGCCGCCGCATCGCTTCCGTTCGGTCGAGTCTGGCTGCCATCTGGTTGAAACTCACGGCGAGGTTGGCCAATTCATCCATCTCGGACGGCTCATGACCGCCCGGGATGGTGACCCGTTCGTCATACTTTCCTTGAGCGATCCGTTGGCTGGCGGCCATCATCTCACGCACGGGCGCGACGATCCTCCGGCTGATCAGCAGGCTTACGACGACTGCAGCGAGAATCGATGCCGCCGCAGCGATAAGGAGCGCCTCGTTTACCGCACGACGGTAATTGGCAAATAGATCGGGGCTAAGGCCTATGCCCATCCCGCCCCCAGGACCGCCCATCATATCGTTCATCATCGCACCCATCGCTGCGAGGTGCCGCTGAAACGAGTTTGGTATGGTCAGTTCTGCTGCCGTGGCGAGCACGATCACGCCGATCAAGATCACGATCATGTAGGACAGGAACAATTTCCAGGCCAGGCGTTTCCTGAGCGCAGCAATCATGATATCCCTCCGCCATCTCTAAAACGGTAGCCGACACTCGGCATGGTGCCGATTAGATCCTCATCACCGAGTTTCTGTCTGATATGCCCGATATAGACATCGACGACCCTGATCTCACCGAAATAATCGCAGCCCCAGACCTTTTCGAGCACTTGTTCGCGGCTTAGAACGCCGCCGGGCTTCTCGGCCAGTGCAAGGAGCAGGTCGAATTCTGTGGCCGTCGACTCGATTTCATCTTCATCGACCCACACTCGGCGGCCGCCTGTGTCGATACGCACGTGCTCAAATGCGAGCACTTTGTCTTCCGGCACACCCGCCCCGCCCTTCAATCTGCGCAGCGCGGCTTTGACGCGGCCGACAAGCTCACGCGATCTGAACGGTTTGGTGAGGCACCACCGACACCAACCGACAGGCCGATAATCTTATCTGTCTCCTCGGCTTTGGCGGTGAGCATATTCACGCAGATGTCCGATTCGCGCCGCAGACGGGTCAATACTTCGACATCGTCGATGCCCGGCAGCATGATGTCCAGAATGAGTAGATCAGTCTTATACACACGGGCCGATTTCAGCGCGGCCTCACCTTGCAGTGCGGTGATCACCTGGTAGCCCTCTTTCTCAAGAAAAGCTTTCACGATGTCCAGAATGGACTGTTCGTCGTCAACAACGAGTATTTTCGAATGACCGGCATCAGGTGGTCGAGGGCTGACCATGCCTCTGTTCCTTTCAATAGCCTACAGAAGCTCCTGCCTTCGGATTCAGCATCTCGCCTTCCTGTAGCGCATCCACTTTAATGAAGACTCGCTGAGGTGGACCGTATCGGGATCGGTTATGGGAGGATGCACGGGGCAGAATCTCACCGCAGTGTTCTTGTGGTTCCTTGTATCAAGTTCCTCCTGCCAGAACGCATCAGACAGAAAGTAGTGACTTCTTCGTATGGCGTTTTAATCAAGCGATGCTTGCCAGGAGCGGCGCCTCCCGTCAGAAAAGCGGGAGGCGCCGCCAGGCGAGTGGATACTACCCGGTCAACGCTTCAAAGACCCGGCGCAGGCGGGACCGGGCTTCGTCCGCAACCGACTGAAGTCCGGGGCTTTCCACAATGCCAAGCATCGATATTGGATCGATGATTGAAATCACGCTGCCGCCGTTATTGGACCCGTAGACGATGACGTTGCAGGGAAGCAGCAAGCCAATCTCCAGTTCTTCCTGCAGCGCCTTGTGCGCCAGCAGCGGATTGCAGGCTCCCAGGATTGAGTACTTGCGGAAATCCGCGTCCAGCTTCTTCTTCAAAGTCGCCTTCACATCGATCTCCGTCAAAACGCCGAACCCTTCAGATCGCAGCGCTTCCGTCACGCGCTCCACAGCCTCTTCATAGGGCAGCGGCACTTCCGTGCGGTATGCGATCTCTCTTATTTCACTACTCATATCGTTTCCTCCATTGGTCTGATCTGTAGGCAAATCCTGCTTGGGTGAGAATTACTCTTGGGTATCAACGTTTCATTCAATCTCGCCAGCCTCGCCTGACATCTCGATCAAATCGCCGTGCCAGGTGTGCAGGAATACGCTGCGGGAGTAGCCGTTCACGCTCAACATGCCGACTGTCTCGCCATCACGGTTGATGTGCAGTGTATAGTAGCCGTAGAACGGATCGGCGTGCTCATCTGCCTCAGCACCAGGAAGGTAGGCATCAAGGTAGCGCTGAGCGATTTCGACCGCTTCGCTTTCTGAAATGTTTAGCTCCTCATTTGAAGAAGGCAGGTAGGAGGCGCCCATCATGCCGGATCCAGCCATCGGGCTATACTTCAGGTTCCACATCATATTGGGACCATATTCGGGGAACACTGTGCCCGTGACAGGGTCAACCAAAACCTCCATCGCCCCGATGCCCGTACTCTTCTCGACGATCTGGACATAGGCGTGGTTGTCAAAGACCATGATTTCCCCCACTTCGAGGTCATTGTCGTCGAATGCGTCAAGATAGTCATTGATGGCTTCTTCAACTTGCTCAAGGGAGAGTGGTTCAACACCCAGCAGCGAGTTCGAGCCGGAGGATCCCATCATGCCAGAGCCCATCATCATGCCCCCGTTCATCATCCCGCCAAAATATCCACCGGGGGCAGATTGGTTGTAGCCCATCATTCCGGGCCCCCTGCCGTATCCCTGATCCCAATCGTCGAAGCCTGAGCTGCCCATCATGCTCCAGGGCGCGTATCCTGCGGGACCCCACCACCTGCTCCCGAAGTTGACTCCAACGAGCACCAGCGCCGCTGCGGCGATGACCGTAACCAGAGCGATTAACGTGTTGCGTAAACCTTTATTCATTGCGTAAACCTCCGTTAGAAATGGGGCTCATCGATGCCCCGCTTTGATTATCCAAAGTCTAAACGGAGACATTGAAGCACCGGTGTGCTCTCATTAAAGGTTCGGTAAAGAATAGCCCCGCTTCCTTCGGAATTTGAGTGACTTCCGATTGAGCCGCTGATGGTTTGCAGGAGCCGCACCCAGGGGAGTGCGCATCGGAGCGGCAATGTGACATATGACTTCAACACCATCCAGGCGCATCACAGGCAATTGTGCTCAGATCACACCCCGCGATTTACCTCTAGCTTAAGGACCTCCTGGAACAGAGAATTAGGGCGCATCATGGACAATACTCTGCCGGAGCGGAGGTGCGCACATGGGTTTTGGCGAGAGACTCCTCGCAACAAATATTCATGCTCATGAGCTCGTGCCTGTGATCATGCTTTCGTTGCAAGAAAAGGGGCTGAGTGTTTTCAAGACCTTCAGCCTCGATTCCGCCTGTGCGCCTCTAAACACCCCCTGCCCTCATCACGGCACAACCCCCTGCAGCTGCAGGCTCGTTATCCTCATATTGGTTACCGAACAAGACGTCTGTCACAGTCTCATCGTCCACGGTAGCGACGGGGAGAGTGAGATTGCCATCTTAGATGCTGATAACGAACTCGTCGAGGAAGTGAGACGAATCGTATTGGACGGCATAGACCTCTTGGGCTTGCCTGGTGAGGAAACCAATCAGGCGCTTGTGAGAGGTTGAGTTGCGAATAGGACGTGCTATCGATTTGAATTAATGACCCAAGATTGCTGGTTCCAGCTTTCAAATAATAGATAGATGATCTCTCGAATGCCTGGCTGATCTGGTGAGCCAATACCCATGGACTAAAGCGATAGGCGATGGGAAGCTTCTCGGCAGCAATAATCGACGAATAGATATTTCCTATTTCATTCGAGCGAGAGTATGCATGTTTAGATAGGCCATATAGCCCTTGTATTCGGACCATGATTGTCCAAATTAATTTAATCATGGGAGAGGGTCTCGTTTCCCCGGTCAACTGTCCAGAAGAGAGGTCTTAAATGATGAAAGATCCCGTGTGTGGAATGACAATCGACCCTGCCAAGGCAGCGGCCACCCGCAGGGTTAAAGGGCAGACCTATTACTTCTGCTCTGATACTTGTGTGGAGAAGTTCGATCTGGATCCGGCTATATATATAAATCCCTCAGAGAGCAATTCCAGCCTCCTTGTGGAACGTGCGACTCCAATATCTTTAACGACGGGTGTTTCAGACGGCACGGGTGAGCACGTCCGGGTCGAACTCCCCGTGGCTGGGCTGGACTGCGCGATGTGTGTTCAAACGATTGAACGTTCACTTGAAAACGTCGAAGGCGTGCAGGACGTACACGTAAATTTCGCCCTTGGAAAGGCCCATGTTGTGTATGATCAGGATCTCGTCGGGCTCCCTGAGCTCACTGAAACCATAAAGCGCGCAGGCTATGAGGTCGGGTTAGCTGAGACACAGTTGCGAATAGTAGAGGGACTGCATTGCGCCTCCTGTGTGCGAACGATCGAGAAGGCAGTTTCCAGGGTCCCCGGAGTGCTCGATGTCACTTTGAACCCCGCCACTGACAAAGCGTCCGTCCGGTACATACCAGGAGAGACAAACCTACAGGCAGTTCGGTCAGCTGTAGAATCGACGGGTTATTCCGTCGTCCGGTCTGCTGAAGAACCCGAGGGCATCGATGAAGAAACCGCCGCTCACCAGCGTGAATACCGGGGTCTTATGCGGAAGTTCTGGTTTGCGGCCGCTATCTCGCTGCCAGTAATGCTTGTTGCATACCCTGAAATTCCCTGGCTGTATCTTCCGAACCGTTTCCTGAATGAGGTTTCCGAATCGCTTATAAGGTTGCTGTTCGCTCTTTCCGCGGTGGCTACGCTGCCAGTAATGGCCTACTCAGGCCGGCAATTTTTCACCGGCGCCTGGGCTGCGTTCAAGCACCACTCTGCCGACATGAACACTTTGATCGCACTGGGCACCAGCGCGGCGTGGATCTACTCCACGGTAGCCATGATCGCGCCCAAGGTCTTCCCAGAGGGTACCGCGACGCCTTTCTATGATGTCGCCGCGGTCGTTACGGCTCTTGTCGTGCTTGGACAGGCACTCGAAGTACGGGCAAAAGGTCAGACCAGTCAGGCCATCCGTAAACTTCTTGATTTGCAAGCCAAGACTGCACGAGTCCTGCGCGACGGGCGCGAATTGGAGATCCCTGTCGAAGAAGTCTTGGTGGGCGATGTGATCCTCGTCCGTCCTGGCGATAAGATCCCTGTGGACGGCGAGATCATCGACGGACGTTCTGCAGTTGATGAGTCGATGGTGACGGGCGAAAGTCTTCCGGTGGATAAGAACGTCGGCGATGAGGTCATTGGTGCAACCGTCAACACAACGGGCAGCTTTAGATTTAAGGCGACAAAGGTGGGCAAAGATACTGCTCTCGCCCAGATCGTCAAAATGGTTCAGGACGCGATGGGCTCTAAAGCGCCGATCGCACGCTTGGTTGATGTAGTATCCAGCTACTTCGTCCCGATCGTGATGATTATCGCGATCCTGACCTTCCTAATATGGTTCAATTTCGGTTCTAGCCAGGCATTGGCATTTGCGGTTGTGACCGCGGTTACCGTTCTGATCATAGCCTGCCCATGTGCTGTGGGCATGGCTGTTCCGATGAGCCTGGTCGCAGGTGTAGGCAAGGGTGCCGAACACGGTGTACTGATCCGCAACGGCGAAGCGTTGCAGACAGCCTCCGGATTGAAAACTATCGTGCTTGACAAAACCGGAACCATAACCAAGGGAAAACCTGAACTAACCGATATCGTCCCGGCAGAAGGTTTCGATGCCAACACTCTACTGCAATACGCAGCGAGTGCGGATTTACTCAGCGAACACCCGCTGGCACAAGCTATCGTCATCGGAGCTAAAGAGCGGGCTATCGATCTAATCGAACCGTCCGATTTCAATGCAGTTCCCGGGCATGGTGTGGAGACGGTGATTGATGACCATGAAGTGTATATCGGCAATCTCAAACTGATGCGCCGTCACAAGATTGATTTGATCGAGATTTCGGTCGACGCAGAAAGACTGCAAGCCGCTGGAAAGACCGCTATGTTCGTTGCCATCGATGGTAAACCGGCCGGTGTCGTGGCGGTCGCCGACACGATCAAAGAGGATTCGGTTCACGCGATACAGGTTATGCACCACCTCGGTTTGGAGGTCATCATGCTGACCGGCGATAACGAGCGCACCGCCCAGGCGATCGCTCGTCAGGTCGGGATTGACCGCGTGCTCGCCGAAGTCCTTCCCGAGGACAAGGCTAGAGAGGTCCACATGATGAAAGCCCGGGGAGAAAAAGTGGGCATGGTGGGTGACGGCATCAACGACGCACCGGCACTGGTCGAGGCAGATGTCGGATTCGCTATTGGCACCGGGACGGATGTCGCCATTGAAGCCGCCGATATCACGCTAATGAGCGGAAGCCTAAGGGGCGTGGCCTACGCGATCGAGATCTCGCGGGCAACGATGCGAAACGCCAAGCAAAACCTGGTCGGCGCGTTCGTTTATAACACCATTGGTATTCCGATTGCCGCCGGTGTGCTCTATCCGTTCTTTGGGCTGCTGCTCTCACCCATCATCGCCGGCGCAGCAATGGCTGCTTCGAGCGTGACGGTTGTCACGAACGCCAATCGCTTGCGCTTCTACAAGGCCAAAGAGTTTTCGGCCTAGCAGCATCATGATGGTATTGACGCATCGAAAGCGCTCCGCTCGCCCCATGATAACCAATTGAGGATACGATCGAAGGAGGTTTCGAAATGGATCTATCGACAGCAATTGTCAACCTGATCGGTTTGGCGCTGATCGGCTGGATCGCATGGTACTTCTGGATCTACCAGAAGCAAGGCATTCAAGTGGCCGAAGTGGCCGGAGTCCAGGAGGTGCCCATAACTGTCAAAGGAGGCTATGATCCCGATGTGATCGTCGTCAAACGTGGGAAACCTGTCCGGCTGCTGTTCAACCGGCAGGAATCGGCGCTGTGCAGCGAGATGGTCCTGTTCGACAAGATCGACCAGTCAGCCACGCTCCCTGAAGGAGAGACTGTCAGAATCGAGTTCACTCCCGAACAGGCGGGCGAGATTAACTTCCAATGCCAGATGGGGATGCTGCGCGGCAAGGTCGTTGTGGAGTAAGCTCTGCAGATCTTAGTGAGCTCAAACATGACGCTTCCAAAAGCTTTCAAACGTACTGGGACGGTGCTGCTGGCCTGGGCTTTATTCTCTCTACATCGTACTCCTCACCCAGGATGTCCTGCGGCGAACCCCTGCGCGTGAAATTACGACTGAACTCCCAGGCATCGGAATGGTCACCATGCAATTGACAACGGCCCCCTATCCTCCTTTACCGACAGGAATAGTGCGTCTGTACTTCGAACTACGCCTGACGGGCAGTTCAAAATTCCTTGAATTGGAGCGCTTGAGCTACAGATACGGCCGAGAGGACACTGACAGCCCCGATGGCTGCGGAGAAGCGTCCCTGATCCCGGATCGCAGAGGAACTTACCAGGCGGGTATTACTTTCGGTGCTGCTGGACGCTGGTGGGTACGCACGACACTGGAGCGGAACAGACAGCAAGCAGAGATGGAATTCACTGTCGTCGTTGAGCCAGCACAGCGAGATCCTTGATGTGATGCAGCTTCGATTGAAAACAGCGTTATCGGTTCTCGGGTTCTTGGGGCATTATCCCCAACGTTGAAGAGCATAGAGTTACATCCAGCCCTCATCCTCATGTGAAGAGGGTTCCCGTCTCTTACCCAATTTACGCCAAGCTAGATAAGCCTCACCACTGCTTGGTAGAGTGTCGATGGATACTACCTCTCCCGGATCTGCGAACACACGAGCATACAGTCTTGCCGAAGGTTCGATGGGAATGTTCGGGGCTTCCGGAGGCTATCTCTACGGATTCGATGTCTCCAGTCCAACGCCACGCGAGGAGGTCGTGAATGCCGTGCGCATCTTTCTCGATCGATGGGATAACCCCGACCTGCAAATTGGGCGCACCCGTGAATTTAAATTTGCATATCGGGTCGATGTTATCGAGCGCAGCACCGGTCGCTTCGCTTTTGGACTCATGTTCGGAAAAGCGACCTGGCAAGTATCTCCAGAGGCCGGGCCGAACATCCTCTGGAATACGAAGTACGGGACTTCAATCGCGGAAGTTGGTGGAGGCTATGGCATGATTGGGCGTATGCTGACAACCAGAGATACAGATGCGCCGATGCCTATCACCGAAAAATCCGCCAGAGAGATCGCCATCAGGGCTGTTGATGAGTTCGGCGAGGATCTTGCATTAGGGGAGGCAGTGGACATGTATTACGGATTCTACGAGTTTTATCTCACCGATAGTAACGCGGAGCCTGTGGGCGAGCTGGATGTCAACGGTTACAGCGGGCAGGTTTGGTTCAAAGACTGGGGAGCCCCGCAACGAACCGCTCAAGAATTGCTGCCTGGCGAATGAATCCGAATACAGACCCCTGCCGGTTGGGCAATCAATCTCAAAGCAGTATTGTTCCAGGGATGGCTTGTCAGCTTCCGGTGGGTTTGCGAGTGACCACTAGAAACACAGCCAATAGGGGCGCAGCATGAAAATACCCTCACGTCAGAGCCGGGTGTCCACACCCGGGTTTTCTCGTATCGATGCGATTCTTGCATTGTCCGTAGTGTTTCTGTGGGCACTATGTTTTCCTTTAATCAGCGCCGGCCTGGAAATGGCTCCTCCGTTGTTGTTCGGTGCATTAAGATCCGTCATCGCGGGGGCCGCCATCCTGCTGCCCGCGTTCATCCTTCGAATACGACTGCCGACTGACTGGAGAGTCTGGTTGGGCATCTCAGGGGTCGGGATTGCCTATTCAAGTCTGGGGTTTGCAGGGATGTTCATGGCTGGTGGAAGCATCAGCCCTGGCCTGGCAACGGTCCTCGCAAATACACAACCGCTCATCGCTGCCGGGCTTGCATATTTCGCCTTGAACGAACACTTGGGACCACGCCGGAAGACCGCTCTCTTGATTGGTTTTGTCGGTATTTTGGTCATTGCTGCACCTGGCTTTGGTGCAGGGACCACCAATGTGAGCCTCGCCGGGGTGGGCTTCGTCCTTATCGGTGCGCTTGGTGTAGCACTCGGTAATGTTCTGCTGAAGCGCCTGGCAACGAATGTGGATCTGCTCATGCTGGTGGGATGGCAGTTCGTGTTGGGTTCGTTGCCGCTATTTGTCTTCTCCTGGGCCATAGAGACAGATCGCACGATCATTACAGGAGGACCATTCTGGATTGTCCTGCTCACACTCGCCTTGCCTGGCACAGCATTGGCATTTCTGGTCTGGGCATACCTTCTTCGCCGGCATAGCCTCACGAGATTAAATACATTTACCTTCCTTACGCCTGTGGTTGCGCTCGTCATTGGTGCAGTAGGGTTTTCCGAGAAACTTACCTTCGTGGAGGGCATTGGTATCGCGACGACCATGGCCGGTGCCTGGTGGGCGGCCCGGGCGATGGCTATTGAAATCTCACCTGAAGCACGATCCAGTACACCCACGTCTCCTTATACACAAGTCAAGACGACCGCTGTCAACACTCGGCATGGTAGACAGGTTGATATGGTAAGAAGGGAAGCCGTGAGCATCAGGGCAGTTGACTATCCTCAAGCGATACATATCGATCCCGACCCAGCTGGCCTGGCCAAAGGAGATCACCGGGGCGCCGATAAGGGTTCAGGCGCGTGCTACGCACAGCCGATTTCTGTGGATGCTCAAGCAGGTGATCCTTGATACCCTTCCTCATACGCACTGACCACCTCCCGCGGCCACGGCTGGCCGGGCGGCGCCCTGCCCCTGTAGACCCGCCTGCGGCTGCTCGAGGGGCGTTACCTGCCAGAGCTTCAATCCAGTCAGCGCCGTCTCCGGCCAGCAGGTATGCAGCCTGTCGATAGGGGATACGCGTGGCCAGAGCCACGGCCTGCCCGGTGATCCATCGGCTGGCGTGCTGTCGCGGCTGCAGATCCAGAGCCTGATCCATGGGATACAAGAAGCCTCCATGAGCATCCCGCATCTGCCAGCGGGAAAGCCGGATCCATCCGAAGCGGGTCAGCAGGTGCAGCCCCCGCAGCTAACTGCGACGCAATGTCTTCGGTGCGTCCAGCACCTGTGCTTCTACATGCTGACGGGCCTCGCGAAGAAGTTCTCTGCCTGCTTGTTGAAGCGCTCCGCCGATTTTGGCTTCAAGCTCTTCCAGGGTATCGCCTTCCTGGTCTATCCGGAACGACACCGGACAGGTGTACTTACGGCGACCGTTGTTTCCCTGGACTGCAGGGCAGGCTACGGTGGTCATAGTAGGCTCGCCTTTCCTCTCCCCGGCAATTATGTGACGCATCCCGCCAAATGGCGCTTGTTCACCTTGAATTATATATCCTACAATTAGCATATCGCACTCGAATTGTCCGTAATCCATTCCCCGATTGGAAGGATTGCCTGTTTGATGTCGAGTTACTGGAAACAACTCAACTGCCCGAACTGCGGCGGCGCGCGGGCTTTGGGGGAGGCAGGGTTATGATGTCTGTCGAGGGTATTTCGTCAGATCTAAACCAGTAACGCTGAAGGCATCAAACAGGTCTCTTGCAGATCTCTCTTGCGTGTAACATCACATCATTTTGGAGGAACTAAACATGAACGAACCGAAAGAGACGATTTTAATTACAGGCACCAGCGGCAGGCTCGGCTACCCGCTGGCCCAGCGTTTGGCCGAATCGTATAACGTCGTCGGTTTTGACCGGCGCGCCCCATCCCATCCGCCGCCCAGCGCCGAATGCCTGTACGTGGACTTAACGCTCGATGAAAGCCTACGCCGCGGGCTGCAAGCCATCCGCGAACTGCACGGTAACCGCATCGTTTCAGTGATTCATCTCGCCGCCTATTACGATTTTTCCGGCGCGCCGAGTCCGCTCTATGATGAAGTCACGGTGCGCGGCACCGAGCGTCTGCTGCGCATGCTGCAGGATTTTGAAGTCGAGCAGTTTATTTTTTCCAGCACCGACCTGGTATACGCACCCTCTGCGCCCGGACAGCGCATCAACGAAGATTCGCCGCTTCAGCCCAAGTGGCCCTATCCGGAGTCGAAGGTCAAGACCGAGCAGGTAATCCACGCTGAACGCGGCAAGATCCCTGCTGTCATCCTGCGCATTGCCGGCGTCTACAATGACCTGTGCGATTCCATTCCCTTGGCGCAACAGATACAGCGCATTTATGAGCACGACATCACTGCCTATCTCTTTCCCGGCGAGGTCTCCGCCGGTCGCCAGGCGTTCGTGCATAACGAAGACGTGCTGGATTCGATCATGCGTACGATCGCGCGTCGCAAGGATCTAACGCCCGAAGTAACGCTGCTGATCGGCGAGGCTGAGTCACCTAGTTATGATGAACTACAGCGCATGTTCGGACGTCTAATCCACGGCTCAGCATGGAAAACGTACGCTCTCCCCAAGTTAGTAGCCAAAGCGGGAGCGTGGGCGCAGGAGAAACTGCCCCTGAACCGACCGCCCTTTATAAAACCGTGGATGATCGACCTCGCCACCGACAATTTCGAACTTGACATTACGCGTGCCCACACGATCCTGGGCTGGGAGCCCAAGCATTCGGTGCGCGATACACTGCCGAAAATGATACCGGCTCTCAAAGCTGATCCGCTTGCATGGTACCGTGAGAATGACATCAAGCCGCCGCTGTGGCTGCGCGAACTGGCACCTTCAGTCGATCAGGCGAAAGAGATTGAGCCTCATGAATTGATGCGGTTGGGCAAAGAGGTGCGGCGCGCAATCGCGATGCCCGGTCCAATGGTGATGCCCGGACCAGCGGAGCACATGAAAGGATCGGAACATGGCAAAGCATGATATGAAAAACATGGACAATTCGAATGCAGGCAAGAATGACTCAATGGCAATGAGTATGAGCGAGCCTGAACAAGGCAATGATGGCGTGCGTGCTATAGAGTTGCAACTCGAACAGATGCGCGCCCTGCAAAGACAGTTGGATCAGGCGTACCAACACGAAGTGGCCGCGCAGAAAGAAGAAGACTCCAGAGCGCGCGAGCTGATGGAGAGCGACCCGCGCGGGCATATCCAGATGATGAAAATGGAGCAAGAGCATCGTCAGTTGGCCCTCGAACTTCCACGCCTGCTGCTGCAACACGAAGCGCAAGTTTACCAAGAATTGCAGAGTGCGCAGGCTACCGCCCAATCCAAAATGCCCGAGACCGGCAAGATGATGGGACAAATGCTGTCCATGGCACGTTGGTCGCAGATTCCTCTGCTCGTGTTGGGCTTATGGCTGATCGTCAGCCCATTCTCACTTGGCTATCGCAGTGTGCCATTGATCTGGAGCGACCTGATCAGCGGCATTCTAGTGACGGCGCTGGCGGTGATTGCCTTTCGCACGAAGCGTGTCTGGGCTGCCTGGGCGAATGCATTCGTGGGCTTATGGCTGGCTTTCGCCCCGATCGCCTTCTGGGCGCCGGATGCCGCCGCGTACGCAAACGATACTTGGGTGGGCATGCTCGTGATTACATTTGCCGTGCTGATCCCAATGATGATGAAAATGCCGGGTCCCGAATTTCCACTCGGATGGTCGTACAACCCGTCAAGCTGGTTACAGCGCGCACCCATTCTGGCGCTTGCCCTCCTGAGTTTTTTCCTGGCGCGCTATATGACTGCATTCCAATTGGGTCATATCTCCTGGGTATGGGATCCGATTTTTGGCAATGGCACAGTTCTGGTTCTCGGTTCTGAACTCTCAAAATCATTTCCCATCTCAGATGCAGGCTTGGGCGCTTTCACGTATCTTGTCGAACTTCTGTCGGGTTTTATGGGCGACCCGCGCCGCTGGCGCACGATGCCGTGGATGGTAGCCCTCTTTGGCTTTATGGTGGTGCCGCTCGGCATCGTCAGTGTCGTGTTGATTATGTTGCAGCCGGTCGTCGTTGGTTCGTGGTGCACGGCGTGTCTGCTCTCCGCGCTGTTTATGCTGATTATGGTCGCGCTCTCGCTCGACGAAGTGATTGCCATGCTTCAGTTCCTGGTGCAGACTCGCCGCGCGGGCAAATCGGTTTGGCGCGCATTCTGGCTCGGCGGCGACGCTCTGGGAGACAACCTGACACCGCGCCGCCCCGGGACAGAACGTCCAAGCCAAATGTTCTGGGGGGTGACGCTTCCGTGGAATCTGCTCGTAACCGCAGTGCTGGGCGCGTGGCTGATGATTGCGCCCTCCGTCTTTCAAACCCAGGGACAGGCGGCAGACAGCGATCACATCCTCGGCGCTTTGGTCGTCACGGTCGCCATCGTCGCCTTTGCGGAAGTGACCCGTGCTGCCCGTTTTATCAATATCGCGCTGGCGCTCGGTATTATCGTGCTGCCTTGGGTATTCGGTGGAGCGACGCTCGCATCAAGCATCAACGATGTGATCACTGGTGTGCTGATCATCGCTTTGAGCATCCCGCCGGGCAAGATCAGGAACACGTACGAGAGTTGG
The DNA here is from genome assembly GCA_029210945.1 of Anaerolineales bacterium. Taxonomy (GTDB): domain Bacteria; phylum Chloroflexota; class Anaerolineae; order Anaerolineales; family E44-bin32; genus E44-bin32. The sequence goes on from JARGGH010000009.1 coordinate 25,126, forward strand.
AATCCGCTGATCGTGTAGATGTTTGAATGGGCGCTCGCCGCTCTATCGAAACCAAGCCAAAAGGAGTTACCCATGCTAGAACAACACGTTGTTCCCGTTCGCGTCGAGGAGCGCCTGGATGCACTCCCCCCAGAAATCCACGACATGCCGGTGAATCTCTACCACACCGACGATTATCTGGTCATCAATGCCGGCCTGCCCCGCTGCCTGCCGGATCGAGTCCACGTCTCCGTGGCTCCTGGCAAGATGCTGATCCGGGCCGAACGCCATCCGGGCGAACCCGTCCGCGAGGAGCGCACCTACATTCTTTCGGAACTTCCGGAAGGTGCTGTTGGCCGCGTGCTTGACCTGCCGCAAGGGGAGTGGGCGTACGACGACGCCGAGGCCCACTTCGCCAATGGCCTGCTCACCGTCTCCATTCCCACACAGACGCGTGCCGAATATCTGCGTCAGATGAACGCGGCATAAGCAGCAAGGAGAAGTGCAGGCCAATGTCTGCCACGAACATCTGGACACAAGGGAACCGCGGACACGGTGCGGAAATGTATATTAAGGCACTGGAGATCCCCCTCAAGCAGATCGTGACCGTCGGAGACATGCCGAGCGATGAGCTGATGTTCCGGAAAAGCGGCGTCAGCATCGCGATATGGAACGCTAGAAACCCGGCCGAAAAGTTCACGTTAATTGGCAGCGCATGCTAAGCCCCTCTCTATGTAGCTGGAGGAGGCCGAGATGCTTGGAAAGCGCTCTCCGCAGCGGGGTATGTTCGAAGCGGATCATATGTACCTGGATTTTGTGGGCTCGCATACCATCTATCTATGGTTTTTTTGCCCGCCACCGGCATGAGCTCTTCAAGGACGAGGACTTCGCCATGCTGTATTGCCCGGACAACGGGCGCGACAGCGGCTAGCTTGCGCTCATGTCGGGTATCGCTGGTGGAGCTGAAGCAGTTGTCATCCCCGAAGCCGAGGTTAACTTGGAGAAACTGGCCGAGGATGTGCGCACAGCCTATGAGCGAGGGAAAGCACATGCCATCATTGTCGTTGCTGAAGGCGTGTCATCGCATGAAAAGGATACCCATGGCGGCAGCAACAATTCTCTCGCTCGAGGCGCGGAAGGCATCGCACGCCACTTCCGAGAGCATCATGAAAGGCTGGGATTCGATCTGCGTGTCACAACCCTGGGTCGTGTGCAGCGCGGCGGTGCCCCTGGAGCCTTCGATCGACTGCTTGCGACACGGTTAGGCGCCGCGGCTACAGAGCATTTTGCGCGCGGAGAGCAAGGCGTACTAATGGGACTCCTGGGCGGAGAAATCGTAGCAACGCCGCTAGCCGAAGTCATCAAACATCAAAAAGAGCCGGATTTGCAGGGACTAGAACTGGCGCACGCACTATCACTATAGGTTGTAAGTAATGCTTGAAGGTCGATAAAACCACCGGAATGAATGTTGGAAGCAATAAGAGGAGGTAGATCATGACAGAAGATAAAGTCAAGGTAAAGGTAGCAGTCAACGGTTACGGAGTTATCGGAAAACGAGTGGCCGACGCGGTCCGGCTCCAGCCGGACATGGAGCTTGTCGGCGTCGGCGACGTCGTCAGCGACTACAGGGTGAAGACGGCCGTCGAGCTGGGCATCCCGGTCTACGCCTCGCTTTCCGAGAAGGCAGGCGAGATGGAGGAGGCCGGCATCCCCCTCCAGGGGGACTTGAACGATTTGCTCGCTCAGGCAGACATCGTTGTGGACTGCACGCCGAAAGGAATTGGTGCTAAAAACCTCGATCTCTACAAAGACCTCGGCATCAAGGTTGTGTACCAGGGCGGGGAGAAGCACAGCTTGACGGGTCACTCGTTCGTCGCGCAGGCCAACTATGAAAGCGCGCTGGGCAGGGCCTCCACGCGCATAGTTTCGTGCAACACGACGAGCACTGTGCGGACACTGCTCGCGCTGCGTCAGGCCGGTCTGCTCAAGAAGGCACGCGGGGTGCTCATAAGACGGGCCACGGATCCCTGGGAATCGGACCACGGCGGCATTATGAACACCGTCGTGCCCGAGCCACACATCCCCAGCCATCAAGGACCGGATGCGAAGACGGTTGTGCCCGATCTTGATGTGGTCACGATCGCAGCGAAGGCTGCACACACGCAGACCCACAACCACTACTGGATTGTCGAGCTATCACGCGAAGCCAGCCGGGAAGAGGCGCTGGAGGCTTTCCGGGCTGCCCCCAGGATCGCGTTCATCCGTATACAGGACGGGATCGTCGCGCTCAACAGCACCATCGAGTTGATGAAAGATCTCGGGCGGCCGCGCGGCGATATGTGGGAGGTCGCCCTCTGGGAAGATATCTTGAAAGTCAATGGCAACGAGCTCTATTACACCTACCAGGTTTACAACGAGGCGATCGTCGTGCCCGAGAACATCGATGCCATCCGTGCTTTAGCGGGCACTGTCGAGATAGGTGAAATCTCAATTCGAATGACGGATGAAGCGCTGGGCATGCGACAAGATTTCCTGTCGCGAGCGACGATCAGTGATTCAGCGAAGGGATAGGTCAATGCAAGAGAAAGTATCTAATCAGAAATCGATGGGGCCGGGTGAAGCCGCCGATCACCATGAAATGGAGCACGGCCCGAGTGTAGAGGACTACGAACCGCTCGTCGGAGCTGAAATGGTGGAGCGCAGCACCTTCGAAATCACCATATGGTGAACGTCAGTTCAACATATTATGGCGGAGGTGTCGCTGAACTGCTCTCCTCAGAGACGCTGCTCTTTAACAGCCTCGGCATCAAAACCGGCTGGCGCATCATCCAGGGGGCATTGTCCAGGAAGCCGCCGATCGCATCGTCAAACTGCTTAAGGATGAGGCTCTCCGCCGTTCGGCGGGTTCTAGAGCCCATGAGCGGGTGAAGGAGCGTTCTCTCATGATCCGAGCGATTGAGGAGCACCTCAATATATGCTCCGGCTTTAACACAATCTATCGGTTTGAAGGATCATGAATCCGGGATTGTGAAACACGCGATGTCGCCAGCCCATCGAGCCGCAAGTATGTGCCAGACTGGGGGTTAAGCCAGCATGCACTATGCTTGTTGCACGATTATCGGCTCTTCGCGAAGGGTTCCTCGGCATGGAACCTGATTAGCCCAGTTGCAGCCATAGTACCGGCGATCACCACAAAGAGCATAAGTCCCCAGAAGCTGGTGTAGAGCCAGCGACCAAAACGGCTTGTGGGGATGTAGTAGTCCCGCGGTGAGCTAGCTGCCACATAAGACTCCGACGCAATCTCCCAGAGAGCATGGTTGGCCAGTAGCCCGGCCAGCACGCGCGGCCAGCGCTGACTGGACGATTCCCTTCGCCCGATGTGCAGCATGAGAGCCAGATGGATCAGCGGTATAAGCAGCACCTGAAGGTGAGCGAATTCATGTTGCTCGGTCAGCCTTAGCCTCGCTTCCACCGGCATCTCCCAGCGCGAGATGAAGTTCACCAATCCTGGATGAGGGAGTGGAACGCCAGCAACTGTCACGCGATGCCAGTTCTCGCTGGACACCTCAATCTCAACCGGCACCCCACACCACGTACGTTTAGTAAGCCTGGTTATCTTGGCCTTTTCCTTTTCACTGGCTGTCATCGGAATGCATCTCCCTCTGCAATACCCGCTTGCTGATCATCTCCTTTATCTCATATCCTACCTTATTCCCTATGCATGATTACATGCACTTAGTTCAGTAACAGATGCGCCCTTTCCCGGGACGCAGTCCAATGCCACGAGCAGATAACTGAGTGGCCGGCATCGCGGCATACTTCACTCGTTTCACAGACCAGCGTGGGTGCAGGGAATCGTCTGTCGGCTTCCAAGACCAGTCGGTGTGCGGAGAACGGCCCATGCTCTGTTGGCATCCGGAATTGTGGATTATGCCCAGTCCATACTGAGCCAAACAGCTTATGGAGAGGTTGTGCGAGCAGATACAATCTAATATTGACGACAATGAGTCTTTTGTATGGACAATATGCCCGAAAGGTCGCCTGCGTTCATAAGGCACCCACCCGTGGCAATGTGCTATGCTCTAGCTGTATCGGGTTATGGAAATCAGCTGTTAGGTGGAAGGAGTGAAGATGGCTGCAACACACGATCATAACGAGCATATTCATGAGGATATGCCCGAAACGTCGCAACACGAAGCGACGCATGACCATTCGATGCATGAGGGGAACGAGCAACACGGCGATGGTCACGCTGCGCATGTAGACCACACCGGTCACGAGCAAATGTTCCGCAGGCGGTTTTGGATCAGCACATTAATATCGATCCCGGTCCTCTTGTTCAGCCCGTTCGTCCAGGAGACACTCGGGTTCACAATGCCGACCTTTCCAGGGAGCGAGTGGATCACGCCGGTCTTTGCGATCGTCATCTTCTTCTACGGAGGTTTGCCGTTCCTGCAAATGGCTGTGCCGGAGGTGAAAGAGCGTCGACCCGGGATGATGATGCTGATCTCCCTGGCCATCAGTGTGGCTTTTGTCTACAGTGTCGCAGCACTTTTCCTCCCGACAAGCGCTACCTTCTTTTGGGAGCTGGTCACGTTGATCGACATCATGCTTCTCGGTCACTGGCTGGAGATGCGCAGCGTGCGCCAGGCTTCTGGTGCGCTCGACGAGCTGGCAAAGCTCATGCCAGACACCGCGGAGCGGATCGGCTCGGACGGGGGAGTGGAGGAAGTCAAGACGGCCGATCTCGTGACGGGAGATCTCCTCCTGGTACGGCCCGGCGCTAGCATCCCAGCCGATGGCACAGTTGAAGAGGGCAACTCTGATGTAAACGAAGCCATGATCACCGGCGAATCCAAACCCGTATCCAAAGACCCGGGGGATCAAGTCATTGGTGGTTCCATCAACGGCGATGGTAGTTTGCGCGTCCGAGTACAGGCAACCGGGGATGAGACCGCGCTGGCTGGAATTATGCGCCTGGTGGAGGAAGCGCAGCAAAGCAAATCCAGCACACAGATCCTGGCGGATAAGGCCGCCGGATGGCTTTTCTATATCGCCATCGGGGTCGCGGTTCTCACCGCCATCGCGTGGACGATTGCCGTGGGCTTCGAAGTGGAGGTCATCGCCCGCGTGGCGACCGTGCTGGTGATCGCTTGCCCGCACGCCCTTGGCTTAGCTGTGCCGCTCGTTGTTGCCATCACGACCGCGATGGGGGCGAATAACGGCATCCTTGTCCGCGACCGTCTCGCGCTCGAAGATGCACGTAAGATTGACACTGTGATCTTCGACAAGACCGGTACGCTCACGAAGGGTGAATTTGGTGTCGTCGACATCACCACCGCGGATGCGCTCCCAGAAGACGAGGCGCTCGCGCTGGCCGCGGCGATCGAGGGCGATTCGGAGCACACCATCGCCAGAGGGATCAGGATCTCCGCTGAGGAGCGCGGGCTTTCGCTGCCCAAGGTGTCTGATTTCGAGGCGCTCAAAGGGCGAGGCGTTCAAGCCAGCGTCGATGGACGCACCGTCTATATCGGTGGACCGAGACTGCTCGAGATGCTGGGGCTTACTCTGAAGGACGAACTGGAAGATTTCGTAGAGGGCGTTAACATCAAAGGTCAGAGCGTGGTGCATCTTGTTCGAGAAGACACGGTGCTTGCGAGCTTCGCTCTTGCCGATGTCATCCGCCCCGAGAGCAAGAAAGCTATCGATCGGCTCCACGAGATGGGCATCGAGGTCGCGATGCTCACCGGTGACAGCGAGGCCGTCGCTAAAACTGTGGCGGACGAACTGGGCATCGATCAGTACTTCGCCGAGGTGCTCCCTGAACACAAGGATCAGAAAGTCTCCGCCCTCCAGAGCCAGGGACGTAAAGTGGCCATGGTCGGCGATGGCGTCAACGACGCCCCCGCGCTGACACGCGCGGATGTCGGGATTGCCATTGGCAGCGGGACGGATGTGGCGATCGAGTCGGCCGGCATCATCCTAGTGAGGAGCAATCCGCTCGATGTAGTCAAGATCTTCTCGCTGAGCAGGGCAAGCTACCGCAAGATGATCCAGAACTTGATCTGGGCCACCGGCTACAACGTCGTAGCGCTCCCGCTCGCTGCAGGCGTGCTCGCCCCCATAGGCATCCTGCTCTCCCCGGCGGTAGGCGCGCTGTTCATGTCGCTTAGTACGATCATCGTGGCAATCAACGCGCAGTTGATGCGCAGGCAGGATATCGCTGCCTGAGCTGTCACGCGCATAGGTAGATTTAGGTGGGTCCGCTGGCCTCTCGGGTTAGCGGACCCATATTAATTTCATCGCCGCGTCGCTGCACCCGCATCGAACGATGGAAAATCGATCAGCGCTGGAGCCCGAGGCTTCAAAGTATCCATTCCGATAGGGAAAATGCCTATTCTCGCCAGGCAAGATGGCGCTTTTCGCTGCCGGGAATTTCCCCAAAAATATAATTAGCACATCGAGTAGCAGGAGCGAACGATGACTCAGCACAGACCCAAGAACAATCTCACAAGGCGAGGTTTCGTGACCGCTGTCGTCGGGTTCCTCGGCAGTGTCATCTCGGCCTTCATTACGCTTCCGGGCATCAGCTACCTGATCTCACCTGGGTTGAAGAAAAGTGACACTGCCTTCTGGATGCCTCTCGGCCCGGTGGATGACCTCGTCGAAGGGATCCCAAAACTATACACATTTACAAAGACGAAGCGCATCGGCTGGGAAGCTACCGGGATCAGCTACGGCGTTTATGTCATTCAGAAGCCCTCCGGTGAACTGGACGTCTTTTCGAACGTGTGCACCCATTTGAGCTGTAGGTACACTTTCCGCGAGGACCTCGATCACTTCTTTTGCGCATGTCATGGTGGGCACTTCGCCAAGGATGGCGCGGTGCTCGCCGGACCACCCCCGCGCCCGCTCGACCGTTACGAGCACAAGGTTGAGGACGGAATCATATCGGTGCATATCGTGTGACCCGATCTCTGCAGAACCTCCACGGGCGAGGCAGGGCATCAAGCTGCCCTGCCAACGTGCGGGCAAAGATCCGTGATGGCTGACAAACGCAAGCCTCCAGGATGCTTTTTGTCGGGGAATACGCCAATATGCTGTCATCAGGTCGGGCGAAGGTGCGCTTCCATCCCCGGGGTGGCGCATGAGAGAATTGAATCAACATTAATGAGTGCAAAGCTCAACCGGTAAGTCCAATAGCAAGGGAATAACAATGTCGACATGGCTCTCTTTCCTCGGTGCAGCTAGAACAGTCACAGGATCCCGATTCCTGCTCCAGAATGATACGGAACGGGTCTTGGTCGATTGTGGACTCTTCCAAGGCGGTAGGAAAATGAAAGCCTTGAATTGGGAGCCGTTCCCAGCAGAGCCCGCCTCACTTGATGCGATCCTCCTTACGCATGCCCATATCGATCACACGGGCTACCTTCCGCGACTGGTATCAGAGGGTTTCGACGGGCCCATATACGCCACTCAGGCAACTTGTGCTCTGCTGGAGTTGCTGTTACCGGACGCCGCGTACCTGCAGGAGCAGGACGCTGCCTACGCCAACAAAACCGGATACAGCCGGCACAAACCTGCGTTGCCCCTTTTCACGTCGATCGACGCCAGGGACACCTTGGAACTGCTCCATCCAGTGGACGATGACGAATCTATAAACATAGGAACTTTAAGCGCGTCCTGGATGCGATCCGGCCATATCCTCGGCGCAGGAATTTTGCAACTCGATGTCAATGGCCAAAGCGAGAGTCGGCGGATCGTATTCTCTGGAGATCTGGGGCGCTACGACAGCGAAATCATGAAGCCACCCGAGCAGGTCGGTAGGGCAGACATCCTGCTCGTTGAATCAACCTATGGCGGTCGACTTCATACTGACGATTCGATACGCTCGGTGCTTATCGATTTTCTCAACGACGTCGCTGATGAGAAGAGTGTATTGCTTATCCCTGCTTTCGCGATCGGGAGGACTCAGCAGATTCTCTTCTGGATCCGCAAGTTGCAGGATGAAGGATCGGTTCCAGACCTTCCGGTCTTCATCGACAGCCCGATGGCCGTCGAGGCAAGCCACATCTACTGCCAGTTTGGAGATGACCATAATCTGGACGTTAATTTGCTGATGGATGAGCGCCAGTGCCCGCTACGTTGTAAAGAAACCCACTTCATCAAAGAAGTCGAGGAATCCAAAGAGTTGAACACGCGCCCGGGGCCGGCAATCATCATTTCCGCCAGCGGGATGTGCACGGGCGGACGCATATTACACCACCTGAAATGGCGCCTACCAGACCGCAGGAACCGTGTGCTCTTCATCGGCTACCAGGCCGAGGGGACACGCGGCCGTCATCTGCTGAATGGTAAAAGGTCGATCCGGATTCACGGAAAAAGTGTGCCCGTTCATGCTGGGATCGCCCAGCTAGACGCACTTTCTGCCCATGCCGACATGAACGAGCTCATCACGTGGATTACTGGATTCCAGCACCAGCCTTCTGACATATTCATTGTCCATGGTGAACTCGAGTCCAGCCGGGCGCTACAGGAAGAATTGGGTAGACGTCTTGGCTGGGGGGCGAAGCTGCCGAATCAATTTGAGACCATCCAGCTCTAGATGTCCATTGGGGCATTAAAAGACAGGTGTCACTGATGAATGACCAAAACAAGGAAGCTTTTTCTCTTGACGTCCAGAGGAATCCGAGCGCACATGCAGATCTCGAGCGGCGTGGTTTAAAGGCATTTGCCGAGTCGCTCGCCAGAATCGACATCCCGTATCGCCGGTGTGTAGAGTATTGGGTCACGCTCAAATCGGTCCCAAAGATTCTCTTCTACGGTTCACCGCAGGAAAGCGGCACAGTACTGGCGACCAGGATCGCATCTGCTGTTGCCGGGTCTGACAATATTCAACATTTCCAGGGCCATCCATGGTGGGCTGTTCCAACGAGGAACGGGAGCACCCTTGCAATGGCGCAGCAGCGTCTAACAGCGCAGCGTCTCCGCTATTTCATGCATGACGCGGCATCCTCAGATGCGGGTGAAGCGCTGAGCTTCGCGGTTATTTCCAGGCTTAGTCGGGCTGAATTGGCCCATTTATTCTCCACATACATGCCCGGCATCGAAATACCTGACTTGCGCTTTCCATCTGGATTTGAGCCCGCCTCCATCCCATTCCCATCAAACGTATACCTGCTTGGAACCACGGATTTGGAATACCCATTCAACGACATTTCGCTAGACGAACATTCTTGCTTGATGGAGATAGACCAAAGACTCACCACCGAGAAATCTCTTGAGGGTGCTCATACAATCGATCAGAAACTTATCCAAGCTGCGCTGAGGCATACACGGTGTTTTGACCCCATGGGTGCCCTGTCCAAAATACCACCCTCTGAAAACCCTTTCGGACCTCTTCAGTTTTTTTGGGAGCTCAACAATCTGCTTGCCGACGAGGTTAATCCAAGCCTTGTCAGGGGCGCTTACATTATCAACGGCAATGCATGGGATGGATCAGGGAAGGGGTTATGGAGTGCAGACCAGGACGAAAACACGAGGGCGGCTTTTGACTTCTGGCTTTCACACTTTGCTGTCCCATACATTGCTCAAGAAGTTCAGGAGGGTGTTATTAAGCAGCCAGATGCATTAAAGCTGTTGGAAAGGCATTCGCAACATGCGGCGTCCAAGATGGCGTATATCCTGGAGTACTCTGCCCGAGCCGCTTGACCTGCATATACCTATCTCGCTGAGGCTTGGAGACACATTTCTTAATTTCGAGGAACCGAATGCGGAATGGAGGGCGGATCGATATTGTGAGACAACCTTCGCTCAGCCATAATGCAACACCGGACCGCATCAAGAAATAAAGGTCTGTTTACTGCCGGAGGCTCAGAAGCCTACTCCGACCCATCCTATTGATCTGGGTGCCTGCAACTTCGCTACGTTCGAAGGGGCAACATCATATCGTCGCGATCTCAGGTCATGGGTGAAAAGCGCTGGTAGTTATGCACCAATCGAAGGGCAGTATACCGTGAGTCCCAACCGCGAGGGCCTTCAGGATAAACCATACGTTCCCCTCAGCCGCAGGGAATTCCTCTACTATACCTGGGGATTCTCGATCGCTGTATTCATGGCTGGAACTGGAGGAGCTCTCATCTGGTTTGCATTGCCCCGTTTCCGAGAAGGCGAATTCGGCGGGGTTTTCGCCATTCCAGTTGATGAGGTTCCTGGGCCAGATGCAATACCTAAGGAATATCCTGAAGGTCGCTATTGGCTCGTGAATATCGGCCCTGGGATCATCGCAGATCCCCGGCAGCCGGATGACTATCGCGTCCAACCCGGTATCCGAGCGCTCTATAAGGTGTGTACGCATTTAGGCTGCCTGTACAAATGGGCGCCGACGAATGACCGCTTCGAATGCCCCTGTCACGGTTCCAAATTCCTGAAAACGGGTGCGAGGATCGACGGCCCAGCCCGGCGAAATCTGGATGTGTTTATGGTTGAAGCCCTGAACGAGGCCGACGAAGTCCTGGCTCGCACCGAACCTTCGCTGAACAGCAGGGAAGGTGCCCCGATTAACCTTCCGGAAGGAACTGTACGGCTCCGAATCGATACGGGCCGCCGAATCCTTGGTGGCCAGAATACAAAGCCCGGGGGAGGGCTTTAAATAGCAGGTAATTCAGAGCACTACGTCACGTCTCGTCATCAGCTGCTAGAACACGAGAACGATGATCTGTACGGTGGGTGAAATCAGGACGGTTCAGGCAGAGAAGTGGTGATTGGCCTAATGACAAAGGACCAGGAAGGACGTTCATCCCATGCGCCGTTTGGCCTATCCTGCGGTCCGCGAGTCGGCTCTTGGAGAGCGCGCGGCCGGCAGGTAGGATGGGATTAGTGACAGGGAAACTTCGACTCCAAAGCTGAAAACATGATCGTGCTTACCTGTCAGTCGAGTAAAGGAAAGTTGGTTTCTAATGGACGGAGGGACGATTTTACTGATCATCGTTGGGGTCGTACTGCTCTGGCTGCTCGTTGATTTGCTTTTTGCCGGCGGTGCGATGACCGGCGGCATGATGGCCGGGATGATGATGGCCGCGGGCAACCCCATTGGCGCTGCGATCTTGCTGGTACTGCTGGCTGTCATCGCATTCTTTGTCTATGTCGCAGTCTACGCCTGATTGAGCATCGAACATTAAGTCGGTGAAGTGAAAGGATAAGAAAATGGCGATCGATCCCGTTTGCGGAATGGAAGTGGATGAGGCTACCGCCGAATGGAAGTCGGAGCATATGGGGAAGACGTTTTACTTCTGTGCTCCTGGCTGTAAGAAAACCTTCGATGAAAATCCGATGAAGTATATGGAGTCAGACTCCCACGGAGGGCATCAGGAAGAGCACCATCATCACTAAATCCACATCAGTGTTGGCTTGAGACTGGCTCAGGCAAAGAGTGAGCCCTCCTTCCAACATCATAGCTGCTCCCCACTCCAAAGCGACCACTTGCGTGCTTTCCTGCAAGTGGTCGCTTGCTTTAGCGATATCCATCCGAATGCTTTATTCTGTCGTCCGTAGTTCAACGGAGAAGGCAGATGCCTTTTGCCTAGAACGTGTCATTCCAGCCAATCCGATTCGGGCGCAGTCTCATCGATCTCCTGATCTTCAGTTGGTCCTCCCCCGCTCTTCGTAAATATCCATATCCCTGTGCCAATCAGAGCCAACCCGAGTATGGAGGATCCAATCATGATGCCTGTTCCCGTGGATCGCGTCACTTCCGTTGACTGCGTGTTGTTCTCAATATCGTAGCCATCCACCGGCGGTGAGCCCGTCACGGTGAACATGACTTGCCCCCCTCCCTCGATTGGACCGAGAGCATAGACCTCATACTCCTGGGAACTTTGACCGAACTCTTCCACCCCAAGGTATTCCCCTCCCTGAACCTCAAATTCAAGGGTGCCCAGTTGATGCGGAAAGAGAATCCGAATCTCCTCCACATCGAGCGGGACGGGGCGGTCCAATTTCAGCGAGTCCTCGTATGGCAGGACGTAGCTGGCGATGACCTGCGCAGTCCCCTCCCCCGGGACGAGCGGCTGTGTATCAGCGTAGCCCCCGTGGATCTGGATAAAACGCTCCGGAGATGAGGATGGAAATGAGAGATTGGCCGCCGTCGCAGGTATCGAATATATCGCCGTCGCTTTGCGGCCATCGTCGAGGACAACCGCGTCGGTGATAGTGCGTTCTCCCATGTTAGATAGGCTGAAGATCTCCGCGACGGAAAGCCCGCCTTGCGCCCATCCAAACACAATGTGATATAGCCCAGCATACATCCCGCTGTCGTCAGGCGTCGATTCATAGATTTCCACCAAGAAATCTCTGAGCGAGCCGGATCCGTTGGCTTGGGTCGCTTCGGAATAATAGGCTGCCCCTTCATAGATGGCCATCACCGCATAGTAGAGTCCCGGTTGGATCTCCACCCCTTCCATCTCGAACCGACCATTGGGTTGTGACGTCCCGTGAATCATGTCTGATGCCGCGCCGCTCGGATCCCAGGCATGCAGCATGATCTCAAGCCCTTCTGGTCCGTACTCGCCAGTAGTAGCATTCACGATCTGTCCCTGGACGCTAGTGTCGCTTGTCGACGTCGGCGTGTCCTCCTGCGCGCTTGCTGTCGGTGGGTTCCGTAGAAACAAGATTACGCCAAACAAAGCGAGAATATTCCAAACAAATGATTTCACCTTGCGAATTCGGGTACGATTAAGTCTCCACACAAGCCTCGGTTTATCCATATTTTCTCTTATCATGCCTTTCACTCTGAGAGCGTCTCTGCCATCTTGAACTCAACTCCACAGGCGGTGCAGAAGCGATCATCTTGTTCACGGGCTTGTCCACATTGATGGCAATAACGACCACTTTCTCTTGCCGTCCTGCGCAGATTACGAACTTCTTCCTCAATGTTGGCCTCCACGGCGGCCTCGTCCTTCTCGATCTCTTCAAGCGCTGCTGCGGTTTCCTGTAGGATTTGAGCTCTTGTGACCTTATAATCTTGTTCGGAAACCTTCCCAAGCTCGTGGTCAAAATCCAGATCACGAAGAGCCCATAGGCCCGTTCGCTTCTTCATCCTGGCTGATAACCCTCTCTTACTTTGGTACGCACGTTGCCCGCCATCGCTCGATTTCACGAAAGGATCGGCAAGCACCACGACCGTAACCACCAGCATGGCGAGTCCTACAAGCACAGCGCCGAGATCCATAGCGATCCTTCTCCTTGTCTAAACAACAATATCGGGCCAGGATCAACCCTCATCTAATTTCGTCCAGTTCCCGTTCGATGCGTTCAAGCGCTTTTGCATCGACCGGTATTTGATCGGGGGGAGACGCTCCTTCCCGATCATTTCTTCTCCGCCACAATCGGAGGACCTGCCACGCTGCCCCTGCTCCAACAGCTGCGGCGATCAAGGGTAAAATCCAAACCAGGGATGTGAACCCTGCTCGTCTTGGTTCGGCAAGGACCCGTTCTCCGTATTCGACTACAAAGTAATCGATAATTTCGTCTTCGGTCCAGCCTTCTTCCAGTTGATCTCGTATTTGGGCGCGCCAATCCTGGCAAGCTTTGGTCTCACAAACATCAAGCGGCGTGTTGGGGCAGACAGGACAGTAAAGCTGCTTGGCGATTGCGTTTACATCATTGTCTGTGGGAAAGCCTTCTCCGCCCTCCTGGGCAATCGCGCTCGAGTATGTGGAAAGCACAAGCATGAGTAAAAGCGAAAGGCTCCCCAGCAATATACGTCTCATGGATCAATCCCCCGCAGCCGCTCTAGATTCGACCGATCGAGGTCTAATGGCGTAGCTTCTTTGCAGCGCAATACATCCGCCAGGCCAGGCCGCGATGATCGCACCCACCGCCAGGAGCAGACCGCCAATCCAGGTCCAGTTGATGAGCGGGTTGATATAGACTTTGAAGGTGGACGAGTCCATGCCGATCTCTTCCCAACCGACGAGCAGGACGTACACATCCTCTTTGAAGGAACTATAAACTCCAGGAATCGTGACCGGTTGACGTTGGACGACAAAGTAATCCCGTCGTGGGGAAAGCACTTTGACAAACTCATCCCCGTTGAAGAGTGAAACCGAGGCTTCCAGAACTTCACGGCCGTCCTCTCCCATGTATTGAGAAAGTCCATCGTAGCGCAGCTTATAACCCTCAATTTGGATCTGCTCACCAACACTCACAGTCCCCTGTGTTTCAACCTTGAAGAAGGCATCCCCGATAAAGCCCATGCCAATCATGATGACCGCGAGATGGATTAAATAGCCTCCGTAGCGACGTCGATCACGGCCGACCAGCCGGCCGATCGCTGTAAAGACACCCTCCCCCCGGGACTTTACACGCGCCCGGACACCCCGCCCGATCTCGTAGAGGATTGAAACGACGACGAATGATACGACCCAGAGAGCGAAGAATGAATCCGGATGTTGTCGGTGAGATATCCACCAGGCGCTTGCCACAGTGATCGAGCCGAGCGCCGGGAAAAGCAACTTGGAATCCAGGGCCCGGAGGGGCTGTTTCCGCCAGGCGATGAAAGGGGCTATCGCCATGAGAATGACCAGGGCTGCAAAGAGAGGGCCGGTCACGCGTGTATAGAACGGTGGCCCGACGGTTATTCTCGTCCCTGTTATCAATTCCGAGATCATCGGGAACACCGTGCCCCAGAATACTGCAAAGGTGATCGAAAGGAAGAGAACATTTTGTAGCAGGAAGATGGATTCCCTCGAAAGCAAGCTTTCTACCTCGTGCTCTGCCCTGAGAGTCCCCATCCGCCGGAACAGCAGAGACAGTGACCAGATGAAAGTCAGGCCGATAAAGGCAAAGAAGACTGGGCCCAGCGCAGACTTCGCGAAGGAATGTACCGAGCTGATCACCCCTGTTCGAGTGATGAACGTGCCGAAAAGTATCAAGGCATAGGTGAGGATGATCAGGATCATATTCCAGATTTTCAACATCCCCCGCTTCTCCTGGATCATCACAGAGTGCAGGAAAGCCGTGCCGGTTAGCCACGGCATGAGCATCGCATTCTCTACCGGATCCCATCCCCAGAAACCACCCCACCCCAGCACATCGTACGCCCAGCGCCCGCCCAGAACGAGCCCAATGCTGAGAAACGACCATGCCACGATCGTCCAGCGGCGCGTGGCGCGAATCCAGGCATCTTCATTGGATTTCCCGGTGATCAGCGCGGCCATAGCGAAGGCATAGGGGATCACAAAACCCGTGAACCCGATATAGGTTGTGGGAGGGTGACCAATCATGCCGAAATGACGGAGCAGCGGGTTAAGCCCCTGACCATCCTTCGGAATGTAGGGCATCGCCCCGGTGGATCTGAAGAAAGCACGTGTCAGTTCTTCAGCGCCGGGAACGTGCCAGAGCCGATCGAAGGGGTTTGAAATGAAGAGTGAAAGACCAATAAAAAACACAGTCGTGCCCAATGCAACCGCCAGCACATAGGGCATCAATTCCCGGTTTTGTTCCCATTTACGGATCACCAGTGCAGCAACGAAGCCAGACATCAACCAGCCCCAGAAGAGGATCGACCCGGCCTGACCGCCCCAGAGAGCCGTCAGTCTAAGGAAAGGGGACATCGATCGGCTCGTGACATCGGCGACATAGGCCAATGAAAAATCCATCTTCACTAAGCTGTAGGTCAGAGTGAGCACGGAGACCGTGAGCAGGGCGAATGTGAGCAGTGCTCCATTTCTGCCGCTCACGACAAGCTGGTGTCGACCCTCGTCACCGCCGCGGAAGGCAGCGATCGTCGAATAGGCTGACACGATGAAGGCAAGCACTAACGCGATCCAGCCAATTTCTGCCAGCATCAATCACTCCTGTTTTTTATCCAGTTTTATATTCATCGAAGACATCTCCCCGTGTCTGTTCCCGATCGTGTGCCGGTGATCTCCCTCTGACAGAGACATCATCAGCAGGTGGCTCAGCGGACAGAACAAGATCAGCGCGAACAAAAGGGCAGTACTGACCTGCACCTGGAATAGGAAGATCGCCGCAAGAGCAGCCAGAGGGACCAGACAACAGAGCAGCATGAGTGTCCAGTGTCGTTTGTTCATGGGTAGAATTCCAACGCCTCCTTTAGTGCGATTGGGGCAACAGAGGATTCCGCCGCCAACCAGACCAGATACGGGCCGGCGATGAAGTAATAATGTCGCTGTCCCATACCTTCCAATTCATATACCGACCGGCCTTCGATCATCCGCTCTCCAAGTGGGGTGAAGGGTGAATTTCCGTCGGAGATGGCTTCGTTCATCGCCAGCGTCATTCGCCGGGCCATCCATCCAATCCCAGTACCTGCTGTCCAGATTTGAATCTCAGCGGACATCCCATACGAGCCCACAGCTGCTGAGGTGAGCGGAAAGTCTGATCCGTGCAATCGTGCGATCTCAGCGACAGCCTGGGTTCCGTAGCGCGAGACCTGAAGCTGCCGTCCGGCAAGGCTGGCCGGCAGCGGCGCCTCGCGCGGCGCGGACAGGATCTGCATATAACGCCCGGCCACTCCGCCAAGTACAATGACGGCAACGCCGACTGCCAGAAGCGTGAGAGGCAGCAACCGTCTCGCGCGTACATTCGGGGACATCCTGCTGCTCCTACGCAATCACCCAGACCAGCATACCCGCCCCGAGCGCAACCATGGCCAGCCCATACCACAGTCGGATCCTCCGGGCATTTTCCCGCTCCCAGCGCGCCCAGCGCTTGGCAACCAGACGGTTGCCTGCGGCGAGCAGGATCACGACGAGGGGCAGGACGAAGAGCACGTTGTAAAGTGCAAGATAGCTGACACCCCAGGCTAATGTTGTCCTGGCGTTCAGCAGCGTGATGATCGACACATACACCCCTCCCGAGCACGGGAAGGTGCACAAGCCTACGAGCAGCCCCGCTCCAATCGTCGCCGGCAAGGTCGCCTGTTTCAGAAGCTCGTTGGTTTTCTGTCCGGCGATCATCGGCATGTGCAGCTTGATCGGAAACTCCGGGAAGAAATATTCGATCAGATTAATGACCCCAAGCGAGATGAGAATCCAGCTGCCTGCTCGGGCGACAAAATGCGGGTCGTTTGAGAAGCGCACCGCCTGCAAGATCCCGAGACCAATCGCAAAGTACACGATGAAGATCATCCCGATGTAGACAAAACCGAGCTTCAGAATATGCCGGCGGGACTTGCGAATGGTGAAGAGAAATGCGAGCAGCAGCAGGATCACCGCGAAGGCGCAGGGGTTAACTGAGTCCAGGAGCCCTGTTACGATCACCGCCGGTAGGAGTTCGCCGAGATTGGCAAGCCCAACGGGCAGGGGCCCCGATGACGCCATCGCGGCGGGAAGCGCCTCCTCAAACGGGGTTGTGATGTCGAACGTCATGACGTCGCCGGTCCACGCCCACAGCCGGTATTCCGTCGGCTCGCCGTGCATCTCGGGTTGCCAGACCACCAGGCGCGCTGGCCGATCCGGATATTCGAGCACAGCCTGGATCAGATCCGGGGGCACATGGCCGAGGATGACGAGATCGCCTCCATCTGAGGGGACAAAGGCATACAATGAATCGGCGATCGACCGGGGCAACTCGATCCCATCCGCCATCTCGCGCAACCGTTTGCGTTCTTCGGGAACGGTGTAGTCATGGATCTCAAAGGGCGCCTCCACTCCCCCGGTTTGCAAAGCTGGAAGCATGACATCTTCAACGTAGGGCCAGCAATCAACACAGCCCGCGCTGAAGAAGATGTGCACGACCTCAGCCTCGTCGCTTCCAGCGGAGGCGTCCGACCAGGGCGTGAAGAGCAATCCAAGCGCGGCCAGGAGAGCCAACAGAAGCAAGCCTGATCGCAGAGCTATTGAATTTCTGTTATTTGCCACGTAAAGACCCTTTCATCAGCATCCACGCCGCGGATGGTTAGCGTTAACTGGCCTATCCCGTCGACAGCGGCGGCGCTCTCGGAGAACTGGTTTGGAAATCCAAGCTGGCCAGCGACATGGTGACCACTGCCTCCACTCCAGTAGACGGCAGGTATCCGAACCCCATCGCCAATCTCGAGGGTGGAGAGCCCGGCAAGATCCATCGAAAGATCCACGGAATGCGTGTTCATGCTGACTTCGAAGAAAAGGAGAGCGCCAGCTTCCGCAAGTGTACTGGTAGGGCTGATCACGACCTCCACAGCGCCCTGGCTATCCACCCGCCTGAGGTCTCTCTCGGGCACCTCCGCTGTGTCATTATCGACTGCGTCCTTGCTCTCTCCCTGCTCCTGCTTTATTGCGGCTGGGGATTCCTGCCGAACTTCAGTCTGGCTCGAATTATCACCGACGATCCGCGCTGATCCTGTACATGCGCTCAGAAGCCATCCAGCCGCGACGATCAGCACAACTGCCACAATTCGCCGTGGCGTCAGGCAGCTGACCTTGAACAGACTCTCGACTTTCAAATGAATATATTCCAGAGTAGTTTTCATACGGTCTCCATACCGGAAGCCATGAGTTGGATCGCTCTGCGTCGCTCCCTGAAGAGGACGGTCAGCATCACGAGGATCCCCAGGACAGTAGTGCCCAAACCGATCAGCATGAAGGCGAGCCGGTACTCCGCGAGAAATGTCGCCGCAGCAGTGAGTCCGATCAACGGAAGCACATCGGTGACGTGGTGGGCGCAGCATGCAACCATCGCCGTCGCAGATACTCCTCCACCTGCACCGGTCAGGGCTCCGCTCGGGCCCAGATCAGAAACAGGTATGAATAGCCGCTTCTTCAGGACAACGTATAAACCCACCTGGATACCAAACCCAATGATGATCGGGATGACGATCCAGCGGTCCTCCCAGAAAAGCTCTAAAGCATGTTCTGGGCTTTCAGCCAGAGAAACAATGCCAAAATAAATGCCGCTCAGGGCAATCATTGCAATCAACCCTGCCGCCGCGGGGAACAACAGCTTCTTTAAAGCTTGCATACCAACACTCTCCTAAAAAGAGTTAGATCTCCCAAAGCATATTGGAGCGCATCGGTCTGGAATAGGGCCAAATGGCGCATCATATGAAAATAGTGACAGGTGTCACATTTAACACGGCGGATTGATGGAATGGTGACCGGACTACACGGATTGGTCCCTGTAAAGCCGGATGCCCAACACTTTTCACGATGAGCGGAGTATGATCTGCCCGTTGTCGGTGGAGACCCTATACACTGGAAGTGGAGACGGCGGTGGTCCGGAGATCACCGAGCCGTCAAGAGGATCATAGAAGCCGGCATGACACGGACACTCAATCATTCCGCTTTCGGGATTCCAGGAGACGATGCAAGCAAAGTGTGTACAGACGGCGCTGTATGCGACCAACCCCTTCTCCTGTGTATTGATAACGATGGCGGGGTAGCGCCCGAATCGGACCACCTTTGATTCAAGGGGCGGTATCGCACCTTCAGGTCCGATGACAACCGGCTTGGTGGGCGTCTCCTCAAGCACATTCGGCCAGAAGAAGCTGATGACCGGACCGAAGAAAGCTGCCAATCCAGAGGCGATCAATATCCTTTTTGCCAGTGTCAGGAATCCTCTGCGTTCCAGCCGAGAATCGCTTTCTTCCATGGTCACACCCTCCCTTACTTGACCCAGATCATCCACACCCCCCACACAATAGCAATTTTAAACTCCGCAGCTGCTGCCGCCCTCCGGAGCTTGTTCAAGAAATCCATTCTCACCAAGCCAACGGTGAACGCTTGCGAAACCGGATCCTGAGAAGGCTTCTGGCCCGACAGCCATTTTCGCATCAACTTCGTCGAATGGTTGCTCAAGAACTGCATTGAAAAACATGGCTAATTCGACCGTTTGGGCTGGAAACCAGAACATGTTGGCAACTTTCGCCGCCTCATACATCTCGGCTTCCGAGGCATCTTCTGCCGCTAACACCTGCAGAAGCCCCAGCATCGCCATGCCATGATTACAATCCGGGAAGAGAGTCGGGTTGTTGCAGCATGGGCGATATACGTTTGCTGCCACTGTCTCCAACCGCGCTTGCTGAGCCGGAGTCAGCACCACGATAGGGGCGCTCGCGTAGAGCTCGGTTACCGGCACTTCTGCAAGCGTCCAGCCGCCGGTGGAGGCAAACCGCTCGATGGCTCCCTCAGACGAGGTCCACATCGGTCCTTCAGTCAGGATCGCGTTTTGGTTGGTCAAACCAAGCGCCCAGAAAAAGTGCAGCAGGAACCGCGCGTTCCCACGTGTCAGGACAATTCCCTCCGCACTGGATTCGGCCAGCACGCGCTCCTGACTCGAAGTGAGCGGAGCCGCGCTTTCCAGGTAGACCGAACGGAGTGCATCAACGTCGATCGCGCCTGCTTCGACCAATTGAGGGCCAAGATCGCCAAACGCAGAGCCCAGGTCATAGCTTTGAGGGTAGACTTCATCGATAGATAAAGCTGCATCGGGTCGGTTTGTCGTGTTCCCCTGTATGCCCGATCCAAGCTTTGCGTTTGGACCCGACGGTCGAGGGTTGCTTGAAACCCCTCCATCCAACGGTGTGAACAGAACTAGCACTAAGGATACTGACAGGACGACATTCAGAATGAGGCTGGCGACCAACCACAATTTCTGCCGGCCTGACACAGCACGTGTTTCTGTTCCTCCCTGTGCTTCATTCTCAGGCTGGTTTGCCTCAGCGGCTATCTCGTCTGATTCCATCGACCGACTCCTCAAATAAGGATAACTGCAAACCACAGCTGGTTTGCAGGTTTCGATTTTCTACACGGTAACCGAATTGAGGGGCGCGTATAAGGGCAAAATGGCCCATGAACTAGAAATCACGCCATTACAACATCCTGGTCTCAATTTTAAGATCACACCCATCCAATGATATGGCGCAGATGTGCTTGCGCCCATTTACGCCAAAATGCCCTTGGAATGAGGGGCAACAACTGGCACATTTAATGAAACGGATCGAATTATGCCAGCGACAGAAAACCGTCGGTGGAATCCATATAAAGGGAAGTCGAAATGGTCAAATCGTTTCCTCTTGTGAAAGTATTCGGCATCGAGATTCGCGTAGATCTAACGTGGGCGTTCGCTTTCGGGGTCATCCTCTGGTCACTGGGAACGTATTATTTTCCGAATGAATATGACACCATGAGCGTCCTGGATGCCTGGACGCTCGCCCTGGCCGTGACGGTTTTTCTCTATTTCTCGATTGTGGCTCACGAACTTGGCCACAGCCTGGTCTCCAAGAAATTAGGTGTTGATGTCAAGGTGATCACACTCTTCATCGTCGGAGGGTTGGCACATTTAGAACAGGAACCGGATAAAGCACGCAACGAACTGGCCATCGCCCTCACTGGACCGCTCGTCAGCCTGGGGCTGGCATTGTTGTTTGGTGTTTTGGTTCTGGCTGGTGAAGCGAACGTAGGTGTAAAGCTTGTGGCATTTGGTCGCTGGTTGGCATTGGCCAATCTCTCGCTGGCACTTTTTAATCTGCTCCCTGGTTTCCCTTTGGACGGGGGACGTGCGCTGCGAGCAGTCATCTGGAGCCTTACAGGAAGTTTCGAGCGGGCCACTAAAGTCGCCGGATTTATGGGCCAAGCTGTCGCGTTCGGTTTAATGAGTTGGGGCGGACTGCAGATCTTCGATGGGCACATTGCCAATGGTTTCTGGGTTGTGTTGATTGGATGGTTTTTGTATCGCGCTTCGATTCAGAGCATGGCGAACGCCGCCTTAAAAAGCGGTCTTGCCGATCTGACTGTCCGGGAGATCATACGCTCCAATGGACACGTCGTCCCCCCTACGATGAGCCTGGAGCAGCTCCTGAGAGAGGTTGCTCTACCCACAGGGGAAAAGTGGTTTCCTGTATCGGGTGGAGGGAAAATTATCGGGGTCATCACACTGGAGGAGGTCCAATCCATTGATCGTGTTCGTCGGGGAAGTACGACTGTAGGACAGACGATGAAGATGATCCATGAGCTCCCGGCGATTTCTCCAGATGAGGGTGTATACAAAGCTTTCGAAAGAATGGTCAAAGAAAATCTCAGCCTGCTGCAAGTGGCGGAGGACGGGATCTGGCTGGGGTCCGTCACAAAGGAACGGATTCTCACCACCTGGAGCGTCCAATCGAGCCTGCAACCATTGAAAGGCAAGATGCAAAAAAGGTAAGTATCACTTTCGATGACTTCTTAGGCCAACGGGTATTGATTAAGGAGGATAAGATGAAACCCCTTCGATTTTGGCCAGTTGCATGGTCGCTCGCGTTCTTCCTGGCGATCATCTTTACACTTGATGTGGTCTTCGGCTTGCTCTTTCCAGATTGGTACGTGATGCAGAGTTTCTGGGAACTCATCCTTCCCGACTACACCTTTATAAGCTGGAGCAGCTATCTGCTGGGCGTCCTGGAGGCGTTCCTTTCCGGACTCTTCACGGCGGTGATTTTCGTGCCGCTTTACAACTTTTTCGCGACGCGCAGGATCAGCCGCTGACACCAATTTGTGACTCCTTTCAATCTCTCGGCTTGGCAACGGCTGTTTTCAGGCCGAAGATGGCAGTGCCTCGATCAAGAAGTTCGCCAAGCAGATTCGGTGGTCCATCCATCCGCGCGGAGCGAGTAGCACCCGAATCGGCGTGGGCAGGAGCAGCGATCGCGTCGGCAAGGTCAGAACAACTCATCTTGATAGGATGGGAAGGAATTAATGATGGAAGAAAAACCCCGGAAAATAATCGGTAGGCGTCCTTTTCTCGGTTGGATCACGGCCACGATCTCAAGCCTCATCGCGGCTGCCTACACTATCCCTGCAGTGAGGTTTATTCTTGGTTCCTCTCTCGAGCAGGAATCCGAACAATGGCTGACGCTTGGCTCTACATCCAAGATCCCTCTCGGAACGCCTACATTGTCTAAAACCAACGTTGAACGCAGAACTGGATGGGTAACTTCCACTGAAGACGTATCGGTGTACATACTCACGAACAACGGCCGCGATTATGTAGCGATGTCGAATATCTGCACCCACCTTGGCTGCCGGGTACGCTGGGTGGCGAAGAGGGAGCAGTTCTTTTGCCCATGTCATAATGGGGTCTTCGGTAAGGATGGGACCGTGGTTTCTGGCCCACCCCCAAGACCGCTTGATCGGTACCCGGTGAATGTGGAGGCCGATCAGATATCTATCCTCGCCACTTGATATTCACAAATGACCGGGCACCGGCGATCTGCGATCGCGTCAAAGCACACTTAAAGAACTTGGCGCGGTCTCTCCGCTCCAATCCTTGAGCCTTCTCTGGCCCGTCTGTAGGTGCTCCTGGAAAAAGTACCCTCACAACCCGAGCAGGACGAACTTAGCTGCAACGGCCCTTCGTGAGGACGTGAGATTAAGCTTCCACAGCTCTGGCTCGATGCCCACAAGTACCATGTCGCATCCCCCATACGATCAAAGGGAACATCCCGCTGGGCAACCTACAATCCCGGTACCATGTGCATGCCAACAGTCGATTGTGCACGGCACGATCGGCTTTACAAGATCCGTCGTTAATAATCAGCCGCGAATCCGGCCTCGATCGCAGGGTTGACGTTCTCGTTTGCAGGCCTGGAACGCCGTGCTTGTGCGTGCGGATCCCTCCGAGCCAATGATGGAGCCCGGTCCTGCAATGGAAAACGAAGGCGGAGGGGCACGAGCCAGCCGATGGAGACGGTCGATTAATGAGCGGAGACAAGCAAATTCGCCTATCGGTCCATCCGCCAAATGCAGCTTACCTCCAGCCTGCTCATTCAATAGAATGCCTTTTAATCTTATTCACATGGAGGCAAGCAGAATGGCAACCTTAACAACGCGTGCAGGTTCAATCATTCAGAACCCGCCTTTTGTGCAGAAACTGTTGAACGATAAACGTTCGACATGGCTCTGGCTTCTCCCACGATTGTGGCTGGGCTACAAGTGGATCGACGCCGCACTCCACAAGGTGGGTAACCCTGCCTGGGTATCAGGCGGCGAAGCGCTCAAAGGATACTGGCTGGGCGCGATTGCGATCCCTGAAGCCGGGCGGCCGGCAATCGCATTCGACTGGGATCGTTCATTCCTCCAGATACTGCTCGATGCACAAACCTATACATGGTTTGCGAAGCTCGTGGCGTATGGCGAACTGCTCGTTGGCATTGCGCTGATCCTGGGTACCTTTACCGGAATCGCGGCTTTCTTCGGCGCTCTTATGAACTGGAATTTCATGCTGGCCGGATCAGCAAGCACGAATCCTGTGCTCTTTATCGTAGCAGTTGGCCTGATTCTCGCCTGGAAGGTCTCCGGGTATATCGGCGCAGACTACTTCCTGCTTCCCTGGATCGGCACGCCTTGGACACCTGGGGCGTCAACTTCTCAAAGTGTTCGTACTCTCGAACCGTCACCCGTGAGGGTAACTGTTGATGAGTGATTGGAATAGTTAAAGGCTTGATGGATAAGTATCTCGGGGGGTTAGGATGGTGGGACCCTAATCCCCCGATACTGCTAACAACGGAAAGGTTGAGATGGGGAAAGCAATAGACCCGGTTTGCGGCATGGATGTAGATCTCTCAAGGGCAATCTGGAAGAAGGACGTGGGCACTCGCACGTTTTATTTCTGTAGCCGGGTTTGCAGGCATACCTTCCTGGAAAATCTTGATGAAATGATTTTCTTGGAGTCTATGAAAGTCGCCAAACCTAGATCTCGGTCCGGGCCGGTTTCCAATGAAACCGCTAAGGAAGGATACGAATCATGAAGAATTGTCATGTTGAGACAATGAACAAACAAATCACGCCGGAGGAACGCGAGAATCTGACTGGCGCGACGCTTGAGATTATGGGCATGGGCTGTGGCAATTGCGCAAATCGAGTCCGAAACAGCCTGCTTCAGCTGCATGGCGTGGTTGCTGCGCAGGTTGACCACATCTCTGGCCTTGGGCTAGTGCAATTTAATCCAACCATGGTATCCCCTCGACAGCTCACTCAGGCTGTCTCGGCCGCGGGCGGTGATGGTAAACATGAATATGCCGCCAGGCTCCTTTCGAGAGCCTGACAGGCACCCACCGGCGGGCCGCTCGGTTGCCCGGGCAAAGCGGTGGGTAGAAGCTAGGACTCCTGGACATTGTTCTCGAAAACCGGATATGTACATTTTGTGATCCGCTGGAGCTCCCCCCTTTAAATAACTACTCGAAAACGATGAGGTGACGTATGGCTTTTCATCTTGGTCCTCTGACAATCCGCATTTATGGTGTCATCATCATGCTTGGCGCACTCGCGGGAGCATTCCTGGCACAGCGCCTTGCCCAAAAGCAGGGCGAGAATCCCGAACTTGTCTGGGACGGCCTGATCTGGGTGCTTCTCGGCGGGATCCTGGGTGCCCGCATCTGGCATATTCTCACCCCACCCCCTTCGATGGTTGAGCGTGGGATAACGACAGCATATTACCTGTCCCATCCGCTCGATGCGCTCGCCATTTGGAAGGGTGGTCTGGGAATCCCTGGGGCTGTTGTCGGCGGCGTGATCGCCTTATTTCTTTTCTCCAGAAGGCAGAAACTTCCCTTCTTAACCTGGTTGGATATCTCCGCCCCAGCACTCGCTTTAGGCCAGGCTATTGGGCGTTGGGGAAATTTTGTCAACCAGGAACTGTATGGCGCTCCAACCGACCTGCCGTGGGCGATCTTCATCGAGCCGCGCTTTCGGCTTCCGGAGTTCATCGACCAAGGGTTCTACCATCCATTGTTCTTATACGAATCCCTATGGAATCTTGCGAACGTGGTCCTGCTCATTTGGTTGGGCAGGCGCTTTTCAAAGCAGCTCCGTACGGGGGATATCTTCCTCGTCTACCTCGTCGTATATCCCGTGGGACGGTTCTTGCTCGAATTTCTCCGTTTGGATGCCTCCCAGGTTGCCGGGCTGAATATCAATCAGACCCTTATGGCTTTTGTAGGTACGTTCGCGCTCCTGGCCTTCATTCTGCGGCGCATTCTCGACAGATCGCGCCAGAAGCGACCAGAGGTTGTGACCGTTGAGTAAGAAGCAACATACAGGATTCAGGGAAAAGGGTTTCATCAAGCCCCCACGCGAGTACCAGAACATCAAAGCGTTTGTTTGATGCGCAACCGCCTATCGCCAGAGGGCAAAGCATCACGATCTGTTCTGCGATGGCTTGGGTTCTACGTAGCTGTATTTGCCGGTGTCTTGGTTGGGTGGCGTCTCTTTCTCTCAGCACCTCCGGACCGTGAACCTGAGCCTACACCGACCAGGGAGGTCGGGCGCCAGGCACCTGCGTTGGAGGTAGATCTCCCCGAGACCGGCAAGACTTCACAGAATTTAGGTCAAGCGGTCAGGGTAGGATCCATTGCCCCGGATTTCACGTTGCCCGAACTCGATGGTTCTGAGATAACCCTGAGCGCCCTGCGCGGGAATGTCGTGTTGATTAACTTCTGGACGACCTGGTGCCCGCCGTGTAGATACGAGATGCCTGCACTCCAGGAAACATACAGGCGGTTCAAAGATGACGGATTCATCGTTCTCGCAGTGAATTGGACCCAGCTTGATGAGCGAGAAGCGGTGGCTCCATATGTGCAGGAGCTGGGCTTAAGCTTTCCAATCCTGCTGGACGAGAACGGGCAGATTTCAGATAATCTATATAATGTCATCGGCCTTCCAACCAGCATCTTCGTAGATGGGGATGGAGTCGTGCAGGAGATCGTTGTGGGACCGCTCTCGCTTGGTGATTTGGACACAAAAGTCCAATCGTTGCTCCAGAGAAATTTATGAATACATCCATTCCGGATTCTGACCGAAAAACCTCCCGCCTCTCCACGCTGGGACATGCGCTCTTCTTCGTAGGAGGGTTTTCACTGGTTTTCATCCTCGGTTGGGGCGGAGGAGCCACGGTGTTCGGGCAGCTCTTCAGCCAATACAAGTATGTTCTGGGTCGGATCGGGGGAGTCGTCGTCATCCTCTTCGGATTGGTCACCCTTGGTGTTTTGAAGGTTCCGTGGCTGATGGCGGATACACGCCCTCAGATGAAGCGCTGGGGGTCCAACCAACTGCTCAATTCAGGCCTCTTCGGAATTCTATTCGCAGCGGGTTGGACGCCCTGTGTGGGGGCGACGCTCGGTGCAATCCTCACTCTCGGATTCAGCCAGGACACTGCTGGGCAGGCGATGATCCTCTCTTCAGGTTACGCCCTGGGACTGGGTCTTCCGTTTCTCGGCCTCTCATTGATCCTGGACCGGGCCCTTGGCGTCATCCGGCGATTTCAGCGACATATCCGGACGTTTCAGTGGATCAGCGGTCTGCTCATCATCGCCATAGGGGTGCTGATGGTCACCAATCGCATTACCTACATCGCGATTTGGGCGCAGCGAAATGGTTTCTTCCTTGACCTGCCCCTCGGTGGCGCATCTGCACCAACCTACCTGGCATCCGTCGCGGCAGGGACGCTGTCATTCCTCAGCCCGTGTGTCCTGCCCCTCGTTCCAGCTTACCTGGGCTACCTGAGCGGTCAGGGTACTCTAGGTACCATGCAGTCCTCGTAAAGGAGCCCTGGAAAATACCCCGCATAGGGATTGCTTAGATAATCCTGCCCGCCCTGAGTTCGTGTGAGAGAGTCCGGACATACACGCATATTTGCGCATTGATTCGCAGGAAGCGAGCCGTTATTCTCTCGGCATGCAATGTGATGAAAATGCATCAAGTGCTGAAGATGTGAAGATCGAGATCGAATCCTATCGAACAATCCTCAACCGTATTCGGTGCTGGCTGTCCCAATTCCTCAATCATCTGTCGGCCAGCAAAGCCGTTCGGAAACGAGTCTTAATGGTTGCTGCGTTTGCTGTGTTGGGATCCGTGTTCGCAATCGGCTCACAGACAGGTTGGATTTCCGTTAGAGCGGAAGGGTCCACTCATGATGTAGTAGAAGAGCAACAGGCAACAGACCCGGAAGAGCAAAACTTGAACACCACCCTCCTGCCTGCCTTCCAACCAGAGACGAGAGATTTTTCGGGAGTGCAGAGATCTATTGACATCCACACGGAGATCCCCGATCGTCCCAGGATGGACGTAATTACCTATTCCGTAAGTGTTGGAGACACGATTTTTGGCATCGCTGACCGCTTTGGCCTCAAGCCTGAGACTGTTCTCTGGGGAAACTATGATGTTCTGCAAGACGATCCCCATAGTCTCCGGCCCGGCCAGGAGCTCAACATCCTCCCCGTCGATGGAACTTATTATGTGTGGTCCGAAGGCGACAGACTGGAAGTGGTCGCAGCGTTTTTTGGCGTTGATCCACAGGAGATCATCGATTGGCCAGGCAACGAGCTCAGCCCGGACATAGATTTCGACAATCCTGAAATCGCTGCCGGGACCGCACTGGTCGTCCCGGATGGCCGCAGAGAGTTCGTCAGCTGGCAGGCGCCCAGAATCACCCGCAGCAACCCTGCTGTAGCTCGAATTGCAGGACCGGGCGCTTGTGGCTCGATTTACGATGGGCCGGTTGGTGAGGGCTTCTTCGTCTGGCCAACCACGGCAACATTCCTGTCCGGGAACAATTATTCAAGCTTCCATCCCGGGATTGATATCGCCGGAAGCATGGGCAACGCGATCTTTGCATCGGCGAGCGGAGTGGTTGTCTATGCTGGCTGGAACGATTACGGCTATGGATACATGGCGGTCATAGACCATGGCGATGGTTGGCAGACACTCTACGCACATATGAGTCAGGTGAATGTCTCCTGCGGGCAGGGCGTGTTCCAGGGTTCGGTCATCGGTGGCGTGGGGTCATCGGGAAATTCCACTGGCGCGCATCTGCACTTCGAGATGCAGAGCGACGTCTATGGCAAGGTTAACCCATATGACTTCGTATCCCCCTAGGAAAGCACAATGCAGTCCAGAATAGTCGACGAGCAATCCCGTTTTGCCGCCCTCGCGCCGCTCTGATTGACACGCACACGTACGTCCTACTCCAAATCCAGCAATTGTTTGAGTTTATCTTTGTCGAAACCCACCACCACTTCACCGTCTATCAGGGTGACAGGGATAGTGGAGAAATACCCCAATTCCTCAAGTTCATTAATTGCCTCAGGATCACTCGTTACATCACGATCTTCGTATTCAATGCCCTTCTCAGAAAGCCACGCTTTCTCAAGTCCACAGAAGTGTCAGCCGGGTTGAGAATAGACGATTACTTTTGGAGCGTTCATCGTTGGGCCCTCCATATCCAAATAGATCATTCGAATTTATTCACCGGGGGTACGGTACGGTGCGCAATCGCCTGGCGGCGTTGATGAGATATGCGATAAGGGGCCCTTACACTATCACACAGCTCTTGAGATTTCACTGTGCCTGCTGTGAAGCTTGCTGGCTTTCGTCGTCTGCTATATTCAGGTTCTTGCTCTCTTCAAGGGTGAAAACGCTGCTTTTATAGCTATCACAGATGCAGGAGCCGTGCAGCCATCGCCCACGGTCATGAGGAACCCTGAACATACCGTAAGCGCAAACCAATCAATGCGAGAATTAAGATCAGCAGGCTGACGATCTGTCCAAGCCTGTAAACGTCGAGAACGATCACGCTGTCCCCCCGAAAAGCCTCCAGGAAAAGTCGTGCGGCAGAGGCCATGCTCAGCCACAGGAAGAACGTCGTTCCTGAGGGGATCCTGGTTTTCCTCAGCCGCCACAGCGCGAGCAGAATCAGCGCTCCCAACACGATCTCATACATCTGGGTTGGGTGGCGCCTGGCGCCCCAGAGCTCGATCGCCCACGGAAGATCGCTCACCGCGCCAAACGCATCGCCGCTAGACAGGTTGGCAAGACCGATTGCCACAGCCATGGAGTTGAACGGGATGGCAAGGGCATCCAAAGTCGCCCAGAGAGGCATCGACTTTCGCTGGCCGTAGATGACGGCCGCGATAACCGCCGTGAGAATACCTTCAAGCGGCGCGATTGTGGAGGGGTTTAGCGCAAAAAGACTGAGCGGTTCTTGGAGATAGACATCGAGGTAGCGCACAGCATACCAGATTCGGGCGCCGAGTATCCCGGCGATCAAACCGAGGAACACCATGTTGTTCAGCTTCGTCGCGGAGACGTTGTGCCGTGGAGCGACGCGATCGATCAGCCAGGTGGCAACCCAGACCCCGGCGAGCAGGAAGAGGCCGGGAAGTTGAATCGCCAGCGGTCCGAGTTGCAGCAGCGGGAACATTCAGGAGCCCTCCTCAAGGATCTCTTCCACGGCCGTTTGAATCGTGGTCTCGCTCATCGGCCCGCCGAAAACAACCTTGCGGATGATGCCATCCCGGTCGACGAAGAAGGTTGATGGGAGGGCGCGCAGTTGGTACTGCCTGGATACGCCGCCATCCCTATCCATAGGTATCGGGAAAGTCAACCCATATTCCTGTACGAAAGCCTGTGCGTCACGCTCGCTGTCCTGGTATGTAGTGTTTACCGCCAGCACTTCTAAACCCCGATCGCGATTTTTTTCATACACAGCCTGGATGGCAGGCATTTCAGCCCGGCAAGGCGGGCACCATGAGGCCCAGATGTTAATAAGCACCGCTTGGCCTCGAAGCTCGGAAAGCGTCACCTCGCCTCCGGCCAATGTCCCAAGTGTGAAATCTGGGGCTGCAAACCCTTCGCGAGGGCTCGGGATCGCTCCACCTGTCGTCGCAGCTACCGGGACAGCGGACATCTGAATCCAGGCAAGCCCGATGATGAGGGTAAGTGTCAAGACCCCCATCCACCGGTTACGATTCTTCATCTGAATGAGTATTTTTTCAATCACACCTTTGGACCTTTGACTGGCCTTGAACCCCATATGTGGCCTCTCGATAATGAAGTTCAGTGGACCTCTTCTGCTTGTTCAAAGTACCGTGTATGAATTTCAATCTATTAGATCGTCTACACGGGCGAAGACCTCTATAAGCGTTCATCTATCCCAGATAAAGCCGTCATCTTGAAGATCATCAAGGAAAAATCCGGCGTCAATTAATTGTTCGATATGGAACACTCCTGACGGGAGTTGATTCCTGAACGCGAGGGCAGCTACCTTAGCCGCGACAATGCCCGTGGATCGTCCCTCTCCCCTTCCCATGATCGCAGTTTCATAGTCAGGTTCCCCATTGTTCATTTCCCTACCAACCTTAACTTGCAAGACAAAGAGGTCAGCACCAATGTGAATAGATTTCATCAGTTTGACAAGAGCTCGTTGCATCCAGGAGGTTTGAAGCAACCTGCGCGTTACGCTCCGGGTTGATGCAGCTATCATCCGGGTTGCAGGCGCCGAATCAAAGCAAAGCCAGGTTGAGGCCGAATCAAAATTCAAAGTCTTCATCAACGTGTGTTGATCAGAGAAGTTAAACCGGTAGGCCCTTCTCGCTCCAATAGCACCGGGAAAGATAGTTTCCCGATATTCTTCGAAATTGCGACGCTTGTGCACTTTCCCGTTTTCTTGTTTCCAGAAATCAGCAAAGAGGTTCTTAACCGTCCATTGGATCGCGTCATCACCATGGCGATCTCCCAGTCCTAAGAGAATAAAGATATCAAGGAGGTTCGCGTCCCGGGACCTCGTTTGTGCATAGCTTGCTAGTAGATTCGTCAACCCGGGGGAAAGACCAACACTCAGCAATACCGTGCTCCCGCTTAGTCTAGCTTCATTATCCAGCGCTTCTAACTGTTCCAGGAGGTCAATGCTCGCTGTGATATCAATATAGTCGATCCCGTATTCTATACATTTGTAAACGAAATCGGTGCCTTGTTGGTCCACGCACATAACGACAAGACCAACCTCGTCCAGGACATCGTCCAGCGAATCCGGTTTGTGGACATCCAGTGTCATGGGGATGATTTCCAATTCCACGTCACGGACGAAGTCCCTAGCCGTCTGGATGTTTCTTCCAGCGACAATTACCCTTCCGGGGAATTCTGTCCCTAGGCGTTTGGTGATTGTCCTGCCCACATTTCCATACCCCCCGACGACAAGGATGTTCCTTGCTGCTCGAGCTTGAGTTGAGGTCTTATCCAGATCCCGCTTGACTTGTTTACCGACTGAACTCTCTTGATGCTTGTTATCCATGCGTTTCCTTAATCACCGGAAGACTCGAAATGTTGTCACGAATCCGCAGCCTTCAATGTTCGATGACCTCGACAATAGTCCCTCCAGGCATGCTCACGGTCACATCTCCGGGGTCATATGGGACGACCGGTTCGAGCCAGCGGAAGATCCACTTGGCATCCTCTGGCCTGGCATTAACGCAGCCGCGTGAACGAGGCACGCCGAAATCGTTATGCCAGAATGTGGAATGGATCGCGACTCCATTACCCACGAAGAGCGAGGTCCAGCCGACCCCGGGCAGATCCCAGCCCCCACCGGTCGTGCCCCCCACCATGTGGACCGAGATCAACTTGCGCCACACTGGGTGTGGTCCCGGAGGTGTAGCCCACTCCTCCGAGGGGTTGTCCTCGACATCGAACTTTACGCCTGTCGAGACCCTGCAGTAATAAACTTCACGCTGCCCCTCGAAACAGGAAAGCGACTGGCGGCCTATGTTCACGATGACACGTTTCTCCTCCGCTTCTGGACGGATCGGTGCGACATCGTCAACGCTGAGGGGCCGAAATCCAGTTGCGTCCGCCCATAATCGGTCGCCGAACCCGAAACGTTCGTTGATCCGGTAGTACACGTTTCCCTCACCGTCGTCTTTAACCTGGTCAATCCACACGACCTGGCTGTAGTAGAGGCGGGGGTTCGCTGTGTTCGCCAACCAGGGCGCCCGTGCCGGGGGATTCTCCAGCGTAACATTCACCCAGGGGATCGTGACTTCCGCCCATATCCCCTTTCCCAGGGAGCTATCTGGCAAATTGGGTAGTGCCTGATTGGGCTTATTCGCCACAGGTTGGAGCGCAGGCGCATACACATAGCCCCCGTCCGTCTCGACCCAGCGTTGATTAATACGATAAGGGTGAACGCCGACAACCTCTCGGTACCAGGGTATGACGTCATCCTGAACGAGTGTGCCAGCCGATGGGCTTTCAACATCCGGGCTCGCTCTTAAGTTGAGCCTGTTTTCAACGACGCGTGCCAAACGCCGGGTTTCCTGAACCTGCAAGTGGCGTGGCAGCCCTCCAGACGATTCAAGGAGGGTGCCGGCGATTCCGAAAGCATTCAGTTTAAGAAAGTCCCTTCGGGTTATGCGATCCATTCAATGCCCGCCAATCACCACTATATTCCCGTGTTGGAATAAAAGGATATCAGAGAGCAGCCATGCATTGCATACGCCAAATTGCCCATCAACACTTAACAACAGGTCAGAAAGTCAGGCTTGAGAATCGAGTCTGGTGGATCATGGAGCGTCAATCGAGATAGGAAAAAATCACCTAAGAAGAATTCCCTTACAGGCTTGGATGTCTTCCGGCAATGGTTGAAGAACAGGCAAAATTGCGGGTCATTACTCCTCGGCTCTCTCTCCTATAATGATTCAAGATCCTTGGAGTGGGAGAACGAGGCCTGTGGAATCTAAACGTTTACAATCTCTAACCGGGCTGGTGGTGAGTTTAGGGCTGGGTATTGCAGCCGCTATTGTTTCCTGGGTCAGCGGATATGCAAACCCAATTAAACAACCCATTGGGGAGCTGTTGTGCCCCAGGGACTTCATGTTCAGGTTCCCTGCGAAATGCGCATATCCTTCATCAGATGAATATCCCTCGCGGCAAAACTCTTCATCGCTTTATTTATACGAGAGCCCACTTCCTCTGGAGCCTAAAGATCCCACACTGCGCTACTTTCCGTTCAATTACCTGCGTGTTGGCAGCAAGAGGGTCGGCATTTACGAATCACAAGAAGCTGCGAAGCGCGGTGGTGGCGCAGGAAGCAGCACCCCTCCGGGTTTTGTTTATTTGTCCTATCGCGATGGTGCGCGGTACGAGGATCAAAACACGGTTGTGTACGCAACTGAGCGCGGCTATGTGCGCGGCGATAACGTTTCACGTCTTTCGCCCTCACCTTTCCAGGGAGTGGCATTCAAACAAACCCCGGCGCGGCCATTTGGCTGGGTAATTTCTGGGGGAAGTTGTCCTGTTCGCACGCCCGATGGAGAACGCGATGAATCCGCCCCCTGCCTTACCCGCTATGAAATCATACAGGTTTACGACCAACGGCACGTGGATGACATCACATGGTACTTGATCGGCCCAAATCGCTGGCTGCCGAAGGAATCCCTATCCATCGTCGATCCTGATCCATCCAGACCAGAAGGTGTTGAAAGTGACCGCTGGATCTCAGTAAATCTCGAGCAGCAGAACGTCGCAGGTTACGATTCAGGCGAATTGGTTTACGCCACATTAAGCTCCACGGGGCGAGACGGTACGTGGACACAGCCCGGTGCATTTCAGGTCTGGGCCAGGCTCGAGCGTGACGACATGAGCGGCGGGGTCGACGAGGGTTATTATGCCCTCGATGACGTTCCTTGGGTGTTGTACTTCGATCAAGCGCGCGCGCTGCACGGGACGTACTGGCACGACCGCTTCGGAACGCCCCAATCGCGAGGTTGCGTCAATCTCTCCATTGCAGACGCACGCTGGTTCTTCAATTTTGCGCAGGAGGGGAGCTGGGTGTATGTCTGGGACCCATCTGGAGAAACGCCCACGGATCCTACCCTCTATACGGCCGGGGGTGCCTGATGAAAGGTTTCCTCGAAACTAACGTCAACCTTGCATGGAGCGCCTCGCATTATGGATGATAGGAGGACCGGGGAAGAGCTCTCCATCGTTGAGTTGAAGGCGCTTCTCAAGCGCAAGAAGTTAGAGGCCCAAAGAGAGAGGCTCCTGCATTTTGAAAAGCAGGGTCGGATTGTACACAATGACTGTTCTAGGCCAGGTTGGAGGTCTTCCGGAGTGACTCCGGAAAGGGATCAGCTGCAAAGCTATCCTGCTACCGCTCCCGCCGACAGCTCGCGTCTAAGGCATACCGCTGGGCGCATTTTGTCCTTGCTTGAAATATCTGCAGTCCTCTTTTTCGTCTTTATCTTCATCAGCGGTATGGTCTCCTTTCGAAAGCTCAATTCGATCTCGCTTACGAACTTCTCGGCGCTTTCAGCCTCACCCACCCCTCTCATCCGCGCCGTCGTGCTGCCTTCAGGGCATACACCGCCTACGTCGCCAGGTGGTGCCCGCTTCAACGAGGAAGAGATCCCGCAACATCTGCGGCCAGTGGCGCAATCCTACGCATCCGTAGCCATCCCGACGCCCGGTCCCGAACAAGCCCGCAGTATCTTCATTCCAGCGCTCTGGGATGTCCCTGCTCCTGTCGTGCAGGGTGACGGATGGGAACAGCTCAAGAGAGGCGTCGCCCAGCATCTTGGAACCGCCAACCCGGGCGAAAGAGGCAATCTGGTCCTCTCTGCCCACAACGACATCTACGGTGAGCTCTTCCGTGATCTTGACCAATTGCAGCCAGGCGATGAGATCCGGGTTTATACGGTGAGTGGGGAGTATCTCTACCGCGTAACGGGGACTCTCATTATCGAACCCACCGAGGTCTCGGTCATGGATCCTACGGAAAAACCCACCATTACCCTAATATCCTGTTACCCCTATCTGGTCGATACGGAACGAATCATCATCACAGGAGATCTGACCTAAGCGCGCAAGTTTCCGTTTTCCGGGTCGAGGTCTAAAACCCGAGAGGCCCATCCAAGCGGGGGGAAACCGCCCCGAACAAAGGCACTCACTGTCACTTCTCGAAAATATAGGTGGGCTCTTCATAATAGCGCCCTTGATGTATGTTGATGCTCTCCAACCACCAGGTCTTAAAATGGTCCGACCGGTCACCCAGAGTCCCTTCGCTTCTCAGAAATTCGAGCGGAAGATTTACCTGCAGCACCCGCACCGAAAGCACAACTCGTGTTGTCCCAGCCGGCAGTCGCATCCCTCTCGCCACTAATTCTCGGATCTCCTCCAACTTCAACGGTGTGATCTGGATCCACCCAGCCATCCCGTCGTACGTCTTGGGCGGTTGATTGTGATCTGTGATTGGGATGCGCTCAACAGAACCAACCAGCTTGCAAGCATTAAAAAGCACATGTAGGCCTTCTACCCGACGATTTAAATCCCACAAACGTGGCCTGATGTCCAAGTTCTTCCTGTCTGGGAGATATAGGCGCGCGAGCAATGGAGATCCTGATTGATCGTTCAGCATTCGGTCGTGTGATCTCAAGTCAAGTTTGTTTTTCAAGTTTGTGCGTATGACATCATAGAGTTGGGCTGGAGCACATTCGGTAATGGCATGCGCCCATGTCCCAAACCTTGAAACATCTCGATCAGGATGGGCAACTTGGATCATCACAGACGAACAGCCCATCATCCTCAACGCCATGCAGCGGTGTGCTCCATCGAGGACGACATAGTTCTTATCGTTATGGAGCGGCATCGCAATGACCGGATTCAACAGCAATGGATGCGTTTGCATGGTCTGAAAGATCTCTTTGGCACGCCGCTCAACAATCTCCTCATGGAAATAGACTCTCTCCAGAGGGACGATGGTCATCTCGGGAAAATACGGATGGCTAACCTTCATCGGGACCTCTCGACATCACAAATTCAAGACCGTCGATCAAGGTGAGAATGTCGACAGGGCAACCATCGTTATCGACCAGTAAAATTGCTTCCCTCTCAAGAAGCTCTGGAAGGACATCTTCAAATGCATCCTCGGCACATACGGTCGCCACGTTCTCTGTTACCAGTTCTGCAATCGTCTCATCCGTCATGTGTTTGTGTCCTCCATACAGCAGATGATTGAGTAAACTCACCTCGGAGACCATTCCCAGAAGTTCCCCGTCCTTGCCGATCACTGGAAGTTGAGATATCCCATACTCACGCATCATTGCGATCACATCAGACTGCAGGTCCTGGTAACTGGCCGTGATTAAAGCCCTTGACCCTCTTGTTTTGGCGACTTCCAACACCGAAGGACGCCGCTGTTTGATCGGCAGGAAGCCGTGCTCCCGCATCCAGTCGTCATCGTACAATTTGGTCAGGTACCTCGACCCGCTATCCGGGAAGACCACAACCACCAATCGTTCTGGTCCATACTCGCAGGCCGCTTTGACGGCGCCCGCAAGTGCTGATCCTGACGATCCTCCACAAAAGATTCCCTCCTCTCGGACCAGACGCCGAGCCCATTGAAACGATTCGAAATCATCCACCTGGACGACCTGGTCCACGAGACTCAAATCTAGAGTAGATGGGATGAAATCTTCGCCAATCCCCTCTACTTTATAGGTATGCGCCTGCAAGCTATCCGCAATGCCTCCCCGTTGCCATGCGTCGAATAAAAGAGAACCTACTGGATCCACGCCAATCATGCGCACGGGATGGTCGTTTTCTCGCATATAACGCCCTATACCGCTGATCGTACCGCCCGTTCCTATTCCCACGACGATGTCTGTTACCCTTCCGGCCGTCTGTTCCCAGATTTCTGGACCGGTCGTCAGGTAGTGACTCTCGGGGTTATGCGGATTGTGATACTGATTAGCGAGGATCGCATTGGGGGTATCCGCTACGATTTGCCTGGCTACAGAATAATAGGAGCGGGGGTCCTCGGGCGGAACCGACGTCGGCGTAATGACGACTCGTGCCCCATATGCCCGCAGCAAGCGCACTTTATCCTCGCTCATCTTGTCTGGCATCACAAAGATGGCATGATAGCCTTTCATCGCACAGGCTAGAGCTAAACCAACACCTGTGTTGCCCGAGGTCGCTTCAACAACGGTTCCTCCGGGCTTCAGAGTTCCGTCCCGTTCATAGGCTTCCAGCATCGGGAAGGCAATGCGGTCCTTAACGGATCCGCCGGGGTTGAACATCTCAAGTTTCGCATATACTTCACAATTAAGATCCTGTGTCACTTGATTCAACCGCACGAGCGGCGTATTCCCGATCGTTCCTGCGAGATCCTCATAAACACGGGATTCTGTCCTATTAAACTCGTCTAAAACTTTCATCCTTGCGTTCCTCCATCAAGGGCATGGATACAGCTTCGAACAACACAACTCCGTGGACGATCTCATGATTCTTGCGGAGCGGCCGTTTCAGAAAAGTCTGCACTTCCTCTATCCTCTTGCTGACACCACATGGATGCGCAAGAAGGCTGCGTGTTGTCTCCTTCGATTTTCAATAATCTTGGCGTCTTCGTAATGAAGATCTAAATAATCCGTGGACGCGGGTGGAGGATATTTACCTGATTGTAAATATCCTAACCCGCTAAAGACAGCGGCAGTTTGAGGGGGATACTCCAACCACGTGTCCCGTACCACAGCGTTTTGCTCGGCGGGGACCTGTCGGGTGGAACGAGGTAGGGTTCCTGTCGGTTTTCATCGTTCCCAGCATAGAATAATTTTACTAAAGACGTCAATCCGCAAAACGGCGTATTCGCTCCGATGTCTTGCATCACAAAGCGGAATACTCAAAGCGGTTGGCTACTTACTGTGCATTCCCTTCATGGCATTACCCATCTCGCCACATAGCATGGCATTCTTGGTTGGCTGCAGCTTGCTGATGAGCATGGGTTTATATGGCGTGTCGTTCATCTCGCGGGCCATCCTGCACTGGAAAACAATATCATCTCCAGATTTGAACGGAAATTCCTGGCTCCCAAGGTGAAAGATCCCGTCTCGGGTACACCGGTAAACCGTCGGAAAAGGGCTCGCGTACCAGTAGGACCCTTTATCTTCGACCGCACCAAGCCTCAACAGTCTTTGGATCTCGTGCTTGTACAGTAGCTCCTCCTCGAGCCAACCCTCCCCGCGCATAACCTCGAAGCGGATGTCCCACTCCAGGTCTCGAAGTCTGCCCTCTCTTTCATACCGATCTCTCGCATCTGGGTCAGTGAATGCCCACACATCCTCTGGATCGGTCTCGGGGCCATCAGGTATAGTGTCGGCGCGAGAGACATATTCGGACGTTCCAAACAACGATTTCAGGATATCCATATCAATCTCCTTCCCCTTGTAAACCGAAACAACCTTGCTCTCTAAAGCCACAAATGCCGCTACGTAGATGAGGGCATGCGACCCTGCATCGCATTGACCATCTCCCCGCAAAGGCGCTGCGTCGTCTCGTCCTGCAAATCACCTATCAGCACTGGCGAGTTAAGGCCAAAACGATCACGTGTCATCGGGCACGCCCAAACGATCTCCTCATCACGATGGAATGTGCACAGCGACTCACCGAGGCGGAGTACGCCATCTTGCATTGCTACGTAGATCGGCGGATGTGGGCTGACTGCCCAGAAAGAAGCGGCTTTCCGGACGATACCTTCTCTCTCCAATTTTTGCACCTCTGCTACATACGCTCGGTCACGATCCGACCAGCCCTGACCTCGCATGACCTCATAACGTATATCGTGCTCCAGCCCCCCGAGGTTTCCCTCAAACTCATATCGGGCGCGAGCAACCGGATCGGTCATGAGCCACACATCTTCGAGCGCTGTGGCCGCCGGCAGGAACGTGCTTCCGCAGTAGGAGCAGGTCACCGTCTTTCCATAGGTTCCATCCCATTCGACGGTAGCCCCACAATTGCTGCAGACTACCTCTTGTAATTGCACATGGACTCCTTATTCCCATCGCGAAGGGAACGCTAGATAGGCTCTTTGAAGTTCTCCAATCCCCAGTCTAGGTCCCCAATGATGTAAGACCCAGAGGATGTATTACGAAAAGTCGCTCATGTACGCTCATTCTGCTGCCCTGACCGATCAACCTCGAGGGTATATTTGCAAACCGGATCCCCTTTCGACAATGTGCAGGGAATCTCATACTGGAAACCGATGTCTGGTGCATACGCATTGAACGCGGCGACTCCCATGGCTACACCTAATCGAGTGCAGAACTGAGGAATGGCTTTCAGCCGCTCGGCATGTGGGCACGAAGTAATCTCCTTCACTGCCCATCCCGGACCCCTCTCAATCCACTTGCCTTGCACAGATATCAGCCCGTCGGCCCAATCGACGATGCTCATCATGCCCCCGATAGGATCGCTTCCCGGAGGAACGCGGAAGCGCTTAAGTTTACCGACCAACGATCCCGAACGACTGATCAGCCCGTCCCAGAATCGCCATGCGTCATCGCCGGCGAGGCGGACAGATGCTTTCATCATGGGGATCAGGATTGCTCGAAAACTCCAATTCAGCATGTCTTTATGCGCTCAACTCTCATGGATTCAGACATCCGCTTCCATGGATCCCGGCACAAGGTATGCTGTGCCTCTCAA
The DNA here is from genome assembly GCA_029210945.1 of Anaerolineales bacterium. Taxonomy (GTDB): domain Bacteria; phylum Chloroflexota; class Anaerolineae; order Anaerolineales; family E44-bin32; genus E44-bin32. Next base: position 65,328 of record JARGGH010000009.1, read on the forward strand.
AGAGCGAAAAACCGGGCACACCCATAGTTCACGAAACACCCTGTTCTCATGCCGGACCTATCTCCCAAGGATCTGTCAATCCCCAGTAGGTTTCGAATAGCCAGGGGCGCCAGCGCTCCTGGCTTAGCGTCCCAGCAATCCATTCAACGACCCGGACGGGCAAGCGCGTAAGAATGACTTGTGCTGCTGTAAAGACGTTAAAGAACTTCCTGCGGGATCGTACAAAATCCGAATACTCCCCCAAGCACTCATCGAGAGTAAGCCCGTTCTCAAGGCCTCGCCGGATGATTCGCCCACATGCCTCTCCGAAAAACATTGCCGGACGAATTCCCTCACCAGTCAGGGCGATGCACATCCCTGCAGCATCGCCTACTGTGAACACGTTTTCTACGATAGGATCTGAAAGCCGGTAGGGGAAGTAAGTGCCGTGGACGCCCGTGGGTTTGCCGCCCAGCCGGCCCGTCATCCGCGAGATGGGCTCATGGAGCGCTCTAGAACGGCCATACGAGCCCACGCCGACACTGACCACACCGTCTCGGGGAAATGCCCACCCTACCCCACCAGGGAGAATCTCTCGGTCATACCAGAAGTGCAGCGCGCTGCGGTCAATGCCCGAAACCTGGGCCGTTGGAAGCATACACTCCATGCCAAAATTCAAACCCATAGGAGCTCTAGGTTCTTCCCTTTTTACCCCCGTGGAGAGAGCCCCCCTCCAACCCGTAGCGTCGATGATGAATTTACCCTTGTAGCTCCCGCGCGAGGTCATCACACGATTGCCATCGACCCCTTTGACAGTGGTTTCAATGAAATCTACTGAGGTCCGGTCATACATCGAATTGCACAAGACTTCATAATCAAATGTGCACCATGGGTAGGGGCTTGGAAAGGAAAAAGCCGCGCCCGGGGTGTGGAGTATGAGTCGGTCGTGAATCTGCAGGACCGCATCCTGCAAACCCCAGTACTCGATCAGAGGAAAGGTCGTCCCGCACGCCGATGTCTGGCCGGTGCCAAGAGGTTTCCGGTCCAAGAGCAGCACGCGGTAGCCATTAAGCTGACTGGCCACAGCCAATCCAGCAAAGCTAGCGCCGGCGATGATGACGTCATACATCTTTATACCGCCTGCGATTCCATGGGCGAGCCTTCAGATGGGCTCGCCCATGGAAATGCGGTCACACTCCTTCATTTTGCGCCTCTGATCGGCGGAAAAAGTAATTGTACGGAAGGACGAATACGAGGGGGATATAGATGCTGTAAAGGATCAACCACACCAGGCCGATCAGGAAACCCCCGGCTGTCAGCGGCCAGGTGAAGCCTGGCAGCAGAGGCGTCCAGACCTCGTACATCGTCCACCCCAACAACAAGTCCCCGGCGATGCAAATCACGTAGCTGACGGTCAGCGCAACTAGAGTTCCAAAGACAGATGCTTTGAAATTGAGCGTTTTCATCATTTGCTCCTTTGCTTAGACGGCAATACCCGCTTTCACCGGAAGCGAACCAGGCTCGGTTGCCTCGGCCTCGAGTTTGTATGCTGGTCGGATCTCGACGTTCCGCAGACGGTTGGCATTGCTCACGACCGTGATCGAGCTGGTCGCCATGGCGATCTCAGCCAGCACCGGGTGCATCCAACCTATGATCGCCAACGGGATCATGGCTACGTTGTAGAAGAACGCCCAGAAAAGATTCTGCTTGATCTTGCGGAACGTCGCCCGGCTGAGGTTGATCGCCTCCACGACGCCGCTGATTTCACCGCGCACCAGCGTGATATCGCTGGCTTCGATGGCGATATCCGTTCCGGTCCCGATGGCAATGCCGACGTTCGCCTGGGTCAGCGCCGGGGCATCGTTGATCCCATCCCCGACAAAAGCGATCAGACCGAAACGCTCCTGCATTTTCTGCACTTCCTGTACTTTGCCATCCGGCAAAACTTCAGCCAGCACGTGATCGATTCCTACTTTCCGCGCAATTGCTTCTGCTGTTCGTTGATTGTCACCTGTGATCATCGCTGTTTGCAGACCCGTTTGATGCAGTGCCCGAATGGCATCCTCCGAATCGTCTTTGAGCGTATCTGCAACCGCGATCGCGCCCAGCAAACGTCCGTCGGCGGCCACGAGCATGGCCGTCTTCGCTTCGTCCTCCAACCTGCGCATGCTTCCTTCGAGAGGCTGTGGATCGATACCGTTCTCGCGCATCAAGCGCCGGGATCCAACCAGAACCTGTCGGTCTCCAATGACCGCACTAACGCCCTTGCCGCGTACTGCCTGAAAGTTCTTGGGCTCCTCGAGCACGCCTCCCTGTGCTTCAGCCTTCTCGACAATCGAGCGACCCAGAGGGTGCTCGCTGCCGCGTTCGGCAGAGCCGGCGAGGCGGAGCATTTCGGCCTCTGAGGCTTCCTTCACGCTGATGACGTCCGTCACCTCGGGCCGACCTTTTGTGAGCGTGCCGGTCTTGTCGAACATAACTACTTTCACATCCTTCATTGTCTGAATGGCTTCACCCGTGCGGATCAAGATGCCATTCTCGGCGCCCTTACCGCTGCCGACCATCAGCGCGGTAGGAGTCGCCAGGCCGAGCGCACACGGGCAGGCGATCACGAGCACGGCCACCATGGAGACGATCGCCAGTGTAACGACTCCCAATCCGGGGTCGACCCACGGCAGGAAAGAGCCCAGGCCGACAAGGCCTTGCATCGGACCGGAGATGAACAACCAGGCCAGAATTGTCAGGACGGCGATTCCGATCACGACGGGCACAAAGACGCCCGTCACGCGGTCGGCGAATTCCTGTATGGGAACCTTGGAGCCCTGGCACTCCTCCACCAGCTTGATGACCTGCGAGAGGAAGGTGTCCTTTCCGATCTTAGAAGCCTCCACTTTCAGCAAGCCCTCCTGATTAACCGTGGCTCCGATGACTTCGTCTCCAGGGCGCTTGTTGATCGGCATCGATTCGCCCGTGGCCATGGACTCGTCTACCGCACTTTCACCCTCAAGCACAACGCCGTCGGTGGGAACCTTCTCGCCCGGCCGTACAACCATTGTGTCTCCAACCTGAACCTCCTCAATCAGGACCTCAACCTCCTGTCCGTCCCTGAGGATGGTCGCTGTCTTCGCACCCAGCTCGAGAAGCTTGCGAATCGCCTGGGAGGCGCGTCCCTTGGCCGCCTCTTCGACGTAGCGACCGGTCAGGTGAAAGGCCATGATCATCGCTGCCACCCCGGCATAATTCGCCACCGGGAAGAAAAACGACGCGGGTCCAGTAAGCAGTGAAACGCCCGTGCCCAACGCGATCAGCGTGTCCATATTGGCGTGACCGTGACGGACTGCCGTAAACCCTCCATTGTACGTTCTGCGGCCCACCCAGAAGAGGACGGGTAGTGAAAGCACGATCATGCCCAGATTGAAGACCAACGCATTTGGCCACACAATCCCGAAGAACATCTCGGCGAACATCCAGACGATGATAGGGATTGTGAACCCCCAGGCCACTTTCATCCGGAAGGACGCCTGCTGCATCTTGCGTTCGGCCTCATCAGCTACATCGGCTTGTTCGATTTCATCCGTTTCCAGCACCTGGTAGCCCGTCTTCGCAACAGAAGCCTTGAAATCTTCAATTGAGGCGACACCGGGAACGTAAGTTACGTTTGCTCTTTCCGTGGCCAGGTTGACGGTGACATCAATGACCCCAGGGGTGTCCCGCAGGGCACCTTCTACATGCGCAACGCACGAAGCACATGTCATGCCGCCAATGGGAAGCACAACTTTCTCCTGCGCGATGTCATATCCAACCTCGCGGACTGCCCGGACCAACTCTGCCGTTTCCAGATCCCCGTTCGCGAATTGGACAGTAGCTTTTTCCGTCGCCAGATTAACGCTGGCCTTTGAAACACCCTCTACACTAGAGAGAGCATGTTCGACGTGACCCACGCACGATGCGCAGGTCATTCCGCGCACAGGTAATATGATTTGTCGATTTTCCACATCAACCTCCTTGAAACCCGGATTTTTCCTTCACTAAATAGCAAGTTCTCTCAACAAAACTCATTCGGCACTATTCAATAGTTTTGCAACTTGCCCCAAGATGTACGCATGATCATCTGGCCCTTTTCTATCAAGCGCGATGGGCAGTTGCCTGGCTAGATAATCCTCGATCAGAAGCGCCTTGACCTTCCTCAAAGATCCCTGAATGGCGCTGATTTGATGCACGATATCCATGCAGTCGGCTTCCGTCTCGACCATGCGATACACACCACGGGCGTGTCCTTCTATACACTGGAGACGCCTTCGGATATCGGACTTCTTTGCAGTTTCCATCTCGCTATCTCGACCTCGTATACTCGGTCAGCCTCCCCTGCCCGGAGGGGACCCCTGCTTACAATCTTAGGACCCGGCGGTTCCTTGATGAAGGTCACAATGGCGTACTCGGAAATAGGCATTATGGACGGTATTAGCACACCCTTTCATTACGCCTAATGGACCCAATTTGGGTATGTCACCTAATCCAAAAATCCGGGCGATCTAAGAGATCATTCGTGTAGTTTCGTGCGGAGGGAAGAGTGGAAGATATCGGATCGCAAGTGTTAGTGCGAGCATTGCGTACCCCAGGATTCCAAGGGCTACTCCCCATTCGGCCAGGCTTGGCCAATAGGCAGCTACCTCCGGCTGATAGAGAACCCCGGGAGAGAAGTCTGGAGGAACGGTCAGGCCCGAGACAGTAACATTCCAACGATGCACCAGGATGCCAATGCCAGCAGCGAAAGCGCCCAGTACCAGGTTTGGCAGGTTGCGATTGAATCGCGGTATGAGGAAGATGGCCACAGGAAGCACAATTCCGACAGCGACCTCCCCGACCCAGAATCCAAAGCCATAGGGGGAAGTTTGATACAAGAGGGAGAATGCTTTCTCTGTCCCGGGCGTTCGACCATAGTAGCTGATGACCGCAAGGTCCCAGAATTTAAAGTAGGCATACGCCATGAGTGTAAACCCGCTGAAGCGCGCGATAGTTCGCAGGGCTTTCACTGGAACGGTTCGCCTGCCAGTTGCCCAGCACACCACGATTGCCAACCCCATAGTGACCGCAGGCCCAACGGCGACTGCTGAGAGCACGAACAGGATCGGCATGCTCGGTTTAAACCAGACCGGTCGCGATTTCAGGATCCCGTATGTGGCCCCAAGCGATGATTGGTGAATCAGTGAGATCAGTATACCGATCAATGCCAATATCGGAGCGGCTCGATGCAAACTATGACCAACCCTGCGAATTAGAGGGACACGCTTAAAAACGGGAGTTCAGCGATCACCGGTGCGAATTCTGTCAACATTACTAATAAGTAGAGAGAGATAGCCCAGGTGATTTCCCGAAGCACTGAATGCACGTTCCAATACACCCAGGGGTGCCAGAACCGGTCGGGCCTTCCAATGTCGAGCACTAGGATCAGCATTGCGGATGTATAGCCAATTATTCCGATGAGCACCGCCAGGCGAGCGATGGGCCTGAAGGAATGCAAGCGAAACAGATAACAACCGCGCTCATCGTAAAAGCTCCCGCTCCAAGGGCGATGGCGGACAAATCGATTGTGATCCACAAACCCCAGAGGACACTGTCGGTCAGATTGGTGATCGACCGCCCCTTGATAATCACTTGATAGGCTGCGGTGATCCCAGCGATGATGCTTATGCTCAAGAGCGCCAGCCAGGCCAAATAACCGGGTGTGAGCGCAAACGGTGCGTAAGAGCTACCGTCAATCCTTTCACAATCCCTCCTTGGGAGGTATGTAGTAAACGCTGGTTTCGGTCCCCAGATCATTACGCAGCCGCTGGGTTGGGTTCCCGGCGATCGTCCTGGAGGCCGGACTGTCGGGATCCCTCAGATCCCCGAAGGTCCGAGCACCAACCGGACAGATGTTGACGCAGGCGGGCGTTGCCTCACGATCCACTCCCGGAATCATGCCGCGCTCTAATCCATCATCTATGCGCTGCACGCAGAAAGTGCATTTTTCAACGACACCACGGGAACGCCGCTCGATCTCTGAAATCCCCCAGGTGGGGATAAATTCGTTCTCGTCGGTACGCTCCTCCCAGTTGAACTTCCGGGCGTCATAGGGACATGCCACCTCGCAGTAGCGACATCCGATGCAGCGGTCGTAGTCCATCATCACAATCCCATCTTCGCGGACCCACGTGGCCTGCACCGGGCAAACTTCCACACATGGCGCTTCCTGGCAGTGAAGGCAAGGACGACTGAAGAAGAACTTATGCCCGGCGGAAGTACGCTCATCGACTACGATGTTCCAGGTCTTGTCGGGATAGACATCATTCACCGCGTTGCATGCCCAAGTGCAGTAGCTGCAGCCGATGCACGCATCAAGATCGATCACCATTCCCCAGTGTCCCTCGCCGGAGGGATGCTCCTTCAGCTGGTCGCCATTGACCTGCTGTTGCTGGAGTTCACTAAAGGGAGATAGCGGCCCTGTAGTCAATGCTTTCGCAGTGACGGCAGAACCAGCTACCGTTGCCGCTACCGTAATGAAGTCACGCCGGGTCAAGTCCACTTTAACTTTCCTTTTTCTCTCGGTCATGAAAGATGCTCCTAAGACTTCCACAGTTGTGCTCTCACGACGACATCCCAGCCCATGCAGAAAAGCAATATGAGCGCATCAAATGTCAAACTACTTACATCGTATATTTGTGTTTTATTTCACAAAAGGTAGGATAAGCCTACGGGGATGTAGGCAACTTCGCCTAGGAGGGATCCGATCATCATCCGGCTAGCGATGGCCTGGGGGGATGTGTTGATCGCAGGCTAGGTCATCTCTGGTAGGTAGTTTCCGTCCGTTTCGCTCAGCTGACCGTCTTCCAGCCACAACACGCGATCGGCGATGGAGCGAAGCCGATGATCGTGCGTGACGATGACGATCGACCGGCCCTGATCCCGCCCCAGCCCACAGCAGAGCAGTTCCATGACCTCTTGTCCGGTCTTGCTGTCCAGGTTGCCGGTAGGTTCGTCCGCCAGGATCAACGGGGGATCGTTCGCGAGCGCCCGGGCGATGGCCACGCGCTGCTTCTCCCCGCCGCTCAGATCTGCTGGCTTGTGGTCCAATCGCTCACCGAGTCCAAGCATCGCAAGCAGCTCTCGCGCTCGTTCTTTTGCACGAGAGCCACGGACGCCCGCCATGTTCATCACGAGTTCCACGTTTTCGATCGCTGTCAGAGATTCCATCAGATTATAGGACTGGAATACAAAACCCAGCGTTTTCAGCCGCATGTGCGCCCGATGGCTTGCACTCGCGTGATCAATCTGCTCCCCAAGGACACAAATGATTCCGCTGCTCGTGGAAAGTAACAGGCCAGCCATGCTCAGGAGCGTTGTCTTGCCGCTTCCCGAAGGCCCCATGATGAGTACGATCTCTCCCGGTTGTATCTGAAGGTTGACACGATCGTTGGCCTTCACAGCGGTCCTTCCATGGCCATATGTTTTGCTTACATCTTGAAGTTCAAGCACGTAATCCATGTTTCCAATCCTTGTCTGTAGGGACGTATGAAACTCCCGCTCCAAAAATGGTGTTGCTTGCTATTTTTTCTCGCTGGTCACCCCTTGAATACTGTCATGGGGTCCAGGCGTATTATGCGCCCAAGCGGCAGCAGAGATGCTGCCGCGGTGATCGCGAGGAGCACCGGGACCTGCCCTAGCAGATTGTCGGGTTCGATAACGATGAGCATCTCTGGAAGCAGGGTCGTGATCAGGGCACCTATTCCATAGGCGAGCGGAATACCCACCAGAAATCCAAAGCCGCTGCTGATGAACGCCTGCGCAGCGACCACCCTCATCAGCAGCGCGGTGTCCGCCCCAATCGCCTTCAACACACCGTACTCACGGGCGCGCTCAACGGTGGCGGTATAGACTGTCAGCGCGATCACCAGCAGCCCTACGACGTAAGCCACGCTGTTCATCGCTCGAATGACATCGGCGCCCATCTGGCGGATCATTTCCTGGTCGCTGGCAACGAACGCTTCGCGAGTCATCAAGTTGGCTTCTGGAATCGCTTCCTTCAGCCGATCGGCGACTTGAACTCTATCCGCGTCTGACTCGGGTCGAATGAGCACATAGCTGGCCGCATCCGGGGGCACTCCCATAAGCCCCGCCAGTGTCTGCTTGTTGACGAATGTGATGCTGGTGGCGATGCCGAAAGTCCCCTCGCTCAGGCCTGCGATGCGCAGCTGCTTCCCGAGCAGATCTACCGTGTCTCCGAGCCCCAGGCCATACCTGGCCGCCAGGTCACTGTCGAGGATCACTTCATCAATTCCAGGAGACCCGGCACCCTCCATCAGATCCCACGGTCCACCAAAGGGAGCGCCCTTCTCCACGGCGAAGATGTAGCTGTAAACCTCGGTCTCCCCAAGGTCCACTGCGCCGGTGGAATAGAGCAGTCCGACCGCTTGATACACCCCCGCGATCCCGCGCACATCCTCGACAACCTGCGGGGGAAGCAGCGACGAAGACATGTGAAGATTTTCGACCCCATCCTGCATCAGCCACAGGTCAGCCGGCTGTCGCTTGATGTACGCCACCGCGTGCTCCTCGGATCCGGCAAAGATTCCCGCCATGAGCAGGATGAGCATAACCGCCAGGGCCACACCACCTACGCTGATGATGAGCCGTGCTCTCTCATGTAGCAGATTTCTCCAGGCTAATTTGAACATGAATAACCTCTCTTGCAGGCCGCGTGATTCACACAATATCTAAAGAACCCTCACGCCTGAAAGACCTCCACGGGATCAATGCGTTTTAACCGCTGCATAGGCAGCAGCGCCGCCGGGACGGTCATAAGCAGGGTAAGTGCCGCTGTGAGGACCAGATCTTTCGTCTGGATTACGATATTGAACTGGGGCCAGAGCGTCATGATCGCTTCAGCGGCAAGGAAAGCGAAGCCGGCACCCAACACGAATCCAGAAACAGCTCGAAAAAGGGTCTCTCGAGCCACCAGCCAATTCAGCCACCATCCACCCGCCCCAATCGCCTTCAACACGCCGTACTCCCGCTTGTGATCGATAATGGAGGTATAGCTGGTGAGTCCCATCACCGCGGCGCCGATCACGCTTCCAATGGCCAGCATAACGTTGAGAGGTGTATCCATGACCGTCGCCATTACCCGGCGATCAGCATCGGCGATATCCTCGGGCGTCAAGGCCTGCACGCCTGGAATTTGGTTCTCAATGCTTCGGATGGACTGGGACGTGTTTGCGCTGTCTGGAAGCCGCAGCAGATGGAAGCTCACAAGACCGTGCAATGCCAGAGCCTGTTCCGCGGCAGGGAGTGTGATGAAGATGTATGGACTCATCCATGACGAGGTTCCCCGCGTGAGTCCAACGACGCTAAACGACTCGCCAAGCACCTCGGCGCGGTCGCCTACTTGCAGATCAGATCTTTTGGCAAGCCATGTATCCAGCATGATCTCATCGTCCGCTTGCAGAAAACGTCCGTCTCCAAGCTCCCAAGGCGCTCCAAAAGTCGTTTCCGGTTCGTAACCAACAAGAAGTACGGGGGTCTTTGCATCGTTCTGGGTAAAGATGATATCCGCCAGGAGAATATGACCTGCCTCCTCCGCCCCTGACAGACGGACGCTATCATCGTGGATTGCCATGGGCACGGCCGAATCAGAGGAAAGGATTCCCTTCACGCCATCCTGGGCTACGATAAGATCCGCGCCGATGTTGTCAGCAAAGGCCGTCAGTGTGGCATACAAGCCCTGCCGAAATCCCAACAAGAGCAGGATCAGAGCGAGCGCAGCGCCCACGCCGGAGACGCTCAAGATCAGTTTTCCGCCTTCGTGGAATAGATTTCGACGGACAAGAGGGACGCTCACGAGCTGTTGTCTCCAGTGTGTCTCAGATCGATTTAGTTAAAATTCATCATTTGCGCTCAACGAACGGTTGTCAATCCACGCCAATCATGGACGAGACCACAATCATCAGATCTCCCGGTAATCCACAAATCATGGTTTGCTAGATCGACGACCACTCGAAGCCGGGCCAGGTCTTAAGCTGCCATCTTAAAGTGCAGATCCCCGACCGTCGCCAACACGGGCAGCTGCGATCTTGTGGCCTCGTTCATATCCATAAGGTATCAAATGCTGGAGACAGGGAAGAAGAGCGGACTGGCGGGGCGCAGGCAGGCAGAATCACCTGTTTCTTGAAGTCAAGCCCCTCGTACGGGTCAGTTAAGCCGCCTCGGTACGGCTACAACACAAAACTCCTTATAGAGATTGAGAATATGCCCTTCAACGATCCGAACGCCCAAATAGATGTGGTCTGGGATGGCTTTGTCGTTGGAGCCCTTGTCTGTTAATGCTCAGGCCCTTCCGTTTGTTCACCGAAGTCTTCCCCGCCTTGATGAAGGATCCTAAACGCATGGAGCGTCAAGTCTGTGGAAAGAAATTTTCGCCCGAGGCCCCCTGGCGAATGCGCTGGCTCAAATCTGAGGGCGGATTGCTGTCTCTCCATACAGCCGCTGGTCTCCTTATATCCTCCACGTTCTCGTCTAAAGCGGAGAGTTGTGCTTTGCCATGAGGATTTTGGGAACGCCCGAGAACTCCTTATGCAGCGAAATGAGATCCAGGCCCCCCGAGTCCAGATCTCATAGGATCACCCGGGGGGCCTGGATGGTGCCCCGTTCGCCTGCGCACGTGCGGGGCATATCATTGATGAGTTAGATCAACGTTTTTCGTGTGAGGTCAGACTTGCCCGTAGCGTTGAGATTCCACGGGCGTCTCCCCTGGTCCATCCTGGGTCCAGCATCCAGGATGGTTGGCTTGCCCTAATTCTCCTCTGGCAACGTTCGCAAGAAGGAAACCAGCTGCCAGATTTGTTGCTCGCTGAACATCGCCTTCCAAGACGGCATGGCCGAATTGAAGGGCTCCATGGCACCGCCTTCTGTGATCCTCCAGAAAATGTAGCCGTCGGTCATGTCGGCCATCATATCTGCATCCGCCAGCGGGGCGGGTTTCGGATCAAGCGCCGCAGCCGCGGGCCCATCTCCCATCCCCTCCAGACCATGGCAAGTTGCGCAGTTGATCGCATAAAGATCCGCCCCAGATGTGATCGCATCAGGGTCTCCATCGAAGGGGTTATCCAGCTCTTCGTACTCGGAAGGAACCTCCAAATGCTCGTGGTCTCCGCCTTCCTCTTCGTCGCTGTGTTCGGCTTCATCCTCGTCGTGTTCCGTCGCTTCGTGGTCAGCTTCAGCGTCGTCGTGTTCTTCCGCTTCTTCCTCCATATGCTCGTCCTGAGACTCCTCTTCAACCACGTGTGTGGGCGCATTCGTGGCTGTGGGGACTGGCTCAGCGCTCGCGCAAGCACCCAAGAGAAGTGCTGCGCTCACGATGGCCACCAGTACGACAATCCAATTACGTTCCATTACGTTTCTCCTTTGGCTATTGAAATACGGGGTTACGCTTGCGTGCCATTATTACGCTCGATGATCCATCGGATGCCCCATAAACCGAGCATCCAGTAGCTGACATACGTCATGACCTGTTCTAGGGGGCGCCGCTCCAACCCTTCAGCGACTTCAGCAGTTCTCCCAAGAACGAACTCTCCTACAGATCGCGGTTCACGTCCCATAGGTGCGAATTTATCGTTGGTAAGCGCGCGGCCGCTTGAAGCTCATGACTCCAATGGCGAACCAACCTGTGGCAGAGATACGCATACGGGCGCCAATCAGCACCAATCCAATGTGTGCTCCTTCCAACCACACATCCCCCCGGACGCTAAACACGACCTGTTTTACGCAGATAGCGGTGGACGATGAACGCAATCAGGGCGGCTTCCAACCCCTCACGGAAGCTGATTAATAATGCTCCAATCATCGAATGACGCCTTCCTCCCTTGTACCCATACTATCTATCCCCAACCTGTGCCCAGAGTGAATCCCCATGCCGCCTCGGGTTTATTTCCGCAATCTCATCGAAATCGGCATGTCCGTTTCATGCATACATTGTCTTGCAATCTGAACAAAGGCCCTCTAAGCACATACAGGCATGCCCCAGAACCCACCCTTTGTCCTTGCGAAGCCTGGTTTTCAAGGCATTCACCAGCTCAGTCTCAAATTCAAATACCTGACCGCAGCGATGACACGTGAAATGGAAGTGCTCGGGTTTACTCGAGGGCTCAAAATGTTCCTTTTCGTGATCTTTTCCAAGGTAATGTGGGGCGACCAACCCAGCCTCCCTCAGCACCTTCAATGTTCGATATACTGTGGCCAGGCTGGCGTCCCCGTCCTGCTCCCGTACAAGAACGTGGATATCTTCCGCCGAGAGATGCGCATCGGATTCCGACACGATCTTGAACACCTGTAGACGTTGTGAGGTGACGCGCAGTCCTGCCTCCCGCAGCTCACGCTCAAGCACGGATGGCATATATTCGCTCATCGCGGATTTTCCTCGCTCTCAAGTCGGAGGGCGACAAGCTCGGCGAGCTCCTGATCGATCGCAAACTCACTGTACCCAGAGCGGTAGACGAAGCTCGGCCGCCTCCTAAGAAGTTCAATCGATGCCCCTGGGTAGAGCCCCATGGCCATCAGTTTCATGAAGTGCTTTGCGGATCCATTGACCTTATGGAACCTCACCACACACCCACTCTGCCCGGGCCGCAGATCGGCTAGCGAAATAGGCCTTTTGGAGGTCGAAGCCCCCGAATCGTCGGTGGCCAATTCCTGCAAGCCGAGCTTAGCCCTCAACCAAATCCCAACCCTGGTGTCCGGAATTGTTTCATAACCGCAGCGCGGGCAGCGTACGAGTTCGCAATTGCGGTGAAGAATGCAGCTGCGACAGGCCTGATCGGCGTCAGTCGCGTTGAAATGATACCCACAGAGCGGACAGATCACAGCGACACCTCGAGCAAGGTAAGCAGCCAATTCAAAATCCAACCGACGAGAAATGCGAAGGGGAAGATGAAAGCCACGACAGAAACGGCGGTCTTCCAGCCCCGCTCTTTGAGCATCACGCTGAATTGCGCGACGCAGGGCACAAACAGGGTCAGGGTGACCGCCGCCACGGCCAATTGAACCCCGCTCATTAACCCCTGAACATCGTAGAGCCCCGCAGCTCCGTAATCTCGACGGAAGAATCCAAACAAGAAGGCGATTGCGGTCTCGTCGGGCAATCCTAACAAGCGTACTGCCGGCTGGAGCGCTCTGACCGCGATGTCAAACAATCCTGTTATTTGCCCAATCCAGATCAGTACGCTCGCAAGGATAAAGAGAGGGAAGACCTCTTTTAGATACCATTCCATGCGCGTGTACGTTTTCACGAGCACATTGGCGAAACGTGGGGCTCTCAGCGGTGGCAGCTCCATGTAGAAATGAGGCCGTTCCCCCGGCATGAGCTTCGCTGCAAGAAAACCAACCAGCAGGAAAATAGCCAGCACCGAAACCGCCCAAACCATAAGCGCAGCCGGATAGCCTGCAAGGATCGCAAAGATCACTCCCAGCTGAGCCGAGCAGGGAACGGCGAGCGCAAGCAGGATAGTTGAGATCAGTCTCTCGCGCCGTGTCTCCAGGGTCCGCGTGACGATCGTCGCCATCGTGTCACAACCGAATCCCAAGACCATAGGGATGACCGCGCGGCCGTTCAGCCCAATTTTCTTAAAGACTCGGTCGATTAGAAGGGCCAGGCGCGGCAGGTATCCACTATCCTCAATTGCGGCAAAGACCAGGAAGAAGGTCCCGACGATAGGTAAGATAATGGCGATGGCATACCGTACCCCCGTGTAAGAATGCCATATTCCCCCGCTAAGAGCCCTCTCAGTGCCGCCCATGGCACAGCCTCATTGACGATCCGGTTGATCCAGGGATTGATGGTGCGCTCGAAGACCACGCCCTCAAGCCAGTTGACAAGTGTCTGCGCACCGAAAACTCCTACAAACCAGTAAAGAACTATCAGGGTTAGCATGAGAATCGGCAAGCCGGTGATGGGATTAATCATCGCCTGGCTGAGTCGATCTCTCCAGTGTGTCGGCTTCTTCAGTGGCTGTGCAATCAGTCCCTCCACCAAGCCCTCAGCGGTCTTTCTTTGTTGGAGGGCGAGCACAAAGGCAAGCGGGTCCCCGAATTGCCGTTGCGTCTCTTCGACCAGTCCGGAGATGCTCTTAGTCGCTCCAGAATCCTTCTCGGCGACGAGCGTGGTGATCTCCTCGTCCCCTGCCAGAAGAAGCAGCGCTATGCTTCGTTTGGAGACGGAATAGTTCCCGTTCAATACTGCGGCGATGCGGCTAATCGCGTCTTCTATTCGCGCGCTATAGGCAACAGTCGGCATGGAAAAAGCCTTTAATACGTCTAAGCAGGACCGGGATACCCCGTCCCGTTGCGGCTACCGTCCCCGTTACCGGGACTCCCAGTCGCCGCTCGAGAGCATTGGCGTCTATTTCCAGTCCCAGGTCTTCCGCTTCGTCAAGAAGATTGAGCGCCAGCAGCAAAGGCAAGTCCGCCTCGAGCAGTTGAAGCGTAAGTGGCAACATACGTTCAAGATTCTTGGCATCGATCACGCTAACCACTGCCCAGGGGCGTTCTTGGAGGAGGATATGACGCGCCACTCGCTCCTCTTCGGTAATCGGAAAAAGACTGAACATCCCTGGCGTATCAACGACTCCGGCATACTGACCACAGCAAGGAAGCTTCATCTTTCCAGTGGAGATTTCAACGGTCGTGCCGGGATAGTTGGAGACGCTCACGTAAGATCCGGTCAGGCGGTTAAACAGCAGGCTCTTGCCTACATTTGGGGGGCCAACGATCGCGATCCAGGGTAATCCGTCCAGAGAGGCTTGCATACCTCCGTGGCAGGTTGAACTCGATCTGGACGTCTCCTTCTTTCTATTTCGTAATCGCATCAATAGTCGACTTTTTGGACGAGAATGATTTTCATTTTCACTATCTTACAACCCCAGTAACTGCTTGGAAAAGGATGGAATGTCATAAGGCAGTATGACAAGTTACAGGGAGGGCATAGGCATTTTTGCCTATTCCAACCATGCTTGATTCCGAGATGGGTTAATCAATGTCCTTAGGCTGATTCGCCCAAGTTCATTAGGCATATGGGCTGTGGAATGGTGGATACACCCTCGATTAGGATTGAAAGTGAATATGCCCGGCCGACCAAGAGGAGTCATATCGTGCTATCCATCTACAAAATTATCTACCGCAGGCTTTCGAAGAGGGCTTTAGAACAGATGCTTGAAGGTCGCCTCAGGGACCGAAAAACCGCGGGGAAGGAGATTTCTGCATACGGAAGTGCTGCATATACACAGTTCTATTTGGAAGAAAATTGAGGGGCTCCTGCCCGAAGCGAGGCTAGAAGAACTGACTGACGCCGGAAATCGCCACAATGTTTTCCTGGCCATCCTTTCGGTCTCGATGTATCAAAGCCTGCTGGAGGCTGGTGTGGCTAAAGAGTATGCGATTGAACTACTCGCCGATGTGGGCTGGAAACTATATGTAAAATTCCTTGCATTCCCCAAGCTGGTTGCCAAGATTATGGCACGTGACCCACAGAAGCAGATGAACGCTGTGCTGGGGTTGATGCTGCGGTTCCCCTTCAACGCACCGGGTAGGCCTGGCTACGAGGTCGAGGCCTGGGAAGCCGAAGATGGGAGTCTAAAAACTCATTGGACCTTCTGCCCACCATTGGCTTACGTGCAGCACTATCTTAGCAATCATGAAGATCGCGGTGAGCTTGAGGCTTTCATCGGTTCCTGGTGCCGGTTTGATTGGGCATTTGCAAACGCGATTATGGAGGGGACCGGACAGGCCGGTTGGTATCAACGTCCACACACATTGTCTGAGGGCGACGTCATCTGCGATATGCGCTGGGCAGCGAAATCCCCCACATCCGGAGATTGATGAAGCACGATATCATCGATGCTTTGCAGTAGAGACTTAGCGCTTACTACCGGTCTTCCGACACTTGGGCTTGTTCTAAAGTGGATCAATCGAGAGTCTTCAAAAACGCGATCAAATCCTGAAGGTCCTCGTTGCTCATCTCCCAGCGTGGCATCTCACTGGAAAGTCTATCTCCTCCGGGGGTGATCCCTTCCCGTACCGCCTGCGAGAAGGTGTCTGCGTTATAGGCCAACTCATCATTTTGATCCGAACCCTCATGACCCCCATGTTCAACGCTGCTCAGCGTCTTCCAGCGGATGTCCGGAGCGTCCATCGTGCTCATGTGCATGAAATGCTCACCGCCCCTGCCATCCGCCCCATGGCAGGAAGCGCAGGTGAGCCGACCCGTCATCATTCCGCCCGAAGATTCCCCACGGTAGCGAATCCTGTTTCCACTTCCAGAGGTGGCCGTGAAGTAGATCCGTTCCCCGTTCGAGGCGAATTGGCCGCCTGTCCGCCGGCCGACAACCCGATCGGGCAGGTAGAGACCACAGGCTATCAGAGCAACGCTCCCCACGATAGCTACAAGGAAGAAACGAAAGTTTCTATCGTTCATGATTCAGGTGGAAAAACATCGGCAGTCAGACGAAACTCGATCTCAGGTTGGTCAGGGTCATTGGAGGCGATGAAGATTTGCCGCATAACTGGTCCGTTAGCTTCAGGGCCATGTGCCCCCGAATCGTATTCGATGTGCAGAATACCCTCACCGCCAGGTCTAATCGTCGATGGCTCAACGCTTGCCGAGGTACATCCACATGATGTCGTCACTGCCTCGATGATTAGATCGCCGGTTCCAGCGTTCCGTACCGTGACCTCCAGCGTCTTGACCTCACCGTTGATCAGCTCCCCGAGATCCGCTTCTCCCGATTCCAATTGAATATCCGGGGCACCGCCTGAGCAAGCAACCAGCACGAGCGTTGCGAGCACTGTCACAATGAAGATCTTAAGCTTGGGAAACAATGGAAACCTCCTCTAATATAACTATAGATTCTGGGCATGGATGATTTTGAAGATCCCACCGCGATCTAGGTTTTCTACCTCTACTACATCCAATCCTGCGCTATTCACATTTGCGACCGTATTACGATTGATATTCGGTCCCATAAGACTTCGGATGATTGGATTAAGCACATCCATAAGCTTGCCAAGAACTGGGTTGGGCGAACGGACATGTTCCATAAGGACGATGTGCCCTGTTGGTTTTACAACCCGCGCCAACTCGCGCAGTCCCCGCATAGGATCTGGCACCGAACAGAAAACGAATGTAGCCGTAGCGGCGTCGAAGTGGTTGTCCGCATACTTGAGATCCTGCACATCTCCCTCGAGGATATCCGCGGATACTCCAAGCTTTCTGGCCCGCCGGTGAGCCCGCTTCACCATACCGGGTGTAAGGTCAATCGCAGTAACCGCAACGCCTTCGGGCCAGAAGGGTATGTTTTTGCCGGTACCGACCCCGACCTCGAGCAGCAGGTCCCCTGCGTCCAAAGTCCCAGCGACCTTTCTCCAGAAATGCTCCCTCCAGGATCGGTAGCGAAGCTCCGGGATTGCCTCAAGAAAATCGTAGATTGGGGCGATCCGGCCATAGCGAGTCTTCGTCACCACGGTGGCGTGTCGATCACTGCTGTCCATAGATCGGCTGTTCCTTCCGCTCAGAGTGAAACTGATATGATCGTATCAGGGATAGGGCTCAGCCAGCAGCTCGGTGATTTTTTCGTCCAGCTCCGGGGGGACCAGAGGGCCGATCTTGACCCCGCGGATCGTACCGTCTTTTCCCACGAAAAAGGTTTCCGGCACCCCTTGAATGCGGTAGGCTTGCGAGATGCGCGTGCCCAGATCGGGGCCGTTGGGATAGGTAATGTCGAACTCGGCGATGTAGGCGCGCGCCTCCGCCTCCGTATCGACATAATCAACACCCAGGAGAACAACGCCGTGATCCCGATACTTCCTCCACGATGATTCCAGGTAGGGCGCTTCATCCCGGCAGGGAGGGCACCAGGACGCCCAGAAATTGATGACGACGACCTGCCCTCGCAGGTCGCTCAATGTGATTGGTTCACCGTCAAAAGTCTCCAGGGTGAAATCAGGCGCCGGTCCCTCGGAGAGCGGTCCGGCATAAACCCGGTACAAACCCCAACCCATGAGTGCAAGGATCGCCAAGACGATGCTGTATGCAAGGATTCGCGGCCAGGATTTGACGGAAGGCTCAGGGATTTCCTGTTCGTTATCTAACGACACCAGTAAGCACCTCTATGGGCTGTTCAGCACGCTGGCTTGAACCCAGATCTCGGCGTTTGAACTCTGTGGATCATTGTTCTCGATGATGACACCCCTGCGAACGGTCTGGCCCCGAACATCGTGAAAGCCGGCGTCAAAGATCAGCGTCATCACCGAGACTTCCCCTGGGGGTATTAAGGAAGATGAAAATTCTGCCGTCGTGCATCCACAGGTGGTATAGGCTCGACTGATGGTTAATGGGGCTTCACCTGTATTTGCAATGATGAACTCCCTGGTCACGATTTCGGTCGGACCCAGCTTTCCAAAGTCATAGTAAGTTTCACTGATCGCGATCCGAGGTTGAGGGCCTCCCTTCGGCAAGAAGGGGATCGGAGGCCCTTGGTTCATTTCATGCACCGCAGTAAAAGGCTGATCATAATTAATATCTTCTTCACTATAATCAAACGATGCTGTGCTGCCGAGCTGTCTTGGACCAAACACAAATCCCGCGGCCACAATCAGGGCGACCCCACCTAAGATTGAGAGCCCTGCAGCAATGCGGCGGAGCCTTTCTCTTCGCTGACGCTGAGCCCTCCGTTCCTTCCTGGACGCATTCACACTCATGACACATAACTCATGACACATAACTCCTTACCCCAAACGATCTTTGCAGCAAGCGGGGGAAAACGCACCCGGTGACGATCAAGCCGCGAACGACGTTGCTGTCGGCATTCCCCCACAAAATACCACTTCGATAGGCGCACCGGGAGCGCCATTTGGCCCATCATGCCCGAAAAGTTATCTTCTTCCTGATTCAGGATGGCCGTTTGGGCGATTGGAACCTTGCGCCTAAAACTTTCCCGAAAATCTCCTTCCCAATCCAGGAAACCAGCAAAGCTATTATGCTGCAGTTGTTCAGGCGTCTATCCTCACCCTCTTCTGATCGAATCCAAGTCTGCACCACACGGAGCTGCTTTCACGAGAAAGCGCCTTTCCGGACGCCTTCTTCTTCAGGTATCGGAGCCTGGGTCAGAACCAAGGACCTAGAGGTTACGAGGTCGAATCCGAAATGAGCAGCCTCGCCTTGAACGAGCAAGCCGCTGCGCCGTATCCTTCTGCTAAATCCTTCAGCCATATAAGGAGGCAGCAATGGACACCGCAGCGACCTACTCCTTCGAGTATTCCTTGCAGCGCGTGCTCTGCATGGCCATCGAGCTGGACAACAACCAATGGAAATTGGGCTTCACCCCTGGGTTTGGCCAACCTCCCAGAGAGCAGAATGTCGCTTCCAGGGACCGCGTTGCATTAGAGCGAGAGAATCGATCCACGCAACCACGCTGCCACCTCATGGGAGATTGCCGGGTACTCAGCTGCTATGAAGCGGGTAGAGATAGCTTCTGGCTCCACCGCTACCTGATCCACCATGGAATCAACAGCCTTAAGCGGGTTGGAAATGCTTCCAGACCAGAATGACCTCTATATTCGGTCCATTTGGTTTATTGGTTCGCCGGTGACCGCACACGTTTTCTGATCCTTGTTGTGGACCTCTACTCCCTTATGCTCTCTAACAGAATCTGGCGAGTTTAGCTATTAATTGGCTTTTGCTTTTAAGCTCGATCGGATCCTGTTACATCGTTTGCGCGATACTGCGCAAGCTCGGGATAGCAACCTTTGCCATCCAGATTAATCTCTCCTCATCCGGAAGATGTTTGATTGGTGCCTGCTGATCGATATCTGATTCATGCCAGTAGCCGAGCATAAATTCAGTGAATCCGAGTTCAATAAAGGGAGACAAGTAGTCCCGGAATGCAGCCAAGCCGGCATAGATATCTTCTCTCGTCCAGCCCAGACATAGCGAGCGACGCACCTTCTGTGGATCCCTTCCGGCAACCTTTGCGCTGTAAGTGAGGACATGCATCGCTTCTGCTGCCTTCTGTACAAATTCTGTGTGCGAGTAAGATAGCTTGCCAAGCATATTCCAGGCATCTGCAAAACGACCGGCAATGCTGAGCATACGCCGGCCATCAGCACCGATCAATAGTGGGGGGCGCGGCCGCTGGACACACCTGGGCAGCATGACCGCGCCCGCAACCTGGTAGTACTCACCGTCGAAGGTGGTCTCTTCCTCTCTCAACATCTGGCAGATTATCTGGACTCCCTCTTCGAAGCGCGCGACCCTTTCTCGATTCTCCCACGCCGGCACACCGGTCATACGATGAGCTGGATCTGCCCTGACGCCGGCACCCAGACCGAGCGTCAGCCGGCCACGCGAGATATTGTCGATCGTCATAGCCTGCTTGGCGAGCAGTGCTGGATTGCGGTAGATCAGTGTGCTCACAAGCGTGCCAACCCGGATGCGGTTTGTACAAGCGGCAATTCCGGCCAGCAGCGACCAGGCTTCCATCCAAGCGGTGCGTGTATTGAATGGGTTGGCAAAATGGTCTGCTATCCAGATCGAGTCGAACCCTAGTTCTTCGATCATCCGCACGCGCTTCTGAATTGTAGGCCAACCCGGGAAAGGCGGGACCCATACACCAAACCTCAGGCGTCGCTCCGGAAGCGCGTGTGGGGATATCAATAGGTCATGCATGCTGGCCTGAGCGCCTTTGACGCTTACCCGGCGGCTGCGGCAGTTCTTGGGCTTTTCAGAAGTAAGTATGCAGAACTGACTGTGATAAACAGGTAGACTGCCACGATGCCCCAACCCAGACCGTTCAACACCCCGGTCAGGGTATTAATCGTGGTGACTATAAAGCCGATCGCATCATACACGAACAGGTAGAGCAGGATTGGCTGCCGGGCTTTTGTTTCGCCGAGGTCCTTCGCAAACCACATCAGCGTAAGTGTCCCAAGCATGTTCGCCCCGTATTCCCGGCCGAGAAAGATACCGGGTGCCGTCAATGACGCGCCCAGTATGCCGAGCAGAAAGCTTGGGAAGAAGAGCAGCAGGATCCCAAACGTCAGGCAGACCACAGCCTTGATGAGTAAGAGCGTCTTGAAAGTCATCCCACACCTCCATTTGACTGATGACACGTGCAATTTCATCGTTCTACCACTATGATAGTGATGCAACGCGACAGCAGCGTTAAAAATGCGCTAATCTCGCTAGCTTTTACTGCTTAGCCAATGAAAGTTTAGACTAGGAACTTCGCTTGAGATGCTGGACCTGCGAGTGCTCGGAGACCTCAGGATCAGGGTTGATGGTCAGCATGCGAGGCTGAGCTCGCGCAAAGCACAAGCTCTGCTCGTCTACCTTGCCGTCGAACGTGAACAGCAGCCACGGTCATTGCTGGCTTCCATGCTCTGGCCAGAAAGCGACCAACAGCACGCCGATACCAGTCTGCGTGTCGCGCTTACGGCCCTCAATAAGATCTGTGGGTCCTATCTCACTCAGACACGTACGCGAGTTAGCATTGATTGGGATCAGGTCGTGAATGTCGACCTGAACGATCTGCTGCGGGCTGCTGACCAGGGCGATGATGATCGCGCCCTGGATCTCTACAGGGGCCCGTTCCTTTCAGGCTTTTATCTTCCCGATTCTGAATCCTTTGAAACCTGGCGCACCTGGCAGAACGAGCGGTTGCTGAAGATAATTGCGCAATGCTTCCACCGGTCCATCGAAAACGCTTTAAATAGAGCCTCCGACCATGATCCAATGACGCTGGCACTTCAATTACTTAAATTGGATCCTATGGACGAGCTTGCTCACCGCGCCATCATGCTCGTTCACGCGCGCCGCGGGAACCGCTCCGCAGCACTTGAGCAATACGATCAATGCCGTGCGCAGATGCGCCGTGAATTAGACACCGAACCTTCAAGCCAAACCCGTTTGCTGTTCGAGAAGGTCCAGCGCGGTGATGTGCAGAGGTTCGAAGATCCGCCGCCCGCAAAGCGGGTAGTGGTTCCTCAAAAGATGCCGCTGGTCGATAGGCAGGATGAATTAGCCGAACTGCTCATGCGGATCGCATCAGAGGAGTGTCGGCTGTTAACCGTTCTAGGTCCCGGGGGGATTGGCAAATCTCGTCTGGCGGTTGAAGCGCTGCGCGAGGCAGCAGATTTATTCCGTGACGGCACTTTCTTCTGTCCGCTTGCATCGATCGCATCCTCCGAATTTATCCTGCCCGCAATATCCCAGGCCCTTAACTTCTACGTCGATTCCCTCGTTACAATCCAGGATCCTAAATCGCAGCTTATCGACTTCCTTTCCACAAGACGGATCTTTCTTGTGCTGGATGGCTTTGAGCATCTTCTAGATTCTTCCCGACTGCTTGCCGAACTCCTTGAGAACGCACCCGGCTTGAAGCTCCTGCTCACCTCCCGTGAGCGGCTCCGGTTGAGACAGGAATGGGTGCTGCAGCTCGAAGGACTACCTGTTAAAGCACCCGGACACCCGGTTTCTGGATCAATCCCTCCAGCGTTTGAGTTGTTTATGCAGCGCGCGGAGCAAGTGCATGGAAGCCAGGCGTTCGCAGCCGAGGAACATACAGCTGCGGAGGAAATCTGTTCGCTGGTTGAGGGCAACCCCCTGGCGATCGAGCTGGCCGCAGCATGGACCGACGCACTCTCGACCCCCGAGATCCTGGAACAGATAAGAAGCGATTTGGATTTTCTTACGTCCCGCTTGAAGAACCAGCCTGACGAGCATCGCAGCCTGCGCGTTGTCTTTGAACGCTCCTGGAGCTTATTACCGGAACGCCTGCGAAGCACGTTGGCAGCTTTATCCGTATTTCGTGGGACTTTTCAAAGAGAAGCCGCTGAGGCGGTGACCGGTGCCGGACTTAAGGACCTCGCAGCATTAGTGGATAAGAGCCTGATTCGGCGAAGCGCGCTCGGCCACTATTCATTGCATGCCTCGATCCAGTATTTTTCGAGCGAGAAGTTGGGCCAGAAACCTACTCTCGCTGAGGAGGTGCGCTCAGCTCACGCCCGATACTACCTGGGATTTCTAAATGAATTAGGCCCACAAATGATCACAACCCAGATGCCCGAAGCCCGGGAAATAGTTGTCAAGGAGCTCGCAAATATCTGGTTCGCATTGGATTGGGCGGTCACAAACCTCAATGACGAGGAATTGCATCAGGTGCTGGACAACATTTTTTCATTCTACGTCGCGCATGACTGGCATGACGGAGTGGTTGCGCTAGGACGGTTGGCACGGATGATCCAGCAGGCTGGCGCAAGCCAGATGCAGGCTGACCCGTTTGCCCATCCTCTCTTTCGTAGCGCTTCCGCACGGCAAGCATGGTTCCTCTCTCATCTCGGAAAATCTGAAGAAAGTCAATCGCTATCTGAAAGGTGCATGCGTTGGGTAGCTGAAGACAATTCGCCGGAAATTCGCTCGATTTGCTTGAACAATATGGGGATTAATGCCTGCCTTCAGGGCTGTTTCGAGCACGGGGTCAACTATCTAGAGCAAGCCATCGCACTTGGCCAGGGGTACGCCAAGCCAGTCTTCCCCTCCTATCATCTCTGGCTGGGCTATGTCCGCTTTCTGCAGGGCTTGTATTCGGATAGCATGAGTGATTACCAGACATGCTACGACCTCTTCGAAAAACAGGGAAACCAGCCTGGAATGGCGTTTGCCCTGAGCAAGATGGGGTTGAGCGCCGATGGCATGCGTTCGTATGAACAGGGTTTAGACTATCACCGCCGGGCGCTTGAGATCTTCCGGGCTACTAACCATATTTCCGGCCAAGCCTATACCTACAGCCGGATGAGTGTGGACGCCTACGGGTTAGGCGATTACTGCCAGGCAGCAGAATGGGCCGAGGAGGGGCTGAGGCGTTTTAGCACACTCGGCCATCGCTGGGGCATCTCCAACTCCCGCTGCCGTCTTGCCTTTGCTGAGATTGGCATGGGTCTGCTGGAGCAGGCGAAGGGACATCTACTCGACGCGCTAAGCCGCGCCCATGAACATCAAATGACCCCCTTGATGCTGTATTCGATTCTTGGACTCGCCTGCGTTCTCCTGCGCGAGGGTGAGATAGAGTGGGCAATGGAACTCCATCGCGTCGTCGCAGCCACTCCGCAAACGCCGAAAATCTACCTTGATCTGGCGGCGCGTTGGTTCGATGAGGCGCATCAAATTGGCAAGACGGCAGGCCCGGTCAGGCTACCTGCCTTCGAAGTCACGCAGACATCGCCGCCCCGATCGGAATTGGATGCGCTAGTCCGACAGCTGCTCGAACAGGGACTGGCGACGGAAAGGTAAGAGCTCGATCACTTTTATAGATGATGCTTGCGGGTTTGGAACCTTCCACAATCGCGCAGAATTTGCGCTTCATCATTTCCAACGGTGGTGGTTGTATTCCTCTCGATCCTGAGCTGCTGCAGCTGCTGAATTTCCAGGTCTGGCATGCGCACACCACGCCACCGCTGACTGGTCTACACAAGGTGCCAGGATCGCTGCCGGTTGTGCCGATCCGATCGGACGAGGATACGAAGATCACGATAGAGCTGAAAAACGTCGTGGTGCCTACAGCATCGGGCTGTTACTTCGGGAGTTAGCCCAAGCGCAGCTGGGCGGTTGAAAACAGAATCGGGATAGGGGAGGGCCTCACGGCCCTACCCCTCCCACACCACCGGACATGCGGGTCCGCATCCGGCGGTTCG